>NZ_CP047960.1:1200000-1800000 GCF_014280195.1 Synechococcus sp. A15-24
GATTCAACATTGCTTGAAGTCAACTGAGCTTGTGCACGCGCTCGACCCGATCCATGAGTGGTTTGACCACCAAGGCTGGACACCACTGCCCTTTCAACAGGTCACCTGGGAGGCCTACCTCGAGGGTCGCAGCGGCCTGATCCAGGTGCCCACAGGATCCGGCAAGACCTTCGCTGCGGTGATGGGACCAATCGCCCGGATTCTGGCGGACGAGAGCACGACCAAAGGAATTCGGTTGCTGTATCTCACCCCGCTCAGGGCTCTGAGCCGTGATCTCGCCCTTGCTATCCGCGAACCGATCGAGGCGATGCAATGGCCCCTGCGCGTGGGCATCCGCAATGGCGACAGCAGCAGCAGTGAACGAGCAAAACAACTGAAATCGCCGCCACAGATTCTGGTGACCACACCGGAATCCCTGACGCTGCTGCTCAGCAACTCGAAGGCGGAGGAGCTGTTCAGTGGTCTGGACACGGTGGTGCTGGATGAATGGCACGAGTTGATGGGCAGCAAGCGCGGAAGCCAGACGGAGCTTTGCCTCAGCTGGTTGCGGCAACAACGGCCCCAACTGCAGACCTGGGCCATCAGCGCCACCATCGGCAACCTGGAACAGGCAGCACGTCATGCCCTTGGCACGGAGGGCGACCCACTCATCGTGGGGGGCGCCCCTGCCCGCAGCACCGACATCAACAGCATCCTTCCGGAGACGGTTGACGGCTTTCCCTGGGCCGGGCACCTGGGGCTACGGATGTACGAAGAGCTGGTGGCGCGGCTCAATCCAGGGGTCAGCACGCTGCTGTTCACCAACACCCGCAACCAGTCGGAGCGATGGCACCAATGCCTTCGCTTCGCCTGCCCGGAGATGGAGGACGCCCTGGCCCTGCATCACAGCGCCATTGACCGCAGTGAACGGGAGGCGATTGAAGCGGCCGTGAAGGCCGGCGGCATCCGTTGGGTGGTGTGCACCAGCTCGTTGGATCTTGGCGTTGATTTCCAACCGGTGGAACAGGTGGTGCAGATCGGCAGCCCCAAGAACCTGGCGCGGCTGTTGCAGCGAGCTGGCCGTTCGGCCCACTTGCCGGGCGGCACCTCACAGGTGCTGTTCATGCCCACCAATGCCCTCGAACTGCTGGAACTGAGTGCCGTGCGGCGCGGCCTCGACGAAGGGCTGGTGGAACAGCGCAAGCCACCACATGCACCGTTGGATGTGCTGCTGCAACACCTCACCAGCCTCGCCTGCGGGCCTGGATTTGATCCCGATCACACACTGCAGTCGATTCGCCAGTGCGCCGCTTACTGCGATCTGACGCAACAAGACTGGGACTGGTGCCTGCTGTTTCTGGAACAGGGCGGCGAATGCCTGACGGCCTATCCCCGCTACCGAAAACTGGAATGGGACCAGGAAACGGGCCGATATCGCATCCGCGAAAAGGCGATTGCCCGATTGCATCGGCTCAACATCGGCACGATCACGGCGGCTCCGGCGATCACGGTGCGTTTTGTGCGTGGAGCCGTTCTGGGTCACGTGGAGGAAACGTTCATCAGTCAGCTCAAGCCGAAGGATGTGTTCTTCTTTTCCGGCCGGCAGCTGGAGTTTGTACGGCTGAGAGACATGACCGCATACGTCAAGGTGAGCAACCGCAAGACCCGTACGGTGCCGGCCTGGGCCGGCGGTCAGATGGCGCTGTCTGACCTCCTGACGCATCACCTCCGCCTGGAGGTGGACCGGGCCAGCCGCGGCGAGCTCGACACACTGGAACTGAAGGCACTTGAGCCCCTGTTCGAACGCCAGCAGGATCTCTCCGTGCTGCCAAGGATCGGTCAGCTGTTGATCGAAACCTGCTCCACACGGGAGGGCACACACCTCTACGCCTACCCCTTTGAGGGTCGGTTCGTGCATGAGGGAATCGGCTTCCTCTGGGCCTCCCGTCTCACCCGCCTGGAGCGGGGAACCATCACGGTTTCCGTCAACGACTACGGCTTTGAGCTGTTGGCCCCGAAGGGCTACCCCATGGCTGAATTACTGGAGGATCACAGCGAATTGCTGTTGGACCGTCAGAACCTCAAACGAGATCTGCAGAACGCGTTGAACCTCTCGGAACTGCAACGGCGGCGTTTCCGAGCCATCGCCCAGATCGCTGGATTGATGAATCGCGGCTTCCCGGGGTCGAGCAAGAGTACTGGACAGCTGCAGATCAGTGCGTCGCTGCTATTTGACGTGTTCAGCCGCCATGAACCGGAGAATCGTTTGCTGCGCCAAGCCCAGCGCGAAGTGCTGGAGGAACAACTGGAACTGCCGCGGCTCGAGGCAGCTCTGGAACGCGCCGCTTCACAGGAATGGCTGCACGTTTCAACCCCCCGACCAGGACCCCTCGCCTTTCCCCTGCTGGTGGAGCGACTCAACAATCGCATGAGCAATGAATCCGTGCTGGAACGGGTTCAACGGATGCGGGATGAAGCCCTGCGGCGGGAACACTGACCAAGCAATGGGTGGTTGTTCGGGTTGACGACCATCGGGAGATCCCGTTTAAAGAGAGCCTTAGTCGTTTTCACGATGTCCAACTCCACCAATTTCGATGTTGTTCCGACTGAGGATGGGGCTGGCTACTGGGTGAAGATCTGTTCGGAAGAACGCTGCTGCCGAGCCTTTGTCTCTTCGATGCACATGGCAGACGGCAAACGTCCACAACTGCTCAGTTGTTTGCACGACAGCAAAATGGTTTCCCATTGATTTGCTCATGAAAGTCAATCTGCCTAAGCTCGGCGGAGAGGCTTTAGATCCATCAAAACAATTCAACTGATCGAGTTTCTCAGCACGCGCAGTGTTCTCACTGACGTTTTGAGTGATGATGACATTATTGCCCTTGTTCCCCACCTTGGGGTCGAGACTGTCGACGCAGATATGGTTTTAAGGCCAGAAGGCGAACCCGATTGCAGCCTGCTCATCGTGGTCAGCGGCGAGGTTCGACTTAGCCACGACGGGACAGAAATCGACAAACTTCATCCTGGGCAAACTTTCGGCGAGGAGCCTTTTCGGAAGATGGAACCAGCTTTGAGCAGGCATCTGCCACTTTGGAAACCGTTGTGGCGCGGCTCGAAATGAAGCATTTCGAGAACTTTCTTCAGCAAAATTGCAAAGCAGCACAAAAATTAAAACAGTACTTTAATAACTTGCACCGCAAGCGATTGCACGAAGTTGAGGGAATCAGTTTCACAGACGAAAGAAGATTTCTCGCTCTTGTTGCGCACAACGAAATGAAACCTAGCTTGATGGAATTTGCAAAAAATCATCAAGACAAATTACGGCGTTTTCATCTAATCGCCACAGGTACGACAGGTATCAAGCTGTATCAGGAAACAGGTTTAATGCTCTCTAAGAAGGTGGCTTCTGGCCCTCTTGGCGGAGATCAAGCCATTGGAAAAATGATTTCCGAAAGCAGCATTCTTGGAATGATCTTCTTTCGCGATCCACTTTCCGCCCATCCCCACCACGCCGATATCGAGGCGCTGGGACGGCTGTGTGACGTTTATCAGGTGCCGTTTGCCACCAATCCAGGGGGCGCTGCCGCCATTCTCAACTACTTGTTGGTCGATCATCCCGAGGAGGCAGTGATTCCCAATCGCGTGTTGGAGAACTACAGAAATCAGCAGAAAAAAGTCGTCGCATCGGCGTGACCAGCTCCTGGGCCACGTTCATCGCCCTCTACCTGCGGATCGGACTCCTTGGCTTCGGTGGTCCCCAGGCTCACATCGCCATGCTTCGGGAGGAGATCGTGCTCAGCCGAGGTTGGGTTGATGCCGATCGCTTCGATGAAGGCCTGGGTCTCTGTGAAGCGCTGCCTGGTCCCGCCTCCAGCCAGATGGCGATCTACCTGGGATGGCTCCAACGTGGCTTGCCGGGGGGGTTGATCAGTGGGATCTGTTTTCTGCTGCCCGGCCTTTTGATCGTGCTGGCCCTCAGTGAGCTCTGGCGCAACGGGCAATCCATCCCCAGCTTCACAACGGCACTGCAGACGCTGCAACCGGTGATCGCAGCCATCATCTGGGCCTTTGCCTGGAAGCTCCTGCGCAACCGCAGGGCTGGATGGCAACGCATCACAGCTGGTCTAGTGATGCTCGGTGGACTGCTCAACAGCTTCAGCCCCCTGACATTTCCAGCTGGTGGTCTGCTGTTGCTGGCCGGTCTGAGCCGATGGCTGATCGCACAAACGCCATCAGCACCAACGCCACCTTCGGCAGGCAACGCTGGACTGTTGGCACCGGTCCCCCTGGCCACAGCTCCCCTGCTTTTTGGCTCATGGGGCCTGCTGGGCCAGTTATTCGCCGTGTTTTTCAAAACAGGCCTACTGGTGTTTGGCGGAGGATTGGTGATCATTCCCCTGCTTGAGCAGCAGGTGGTGTCGCTGGGCTGGCTGAACTCCGCTCAATTCCTCGACGGCGTCGCGATCGGTCAGATTTCACCTGGCCCTGTGGTTCTTACCAGTGCTTTCGTCGGTTACCAGGCCGCCTGGCAGGAAGGGGGAGTCTCGTTTGCTGTCTTGGCTGCCTGCACGGCAACAGCCGCCATTTTCCTGCCCAGCTTTGCGTTCATCCTTGTGGGGGCATCCTTTTTGCAACGGCTCCGCCAACGACCATCGGTGAAAACGGTGCTGAGTGGTCTGCTGGCGGGCGTGCCCGGAGCCGTCGCAGCGGCTGCAGTTCCGTTGACATGGACAGCTGTGGAGAGTGGCGTGATCTGGGTGCAGCTTCTGCTGTTCAGCCTTGCGCTGTGGCTGAGCGTGACTGGACGAATGAAACCTCTGCCGCTGATCAGCGCATCCCTGATGATCGGGTTGTTGCTGGAGTGGCTTCGTTGAGATGAAGCTGTTTCTGGTGGTGCTGGGAGGTCGTTGTCGGGGTTGCCATACCGAGCAGCACGACGTGCGATGGGTGGTGGGAGAGGAGATTGAAGACACCTACCCCCAGTTGATTCAGCAATGGATCGGACTTCGCCGCGGACTGCATCTCGACAGTTATCGCACTGTCGAACGTATCGACAACCACCTGGTTGAGGTGCTCCCTGGCCCTCTTGCGTCGAGGGAAAAGAAGACCGATGGCACGGCGAAGCTTTGGTTTGTCAATCTTGGGGCCTATGACCCCAGCTCAATGGCGGAACGTCATCACTTCGGACTGGTAGTGGCTCGATCCACAGCGAGCGCCAAAGCGGCGGCCAAGCGTCGCTGGCTCAAGGGACTCGAACAGATCCACAAAGACGATCTGCACAGCGTGATGCAGGAACCTGAGCTCGACGACCTGTTGCCGATCGACGGCAACGGGCAGTGGAGTCTCCGACTGACACTGGTGAACGAGGGTGATGATCCATCGGACCGGCCTGATTGGTATGGCTACCGGTTGATCTGAGACCTCCACCAGGGCTGACTTCAACGGTTCCCCGTGAAGCTGACGTTCAGATCCTCACCACAACTCATCAGAAAAGCCACCTCGGCCCGGTCTGAGAGAAACATGCAGGTGGTGGCACCACTCCTCTCCTGGTAGCAATACACATCCATCCCTTCCGATGGTTGGGATGACGTCACAACCTGTCCGTCACGAAGAATGTATCGGTTCAAATTCATGACTCAGGTTCCCTTCTGCTACAGGGGCGGCATCGACTGGGCAACAAATATGTCGATCACAACAAATAAGAGGACCAGGCATGTCCATAACGACCATCAGACCATCCCAGACGCGACAAGGGCTATGGAGACGACAAGCCGCTGATACCGGCTAGAACGTCCACAGTTGTTAGGGCCGCATGTTTCAAAAATTTCCGGCGCTGCGCCGTGTGTCGATCTACATGGTGCTGAGCTACGTCGCCTTGACGTTGGTCAACAACAGCCCCCTGGATCTGGACAACATGTGGGTGGTGTACCTACCCATGTTCATCACGGCATACATATTTTCACGATGGCTGGACAGCCGCTTCAACCAGGGATGACTCAAGAGCAGGTTCAACCACTGAAGGAGAAGGAAAAAGAGGAATGGCGACAATTCCTGCTTGAGCAGCTGATCAATTTTCTGGAACAGAACCGAGACAGCATCCTCTCGAATTACGAAAGCATCAACACGGGACAACTCAGCCGTGAGGCTATCGAAGCCCACGGACTGCTTGATTTCGACCTATCCATCACCCTCCACCAGGACAAAAAGCAAAGTTTTGGCTTGGGCTCAGGTTTCTTCAAGGCCAATCTGATCCGCTGAAATCAGCCGCTTGTTATCAAGTTGTGAACACCAATTGACGCATCGCGATCTCTTCCTAGCGTTCAAGCAATCGCAGATTGATCATGCGGGAACAGATTCTGGATGAGCTAATTCAGATGGACACCTGGGACTGGTGGAAATCTCTCATCTATGAGCTAAGAGAGCGCAAGGATTACGCCGAGGCGGAGGCTGTCTTCAACGAATTCAAATTGAATGACAGGCGTTAAGGGCTGCTGCTGGTTTGTTGCGTTAGCAACAGGCGTCATGGCAACACCGAGCCATGCATTAACGGAATGTGAGTTTATACAGCGAACAATGAACAAATTAGGATCACGGATGTCAATCCTTCGCATGACAATCGCAACATCTGACAATCAAATTGCTCAAGAGGAAGCCAGCAACCAATTGCTTAGCGACACAGACGATTACAGATTGGCCAAAAAGCAATATGAGCCCTCAGATTGCGGGCCTGATCGCTGGAGCCGCGATTAACAAGCCGCCAATGGATCATGCAACGGTCATGACCAAGCTGTTAACTAGATTCTATATCATGAATGATCATCGTTACATATGCCTTTTCAGGTTGAACAGCCTCAACCAGTTCGTATTCTTTTGACGGGATCTCCAACTGAGGCATGCTCTCATGAGTGACGTTCAACGAGTTCACAAACGACTCGAGCATGGAGGCAACAATTTTGAACATGGGGAACAGCACACGTTCCCCAAACACAACGGTTGTTGCCAACACAACAATACTGGTATCCAACACAGGGTTGTTCAATCTAGCCATGGCTCAAACCCAAGAGTTCAGCCACCATACGTGAATTCAATCAAGATGTCTCGGACCAGAAATATTCTGGTCCGGCATCCCTCATTTCGTATACGACACACCGCGATAGGTTAATGCGATCGCGTTTGTCGCCAGTGCATTAGCAGCTTCCAACCTGCGTGCTTGATACACCTTTCCCTGATAACGGAGCTGAACATCCGGCTTCACCTGCGGAGTACAAGACTTGGTGTGGGTGTTGCCCAGAAACGTCAGTTGCATGGCTTTGAAAATGACTCGCGAATTTGCGGCCATCGCCAAATAAAAAACAAGTTCGGCGCAGCACAAAATGATTTTGACAATATAAAAACGTTTAGAGCGCACCTTTAAATTGTTCCATTAGGAACATTTTAATCGCTCATATCGATTCTCTAACACATTATTTTTCTGAATGATCTAACCAGACAGGTTCGTTGACCAAACCAGACTCTCAAAACTTCAGTGCGTATCTCCTGTTTGACAGCCATGGACCAGGGCCGTGAGGATCACAGGGCTCGCGCTGTTTTGAATGGACACCCAGTCCCTGGTCACCATCGCCACACCGTTTCTGGTGTTTGGCGGTGTCTTTGCAGTGCTGTTACTGGTCTGGGATCGCTCCTGATCCATGTGGACCCCTTACGCGGACTGGATTTACACCGTGGTCAGCCTGAGTGGCCTGCTGCTGATCTGCTGGTTGGTGTTGGTGCGATCTGCCCGCTGAAATCAACCGACGATGGCTTCCATCTCAGGCTCCAACAGCACATCTCGGGCGTTGTTGTAGCGCGTCATCAGCTCAGGATCGCCACCCTTGTCGGGGTGATGCTTCACCGCGAGCAGTTTGTGAGCACGTTTCACCTGCTGCTCCGTGAGTCGTCCGGTCAGAGGCAAGCCAAGGCTCTGGCGGGCCTTGATGGCGTCGATATCAGGGTCTCGCCCCATTGGACACTGTTCGCGGCGGTGGTTGGCTTTGCCCGGCTTGCGTTTGGCACTCTTCTTGCCGGATGAACCTGCGCCACCGCCGAAACCGCCGCTACCGGCTTCACCACCCCCGAGCCCAGTCGTTTTCGCCACCGGAAGACTCACCACAAGGGCGTCACAATGACTGATCGGGGGTCCCGGCTTCGGTGATCTGCGTGACTCCCAGCCCTGAAACCCAGCAGCCAGACCATGGAGCGCGTCCGCGACTACCCCCGTCCACCACGGTTGGAAGCCTCTCAGGACCAGATCCGGGTGGAGGCTCTAGGCGAAATCCTTGTGGAGACACAACGCAGTTTGCGGGTGCTGGAGACCTTCCATCCCCCCACCTATTACTTGCCGCCGGAGGCCATGAACCAGGTGCTGCTGGTTCCCGCCCCGGGGAGGCCGTCGTTCTGTGAATGGAAGGGTGTGGCCAGCTATTACGACGTGGTGGCAGGAGAGCGGCGGCTTAATCGAGCGGTATGGACTTACAACCACCCCAGTGAACGGTTCCGCGAGCTGGCCGGGTGGTTTGCCCTCTACCCAGGACAGATGGATGGCTGTTGGGTTAACGGCGAACGGGTGACTCCCCAGCATGGGGGGTTCTACGGCGGTTGGATCACATCCCAGGTTGAAGGGCCCTTCAAGGGGGATCCCAGTCATCCGGAACTGATCTGATCTGATCAACCCAGGGGCTTGGTGGCCACCACAGCGAAGAACGGATCACCCTTGCCACCGAGCAGTCCCATTACCCCCTCACCGCGGGTCTGTTCCGCCACGATCTCTGGCTTGGGCCAGCCCTGTGCCATCAGCACCGAAGCCACATAACTGAGGTGATCACGGTCATCACCATCGGTCCAGACCTGAGGGGCCTTGGTGAAGAACATGCGGTTGCTGAAGGCCACGATCACCTGGCCTCGAGGGCGGGTGATCCGCAGCAATTCGGCGGCAATGGCTTCCGGTTGCTGCAGGTACTGCCAGCCGGCAACGATCAAGGTGCAATCAAAACTGTCGTTCTCAAGAGGCAGCACCTGATCACGATTGAGGTTCTGTACCCAATGGCGATCAAGGCTGGGATTGGCTGCCAGCTCCTCGTCGTTGAGCCCATGACCCACCACGGTGTCGTAGGTGATGTCGTCCGGCAGATGACTGACCCAGCTGCTCATCAGATCCAACACCTCGGCGCAGGGAGGGATCCGTTCTCGGTAGAGCTGCGTCAGACGCGCCCGGAAACCCGCGTCGAGATGATGAACAAAGCGAGGCTCGTTGTAAAACAGCGCGTCATCACTGCCATCCAGCTTGTAGCGCTGGGATTCCTCAAGAACGCGAACAGCAGGCATGGCTCAACCCAGTTCGAGATACCAGCGCACCACGCCCGTCAGTTGACCGACGATGTCCTGGCCTGTGAACAGTTCCCCGAGAACCGCGGCCGAAAAACCCACCATCGCGGCACGACCATTTAGGCGTTCGACGAAGGTCAGCGCCGACTGGTTCCAAGGGCGTGCTGTGGTGAGGGACTCACCGAAACGCTCCGGTTGCTCGTACTGGAAAGCCGGTCGTGTCATCGCAGCGAACAGATCCATCGGACCTTAACGGCCGTATCCGGTCGACTGGGGTAGGCAGACCAGGATCCATCCGACGAGCGTCGTTCCAGACGACCGTCTGAACAGAGCGCACGCATCGGCACAACCTTGCTCGTCCATTCGTCTCGGCCGGTTGGCTTCAGCAGCAGGCCGGCCTCGAGCTCCATGGTGTCCCCCACAGCGCGAGGCTTTCGTATGTATTCAGCAGCTTCAACACGGGCATTGCGGATGGCATCCATGAACTGCCACTCCGGCTCGGGCAGATACTCCTCACGCAGCTGTTGCATCGCCTGAGGCTCAGGCTTCGGGCTCCAGTCGGCCTGGGCGAGCGCCCCAGGCGCAACAGCCAGAACACTCAGGACCGCGACGGTCAAACGATGAAGCAACGGCACGCAATGAGCGACGAAGCATTTGATTCAATCAACAAAAAACCCCTGAATGGAGCAGGGGATGAGATTGGAACAGATTGATTCAGAACACCCGCAGGGTTGGATCCGTGGACACCAGCTGCAAGCGGCATAGCGTGATCTCCAGTGGTTCATGCACCGGAGCCTCAAAAGCGAGGGGTGTTGAAACACCTGCAACAAGCAAACTGAAGCTGACGGCCAGCAAACATTGCTGAACGGTGTTGTGTTGGGCTGTTTGGGTTGTGGTCATGGCTGACCTCCTGGGTCGTGTGGGATTTGGATCTCCCTTGAATGCATTCAGCATCAGCGAAGCGGACGATCTGCACATCCCCCAAACGGGTGAAAACCCGCGTTGGATTATTCACTCCGAATGAATTAATACCAGGAACTTTACGAAGCGTTGAAACGAAAACATGAACAAATGGTTATGGCATCAGGCAGATTGGACGTGTCATGTTGAGCGGGTCACACCTCAGAGCTCATGTCAACAATCACTGAGGGACGGACTCCCTACACCGTTCGCCACAAGAACTCCAACGGCGAGAAGCTCGAGTCCTGCTTTTACGCCAGCGATGCCTACGAAGCCCGGCTGCTGGCTATGGAATTCAACGCCTACATCAAACAGCACCCCAACTGCATCGACTCCATCCTTCAGACCAAGGCCTGATGCCTCAAGGCTCGAGCTGCTCAGCGGCAGCCCGACGGCGTTCCACCTGAAAAAACACCACCCAGGCCAGGCTCGACAGTCCACCCCCAAGCCAATCGCTGCGCAGGAGTTCCACAATCGCCACTGTGCTGGCCCCGATCCTCAGGCCCCGCAGCAGAAGATCCATCAACACAGGTGTCCGAGGTTGATCGCGCTGCATCGGCTGGATCCGGAAGTATGGCGTCACGGAAGCTTCCCATGACCTCTGATCTCCCACAGGACGCCGCAGCTGTCCTGGAGCTGGAACGCCAAGCCCGCCTTCTGGGTTCGGGGCTGACATCCCAGACCCTCTCTGGCTGCTGGTGGCTGAACACCACCTGGTCGCGTCAAGCCAAGGCAGCACCGAAGGCGTCGACGCTGCTGCTGCGCACTCTGAAGGCCTGTCTAGAGCTTGAGCAGAACGAAACAGGCCTGCGGATCGCCAACCAGGTGAACCTGGGCCCGCTGCTGCTTCGCTTCGAGGGGAGCGCCTGCCTGCTGGGTCGCCGGCCCCTGTTGCAATTCAGCTTCTCGTGCGTACGCGTGATGCTCGGTTCCTACCGACTGCTCGAGCGCTCCCTGCCCCAGCCCAAACCCCAACGGATGCCCTTCTTTGCTCTCATTGCCGTCGGCGATGACGCCCACTGGCTCTGTGCCCGCGGACGGGGCGGTGGCCTGGCGCTATGGGTGAAGGACCCTGCCATCCAGCGATGACAATCAGCGTCGCCCTGGCCGTGCTCCATCGGGATGGACGCTGGCTGTTGCAGCTGCGCGATGACATCGACTCAATCATTTATCCCGGCCACTGGGGTCTGTTCGGTGGCCATGTCGAGTCGGGAGAGTCTCCGGCTGACGCTGTTCAGCGCGAACTGGAGGAGGAAATCAGCTGGGCTCCCTCAACTCCGCTGCAGCACTGGTTCAGCGATGACAGTGGCACCCGCACGGCCCACGTGTTCCGCGGTGTGCTGACGGTGCCCCTGGAACAGCTGTGCCTTAAGGAAGGGCAGGACCTCAAACTCGCCAGCCTGGAGGAGCTCTGCAGGGAGAAGATCTGGAGTGATCACTGCCAGGAGCAGCGTCCGATCGCCCCAGGCTTGTCCATCGTCATGCGCCGTCTGCTGGCGGAGATGGATGACGCCTGAAGCCTGGTTCGACATTGAGGACGGCGAAGCCTGGCTGGGGGGTGCGCCGGTCCTGCAGTCCCTGTCGCTGCAGCTGCGACTGGGGGAATCCACCACGGTGCTTGGACCCAACGGAGCCGGCAAGAGCAGCCTGGTGAAGCTGATTGATCGCAGCCTGCATCCGATCGTCAAACCGACTGCCCACCTGAAATTGTTCGGGTCATCAACGGCGAATCTCTGGCGGTTGCGGCGACGGTTGGGGGTGGTGACCAGTGAGCTGGAACAACGCATTCCGGCTGGCTGTCCTGCTCGGGAGGTGGTGCAGTGCGGCCTGTTCGGCTCCATGCGCCTCGGACGAGACCAGGTGCCAAGCACCGCTCAACGGGACCTCAGCGACAGCCTCATCCAACAACTGGATCTGCAGTCGATCGCCGAACAACCGTTCGGGACGTTGTCGGATGGTCAGAAACGCCGTCTGTTGATCGCGCGGGCGCTGGTGCACGCTCCGGAGGTTCTGGTGCTCGATGAGCCGAGTCGAGCCCTGGATCTCAAGGCCTGCCACCAGCTGCTCAGCACCCTGCAGCAGCTCTGCCGCAAGAACACCACTGTGGTGCAGGTGACCCATCGCATAGACACGATTGTTCCTGAGATGCAGCGGGTGCTGTTTCTCTCTGGGGGCCAGATCGTGGGAGACGGCACGCCCGACGAGATGCTTCAGGACACGCCGCTCAGCACGCTGTTCGACACACCGCTGCGGGTGGTGCACGCCAATGGCTTCCGTCAGGTACTGCCGGCCTGAACAGGAGAGGCCTCGAGCCACTGCTGCAGGCTGCGCAACGGCTGATCGGGCGAACTGGTGATTTCAATGATGTGCCCACTGGAGGCCGGACTCTCCAGAGCATCGAGACAGACCCGGGCCACCAGCCGACGGGGAATGCTGCTGCTCTGCTGCTGATCCGCTCCCGTGAACACAACCCCTTCCGCCTCAGCGCGACCATCGTCCTCACTGAGGCCACCCGGACGGACGACGGTCCAATCCAGGCCACTTCGCTCCAGCCAGCGCTCACCCAGTCGTTTCCACACCAGGATCAAACCGAACAGATTCAGCGGGTGCAGCCAGCGACCCGCGCAGAGGGAACTCACCAACACCACCCGTTGGAGGCCGACCGCCCGGCAGGCCTGCACCTGAGACTGCACGCCAGCAGCGTCCACCTGCAGTGGACCAGCGAGATTGATCGATGGCCTGGCTCCCGTGGCAATGACCAATGCTGTGCATCCCTTCAAGGCATGCAGGAGCGCCTCACCCGAATTGAGATCGAGTCGTTGCACGTCGAGACGTTGATCACGCTCAGCCGCTGCCAGTGCCGGAGGCAACGTGGACTCCTGCCGCACGATGGCTCGGACGGACATGCCCCGCTGCAGGGCTTCCTCCACCACCCGCCATCCGGTTTTGCCGGAGGCACCGGACACCGCCACTCGCTGCATCAGCCGTTTGTCAGAGGTCACCAGTCAACTGCCCCTTGGACCGTCGCAGCACGCCATGGCGCGGTGCAAACAGGAAGGCCAGCAGAAACTGCGCTGTTTGAACCAAGACGATGCACCCGGCGGTGGAGCTATCGCTCCAGTAGCTGACGAACACACCGAAAACACTCGACAGGACGCTACTGATCACCGCCAGAACCGTCATGCGATCAAAGCGATCGGTGAGCAGATAGGCCGTGGCGCCAGGTGTCACCAGCATCGCCACCACCAGGATGATGCCCACCGTCTGGAGGCCAACCACCGCCGCCAGGGAGAGCAGGCCCAGCAGCATGTAATGAAGAACACCCGTGTTGATCCCGATCGAGCGGGCGTGGGTGGGGTCGAAGCAGAACAGCATCAGATCCCGCCTGAACAACAACAGCAGCAGCAACACGAGTGCGGAAATCAGCAGCGTCTGCTGAATGTCTCCGGCTGTGATGCCGAGGACGTTGCCGAACAAAATGTGGGTGAGGTCAATGTTGCTGCGGGTCTTGGACACCAGCACCAGACCGAGAGCAAAAAATCCCGTGAACACCAGACCGATCACGGTGTCTTCCTTGACCCGGGACTTCTGCTTCACAAAGCCGATCGCCGCCACCGAACCCACCCCGAAGACAAACGCCCCCAGCGAAAAGGGGAGACCCAGGGCATAGGCCACCACCACTCCGGGCAACACCGCATGGGACACGGCATCCCCCATCAGCGCCCAACCCTTCAGGGTCATGTAGCAGGACAGCAATCCGCAGACACCCCCCACCAGAGCACTTACCAACAGCGCTCTCACCATGAAGGCATGACTGAGGGGCTCCAGCAGCCAATCCATGCAGGGCAAGACAGGGTGGTGTTCATCCTCAACCATGAAAGCGACGGTTGAGCCTGCGCGAGAGCCATCAGGATGGGGGCCCAGGCTTCGGCCCGATGCCCCGCGCCTCCACCCTGATCGCCAGACCGGCCTTGCGCCGGTTGCCGACACGGCCGAGCAGGCTTGTGCAGGGGCTGATTCAACGGGTGCTTCCCCGGCTGTTCCGGCTGCAGGGCCTTGAACTGCGCAGCGGCAACGCCGCCCAGGGTCTGGCGAAGGCGTTCGCTGCTCAACAGGCAGGACAGAGCACGCTTCTGATCGCGTTCCGCCATCCCAGCACCCGGGATCCGTTGGTGCTGGCTGATCTGTTCTGGAATCGCATTCCCGCTGAGGCGGCCGCCTTGCTCCAGCCCCTGCCACGCCCGGTGGAGCTCCGCTTCCTCTACGACCGCGGCATCCCGATCTGGGCTGGCCCGGTGATCGGATGGCTGCTGCAGCGTTGCGGTGGCATCGCCATTCACCGCGGCCGACTCGACCGTCCAGCCCTTGCCCAGGCCCGCGCCACGTTGGTGCAGGGCCGCCATGCCCTGGTGGTGGCACCGGAAGGCGCCACCAACAATCTCTCCGGAGAGATGGCGCCGTTAGAGCCGGGGGTGGCGCAGCTGGCCTTCTGGGCAGCCGACGATCTCACCAAAACCAACGACAGACGGGAGCTGCAGTTGCTGCCGCTTGGCATCCGCTACAGCTGGCGCCAGCAGCGCTGGGGCGCTCTCGATCAACGGCTCACTGCTCTGGAGACCCATCTCGGCGTCGAGCCTTCAAAGAAGCCAGCTGAGGATCCGATCAGCCCACGCCGGGACCGATTGCTGCGCATCGGTGCCCACCTGATGTCGGCCCTTGAGCAACTGGAGCGCCTCAACCCCCCGGAGGGTCAAAGCCTGACGGAACGAATCGAGGCGTACCGGCTGCACGGTCTGGCCACAGCGGAAGCGCACTTTCAGCTGAAGGCCGGCGGCACCCTGCAGGAGCGCTGCCGCAGCATCGAACAGGCCGCATGGGATCGCATTTACCGGGAGGGACTGGACCAGCTGCCGACCCTCGAACGGGGCCTGGCGGACTGGGAAGCCCAGGAAGCCGATCTGCAGCTCAGCCGCATGCGGCTGGTGGAGCACTTCACCAGCGTCAGTGGTCATTACGTCAGTGATGCTCCGGACTTCGACCGTTTGGCGGAGATGCTGCTGCTGGTGGAGGAAGCGATCGGCTGGATTGAATCCAAGCCCTGGCCAGCACGGCCTTCTCTGGGACCGCAACGGGTGGAGTTGAGCCTCGGTGATCCCCTGCCGGTGCACACCCGTCTCCAGGACTACCGGCACAACAGACGTCGCGCCGTCCAGCACCTCACGCAGGCTTTGGACGACGAACTCAGCTCCCTGATCTCTCCAGCCTGAATCTTTCCTCCAGGACACCTCAATGCTCATCGCTTATCTCGTCTGCCTGCTGGCCGGGGCCGTGCTGATCAGCCTGTCCCTCGACAATGAGGGAGGTTTGGACGGTGAGGCGGGCAACCTGTCCTTGCTGTTCAGCACACCGTTCTGGTCCTTCGGACTGACGGGATTCGGGCTCTGCGGTGTGCTGATGTTGCTGTTGAGTCCGCCAGGGGCCTGGATTCCCCCCAGCGCTGTGGCTCTGCCCATGGGCTTGCTGATGGGATGGGGTGCCAATCGAGTCCTGAAGACCCTGGGCCGCCGCGAGGCCGACAGCCTGGTGCGCAGCGATGACCTGATCGGACAACAGGGCAGGGTCTCTCTGACGATTGAGGCCGGCGAGCGGGGCTTTGTGGAACTGAGCGTCCGCGGCAGCCTGATCCGTCGTCCGGCTCGCTGCCGCCAGGGACGCCTTCCCCGCGACACCAACGTTGTGGTGATCCGTGCCGATGCCAACACCCTGGAGGTGGAAGCGCTGGAAAACGCGAACTGAAGCCCCTTCAACCAATCGGCGCTATCCAGGGGTCAGCCCTGCCGCTGCCATGACGCATCCACCAGTTCTGCAGACCCAGGCCACAACACCGGCATTCCTTCCCCCCAACCGCAACCAGAGCGAGGCGGTCATCGGCGGTGTTACTGCTCTGTTAATTCTTCTGGTGGCCCTGAACCTGATCAGTCGCTGGATGATCCGGATCTGCCGGCCCAACGAAATGCTGGTGGTCACAGGAAGCCGCAGCAACCAGGGTCAGCAGGGAATGAAGGGCTACCGGGTGGTGGCCAACGGCGGCTGGACCTTTGTCAAGCCGATTCTGGAAACAGCCCGCCGCATGGATGTCACGTTGTTGCCGGTGCTGGTGGAGGTGAAGAACGCCTACTCCAAGGGGGGGACACCGCTGAACATCCAGGCGATCGCCAATGTGAAGGTGAGCAGCGATCCCGATGTGCGTAACAACGCCATCGAGCGCTTTCTCGGCCGTGATTCGGAAGAGATCGTGCAAGTGGCCAAAGAAAACCTGGAGGGCAACCTGCGCAGCGTGCTGGCCCAGCTCACCCCGGAACAAGTGAATGAGGACCGACTGCGCTTCGCTGAACGAATCGCCGATGACGTCGGCGATGACCTGCGACGACTAGGGATGCAACTGGACACCCTCAAAATTCAGAGTGTCTTCGATGACGTGGATTACCTGAACTCGATCAGCCGCCGCCGGGTGGCCCAGATCGTCCGGGATGCGGAAATCGCAGAGGCCGAGGCGATCGGAGAAGCCGAGCGCAAGGAGGCCGAGATGGAAGAAGTGGCGGAGGTGGTCCGCACCGAAGCCGACACCGTGGTGCTGGAGAAAGACAACGCGGTGCGCACCAAGGTGGCCCAGATGGAGAAGCAGGCCCGTTCCGAGGAGGAACGCACGACGGCAGCGGAACTGGAAGCAAGAGCGAAGGCCCAGCAACAGCTGCAGAAAGTGCGCTCCGAGCTGGAGCGTCTGAGGCTGGAGGCGGAGGAGGTGCTGCCTGCCCAGGCGAGGCAACGGGCGCGGGAACTGCGCGCCCGCGGTCAGGCGGCTGCCACCGCCGAGGATGTGAAGGCCAGCGCCCTGGTCAATGACCTGCTGACCCAGGTGTGGGAGGACGCCGGCAGCACCGCTGAGCTGGTGTTCCTGCTTCAGCAGATCGAGATGGTGCTCGACCAGGCCACGCGTCTTCCTTCACGACTGACCCTGAAACGGATCACCAGCCTCGATGGCAACGACGCCACCAGCCTCGCCAGCCTCGTGGCCCTGAACCACGTTGTGGTTCGCCAGTTCTTTGAGCAGGTGAAGGAGATCCTCGGCATCGACTTGCTCGCCACCCTGTCCACGACTCAGCAAGGAGACAACTGATGTTCATTGCCATCGGACTCACCGGCGCCGCCGGCATCTGGGCCTTCGTGGTGCTGCTGCGGCAGCTGTATTACATCTGTCAGCCCAGTGAGGTGCTGATCTTCGCCGGTCTGCGCCGCACCACCGGCAGCGGCCGGAATGTCGGCTATCGAACCGTGCGCGGCGGCAGTGCCCTACGCATTCCCCTTCTGGAGGAGGTGATGCGGCTCGATTTGAGCAACATGATCATCGACCTCAAGGTGGATAACGCCTACTCCAAGGGAGGCATTCCGCTGAACGTCTCCGGGGTTGCCAACATCAAAATCTCGAGCGATGAGCCCGGGATCCATAACGCCATCGAACGCCTGATCGGCAAGGAGCAGGATGAGATTCGGCACATCGCCAAGGAAACCCTTGAGGGCAACCTGCGCGGTGTGATGGCCAGCCTGACGCCGGAGCAGCTCAACGAAGACAAGGTCACCTTTGCCCGCACCCTGCTGGAGGAAGCGGAGGACGACCTGCAGAAACTGGGGCTGGTGCTCGACACCCTGCAGATTCAGAAC
Organism: Synechococcus sp. A15-24; assembly: GCF_014280195.1. Classification (NCBI taxonomy): domain Bacteria; kingdom Bacillati; phylum Cyanobacteriota; class Cyanophyceae; order Synechococcales; family Synechococcaceae; genus Synechococcus; species Synechococcus sp. A15-24. The sequence continues at coordinate 1,218,019 of NZ_CP047960.1, forward strand.
ATCTCCGACGATGTGCGCTACCTCGATTCGATCGGCCGCAAGCAACTGGTTGAACTGAAGCGTGATTCCCGCATCGCAGAAGCGGAAGCGAAGTCACAGTCAGCGGTGAAGCAGGCGGAGAACGAACGGATCACGGCACTCAGGCGGCTCGACAAGGACCTTGCGATTGCCACGGCCGATGCAGAAAAACGGGTGAAGGACGCCCTGACGCGCCGCGAGGCCCTGGTGGCGGAGGTTCAGGCTGAGGTGGGAGCCGAACTGGCCCGTGCCGAAGCTGAGGTGCCGGTGCAACAGGAACGCATCAAGCAGGTCACGCAGCAGCTCGAAGCGGATGTGATCGCCCCGGCGGAATCGGAATGCCAGACAATGATGGCCGAGGCCAAAGGTGAAGCGGCCACGATCGTCGAGCAGGGTCGCTCCCAGGCGGAAGGTCTGCGGGATCTGGTGGAGTCGCTGAAACGGTCCGGCGATGACGCCAAACGATTGTTCCTGCTGCAGAAACTCGAGCCGCTGCTGACGATGCTCAGCGACACCGTTCAGCCGATCGAGGTGGAGGAGGTGAACCTGATCGGTGAGCGGGAGGGGCAGATCAACCTGTCCCTGGCCACCCTGCTGAAACAACTGCAGCAGAGCACCGGCTTGCGTCTGCCTGTCAGCGAGAGCGAATGAAACGGTTCTTTCTGCTACAGCTTCGCCAGGATCAAACTTAAGTTTCTCTCTCCCCATGTCGCGTGCCACCCGTCTGATCAACCGTCTGGACAAGGTGCTGGCCCGGCATGACAGCTTCGGCGACGATCCGGCGGCCTTCGTGGACAGCGTGTTCGCCGAAATCGAAGAGCAGCTGGAACCGGTGAAGGCCAAGTCGAAGCCCGAACACTGGGCTGAGATCTATGTGGAACGGGATCGCGCCCGGATCAAGGAGCAGGTGCTCAACCGCGTGATGGAGCGCGGGGCCGAAGCAGTCGATTAAAGGGAATCGTCGCTGGAGCTGTTGCCGGTCAACAGATCCGGCGGCAACCCACCGAACGTCATGGCGAGATTCTCTGGGGTGAACACCTCGGAGGTTTCGCCGTAGGCCAGAACGGTTTTGTTGATCAACACCACGAGATCGCAGAACTCCCGCACATGACTCAGGTCATGGGTGGAGATAAGAATCGTGCGGCCGTCCTCGCGGAACTGCATGAACAGTTCCGCCATCAACTTTTCAGTGCGAACGTCAACGCCGTTGAAGGGTTCATCCAGCAGGAGCACATCGGCACGCTGCGCGATCGCCCGAGCCAGAAAGGCGCGTTTGCGCTGTCCACCGGAGAGGGCTCCGATCGGCCTTGAGCGAAGGTCAAACAGATCCACCCGCTTCAAGGCGTCGCGCACAGCCACCCGATCGGAACTGCGGGGAATGCGCAGCAGATTCATGGCGCCGTAGCGCCCCATCATCACCACATCCCAGACGGAGACAGGGAACTGACTATCGATCCCCTCGCTCTGGGGTACGTAGGCCACCGACTGCTGCCGCTGGGCCTCCGCGACTGGAGCACCGTTGATACGGATGCGTCCACGGGATGGACGGACAAAGCCGGTGAGAGCTTTGAACAAGGTGGACTTGCCGGCACCATTCATGCCCACCAGGCCGCAGATGCAACCAGCGGGAAGGTGCAGGCTGGCGTCATAGAGCGCCACGGTGCCGTTGTAGTCAACGCAGAGCTGATCCGCCTCGATCCGCATCAGCGCTGCACCTCCAGAAGTCCGGACCTGATCAGATCCATATTGTGACGCTGGAGCTCCAGCAACGAAGGGGCCGGTCCATCTGCCTCCGAGAGGGAATCAACGTAAAAGCTGCCCCCGAAGCGGGCCCCAGCGGCAGTGGCCACCTCCCGCTGCGCCTTGTCGGAGACCGTGCTTTCGCAATAAATCGTGGGAATGTCACGCTCCCGAACGGTCGCGATCAGGCGGGCCATCCGCTTCGGCGTGACCTGACTCTCCGCATTCACTGGCCAGAGGTAGGCCTCCTCGAAGCCATAGTCCTGCGCCAGGTAGGAGAAGGCCCCTTCACAGGTCACCAACAGCCGACGCTCTGGCGGAATGGTTTGAAGGGCATCGCGCAGATCATGGTCCAGCTGCTGAAGCTCAGCCTTGTAAACGGCGGCATTGGCTGCGAACTGTTCAGCGCCAGCTGGATCGAGGTCTGAAAAAGCATCCACCAAGCGATCCACGTAGTGCATCGTCCGCTGCGGCGACATCCAGGCGTGGGGATTGGGCTTTCCGGCGTAAGCATCCTCTGTGATCAGCAGCGGTTGCATCCCTTCGGCAAGGGTGAGGGTCGGCACGTCACCAGCGGCAGCCGTGAATCGACGGAACCAGAGCTCCAGGCCCAGACCGTTTTCAACAATCAGATCAGCGGAACTGGCCCGTTCGATGTCACTGGGGGTGGGCTGATAGCCGTGGATTTCGGCTCCAGGCTTGACGATGGAGCGCACATGTAGGCGATCCCCAGCCACATTTCTTGCCAGATCGGCCAGCACGGTGAAGCTGGTGAGAACCGTTGGTCTGGAATCGGAGGTTTGCTGTTCTGGATCGCGACTGCTGCAGCCGGCCAATGCAACCAAGGCCAGCAGCACCAGGCTGAACGAATGTCGAACCACCCTTTTCAACGACGCCATAACAGCTGCGACGTCAACGCCATTGCACTGCAGGCATCATTGCCTGTGGAGAGCCGGTGAGGTCCATGCGCAAGAAGGAACGAGCGCAGGTGGCGCTGGAACGGCTGAACGACCAGTATCCGGAGACGCCGGTCCCTCTGGATCACAGCGATCCATTCACGTTGCTGATCGCGGTGCTGCTCAGCGCCCAGTGCACAGACAAAAAAGTGAACGAGGTGACCCCGGCTCTGTTTGCCGCTGGGCCTGACCCTGCGGCCATGGCACAACTTGAGGAGCAGCAGATCCTGCAGCACATCCGCCAACTGGGCCTGGCGAAGACCAAAGCCAAGAATGTCCGCCGACTCGCGCAGTTGTTGCTGGAGCGTCATGACGGCGAGGTCCCCCAGAGTTTCGAGGCGCTGGAGGCACTGCCGGGCGTTGGGCACAAAACCGCCAGCGTGGTGATGTCCCAGGCCTTCGGCGTACCGGCCTTTCCTGTGGACACTCATATTCATCGCCTGGCCCAGCGCTGGGGACTGAGCAACGGCGACAACGTGCAGCGCACCGAGCGAGACCTCAAGGATCTGTTCCCGCGGGAGGCCTGGAATCGACTGCACCTGCAGATCATTTTCTACGGGCGGGAGTTCTGCACCGCCCGCGGCTGCGACGGTCGGATCTGTCCGATGTGCCGGGAGCTGTATCCGAACCGCCGCAAACCAGTGATCACACGCAAAGCGTGACCGTCAGAGGTCGTCCTCGGCGTTGGCCTTGATGCTGCAGTCGCTGGTGGGATAGCTGACGCAGAGCAGGGCAAATCCCTGGCCGATCTGATCGTCGTCCAGGAAGCTCTGGTCGGTCTGGTCAACGGACCCACTCAGCAACTTGCCGGCGCAGGTGGAGCAGGCTCCGGCTCGGCAGGAGTAGGGCAGATCCACACCGGCTTCTTCAGCGGCGTCGAGGATGTACACGTCATCGGCGCACTCAAAGGTGGAACCACCTTCGATGCTGATCTTGTAGGAGGCCATTCGGAGAAAACAGACTTCCCGCTTGTTAGCCGCGGCGGTCAAAACGTGCCGTGCCAATCAAGACAACGCCTGGGTCCCACTCAGACGTCGTCTGAGCCAACGGATCCCAACAGAGTCAGCACCTGGTCAAGCCCCTTGGACTGATCGCGGATCACAACACTGGCGTTCTGTTTGAGGGGTTGGATGAAATGGCGCTCCCCAGGCAGCATCTCCCGCAACATCTGACGGATCACATAGCGGGGGGAACGATGGCGATCGCGGACGTCCCGCCGCAAACGTCGCCACAGTCGCCGGGGCACGGACTCCTCCAGATAAACCACCAAAAGGAACGGGAAATCGTTCACCAGGTGCTGAGGTCCGTAGGCACCTTCCAGAAGAATCACGTTGTAAGCAGTTGTGATCGACCGCCGCTGAACGCGGCGGGTGCGCATGTCGTACGTGCGCAAAGTCTGGGCCTGCCCCTGACGTGCCGCGGAAAGATCAACCCGCAGGGCCTGATCATCGATGGCATCTGCTGTGTCGAACCCGAACAGCGGATGGGGACTCCAATCCTGGCGGTAGTAGTCGTCGCAGGCGATCTGCAGAGGCTGACGACCACGGGCCTGCAGGGCTTGCGAAAGAGACGCCGCAAAGGTGGTTTTGCCGGCCGCGGAAGGGCCACAAATACAGAGGACAGGCCATAACGGGGTCATGAATCCATGCTGGCAAGGCCAGACAAGAGCACAGTCGCCAATTGGTAGCCGTTGTTACAGAAATGGCCTATGGTCAAGGCACGTTGAGCTTCATCCATGGAGCTGCAGTCAGACCCACGCCAGGCAACGGGGGCATGGGCGCTGAAGAGGTGATGTCATGAACACACTTCAACTGATCAAAGCCCGCACCACCCGCACCCGGGCCATGCAACGGGCGCGCCTGCAGATGGCCAAGGCCTTCGGCAGTGCTGACCACATCGATGCCACCCACACACCGGTGGAATTTGGCCAGAAGCCACAACTGCGCTATCGCGGCGTGGCATATGACCCGATCCAACAGGATCAGGAGGCCACCGGCGGCCGCGAACTTCGCTACCGCGGCGTGAGCTACGGGGTGTATTGATTCTCCAGACAACAGCAAGGAGCGGGGGACACTCCCCCGCTTTTTTGTGATCAGCCCTTGGGAACGAACGCCTGGGATGCCGCGATCAGAAGGCCAGTGACCAGCAGGGCGGGAAGGATGACCGTCGGGCCACCGGGGGCCGTCTGAGAAGCGAACAGCAGCATGGAAGGCAATGCCGAAATGTTCAGATTGCCAGATCTGGACAGTGGATGCATCTGAGCAGTCACGCATCGCCATGGACTGCCCGTCATCGAGGCTCAGCAGGACACGATGACGGGAAAAAGAAACAATTCACCCTGAACAGCTGCAGAGGACCGCGAAGACCTGACCTTGCAACTTGCCGAGCGAGGCGGCGCGGACGCTGGCGTGTCACTCAGCACTTTGCGGGGGCGAATCAGGGACTGCCGCATCCAGGCATCGGCACGGAAGGTGGCGTAGGGAGAGCTGCAAGCCATGAGGACCTCACTGATACACCTGTTCTAGTGCGTCTGTACTAGTGCGTCAACTGGCTGATCAGATTCCGCAACCGCCGTCGACATTGCCGCTGTCGTCATGAAGCTGCTGCAGGCGCTTGAGGAGCTCTGCATCGCCAACGATCACCCGACGTCGTCCATCCACACCCATGTAGGTGAGCCTCCCTTCCGCATCGACCACCAGGGCCGTGAGCGGCGTCACCGAGGAGGGCTCGTCCATGGATCAACGACGCAATGGAATCACCATGCCAACACTCTCAGCACGAACGGGGATGCAATAAGTGAAACAACCCATGCCAACAACCACTGTTCACGCTGCACTAACACCAGAACCCCCTTTTCGTCATGACCTCATGCCCGTGGCCGCGCCGACGCGCGCCCATTGATCGCATGCGGGACTGGTGGACCCCGCCCATGCGCCAATCGCCATCGACCACCGATGCAGTGGACGACCAACAGCAGCTCTGGAGCACATTGATGCAGGGGGGCTTCTGGCTCTCCTGAGACAGAAACACGATCGCCAATCAGCTCGCCAATGATTGATCAGAAGCAGTTAACGATGAATCAATCCACGGCTTCGCCAATGTTCCTAACAGCTTTTCCACAATCCGACATCCTCAGGATGTCGATGCCAAGACGGGTCTGCCACTGGCGGGGGAAAACCGGTTTTCCTCTTGACGAGGCCGGAGAGCAGCCTGTAGTCCAGCGCACATCGCGCTCCAGAACGACTGCAAAAACTGATCTCACCCCGAACAAGGTCAACTTGATCGGTCCATCGGAACGGTTTTGACGAACCGACTCCTGACGTGCGGAGATGGATTGCAGGAAGCGCAGAGAGCAATTTGCTGACCACTCCGGATTCCATGCCGCCACACGTCAGTGTGGAAAACCAGTTGCCGCAGGATCTTTGTGAAGCCATGGGCCGATTCATCGAGAGCCATCCGCAATGGGACCAGTACCGACTGGTCCAGGTGGCCATCGCTGGCTTCCTGTTTCAGCAGGGCAGCCAGGAGCGGATGGTGGCGCAGCACTATCTAAAAGGACTGTTCCACCACAGGCCAGACCCATGCCAGATGGCGCTCGAGCGCTGAGCTGTGATTGCTGTGCATCACCCGGAGAGCTGCACTACAGGGTCCGAACCGATGCGCTGACGGAGTGGATCTTCGTTTGTCCCTCCTGCTGGCCCGCGCTGAAAGCGCAACCCGGGTACCGCTACGGAGGGACCCGAAAGGCGGATCGGCGACGCCGTCGGCGCTGAACTCAGGGCAGCGGTAGGCAGTCGTAGGCGACGATCGAGCCGCGGCGCTGCAGGAATTCCGGTTGCAGGGGGTCCTCGACCCGCCACCACCAACGACCGTCGGTGTAGCTGGGAGCACCGGCATTGTTCGTACGCGGTAGCTGCAAGGTCATGTCACGCCAGTGGATCAGAACTCCATCTCCGGGGAGCGTCCCGGCCGAGGTGTTCGGAATTCCTCCGGGCAGACCGGTCGGATCCACCGCACCAGCCACGGTCTCCACCCTCAGCGGATCACCGTCACAGCTCCAGTCTGCAGCGGCCGGAGCCGGCAACAAGCAGATCAGCATCGACAGGATCAACGACAGGAGGGCACCCACGACAGAATTGTCCGATGACTCTCACCCTCGTCTACGACGGCGGCTGCCCCTTCTGCCGTTCCTTTGCCCTGCGCAGTGAGTTGGTGGGCGGTATCAAGGAGCTAGAAATCCGTGATGGTCGGGCCGACAACGAGCTGCGCTGCCGCCTTCAGCAACAGGGTTACCGCCTAGCTGACGGGGCGATGCTGTTGGAAGGCGACACGATTTGGCACGGAAGCGCGGCCATTGCAGAACTGTGCCGACGCATGCAACCGAGTGATCCACTGCTGCTGATGATGCGCCAACTGTTTCGCGACGATGGACGTGCCGCGGGGGTTTACCCCTCCCTGTTGCTGGCACGACGACTCGCCCTGACCATTCAAGGCAAGCCAGTCGACCCAGACGTTCAACCGATCTGAGCGAGGACCGGTGTGGCATCACGACCCCATGCAGGTCTACGGTGAATGCATCGCCTTCAGGTTTCCTTAAGTATCGACCCCGATTCCTCTGTCCCCGATGCCCTGAGCCGCCACCAGCTCAGCGCCCTGCTCAAAGCAGCGATGGAGGGCACGCAAGCGCGAATGGCCAGCGTTGATGAGGACGAATTGCTGCGGGCAGCTCTAAGTGCCTGGGCAGATCAAACCAACGAACTGCTCCAGTGGATCGAAAGCCAGGGTGATGCCGTCAGCGATACCAGAACACCAAAACAGGTCATGGCCCTGGGCAGCTTCCGAACTCACTTGGTGATGGGACTGAAGGCACTGCGATATGCGGAGAGCTGATCGCGTTCAGCGTCAGAGGGTCGGTTCAAGTTCCAAAGCGATGCTTAAATCAACTTGTTCGGCGAAATCCTCTAGCTCGGCATTCATTTCAATCAACAACACGGCTAAAGCCGAAGCAAACTCAGTGCAGAAGTCGTCCGCCACAGCGTCTCAGAACGGGACCCACCATTTCTAGAGACAGGATTGGCACTGCTGTGGCTGTCCTCAACTGATGTTCACAAACGCTGAATTCAGGCCACCAAACGTACGCTGAACTGATCGATATCAAGATTCAACTGACGCATCCGATCTCGAATTCCCAAGCAATCTCTGCAGGAGCAATGATCTTGACCAACCTCCACATGATGAAGGAGAAGGGGGAGAATTTGATCTTCGTCTTCGTAGAAGAAAGAGATGATATCTCAGGCAGAGAATAAAGTTACAAAGATCCTTACTGGAACCAGCTTCGACGACAACAACAAATCATTCAGAATGGTGTTATCAACACACAAGAATCGTCAGGATTCAACAACAATAGGTTCATTCACAAATAATCCTGCGGAGTGTGCATCCACGAGCAGCGTGCTCAGGCAATCCATACCGAAACAGGCTTCGCCGGATAGCAACGTGGTCCATTCCTCCTCCGGGAAGTGGGTTTGCAGCCATAACGCACCATGGACACTGGCAACGATCAGACGGGCCAAACCGGGTCGATCAGCGTGTTGAACGAGGAGATCCAAAGCCGTCTACTAACTCAATTGAGTCCATTACGCCGAACAATGGACCAACCAATTGTTCGTTCTGATACAAAAACGGCAAGAGGCCTCATCGTGGACGAAGTTTTAATTGGTTAAGTTAATGTTGTTACGTATTGAACACCGTGTCGGACGACCTGACAGCCATCATGATTTCCTCCGTGTTGGTGGGAGCCGGGGTTGTCGTGGCGCGGTTCTTCCGAGAGGCGTCTCTGCTGGCAGCCTTTTTTCTCGTGGGCTTCATCGGCTTGGAGCTGACGCTTGTGCTGATCAGCTGAGCTCCTGATCCCGTTGCCAACGCATGCCCAGCCTGAACCGTTGATAACGGACCATCGCTTGCTCCAGGCTGAGGTGAGGATAAAGCGCCGATGCTTCCTCAAGGGTTGCGGGCTCCCGCAACCAATCCTGATCCGGTGGTGTGGCCGCCGCTGCTGAATCGCGCCGCCAGCGTCGAGAACCTGGCAGATGCCGGCGCCATCGATCGAGAAGCTCGAGGGGATGAATCACGGTGTTTTTACAGAAAAACTCGTTTTGAAGGACTGTCGCCTCGCTCAAGGGCGAGCTAGCACCGATTCAGCACGAGAGGAATGATGGCTCGCTTCGGACTGAAAATGATCACGGATCACCTGCCACGCATCGGTCGGCGGCGCTCCGTGGTGCCAGCTGTTCCAACGCAAGAATCGCAGAACGCTCCGAAAATGGATTACTGGGCAATGGATTGCGCCGCCAATCCCTGGCGAAAGGGATGCCGCACCTACGACAGCTGAGCGGTCGGATCAACAAGCGGCGACCGGTTCGAGCATGGACCGGGTTCTCAGCGAGAAGCCCATCTGGAGCAGCCGTGCATTGGAGACACGTGCGTTGAACACCCTGGCCCCTGGACGATCGTGGTTGTCCCAGATCACAGGGGGGAGCCCTTCTTCATCGCAGAGTGCATTGGAGAGCTCGCGACGGCTGAGTTGAAGGTCATCCACGAGGTTGTAGATGCCCTGAAGTCTGCGCTGCAGGGCAAACTCAACCCCGCGAACGATGTCCTCCAGGTGCACCCAGGCATTGATGTGGTTGCCGTTCTTGGCCACCTGCTGCCCCGAGGCACTGCGAATGAACGATGGGATGTCTTTTCCGGGCCCGTAGATCCCCCCCAACCTCAGCACACAGGTCTGAATCGATGGAGTGTTGAGCCCAAGGACAGCATTTTCCGCCTGCACCAGTAGTTCGTTGGTGCTGTTGCTGAGATCCGGGGATGACAACTCCGTGGTGACGGCACCGCACTGATCGCCATAGACCCCAGCGCTGCTCAGGTAACTGACGTGAAGCGGACGTTGGCGAGGGCGCTCTCGGAGAGCTTTGACAATGGCAGGAACCGCTTCGCCGTAAACCGCCCTGTACTGATCTTCCTCGTAGCTGGCCGTGGTCGGAGCCATGGCAATCAACACACCATCAAGGTCGTCGAAAACACTGAAGTCGGCGGCGGAATCACCAGCTCGAAGAATGCGGGGATGGTCGACCAGATCGCACAACTCAGCCAGACGAGCCGGGCCCGTGGTGGTGCCCGTCAGCTCGTAGCCCTGTGCGCGGAGGTGAAGGGCAACAGCAGAACCGACGTAACCACAACCCACCACTCCGAACCGACCTGACATGACTTTTTTACCTGTGTTTACATAACGTAACGATTCATGGGGCAGTGTGTTGTAAGAACCGCTGCAGCCTCTGTTGTTGGCTCAAAACAGCAGTTGCAGCAATCCGATTGTGACCAGGGCCAGTGCAACGGCAACAGCCAGCCCCCCCAGCAGCAGAACAACACCCGCCACAAAACCGATCCGCGCTGCCGTTTGGGGAAACAGTAGATAAAAGCTGAGGCCGAATGCCACGGGCCACAGCGGTGGCAACAGAACGCAAACGGCTGTGAGCAGGGTTAATCGATGGCGACGGCTGCGATCCTGTTCCTGGGACAGCTGAATCCGCTGGTTCTGACGATCGAGTTCCGCCTGTTCCTCGTCGCTCAGCCAGCGACCCCGTTGACGGGCGGCCTCAAGATCCTGGGCCGGATTGTTCGGGATGGATCCCTTAGTCATGGCGTCAGCGTAGGAAGCCGTGACAGCGCCTACGGCCCACTGAGTTGCTGGAATAGGGAACGACGGTCCTGCTCCAACTCAATCTGAATGGTGCGCGCCACCGCCTGAGGATCACTAAGAACCGCGTCATGGGTGAACCGCAGCGTGCGCAGATGGCGACTGAGGAGACGATCACGGTTGTAATCCTTGTCGCGGCGTTTGGTTTTGTTGTGGCGAGCTCCGTCAATTTCCACATTGAGCAGCCCATGGGGGGAGATCACCAGCAGATCCAGGGTGCGACGGGTGCCTGTTGCACCCTCAGGAATGCAGATGTGCACCTCAAAACTGAACAGAAGTCCGGCAGCTTCGAGGGCCTCACACAGCCGCACATGACCCTCTGACTGAAGATCAACCCCCTTGAACCTCTGCTCCCACTCAGCCATGCCTGCAGTTCAGCGGTTCACCAGCCGTGCATGCAATGCACACACCTTGACCGCCTTGGCAGGTGGCGCCTGACAGAGAGCGCCCAGCTCCTGGTTCAGCTGCTGAAACAAGCCAACGTCCGCCCCGGGCAGAGACGAAAGCGCAGACAAGAAGCCGACCATCGCCACCATCACCACAGCATCACCCTCCGATCCAATCTTGAGACAAGATTAAGACCCTGAAGCTGGAGGGTTGCCCTGAGGCTGATCCACCTCATCCAGTTGCACCACTCCCTTGAGCGTGCCGAGGTGCAGCATCAATCCGGCACGCCAGGCCGCATCGGCATCAGCCGCTTCGACGCGCTCGGTGTTGAGCACGCCATTGCAATCAAGGATTAGATCAAACAGAGGCGGCATGCCGGGGAGATGCAGTGTCCCCATTCAGGCGAAACCATGATGACGACACATACCCCAACTGAGGGATTTTGAATTCAACCGAAGGTCTCAGGCCTGGGATGCGAGAACGGAAAGCGCTGCTAACACCGCGACAGAGACGACGATGAACGACAGACCCATCGCAATCTCATTGCTGCGCTTGATGTCTTGATAGCTGCGCATGACCCGATTGCGTGGATCGCCAAGCTAAGGGCGTAGTCACAAACCAAGCGAATGGGTCAATAGATCTTGATGTCGACGAGACGTTTCTTTATGTCCATGAGAACAAGGACCTGACTCGAGCTCAATCCATTCCAGGACCAACGCATGCAGGCAAGCGAGAGCACTCCTCTGCTCCTGAGAGCCGGCGGGTGTGTACTTGAAATCCATGAACGCCCGGTCAGCCAGCGGTCGTTGCTGGAGGCAGCGATCCTGAATAGACATCAACTTTGGGGCTGCCCCGAACCTGAGAGGCGCGAGATCCAAAGCACCATGCTGGCGGCGGAAAAGGCGCCAAAAATGGTTAGAAGCAGCTGCGTAGACATCTCGCTGAGGCGCGCTTTCAGCGCAACCGTGAACTTCTTCACAAAACTACACGCGCTGATCCTGCTGTGTGGGCACGTCCATCAGTCGAGCGCGAACAGCCGTGCGCGAGCAGCAGCACCAATCACCGATGTGTCATGTTGAAGTGGTGAAGCAGGTCTGTTCAGGCCTGTGAGCTGAGCAACCCTGATAACGCAGGCGAGCGAGAACCCGATAACCCTGTTTTGAACCCAATGAAGAAACACACCGCACGGCGTGCCGCAAACTTGACTGCGCGCAAGAGCGCAACCCCGAAGCACCCTCCTTCCAACCAGCTCAAAACCTCTCCCCAACTCATCAGCTGGGAAGAGGTCATCGGCAAGCGCTGAACCGAGCTGAAATCAGCGGCGGGGTTCGGCCTGACGAACTGTGATCCCGCGTCCCATCCACTCGACGTCCTGCAGGTCGTCGATGGCGGACTTTTCATCCGCAGCATTGGCAAGGTCGACAAAGGCAAAGCCACGCTTTCGGCCGGTCTCCCGATCCAAAGGCAGCGAACACTTGCTGACCTCGCCGTACTGGCTGAACAGATGAACGAGGTCTTCTCTCTCAGCGTCCCAGGAGAGATTGCCAATGAAAATCGTCAAAAAAAAGGCCAAAACCGTACTAACTCACCATCGCATACAGCCGTACCTTGAATGCCACTCATCCAGCAGGCTCAGTAGGCGGTGGCAGTGACAGAACGAATGTCAGCAGAGCTGAAGCAAGACGTGCGTCGCCCTCAAGTACTAAGAGACGGTGCACGTCCATCGCTTGACCAAGGTCCGGCGTCGCCGATCCGTTGATCAGACCACGCGCTTTGCTGCGGGCGATCACGTGCTGGAGCGACATGGTCATGACTCCAAGCTGGCTTATCTGAAACCAAAGCCCTTCAGGTCTTCCACATTGCAGCGGTATTGGGCCAAAACCAGGCATGGGCACGCCATTTCCAACATCGGTGGGCGCTGCCCCAGAGGCAATGCGCCTTAACACCGATTGCCGGATGTGCTCCACGCGACCAACACTGTGGTCATCGAGATCGGAGGTGCCCATGACGGCCGACACTCCACCTGAGCAACACCCAGAAGCTGCCTGACTGACTCGGCTCCTGCTCCAACAGTTTCCACACATCCGTAAGGCTCGTCCTTTGGCAGGCATTCCTTGAGCGCCACGTCAATCGACACTCCATTGCACCGTCCTCAGGTGCCCAGGAGTCCACAAGCCTTCACAACTGGACCCCATGGCCCCAGGCGCCATCCAGCCAGACGCTTCGACCGTTTCTTCAGTCCCTTTGCTTGAGGTTCCAACTCACTGAAGCATTACTGATCAGGTCGATTGCTATGCACAAACGAGCGAGATAGGCCGTCCTTCCCATCCGGGAGGGGCGGCCTTCCCCTTGTTGGGTGCATGGATCAAATCAATAGAAGGCCTGTTGTTTGGCGCTTTTCGATCCTTGGACTGTTCACCCTGGATGTAGTTGCAGCGAAGCCATGGGTGGATTGAGTGGCACCAAATCGGACGACTTCATCAACGCCGCCAAAGCACGTGCTGAGGCCGCCATTCAAGACAACCAGCCAAAGCTGACCAAACTGGAAAAGGCTTTCCGCCATGCCGCCCTGCGGCGCCGGGCCCAGGATGCCCGCAGGGCTGCTGACGACCATCGCGCCAAACCCAACACTCCATAACAGATCAGAGCGACATCCGCAGGCCCTGAGCCCAATCCAGCGTGAACTCGAAACATAGTGTTACGGTTCGAAGGCTCTGTGTCCCCTGCGGATGTTCACGCTCGACAAAGCTCGTCAGATCTTCCCAGACACGTTGAGCGCTGGTGCAGTCCCGGCCATCACAGCCCGCTTCAAGCTGCTGAGCGCAGAGGACCAGTTGGCACTTATCTGGTTTGCCTATCTGGAAATGGGGAAGACCATCACCGTGGCGGCACCGGGTGCGGCCCGCATGGCGCTGGCACAGCCGACGATGGATGAAATTCTGGCGATGAGCTTTGACGAGCAGACCAAGGTGATGTGCGATTTGGCTTCCAAGATCAACAGCCCGATTTCGGCGCGCTACGCCTACTGGTCGGTGAACGTGAAGCTGTGCTTCTGGTACGAGCTGGGCGAATTCATGCGCCAGGGCAAGGTGGCTCCGATTCCTCAGGGGTACAGGTTGTCCGCAAACGCCAACTCGGTGCTGGAGGCCGTCAAGAAAGTTGAGCAGGGCCAACAGATCACCCTGCTGCGCAACTTCGTGGTCGACATGGGCTACGACCCCGATGTGGACGACAGCCAGGTGGTCACCGAGCCGATCGTGGCTCCGACACCGGTTGATCAACGCGAGGAGATTCTGATCCCCGGCGTGCTGAATCAGACCATCCTCAGCTACATGCAGCTGCTCAATGCCAACGACTTTGATCAGCTGATCGATCTGTTTCTCAACGATGGTGCTCTGCAGCCCCCGTTCCAGCGTCCCATTGTCGGCCGCGACGCCATCCAGAAATTCTTCAAGCGGGATTGTCAGAACCTGAAGTTGATGCCCCAGGGCGGTTATGGCGAGCCGACCGAAGGTGGCTTCAATCAGATCAAGGTCACCGGCAAGGTGCAGACCCCCTGGTTCGGTCGTGAGGTGGGCATGAACGTGGCTTGGCGCTTCCTTCTGGATGAAAACGACAAAATCTATTTCGTGGCCATCGACTTGCTGGCATCTCCAGCCGAGTTGCTCAAGCTGGGTGGCAAATGAGTTCAGCCCTCAGGCCCGCAAAGGGTTGGTTCTGGCTGGTCTGATTGGATCCGCCTGGCTGCTCTCCCTGGGCCTGAGCTACACCCTGCCACTCGATCAGACGCCTGGGCTGTTGATTGGCAGCTTGATTCTGCTGAGGGCCTTTCTGCATACCGGGCTGTTCATCGTTGCCCACGATTCCATGCACGCCAGTCTTGTTCCGGGTCATCCCGGATTGAACAGCTGGATCGGCAAAGTTTGTTTAATGATGTATGCAGGCTTGTCTTATGAGCGTTGTTCCCGCAACCACATACGTCATCACCTGGCACCGGAAACGTTCCAGGATCCTGACTACCAATGTTGCACGAAAAACAACATCCTGGATTGGTATGTTCACTTTATGGGCAACTATCTGGGTGGCCAACAACTGTTGAATTTAAGTTTTCTTTGGCTGACACTTGTCATTCTCAACGGTTCTGATCTCCCTGTTCAGATCATGCATCTGCTGTTGTTCAGCGTTCTGCCACTGATCATCAGTTCCTGTCAATTGTTTCTAGTGGGAACCTGGTTACCCCACCGACGTGGGGCCACGACACGACCGGGCGTGACAACGCGCAGCCTGGCCTTGCATCCAGCACTATCTTTCGCAGCTTGTTACCACTTTGGCTATCATCGCGAACATCATGAATCGCCTTCCACTCCCTGGTTTCAGCTGCCACAACTCCGAAGTGAATCATTCATTTGACCATTTCTGACCAACGCTGATTTCCTCCTCACCGCTTTCCCCTTCATGTCGGCAACAGACTGGACATCCGAAGAACAGGCCGTTGCCCGCACTGCCTTCGAACTTGGCAAACATCGTTCAATCACGGCTTTGATTTCAACTCTGCAGGAGCAATCCAGCAACCTTGATACACCGGAATCGGTCTGGAAGCTGCATGACCACCTCAGCACTGAGCGCTATCTGTATGAAGGGCGCGCTGAGTTTGACGAAGGTAATGTGTTGTTCGTGTTAGCCGACATGATCAAACAACGTTTGATCGCTTTGGATGATCTGCAAGGGTTGGATCAAACTAAAGTGATCAAAGTCAAAGCGATGTCGATGTTCTGATCGACACGCAGAGATGTGATCAGAACCACCAGGCAACTTCAACGCAGTGAGCGTCCCTTCCAGGTCCACCCCTGACCGGTGAAGGTCCGCCAAACCGACACGGGCCCGATGGCGCCAACAATCAACCCTCCGGCCCCCATCAGCCACCAGTAATCGATGGGTAGTTGAAATTCCCGTCTGGTCCACAGACGCAGGATGAACTGCTGAAGAACTGCGACTGTGGCGGCAGCCAGCAGAGCCAGCCACCACCGCTGAGCGATCGGGAGAACCAACAACAATCCAGTCGAAACTGGAATCAGCAACCAGGGCAGGCTGAACATCAGCACCACCACGCCAGCAGCAGCCAGTCCTTTGCCGGGATCGCGATCCAGTCCAAGGCACCAGTTTTTGGTCCAGCCTTCCCACAACGCGGCCAGATCGGCGTACATACGCAGATCAACGGCATCAAGACCCAGCAGGTAGCGCAAGCGATAACCGCCCGTCTTGATCCTGCGCGCCAATGCCAGATCCTCCACCACCTCTGCCGCCAGAGCACGGTGCCCACCGATCCGCTCATAAACACTGCGGCGGATGAGCATGAACGGTCCCGCAGCAAAGGCAACGTCGGAGTCGGGATCATTGGCGGCCTCGATCGGAAAACCCAGCCCCAGCAGGCTGGCCATGATCGGTTGCACCATCCATTCGGCCAAGCAGCCACAGGTGAGTCGCGGCGCCAGGCTCAACAGATCCGCCTGATCCGCGATCGCCTGAGCCAGTGCTCGTGGGATGGCATCGGCTTGAAGCTGCACATCGGCATCGATGAACAGCACCCAGTCGCTGCGCACCTGCTCCATGGCCCGGGTGCACGCCCAGTTCTTGCCCACCCAGCGTTCAGAGGCCGGACGGGGACCTGCCGGCAGCACACTGAACCCCGCCGTGGACTGCGGGTGGCGGGCAGCACAGGCCACCGCCAGCTCCGCTGTGGCATCGGTTGAGTCGTCATCCACCACCAACACCTGCCACTCCACGCAGGGGGGCTGGCCCTTGAGCACGCTGGCCAGGCAAGCGCCGATGTTGCCGGCTTCGTTGTAGGCCGGAATCACCACCGTGAGGGAGGTCCGGGGCACAGGCGTGTCCGCCGCAGCCTGCAACTGCGGCGCCACTGCGAACACCCGCCAGAGACCGAGCTGCAGGATCAACAGGCCAATGCAGGAGGCCATGGCGGTGGCCAGCAACCCCAGCGCAACGATCACCAGTGGATCCAAAGGCTGTCGGCAAGCACGCCATTCCCAACATCGGTGGGCGCTGCCCCAGAGGCAATGCGCCTTAACACCGATTGCCGGATGTGCTCCACGCGACCAACACTGTGGTCATCGAGATCGGAGGTGCCCATGACGGCCGACACTCCACCTGAGCAACACCCAGAAGCTGCCTGACTGACTCGGCTCCTGCTCCAACAGTTTCCACCCATCCGTAAGGCTCGTCCTTTGGCAGGCTTTCCTTGAGCGCCACGTCAATCGACACTCCATTGCACCGTCTTCAGGTGCCCAGGAGTCCACAAGCCTTCACAACTGGACCCCATGGCCCCAGGCGCCATCCAGCCAGACGCTTCGACCGTTTCTTCAGTCCCTTTGCTTGAGGTTCCAACTCCCTGAAGCATTACTGATCAGGTCGATTGCTATGCACAAACGAGCGAGATAGGCCGTCCTTCCCATCCGGGAGGGGCGGCCTTCCCCTTGTTCATATGGTGCAATTAAGGTGTGGAGCTGATGTTTACCGAACGCAATCAATGATTTGCCGGATTGCAGCGGCTCGCATATGTTTTCTGGGTGAAGAGAAGTGCAGGCGACAGATTCCACTAAGCGGTGCATGCCTCGGCTGTCTGATTGCACCCTGATCGCTCCACGGCGTTGACTTCACGCAACCGTGATTCCGGAGACGAGCCATGACATCAGCCTCTGTGGTGACCACGCGCGATGGAGACACCGTGCGCATGTTTCAGGGCGTGGATGGACCGTTTTACCGCGCCTGCAACGGCAACCGCTGCGTGAACTGCCGAGATCTGGTGATCGCCCTCGAGCATCTCAAGGTCTGGCGTCAGAAGCTCTGAGCGGTCGCCCGTGAACGGGGGCTGACGGATTACTTCTGGCGCTTAAAGGTGTAGCAACCACCGTGGTAACCGGTGAAGGGCTGGGCATAGGTGGTGAGCTCCCAGCCCTGTTCCCCCAGCTCATTCATCAACCCCACCAAGGTCACATCACGCTGGGGGTGGCTGCGGGAAATGATCTGACGATCATCCAGCCACAACTCTTCGATCTCACCGGTCCACGACTTACCGCGGGGCACAAAGCGGAGCTGGGTGTATTCCCACTTCATCGCGGACCGGTAGGGGCAGTGGATCAAAGCACGCCGAGTGGGCTCTTCTTCTTCTTGCAGTAGCCAGCGCCGATGTTCATCCAACCGGCCTTGCAGGCCTGGCCATTGGTGGGAGCTACCTCGTAATACACCGGAGACACACAGGTGGTACCGAGGGTGTTGACGTAGCCAGCAGGGCACTGATCAAAACCGGGGGCCTTGGGGATCTCCTTCTGCGCCAGGGCAGCGGAAGGAGCCACCAACAAAGGAAGCAGGGCGAGAAGAACGGAGCGCATCAGGCGAAAGCGGCAAGAGCACCCAACGGTTTTAGGCAAATCCGCAGCAATCGACAGCCCTTCGCACGACAATTGTGCAAAGGATCCGACAGAGTGCCGGCACTTTAGGCTCCTACCCATGACCACTCCCAGCCGCGATCAGGTGCTGGCATCCTCCGCCGGTTGGGTGGCCGTGCTGCTCAACGTGGTGCCCGGACTCGGGGCCGGCTACCTCTACCAGCGCCGCTGGCGGGCCTACTGGATCACCTCGGCTGTGGCCACCGCCTGGTTCGTGGCAGGTGCCGTGCTGGCTCAGGATGCGGACGCTGCTGCCGAAGCGCAGAACCAACTGGTGGGGTTGATCGGCCTGCTGGTGCTGGCGGGGGTGACCGCCACCGAAGCCGGCCTAACACTGAAGCAGGTGCGTCAGTCACTCTCCTGATCTGAGGGTTACTCAGGCAGGCGTTCAACTGCGACGTGCATGAAGCGCTTGACCATGGCGATCGGCCAGCCTTCACGCTGCAGCTCCTCAGCGATCTGATTGATCTGATTGGCAATCTCCTCAGCCACCAGCTCCTCAAGCAGGTGGTTTGAGTGCTGGGTGGATGCGGTCATGGCAAGCGTGATCTTCTACGGGGCTAACCCATCACTGCCGAGCGGCGCCACTGCAGCATCCGTGACGGATGCCATCACTGTGAAGACGTACGGTCTCTTCACTATTGAGATGCCATGGAGAGGATGGTCTGGGCAATGGTGCTGATGGTTGGTCCAGCAGCGGCCCTGGCGGAAGCCAGGTTTGAGTGGACGGAGACCACCAGCAAGGAATGCAGGGCCTACTTCCAGCAGGCCTACATCGACCAGGCCCGTGCACTGCCGCCGAAAGGCATGGGACGTGACTACTGCGGTTGCGTGAAGGACGCACTGGCCACCAACCCAGCCGCGGCGGATGTCACCCAGATGTGTTCACTGATGGTGAATTCCAGATTTCAAACAGCATCACAACAGGTAAACACCTCAGACAACTGAGCTGGCATTCGACTCACGGATTGGGATAACACAGGCAGCCAATCTGAAGCGGTGTCTGATCACGATCAACCCAGCCCAATCCGTTTCCACAGTTCCATTCACGACGATCAACCTTGTGAATGCCTGAGCTGCCGCAATCTGCGTGCTGCAATTCAACGCAACGCTGTTGCACAGCCACTGCAGTTGCGGCGGCGTTGAACCGTTGGCAGGGTGAAGGCATGAAGCACTCCTCTCTGCTGCAGCGACTCGGCACCTATCTGCTGGGGTTGGTGGACGAATACTGGGCCATGAGGCGACCCTGGCAGTACGGCAACAAACAGCCCCAGTGCGGCTTGCAATGCGATGGCGATCATTGCCAGCGCAGCGACGAAGCTATTTGAATCGCAAGAACAGAAAAAGGAAGGCGGCCGCTGGTGTGAGAGGGCGGCCGCCAGAGAGCCAACTTCCCGATCAGCTCCACGCATGTTTTAACCGCGGCTTAAAGCAGCAGCTGTTGGAATGGATACACCGTCGCTCCATCGAAGCTGCATGAATCATTCGGCTCAGGTTCTTGTTCTGTTGAGTTCGCTCCTCCAGGGGGTCGCTCTGGCCAACACCACGTCAAGAGAGCAGCAGTCGGTGATCGCACGCTGGACCGGTGAAAACATCTGCAAGATGGGCACCGAACGGTTCTACGCACTGCCAGAGGACGACGTCCGCAAGCTTTTTGAAAGCCAGACGTCCATGCGGTACGACGACATCCCGTTGAACCCAAGCGAATCAGAACGCAACAGAATCACGTCTCAACTCACCGGTTACATCTCTGCCGTTTGCCCAGGAGAACTGGAAAATTATCGGAAACTGTGATCCGCTCCACGTTGATGCGTGATGGTCAGTCCAGTGCAATTCAGGTGCTGAACTACTCGTCTTGCTGGTCCGCGTCCAGACCAAGGCAGGCCTGCTTGTCGACCTGACACAACAACTGCATCAGGTTCTGGCGATCCACGGCAGAGAGTTCCCCACTGGTTTCCCACTTCAAGCAGGTGCGTCGCTGACAGCTTCCTGTGTGGCCCTTAAGAACTTCAAACATGGCAGCCTCCTTTGGCTGATGTCTGGACTCTTACGCCAAAACAACACAACGAATCAAGAGCATGAATACCCATCAATGTGCAGTGTGTCGGCTCCGGAGCCAGCCCGTCAGGAGTTGTGAAGTTGCAGGAGAAGTTTGGCCGCCAGGCCTCTGGACAGGCGACGGTTCACCAACAGATCACAGATCCAATCAAACAGAGGCGGTGCATCATCCACCTGGGCCAAACGCTGTTCGAGCTCTTTCAGTTCCTGAACGTGCCTACAGCCCCGCAAGGCATCGATCAGGGTGTCCTCGGTCGGCTTGCCAGACATTGGGGTTCCGACCATCTCGGTCCTGTTGCACCTTCATGATTGCTACGTCATGGAGGTGCTGTTTGTCACCAGATGGGGGTAGGGCCACAGGCCTGAATCGGTTGATGCTCAAACTGCGATGCCCTGATCGAAGATCGCACCCATGACGGCATCACTGGAGATCAGACCCTTTCAGGAGACGGACCTGGACTTCGTCAGGCAACTGGCACGTCAGGAGGATTTTGCTCCTGGCATTGGGGACATCGCGATTTATGCCAACACGGCGAATCAAGGGGTATGGCTGGCCTGGCAGGGCGATATGCCCGTGGGATGCATCGCTGCCGTGAAATACAACCCTGATTACGGCTTCATGGGTCTGTTTGTGGTGCACCCCGACCATCGCGGCGGTGGAGTGGGCAGGCAGCTCTGGGATCACGCTCTGGCATCACTCGCAGATGTGACGTGCATCGGACTGGAAGCCGCACCATCAATGGTGGAGTTCTACCAACGTCAGGGCTTCCGAAAGGATTCGATCACCACGCGCAGGCAACATCTGCGCCTTGAAGAGTCATCGCAACACCCCACACGGCGATTGCTGCATCGCAACGACATCACGATTGTTCCGCTCAAGGCCATCTCACTGGATGCGGTGCAGGCCTATGACGAACGTCATGAAATCAGCCCGCGGCCCCACTTCCTCCAACAGTGGCTGAATCACCAGGCTGGTGATGTCTTCGTCGCCATGGACGGCAGCCATCAGTGCCATGGCTATGTCCGCATCCGTCCATGCCTGCTGCCCATTGGCCAAGGCTGGAGAATCGGTCCATTGCTGGCAGAAGAGCCCGGGATCGCATCCTTGCTGCTGAGCAACGCCATGGATCGGCACAAAGGAATTATCCTCATCGACACCCCAGGCCATAATCGATCAGCCCGAACCGTTGCAGGGGCTAAAGGATTTCGAAGCATGGGGGCAACCCATCGGATGTACAAAGGCGACCTTGACAATGGCCACGACCAGAACATCTACGGCCTGGCTTGCCTGGAATTGGGCTGAGGCACGGTGAATCAAATCTGAACCATGCCGCAACGCATTCCCTTCAACACATCCTGCACTCTGTTGTTCACCTCCAACGTGCGCAACAGGCGCTTGGTGTAGGTGCGAGCGGTTTCTTCCGTCACCACAAGATCTTCAGCAATGTCGCGATCAGACATGCCGCGGGCAAGCCGATCCAACACCTCATATTCGCGAGGTGTGAGCCTCGGGCAGCTCAGATAGGGAAGCTCATCAGACCGCAACGATGGGCTGCGGTAGGAGTGATGTCCCATCACCGCCAACACGGCCGCTTCCAGGGGTTTGCGGTCTTCGATGATGTCGGCTTCAGCGACAACAGCTTCCAGCCAGGGCGCGCTGTCGTATTCCACAGGGATGGCATCACTCAAAGCGAGCACAACAACCTTCAGATCCGGTTGGTGCTCACGCGCTTTGCGCACCAGCTCAAAGCCGTTACCGCGCTCCAGTAAATCCGTACAAAGGAGAAACTCGAATGTGTCTTGTTTGAGGTAATCCAAGCAGGACACTTCATCGGTCACGGCACAACCGATCTGGGCACGTTCAGTCAGACTTTCACAGAAGCAACGCAGGAAGAAACGGCCCTTCATCGCCAAGGCAATCTTTCCGGTCATCGCAACTGACAACAACGGCTCGTCGTTCAGCTTCTTTGGTTGCTGTTGGAGATATGGCGTCAGATCCATGCCGAGAGCTGCTCCCTCTGCCCATCCTTGCCAGGCCGAGGAAGCATTCCGGAAACGCCGTTGTCAGTCGTCATAGACGCGACATTCAGGGGCATCTGGATTGAGATCGCAATGCACCTCAAGCGAGGTGGGATCTTTTTGATCACCGGGGTGATGGCTGCGGTAGGTCTCAAGGCCTTCGAGTTCCGTGGCGTAGTGACGCACCTTGGCTGATCGCCACTGGCTTCCGCTCGCGCCAACTGCTCACGGTCCTTGGCGATGTGGGTTTCGATCGTGTCCATCCAGGATTCAACAACTCGGGTGCATCCAACCTCCACACAGCCCCAGCTCACTACCCCCATCCGGGGACAGCAGAACTGTCCCCAAATGGGAGGCGATGGAATACACCCAGCCAGCGCACACTGACGCCACCAAAACGACGCTGCAGCATGACCACAGCAAGCCTGAGAATCGGTGAACTTGAAGCGAACTATGCGCTGTACTGCAAAGCCCTGAAGATCCTGATCCGACAAGGCAAAACCAGTGCGGAATTGCATCGCACCATCTGCTGGAATCGCCTCGGTTTGCTTCACCGATCACTGCCTCGGCAGTACAAGTCGCCTGAGCGACTGATGTTGATGATTTAGACCGATCTTTCCAACAATGGCTCTGTTTAGGAGTCGTTGTTCAGATGGAACTCAACGACGACGGCGCTTGATGATGGCTGGCTTCAACGGGCAGGCCAGGGCATGAAACGGTTGATGCTTGCCTTCCAGGATCATCGTGCCGATTGGATAGGCGTGGGCGAGTTCGAGCTTCATGGGTTTAGCAACTCGCAGGATCAACGTCCTGCTACAGGCTCACGATGCCTCGCAGCTGAGTAATCGACTACCCCAATTCGCCGAGTCAGGAACATCTACTCAGTGCCTGAAAGCGGCAGATCAGGAATCAAGCGGGTCGATCAAGCCATAGAGCAGGGCGGTGACGGCCATCTGAGTGCGGTCGCGGGCACCGAGCTTGTCCATGGCATTGCCCACATGGGTTTTCACCGTTTCCAGGGAGATGCCCAGCAGATCAGCGATGGCATTGTTATCGAGGCCACGGGCCACGGCTGCCGCCACATCCAGCTCGCGCTGGGTGAGATCCTCCACCAACGGCGGCAGATCAGGCTGCGGTGCTGCCACCGCCAGCCGGCGGATCTCCGCGGGGTAATAGACGCCACCCTCAGCGATGGTGTGCAGGGCAGCGATCAGATCACCACGGCCCGTGCCCAGGGTTGATTTGAAGATCACCCGATCGGCGAAGGCATCCAGCGCCTCCCGCACCAGGGCCTTGGTTTCCCGTTCCAGCACGATCAGCAGCTGGCAGGTGGGCAGCTCCGCCTTCACGCGTTTGAGCAACACCGGGCCGTAGCCGGTTTCCAGATCCGAGCTGCAGATCAGCAGATCCGGCTGGGTGCGCAGCACCAGCTCAACACCTTCGTCTTCTGTGGTGGCAGCACCCACCAGGGACGGCTGGATTGGTTCTGCGATCGTCAGGGCGCTGAGGGTGAGCCGATCACCAAACACCAGCACAAGGCGCCTGTGTTCGAGCAGCTCGGCGGCCTGGGCGATCGCCTCCTGGGTGGTGCGGGAATCGAGCCGGAGTTCCATGGCTCAGTAGAGCTCGAACACGGTTGTTGAACCGTCGTGGGCAATGGCCATCACCGCAAACGGATCCGCCGTCCTCCCCTTCACCTCCATGCCAGGAGAACCGATCGGCATCCCCGGCACCGCCAGGCCACGGATGTCGGGCCGTTCGGCCAGCAGGCGTTGGATCGATGATGCAGGCACATGGCCTTCGATCACATAGCCCTCAACGATGGCGGTGTGGCAGGAGGCCTGGTCCGGCGCGATGCCATTGGCCTGCTTCACACGATCCATGTCTTCCCGGACCTGATCATTGATGCGAAATCCCGCAGCGGCGATGTGTTCGCCCCACTGGGTGCAACAGCCGCAACTGGCTGAGCGGTAGATGGTCATGGCCGGTCCTGTCGCCTCGGAAGTGGCCGGCATCACAGATGGGCCCTTGGCATCACCATGGGCCTGCACCGACGCAGGCGAACACAGGAGCAAAGCCGCCAACACAGCGCCACAGGGAGCTAAGACCGTCCACGCCATCCCTGATCAACCGCAGCAACAACGCAATTCTCGCGAACGCTGCACGGGCGACAACAGGGGATGGGCGGAGAGATCCCTCAACTGAGGGATGAAGAGAGACTTCAAGCTCCCTCAATTGAGGGAGCTGATGCTCACGACAGCCTGAGGAGTGCTCTCTTGACCATCCTCGACACACAAATGCCAAAGGAGCCCGAGGGAAACCAACCCACACCAGTACTAGTCCTCGGCATCGATGCCGCCTGGACGCCCCACAACCCCAGTGGTGTGGCCCTGGTGCAACGAGCTGCTAATGGATGGCAATGCCTGGCCCTTGCCCCCAGCTACGACAGCTTCCTTGCCATTGCCGCTGGAGAAGCCTGGGACCAGAGCCGAAAAGCCCAGGGCAGTGAGCCCGATCCCGAAGCGCTGCTGGCGGCCTGCCAACAACTGGCGGGGCAACCCGTGGACTGCGTGTCGGTCGACATGCCCCTGGCAACGACTCCCATCACCAGCCGTCGCGCCGCCGACACCGCCATCGCCAGCCGCTTCGGACCGAAGGGTTGCGCCGTGCATAGCCCATCAGCAGAACGCCCCGGTGCCATCGCCGATCAGCTGCGTGAACGCTTCGCCGAACTCGGCGTTGCCCTGCACACCACAACTCCAGCTCGCCAAGGGCCGGCCCTGATCGAGTGTTACCCCCATGTGGCCCTGCTGGCCTTGCTCAATCGCGACTACCGCGTGCCCTACAAGGTGAGCCGCTCGGCTCAGTACTGGAAGGCTGAGCGGCCTCCGATTGCTGAACGGGTCAAGCGTCTGCTCGCTGAGTTCACCGCCATCCACCAGGCCCTCAGCCAGTGCATCAGCGCCATCCCGCTCACCCTGCCCCAACCCCATGAGGTGAGCACGCTCTCATCGCTCAAGCCCGTGGAAGACATGCTCGATGCCCTGATCTGCGCCTGGATCGGCATCGAACACCTCGAGGGGCGAACCATTGGCCTGGGTGATGCCACCGCTGCTATCTGGGTGCCGGCATCAGTTTCCGGAGGCACCAGACCATAGATGTGAATACAATGTAATCACATCAGTGAACTGTCCCGTGGTGCGTGCCAAGTTGGTCAAAATCGGGAACTCCAGAGGAATCCGACTCGCCAAGCCATTGCTTGAAGTTGCAGGGCTCTCAGACGACGTCGAAATCGATGCAGCTCCAGGAGTTCTGACCATCAGGCCTTCGTCTCATCCAAGGGCTGGCTGGGCAGAAGCAGCATCCTCGTTTGAACCGGAGGGGCTGCTCGATGACATGAGCGCCACCCGGTTTGATGACGATGAGTGGACGTGGTAACAGAAGAACGCGTCTCAAGAGGGGACATCTTCCTCGTTTCGTTGAATCCAACCCGTGGATCGGAAATTAGAAGGACCAGGCCGTGTGTCGTCGTGTCTCCAGACGAGCTGAATGCCCATCTCCGGACATTCATCGTTGCACCGCTCACAACGGGAGGGCATCCCTACCCCTTCCGGGTGCGTTGCAGGTTTGAGAACAAAGACGGCCAAGTTGTGGCTGAACAGCTGAGGGCTGTTGATCAAGACCGCCTTGTGAAGCAACTCGGGAGGTTGCCGGAATCAACGTTGAATGAATTGCTTCGTGTTCTACAGGCGATGTTTGCTGTGTAAAAAGATCTCAACAGTCCTCGATTGGCCCGCGAGATGCGCAACCGTTCCGCCACCACCAACAAACCATGATCAGCGCCCTGCTCAACATCCTCTGGGTTGTGCTCGGAGGCTTCGTGATGGCCCTGGGCTGGTGGCTGGCCGGCCTGCTGTGCGCGATCACGATCATCGGGCTGCCCTGGGCGCGCTCCTGCTTTGTGATCGGCAAATTTTCGCTCTGGCCGTTCGGGCAGGAAGCAGTGAACCGCGAGGAGCTGAGTGGACGCGGTGATCTCGGCACAGGGCCGCTGGGGCTCATCGGCAACGTGCTCTGGTTTCTGGTGGCCGGCTGGTGGTTGGCGATCGGCCACCTCAGCTCCGCCCTCGCCTGCTTCGTGAGCATCGTGGGCATTCCTTTCGGGATCCAGCACATCAAGCTGGCCTTGATCGCGTTGAAACCCGTTGGCATGACAGTCGTGCCGGTGCGGTCGGCGGGTTGAACGGGCTCAATCCAGCGATGGCGGCGTGAAGGTGTCGGCCACCGCCACGATCCAACGGGCAGCGGCGGCCGCCACCTGTTCTTTGGTGACGTTGAACTCCAGGTCGTGGCCCTCGGCGAGCAGATCGGGAATGATCGTCTGCCAGGCCATGCCGGCGGCACTGGCGTTGAAATCACCGATCAGCACAAAAGCCTTGGCAGCACCGGTCACCGCAGCGGTGTACTCGGGATTGGCCGACACTTTGCTGCGATACCAGTCGCTCACCTGATCACGCTGGGCCTTGCTCAGAAACGGCGGTGCCCCCACCAGATAGGCATCAAGCACCAGCATCGGGCTGGGCACGCTCTGGCCGGGATGCTTGAGCGCAAACCAGGCCTGGCCGATCGAGGCCGCATCGGGCCAATGGCAGATGATCGCGGCGTCCTGACTGTCGAGTGAACGCTGCGCCGCCAGCGCATCAGCGTTCGAGCAATTCCGGACCAGTGACCGGCGGCTCGGTGCGGGAGTGTTCAGCCCGGGCTTCATTGATCGCCTCAGCCACCGCCGCTTCGTTCTGCCCCAACTCCTGCAGAGCCCGCTTGAGGTTGGCATCGGCATCGGCGGGACTGGTCAAGGGTGATCGCGCAGGGGTGAATCCACGATGTCATTGATGATCATCTCGTCGTCGCAGGCGAGCCCCATCCCACGACGCTCTCGACAGGATGTCTCTCAGCTGATCAAGAACAGCTTGCTTTTGATCATTCCAAGCCCCCTGCTTCACAGTGATCAGATATTCATGTTGAACGCCAGTTCCCCTGATCCGTGAGGCTGCAATCGCCAGGTCGTCGTAACCAACTGGGAAAGAAACATCGGGAGACAACCCGAGAATGCCCTCAGAAACGAACAGAAGAAAATCAAACAGCACCGGGCTGAAGTATTCGTCATCCGGATTCAGGTCACCGCACGACACCATCTGGTCTCTGGTCTGCGGCGTATAGGTCACAAACGAGAAGCACAAAGGATGGCCCGTGTTCTGCAGGTACAAACCTTTGAAACGCTGGCGACTCATCGGTGGGATTCCGGATTCATGCCTGGCCTTTGA
This sequence comes from Synechococcus sp. A15-24, assembly GCF_014280195.1. Taxonomy (NCBI): domain Bacteria; kingdom Bacillati; phylum Cyanobacteriota; class Cyanophyceae; order Synechococcales; family Synechococcaceae; genus Synechococcus; species Synechococcus sp. A15-24. The sequence continues at coordinate 1,245,740 of NZ_CP047960.1, forward strand.
GCCACATCACTGCTGGCAGGCTGCTTCATCAAGCCAGGGCCAAGGTTGAGATCAGGCTTCAGCCGTAGGGCCATCCACAGAAGCATGGCGGCACACTCATCATCTGAGGGGCCGTAGTCGTATTGCCAATCCTTCACCATCGCCACGAGCTCATGCTGGGCATGGCGGATGAATTCATCAGTCCATTCCTGCATCCCCTTGCCCTCCACTCAGCGCAAGGCATCAGCGCAAAGCAGACGCCATCTCAATCTTGATCAAGCTCGTCATCTGGGACATAGAAAGGTTCATCCATTCCGGGCTCATTGTTCTGCAGAACAAAATCTTTCAAACAATCATCGCTTTCAAACACAAACAGATCGTCCTGTTCAGGATGCACACCCTGCATCTCGGGATGGCGATTCACAAGACGCGTGATCTTGCGGCGCTCCCGCACAAATCCCGATCCCTTTTCAACCAGATAAACCATCAACGCGAGGTCGACCAAAACAAGCGTGACCATTTCCAATATCTGCATCAAGCGCGAACCATCACTGAAATAACCCTAGCGAGAGAGCCATGAATGGCACTCAGCACAAACGCCTGAAACCAACAACAAACAACTACCGGCTCAACGTGAACCCGCGAACCAGGGCCAGCGAAGACCCGCCGCCTCCAGGGGATCCATCACCAATTTGTTGAGGGCCCGGCCGAGCACCACCTGCGGTTCATCCGGGCGGATTGGAATCACACGGTGTTCGCCGGAGCCCGTTCCGCGCACAACCCCTCGCCGCAGCAGCGAATTGGCCGCCTCCAGGCCGCACACATAGGCCCGCTCCTGACAAAGGCCCTTGGCGCCATGCTCCCGCTCCCCCATACGCACCCAGTCGCCGGCGCACACCACCGACGCAAGCGATGTCTCCAGCGGCGGGCGTTGCTGAAAGCTGCCGGGAGAAAACAACGATACCGATGCCGGATACCGCCGCACCTCCTGATCCACCACCTGCGCATGGCGGAAGGCCGGTTGCACCTGCGGCAGCAACTGCTGCATCAAGGCATCAACGATCTCCTGATCGCTCTGCTCAGCAATGGCACTGGCGTTGTAGAAGTCGCTCGCGATCACTGACCCCTGCACCGCCTGATCCCCCCACAGGGCCTGCTCGTTGCCAGCCTGCAGTTGATCCAGCATGAAGAATGTGGCGCCGGCCCCCTTCAAGGCCGCGAAACGGGAGAAGACATTGGCGGGATCGTCAACGGCAATGGAGCGATCCAGCCACAGCCGCACCGACACCACATCGATCGCGCCGAGTCCACCGGCCCGCGCCAGCTCCGGTGCCAAGGCAGCGCACTCCGCTGATCTGGCCATCAGAGACCCCATGCCTCGGGCCCCCACCGCCACCACCACGGAATCCACGTCGTCGATCACACCCGTCTCGCCGGTCGCCAGCGATCGCGTCTCCAGCGAGTCAATGGCACCGGTGGGGGAGACGTTCAAGCGTGAAGCAAACGTGCCGCCCAGCACCTGCAGCTGATGCGCATCGCAAAGACGGCGGCTCAGGGGCGCAAGCAGTTGCTCACCGATGCTCTTGCTCTTGATCCAGCGCACATCAAAGGAATCCTGGTGCGCCAGGGCGTAGTAATAGAGCAGCTCCATCGTCACCGCCGCCGACAGCTCCTCCGGCGGCTTGAACAGTCCCACCAGCAGGATCGGCCGCAGGAATTCGTTGATCATCCGCTCGCTGATCCGCAGTTGCCGGAACAGCGTGAGCGCATCAAGGGCGTCGTAGCGCTCGTACACCGCAGGGCTGCGGTTCAGATCGAGCATCGCCACCAGCAGTCCGGCGATGCTGAGTCGATCGGCTACCGGCAGGCGCTTGAAGTTGTGGATCGTGGCGAAGGCCTGCCCCAGCGGACTGGGCAACTGCGGGCCATCACCAAATACCGGTGCCGTGGCCTCCAACCCCTGGGGCGACCAGAAGGCACTGCTGGTGAACGGGGTGAACACATCGCTCAGCCCGAGTTCTTCGCAGAGCGCATTGATGTTGGGGTAATCCCGCCAGAACCCCCGGGTGCCGGCTTCAAACGGCTTACCGCTGGCGGTGGTCAGCGGCGTGCTGCCGGTGGGATCCGCCAGGCCATCCACCAGGGTGACGCGCACCCCGGCTTCGCAGAGCGCTTTGGCCGCACCCCATCCACCCCAGCCGGCACCAACCACCACCACATGCGAAGGGTTGGCCGCCGATCCCCGCTGCACCGCCATGCCTGATCCCTGCCGTCGCTTCAGGCCGACAAGCTAGGCAGGGTTCATCCTGGCTCCGAAGCCGCTGCCTCGATGTTGCGTGCCCTGCTGCTGATCCTCGGCCTCTGCATCAGCAGCACCGGCGCAGCCGCCGCGCCGGTGAGCCGCGACGACCCGGAATCCGCCGATCCCGGCCAAGCCGCCATCTCCACCGCCGCAGGGGATGCGGTGGTCGTCACCGCCAATCCCCGCGCCAGCCGGGCCGCTGTGGCTGTCCTCAAGGCCGGTGGTTCGGCAGTGGATGCCCTGGTGAGCGCCCAGGCGGTGCTGGCCGTGGTGGAACCGCAGAGTTCCGGCCTGGCCGGTGGTGGTTTTCTGATGCACTGGGATGCCCGGCAGCAACAGCTGCAGGTGCTCGATGGCCGTGAGGTCGCCCCCCTGAGCAGCCGTCCAGATGATCTGCAGCAGCCCTCCGGCGAACCGCTGCCCTGGCGCGAGGCCACCAGCCGCCCGGAGGCCATCGGTGTGCCCGGCACCGTGGCCCTGCTCTGGAACGCCCATCAACAGCACGGTCGCCTGTCCTGGGCCACCACCTTTGAGCCGGCCATCCGCCTGGCCCGTGATGGGTTCCGCCCCAGCCCCCGCCTGCGCCGTTCTATCGGCATCGCCCAGCGTATCGGCGTGGACCACAGCCCGGCGTTTCAGGCGCTGTATCTGCCCGGCGGCCAACCGCCACCGGACAACAGGCCCTTCCGCAATCCGGCCCTGGCCCGCACTCTCGAACTGCTGGCCAAGGACGGCGGCCCGTCCTTCTACAAAGGCGAACTGGCCCAGCAGATCCTTGCCGGGATGGCTGCCCTGCAGGCCGAACAGCCCGACTTCCGCGGCTGGAGCCCTGCCGATCTGGCTGGGTACGCCGTTGTTCAGCGCTCACCCCTCTGCCACCGGCTGCGCAGCTACCGGCTCTGCACGGTGCCGCCACCAAGCAGCGGCGGGCTGGCGGTGTTGCAGACCCTGGCGCTTCTGAACCAGAGCAACGCATTGAGCGGCCCTGCAGATCCGCAGACCTGGCAGCTGCTGGCGCGAGCCCAGGCCTGGGCCGATGCCGATCGCCTCTACTGGGTGCACGACCCCGTGGATGGGGCCATTCCGACAGGTCCACTGCTCGATCCCGCCTACATCCAATCCCGCGCCATTGGCCTGCAGGCCTCCCCCGCAGCTCGCCCGACTCCGGGGCTGCCCCCTGGCCTGGCGGCCTACCCCTATGCGCTGCCGGAGCAAAGCCGCGAACAGGGCACCACCCATCTGGCGATCGTCGATGGCGAGGGAAACCTCGCTGCTTACACCAGCTCGGTAGAAACGGTCTTCGGCAGCCGCCATCTCGTGGCGGGAATGGTGCTGAACAACCAACTCACCGACTTTGCCTTCCGCCCCAGCATCAACGGTCAGCCGGTGGCCAACCGGCGCCGGCCCGGTCGTCGGCCGATGTCGTCGATGGCTCCGATGATCGTGTTCGAGCGGGGGCAACCGCTGCTGTCGGTCGGCAGTCCCGGCGGACGCAGCATCCCCCACGTGCTCAGCCGCGTGCTGCTGGCCTCTCTGATCTGGCGTGAGCCACCGGCACGGGCCGTCGGGCTGCCGCATCTGTCGCGACGCCGCAATGAGTTGGTGCTGGAACAGGATCCGCCCCTCCCCTGGCCCGTTGCCCTCGACCAACTCACTCCCGGTTATCAACCGGTCCGCCGCCAACGCCTGGGCAGCGGCACCGCCCTGCTGCAGAAGATCAACGGCCGCTGGCACGGAGCAGCCGACCCACGTCGGGAGGGAGCGGCCCTGTCAGCCGACTGACGAATCCCAGCAGGATGGTGTTCCACACGTGCGCTGCTGATGAAGAGCTTCGAGGACACCGACCCACGCCCCTATGACCGTCACCGGTACCGGGTGCAGTTCCGCGATGGCTCGTTCAAGGACACCGGCAGCTACGCCGAAGCCACCGATCTCTGGTACTCAAGTCGTATCAAGCCTCGGGTGATTGAGGTGCTGCCCGCCACCAAACCGTCCCGCCCGCGTGGCGGCTTCGGCTGACGCTTCAGTCGAGCGAAAACTCTCCACGAAGAGCTCGCGCATCCTGAATGCGCTGCTCCTTCGCCAAAAGACGCAGCCGAGTGTTGAGCCAGAGGCGCAACCGATCGGACGACACCGATTTGTTCAGCAGCGCATCTGAGGGCTCAGGTTCACCGAAGGGAATCGTCACTGCAGCTCTACCCCTTTGCCCCGGTAGAAGGCGAAGCGTTCACGGATCGATTCCGCGTCTGGCTTGGGGGTGTCGTAAGTCCAAACGGCGTTGCGGATCACCTGATCGCCAATCACCACATCCCAGTAGCGAGCCGTGCCTTTCCATCCACAGACCGTGGCGTGATCGGACGCTCGGAACAACCCCTCTGCCATGGCAGAGCGGGGGAAATAGGGGTTGCCATCCACCATCACGATGTCGTCGCTGTCAGCCAGCACCGTGCCGTTGAAGATCGCCTGCATGATCTGGCACCGTCATTCATGTTCGGCCGCAGGCTAGAAAATCTGTCTCGGAATCAGTTGTATTCCCCAGGCGTCTCCTGCTTGGACACCGTCACCCGCCCCACTTTGTTGCCGGAGAACCGCAGCAATTCATCGCCACCGAAGGAGTAGCCCAGCCCGCAGGCGATCTTGGCGACATCATCGGCTGTGGATGCCGCCAGCACTGACTGCTTCAGGGCTTCGTCGTCCTGCAGACGGAGCAAGAAGCCTTTCAGTTGATCGAGAGCCATCGCCCGCCTCAGCGCAGGGGCGTGAACCGTAAACGACGGCTCAGGAAGCGATCGACAGGTCCGAACCGTCATCGATCTGCAAGTGAGTCGTCAGACAAGTGGTGACACAGGTCTGGTCATGGATGTCGCAGGCACTGATGCAAACGAAATACTCATCTAGGGCTTGCCACCGTTCGCCGATGGATTGGTGTTGATGTTCCTGCTTGAGTGAGTACATCTGATTCTTGCGAGTGCGACACCTTTACGAGCAGCTTTGATGGCTCGTCAATAAAAACATTGCGGAGAATAAAATACTTAGGGAAATACTCTCAGGAAGAAATACTTATCCGGATCGTGAACAAGCCTTGCCGCCGGTTGTCATCTGGGCAACAAACCACAAGAGTGAAATCAGCGCATGGACGAGGTCATGGAAATCAAAAGCCGCATCTTTGTCAACTCACAAGGTCAAACAATCGACGCAGTTGGCTACGGCCGCAACCTGGTCTGCCATCAGACCAGCTGCGTCATGGTGAAAGGCTGGCGCCAGGCCCAGACTGCCTTGAAACGCCAGGAGTCACCGATGGCATGAGGCCCCGGCGAGCCTCCGGACGTCTGGCCTCAGAGGGTCTGCCAGGTGCTGGTGAGCCACTGGGGAGCAACGCTCCACCAGACTGCGACAGCCACAAAAATGGCTATCAAGCCAATGAGGCTGGTGATCAGCGTTTCTTCGCGCTGAGCATCGGACGTGACTTTTCTGACTTTGCCCAAGGATCGATCGGTCTCTGCTGTTGGTGTAGGTCGGCAGAAACCGAACGTCATCGGCGAAAACACCGACCGGTCTCTGGACGCCAAAGAAGTCAGAGGAAGTCGAAATTGTCCTCATCATCCTCATCTTCATTGGACTGAACCCACAAAGCCGCCACAGGGAAGATCAAACATCCTGCATGAAGAATTTCCATCGACCATAAAAGCTTTTAACAATCAGAACGTAAGTTGACTGCAGCAAGGATGTCGGTAACAACGACCCCCTTAATCACTCAACATGGTTGCGGATGATTCAAACCCTCCCGATTAAGCAGATTCACTTAAACGGCCTGCAACGAATCATCCGATACGTTTTTATCATCGATCAAACAGATATTTGAAATGTTTATTCAACGCTTCAACCGATGGAACTGTTTGCCCTGGCCATCATCGTTGGCATCAGCGGAGGCCTTGCCGCCCGCTTGACCCCACGCAAAGACTGAATCATGTACACCCTCACCGCTGCCCTTGTGACCGCTGGGTTTATCGGCTTATTCATTCCAATCATTGCCCTGCTCTGAGTCATCCACATCCAGCAAGGAGAGGTTTAGAACCGTCCTTGCACAAGACGAAAGTCCCAATCCGTGAATGGAGCTCGCAGCTTCACCAACTCTTGATAGGCGGGGCTTTTGTAGAAATCGATGCCGTCCTGGAGGGTTTTACCCTTGCAGGCTGTCACCACCGTCAAGGGACCTCCATCACCTTCCATCAGCAAGGTGTTGCGCTGGCGAACGAGATACTCACAGCCCCACTCCTCCATCAAGGCATCCACCTTTTCGATGTAGCCCTTCATGGCTGGGTCGGCCTTGGACGTTCCAGTCACAACTGCCATGCCGTAATTCTGCTGAGGATTCGGGATCAGCACCCCGGCAATCAGCCCAACCGATCCGGCTGCGATGCCGACAGCCGCCGTGAGGTTGAAACGCATCGGATCAATCAGCAATGTTCCGTCATCATCGCTGGCCCGTCACCGTTGCCGTAGCCAGCGAAAGCTGGGCACTGCTCCTGCACTGGACCGAGTGAGCGCCAACAACAACGCACCAATCAGGGCCAGGTTCATGAAGAAGCCGCTATCCACCGGAAACGTGTGAAAAATCAGCGTGGTGGGTACGAGAAACACCAGCAGCAGCGACGCCCCGAGCCGGGTGTTCGTTCCAAAAACAAAAACAACCGATCCCAAGATCAAACAGGTGATGGCACTGGCCAGTAGGAATCCAGCCAAGGGTTCGGCGATCCCTTTTGAAGCGATCACATCAACCGTTCCGCTGAAATCCGTCAGTTTTCCGGGAACGGCTTTGACAAACAACGCAGCCATTAAAACGCGCCCGAGCCAATCGAGCAGGATCTGAGGGGTCATCATGTCCAGTTTTTCCAGATAAAACGCTCATCCCAATCTCCCCTGACGGCCCGGATGAATGCATCCTCCGACTCATCGGTCATGAAGCAATATGCAATCACCTTGTTGTCGTCGTCTTTGATCGCCAGAACATCATCCGCCGGCGGTGACGTGGCTGACGAGAAAATTTTGCCGTCTCTCAGGATGAAGCGATGCATCGTCTTCAGACGGGAATTTCTTCAACCTAGCCACGCAAATCCAACGTAAATGTGACGACTCAAACCAAAGCATTCGTCATGGCGCCCTGTCAGAGCTGGACAACGCGATACCGGGGGACTAAGACAGAAATGTCGTCACCACGACACAGGCCATGGAACGGGGGTCTGGGCTTGCTTCCCTTGGATGCGATGACAACCATGGTTTGGATTGGATCAGCTTTTGGCCCTCAGGATCGTGAGGCCGCCAAACGTGAGGCGCTGGTACGGCGTCTTGAGTCAGCCTTAGCAGGTCCTGATGGGCAGCACTCGGCCCAATACCGCGGCACGGCATACCTGCGCCGAAACGGCTTTTCGGCTGTGCGCTGACCGATCAGGCCGCAGTGATGCTTTCAATAGCATCAGCGGATCGCTGGTCTGACCGCATGCCCACTACCGCGACAACGTTTGAAGAGTTCAGGCAGCGGGTCGACTACTCGCTGCTGCAAGCCCTGAAGCCTGATCCTGAGGCGACGTCGGACGGCATTGACCACCGCCCCAGGCCGGTGATCTCAGGCCACTGGGTGCCCGTGAGGCCAACACCCATTCCAGAACCGAAATATGTCGCCCACAGTTTCAGTCTGTTCGCCGAACTTGGGCTCAGTGATGACCTCGCCCGCAACAGCGACTTCACCCGACTGTTTTCTGGCGATGCTTCGGTCGCAGCCGAACCGATGCACCCCTGGGGGTGGGCCACCGGCTATGCCTTGTCGATCTACGGCACCGAATACATCCAGCAGTGTCCCTTCGGCACGGGCAATGGCTACGGCGACGGCCGTGCGATGTCGATCGTTGAAGGCGTTTTTGAGGGCCAGCGCTGGGAAATGCAGCTGAAGGGGGGCGGACCGACCCCCTACTGCCGTGGCGCCGATGGCCGGGCCGTGCTCCGCTCCAGCGTGCGCGAATTCCTGGCCCAGGAGTTCATGCATGCCCTTGGCGTTCCCACCTCCCGTTCGCTCACGCTGTATCGATCTGAAGCCGAAACGGTGAGACGCCCCTGGTACTCCGACCACTCACGCTCCTTTGATCCGGACGTGATGGTCGACAACCAGGCCGCCATCAGCACCCGGGTGGCGCCGTCGTTTTTAAGGGTGGGTCAGATCGAACTGTTTGCTCGCCGCGCACGCGACAACGCTCACCCCAACGCCCACGACGAGCTGCGGCTGATTGTGCAGCACCTGATCGACCGCAATTACCGCGCTGAGATTGATGCAACGCTGCCCTTCCATCAGCAGGTGCTTGAGCTGGCGCGACTGTTCCGCGGTCGACTCACCGCCTTGGTCGCCAACTGGATGCGAGTCGGCTACTGCCAAGGCAACTTCAACAGCGACAACTGCGCTGCCGGTGGATACACCCTCGACTACGGCCCATTCGGCTTCTGTGAATTGTTTGATCCACGCTTCCAACCCTGGACCGGTGGTGGGGCCCACTTCTCCTTTTTCAACCAGCCGGCAGCCGCGGAGGCCAACTACCGGATGTTCTGGAGATCCCTGCGCACCCTGCTGGAAGGAGATGACGCGGCCCAGCGAGAGCTCGATCAACTGAACGAAGGATTTGCCGTGGCGATGCAGCAGCAACTGGAGGCGATGTGGGCCAGCAAGCTGGCGCTCCCTGCTTACGACGAAACCCTTGTGACTGAACTGTTGCAGCTGTTGGTTGCCGCCAAAGCCGATTACACCAAGGCGTTCCGCCTGCTCTCGGCCATTCCCGACCATGTCGCCGAGCTGCATCCGAGCTTCTACTTGCCCAGTTCGGAAGACCTGGATCAACGCTGGCAGACCTGGCTGCAACGCTGGCGTGAGCGAATCACGGCTAACGGCAATCTGGAGGAGACATCAGCTGCCATGCAGCGCGTGAACCCGGCCATCACCTGGCGGGAATGGCTGATCGCCCCGGCTTACCAACAGGCTGAGCAGGGTGACAACAGCCTGGTGCTGGAACTGCAGACCCTGTTCAGCACCCCCTACAGCGCCCCATCCGCAGAGCTGGCGGCCCGCTACGACCAGCTCAGGCCGCAGCAGTTCTTCAGCGCCGGCGGCATCTCTCACTACAGCTGTTCCTCATGAACATGACAGCGTGTGTGCGCCCCCGTCACGGCAACGGCTGATGACCGCCAGCTCCATCCGGCCCCAGCAGACGCATCAGAGCAACCCGGTTCAAGGCGTGTGGAGCCTGGTGTCGTACGTCGTGGAGGTGCAGGAGACCGGTGAAACCTTCGCACCGATGGGAGACCATCCCACCGGTTTTGTAATATTCACGGCCGAAGGGCGGTTGTCCTTCACCCTTTCAGCCCAGGGGCGCCAAGCCGGCTCCACAGCTGAGGAGCGATCCGATCTGCTCAACAGCATGATTGCTTACACCGGCAGTTATCGGCTCGAGGGGGATCGCTGGATCACCCAGGTGGATGTGGCCTGGAATCCCTCCTGGGTCGGCACGGAACAGACCCGTTTTTACCGGGTGGAGAACGACCTGCTGATCGTCAGCACCCCATGGCGGGTAATGCCCAACTGGCCGGAGAAGGGGATGACCCGCAGCATCGTGCACTTTCAACGCTGTTGATCGATCCGCGCTGTTCCATGCACGAGGCCATCCTCGAGTTCTGGTTTGAACAGTGCCGTCCTTGGCAGTGGTTTCGCCGCAGCGAAACGTTCGATCAGGAGGTCCGCCAGCGGTTTGGTGCGCTGGTGGAGCAGGCCCTCGCTGGCGGCCTGCAGTGCTGGGAGGCGCAGCCGTCATCGTGTCTGGCCCTAGTGCTGCTGCTGGATCAATTCAGCCGTCAGATCTGGCGGGGCGAGCCCCGAGCCTTTGCCGGCGATGCACAGGCGCTGCGGCTGAGCCAGCGGGCTCTCGCGCTGGGCTGGATTGCGATGGAACCGCAACGGGCCAGGCGCCAGTTCTGGCTGATGCCGATGCTGCACAGCGAAACCCCCGCTGTGGTGCAGCAGGCGATCCCGCTGCTGCAGATCCATGTGGACCAGGCCACGGCAGACCTGGCACAACGCAACCTGGAACAATTGCAACGCTTCGGGCGCTATCCCTGGCGCGACGAGGCTCGACGAACTGAGCAGAATCACCCCTGACGGGCCAGATCACCCCTGCTAGAACCAGTACATCCGTACCAAAAGCATGGCATGGCTCTGGCGAGCAAAGACGCACCGCCGTTCCTCGGCTTCAAGGCTGGAGACCTGGTGCTCGTTGAACCGCTCTCAGCCGACACCGCTGCAGACGCCGACTGGTGGATGGGCTGGATCATCCATGTGGATGGAGGAGCACGAGATCCGCGCGTGCCGACGCTGTTCCAGGTCGCTGACTGCGATACAGGCCATGTGCGCTGGATCAGCGCTGATGAAGCGACCCGGCTGGTCCTGAGCGGCCTGGAAACCATCAATATTGTGGACTTCACATCGAAGCGGCGCAAGCGCTTGTCGTGAGGCCTGAACAAACAGATCAGACCCTTTTATTCACATGCTTTGATGGAGTTGATTTGACATTGAGATGGCAAGATATTTACTGCGAGGTGGCAACAAGATTTGTGCCAATATCGATCCCTGTAGGTTGGACATATTTATCTACAAAGACGGCCAGGGCAATAACATCAATGCCCTGTTATCTGTAAAAGCAGAACGTCAACTTCTGAAGACAATCCAGATGCCATCGCTACCCATCCAAGCGCGTATGCAGCTGGCCATGAGCCGCATCAGCGCCTGAGGGTGGGAATCACTTGATCCACTCCGTGGTCGGCAACCCCTCCACAGAAGCCACCATCACCCATACGACCGTTGGGGTGTCTCCTTTGTTTTCCACATAGTGCGGCTCTGAGGCACCCTCAATGAAGCTCTCGCCAGGCTTGAACACACTGCTCACCTCACGGCCATCCGGCTGCACACGAGTGTTGAGCAGCTCACCGGAATCGGTGGCCTGCACATAAACCAACATCGGTGCAGGGTGGGTGTGCAGTGGGATCTTGCCCCCCGCAGGGAGCTCAACGCGGAACAGACGCAACTCCGGCTTGCCCTCGGGATACGTCAGATCGGTGCCATTGAGGGTCTGGCTGCCGCTGAAGATCGCCTCGATCTTGGCGTCCGTCGATGCAGCATCCGACGATGCCTGACCGCCGGAGCTTGTTGGCTCCCCGGCGCAACCGACAACACCAACCATCAAAAGGGCAGAGGCTGCCATCGAAGGAAGAGTTGTTTTCAGCATGTGGCGGGTCAGGGAAGGTGATGCCAGCAGTTTGCCGCGATTTTTCAGGCCACCCAGCGATCTGCATCCATGATCCGTTTAATCAACAGCCCAAGCCGCTTGACCTCGCTGAAGTTCACGTCCTTCACCGGCTGATCGAGACCGCTGTCGATCCAGGCCCCATCACGTTTCTCGTAAATCGTGAAGTCCTGTTCCAGGCCTTCACGCCGGATGCAGTACGTCACACCATCGTCATGGAGAAATTCGGCGGAATGCAGCTGCAGAACCATCAATCGGTGACGTTACTCCTGCGATGTTGGCAATAGCTTGCTCAGAGCCACACATCTGGATCCATGACGGCCGCACCCTTGCCCAGTACCGGTGCAGTGACAGGCCTCGGCGAAACCCTGGCCCTTTTTCGGGATCCGTCCTTCAGCCAACGCCGCTTCAGTGAGCTGGGAGATGTGTTCGAGACCAAACTGCTGGCCCAAAGCATCGTGTTCATCCGCGGAGAACGCGCCATCGGTGATCTGCTGAAGCAGGAAGACTGCCTTCAAGGCTGGTGGCCGGACAGCGTGCGGCAACTACTGGGCAGCAAGTCGTTGGCCAACCGCAGCGGTGCAGACCACAAAGCGCGTCGCCGGGTGGTGGGTCAGCTGTTCTCAAGTGCAGCCCTGAGCCGCTACACCCCAGCCATCGAAGCCCTGGTCAAGGACCTTGCCAACGAGCTGCAACAGGCAGATGGCCCGATCCCCCTGGCTGCACGGATGCGGCGCTTTGCCTTTTCGGTGATCGCCACCACGGTGCTGGGGCTGGAGGCCGAGAACCGCGATGCCCTGTTCGCCGATTTCGATATCTGGACCCGCGCCCTGTTTTCCATCCCCCTTGCCTTGCCAGGAACGCCTTTCGCGCGGGCCCTTGCCGCACGGCAACGGTTGCTGGCTCGGCTGAAGACTGTGCTGCAAACCAACAACAACAGGCAACAGGGCGGTCTTGATCTGCTCAGCGGCGGACTGGATGAAGCGGGACTCCCACTAGATGACGATGACCTGGTTGAGCAGCTGCTGCTGCTGCTGTTCGCTGGCTACGAGACCACGGCATCGTCATTGAGCTGCCTGTTTCGAGCCCTGCTGCTCAACCCAGAGGTGGAACAGTGGCTCATGCAGGATCTGAACAGCCACGAACGCCCGTCGAGGCTGGATGCCACAGTGCTTGAGGTGATGCGCATGACGCCACCGGTGGGCGGTTTTTTCCGGCAGAACACCCAGTCGATCGAGCTGGCCGATGTGGCGATTCCCCAGGGAAAGGTGATTCAGGTGGTGCTGAGCTCATCGAGCACCACAGACCAGACCGACTTGGAAACCTTCCGGCCCCAGCGTCATCTGGATGGATCGTTCCAACAGACCCTGCTTCCCTTCGGCGGCGGTGAACGGGTCTGCCTGGGTAAGGCCCTGGCGGAACTGGAAATCCGTTTGATGGCGGTGGGACTGTTGCAGCGCGTTGAGCTGCATCTCGAGCCCGATCAGGATCTCAACCTGCAGTTGATTCCCAGCCCAACGCCTCGGGATGGACTGCTGGTGACGGCCACAGCCCGTTGATCAGCAGACGTCAATCCTTCTTGGGAGGCTTGATCAATTCACCGGTCTGCAACGACACCACTGCAAAACTCCCCACGAACACCAGTGCGACCACCACCAGAACAACGGTGGTGACGTTGCTGATCTCCAGCTCACCGAGCATGAAGGCCAAGGGAACAGGCATCGGAACCTCTACGGAAGCGAGAGCCTAAAGCTGGGGTGTGATGGCGTCGTTGGGGAAAAACTCCTCAAACACACAGATGCGATCGGCCCAGCGCATCTCCACCTCAAAACGCATCAAGCGGTGGCGCACCCACATCAGGGTGTCGACATCAATGGGTTTGTGAACCTTCTGCTTTTGCGCCCTGAACCAGTCGTCCTTGTTCTGATGAGAGTTCATTGAACTGAGAATGAGCACTCACACCGTAAGGACGGTGCTGAATGGCGCAGCCAACGTCACCATCCGTAAGCATCGATGCACACAGGTATCAGCCAAAAGTGTTCATCTGATCATGATCTTCAGAGAATCTTTGCGTTCTCATCCTTCTGAAGAGGTCGTCTGATCCTTCATTTGGTCGCCATCGCAGCAGTGCTGGGGGTGCACGGAGGAGGACATTGTTGAAATCATTCCACTTGATCAATGCCCCTCAACCCTGTCGTGAAGCTGTTGAAATCAACATCGACAGTCAAATCAAACGCAGACAAAACAAAACCAGCTCTACTTCCACGACCTCTTCGACCGGATCCAATTCGTCCACGAAAACAATCCATCGAAACCAGCTGGGACGAACTCCGGCAGGAATACTCGGGGCTCGGTTGAGGCGGTTTCCGCAAATTTCTCTGTTGTGTAGCGGCATGAACGACAGAACCCTGGACAGAGCCTGTAGAACATTGATGTAGCAACAGCTACAACACGTTCACCTCACCACCGGTGAGGCGCAGTTCGACTCAGGCCATGGAACGGGGACCTGAGCTTGCTTCGAGGAACCCATCATGACCCTGACCTATCGCGGCCAGACGTACGTCCAGAACAACGCTGCTGCCACCAACTGCAAGCGTCCGGCTCTCGTGTACCGCGGCCACAAAGTGGCTCAGTGAGCAGCACTTTGAAGCAGCTTAATCGCCCCGCTTCGGCGGGGCTTTTTTTGTGCTTTCAGCCAACGGTTAATTCACCATCAACGCCGTATTGGTGCAGACATTGCTTCACCGTGAGCACCGACACAGTGCTGCCCGTATCAGCATCAAACAAGGCATAAGGACAACCCCGCACAACACAACGACGACGTGCATCGACGTAGGCATCAAACAGGGTCTGGTGGGAACATTCCTCCACCCAGCCACTGCTGCTCAAGTAGCGCGTCAGGATCATGCGCCCGGCACAGATGCTTTCGTGATGGCCCATGGATCCACCGGGTGGCTGAAGTTACCTGAACTCTTCGGGATCACAGCACGTTGATCAGTTTTCCGTGTTGTTCAGCACAACCAACATGCTCAGGAGGAGCGCGTTAGGACAGGGTGTCGATCCACTGGGAATGCCACTGTTCGTCTGTGCCGGCTGCAGCATGCGCATCGAGCGATCGATGGCCACCTATCTGCGTCTGAAAGGCAGGGTGCTGTGCTCCACCTGTCTGGACCAGATGGAGTCTGAATTGACCACTGGCAGTGACCGAAACGTGGCAGCCCCATCGGTGCCGACTCAGGAATCACCGATGAGCTGAGAGCCGATCAGGCCTTGGTCCTGAAGGTCTGGCTGGTACGACGTCATTCCGTAGCTGATCACACCGCGCGTGCCACCGGTGCCGCAGACAGTGGCAGGGCGGAGAAACCTAGGGTTCCGATCCCATCAGGGATGTCTGGTCCAAGAGGTTTCGGTCGGTTCTGCCGGCTGCACGGAGGGACAAAAGCCCGGGAGACCGCAACAACCCCAACTCTCCCTTCGATGTCATCCCCAACGGACCCCAACGGGGCCTTTCAGCGTTCGCATCCCAGCGAAGGCATGCAGGCGCTCGAGAAGGAACGCAAGTTGCCCCTCACCGGCTGGCAACAGGAAGTTGATCAGGCCAAGCGCCTGGGTCTCGAAGCTGCGGAAAGCATCGTTGACCGCAACATCTCCACCTTTTCGCGAGGTGAGCTCCCGCATTTCGCCGGCATCAACACCTTCATGAAGGCTCCCTACCTGGAGGATGTGAACCAGGTGGGCAATTACGACGTGGCCATCGTCGGAGTCCCCCACGATTGCGGAACCACCTACCGCCCCGGCACCCGCTTCGGGCCCCAGGGCATCCGTCGCATCTCAGCCCTTTACACCCCCTACAACTACGAAATGGGGGTTGATCTGCGCGAACAGATCACCCTCTGCGATGTCGGCGACATCTTCACCATTCCGGCCAACAACGAGAAAAGCTTCGATCAGATCTCCAAGGGCATCGCCCACGTGTTCGCCAGCGGCGCCTTCCCGATCATTCTCGGCGGCGACCACTCCATCGGCTTCCCAACCGTCCGCGGCGTCTGCCGCTATCTGGGTGACAAGAAAGTGGGCATCATCCACTTCGACCGTCACGTCGACACCCAGGAGATCGACCTGGACGAGCGGATGCACACCTGTCCGTGGTTCCACGCCACCAACATGGCCAACGCTCCGGCCGAGAACCTGGTGCAGCTCGGCATCGGCGGCTGGCAGGTGCCGCGCGAAGGCGTGAAGGTCTGCCGCGAACGTGGCACCAACGTGCTCACCGTCACGGACATCACCGAGATGGGTCTGGAGGCGGCATCCAAATACGCCATCGAACGCGCCACCGACGGCACCGACTGCGTTTACATCTCCTTTGACATCGACTGCATCGATGCCGGCTTCGTGCCGGGCACCGGCTGGCCCGAACCCGGCGGCCTGCTGCCGCGCGAGGCGCTCAAGCTGCTGGAACTGATCGTGCGCAATGTTCCGGTGTGCGGTCTCGAAATCGTGGAGGTTTCGCCGCCATATGACATCAGCGACATGACCTCGCTGATGGCCACCCGCGTGATCTGCGACGCCATGGCCCATCTCGTGGTCAGCGGCCAGCTCCCCCGCAAGGGCAAGCCGGCCTGGATCAGCGATGTCTGCAACATGAACGTCGATCAGAAGTGGAGGTAGGCCATGCATGAAGTCGACATGACCAAGTGCCTGCTGATCTCCCTCAATGAATGGCGGCGGGATCGGGACGATCCCTCAGCAATGGTGGATACTGTGCACCTCGATGTGGGCCGCTTCACCTGCGTTGAGCCCGATCAGCTGGTGACGACCTACAACGCCGCGGTGCAGGGCACCTGGCTCGATGGTTCCCGGCTCACCATCACCGACATTTCCTTCGTCGGTCGCTGTCTGGCCTGCAACAGCACCTATGACCCTGTGCCGGAGAGCGCCTACCGCTCCCCCTGCTGCGATCACCCACTTGAGGAGATCGTCAGCGGCCGGGAACTGCGGATCCGCAACATCGATTACCGCAGTGCTGCCGGCGCTGCCCTTGAGTCCGGCTCCATCCAGCGCATGCGCTGACAACCCAAATACCTCCATTTAGCCATGCACATGCCCCTTGAGGACACCCTCGGTCTCAACCTCCTCGCCGCCAACCAGCACCAGGCGGAGCACAACCACGAGCATTTCCAGGCCTGGAACGTGCTCTGCCTCAACCTAATGAGCAGCCCCGGTGCCGGCAAGACCGCCCTGCTCGAACGCTCCCTGCCGGCGTTGGCCGCCAATCACAAGATGGCGGTGCTGGAGGGCGACATGACCACCCAGCTCGATGCCGAGCGTCTGGAAGCCGTCGGCATTCCAGTGGTGCCGATCACCACCGGTCGGGCCTGTCATCTCGATGCCGCCATGGTGAGCGGCGGACTCACTTTGCTGAAGCAACGCCTGGATCCAACCCAGCTCGATCTGCTTCTGGTGGAGAACGTCGGCAACCTTGTTTGCCCCGCTGAATTCGATGTGGGGGAACACCACAAGGTGGCTCTGCTCAGCGTCACCGAGGGCGACGACAAACCGCTCAAGTACCCGCTGATGTTCCGCCAGGCGGATGTGGTGCTGATCACCAAGGTGGATCTGCTGCCCCACCTGCAGGTGGAGCTGGCGGCGATCCGCCGCAACATCCTCAGCATCAACCCCAACGCCACGGTGATCGAGGTCTCCGCCCTCAGCGGCGAAGGCCTAGATGTCTGGCACCAGTGGGTGCGGCAGGCCCTTGCCGATCGCACCGCCGTCTCCTCTGCTGCAGCCAGGGCTGCAGACCAGTCCCCCGCTCTGGCCACCGCCTGAGCCCCGATCCCGTCATCCACCCATCACGCCGATGCCATGACCAAGCAACTCCGCAATCTCCTGATCGCCGGCCTGGCGATCGTTCTGGCCGTCGCCTGTTCCAAGCCCTCAACCCCAACTGTGGGCGGCACCCCGATCGTTCTCGGCTACAGCAACTGGGCCGGTTGGTGGCCCTGGGCCATCGCCGTTGAAGAGAAGCTGTTCGAAAAGAATGGCGTGAATGTAGAGATGAAGTGGTTCGACGGCTACGTGCAGTCGATGGAAACCTTCGCCGCCGGCAAGATCGACGGCAATTCCCAGACCCTGAACGACACCATCTCCTTCCTGCCAGGCGAGAACGGTGGTGAAGTTGTTGTGCTGGTGAACGACAACTCCGCCGGCAACGACCAGATCATTGCTGACGCCTCGATCACCTCCATCGCAGAGCTCAAGGGCAAGACGGTGGCCGTTGAAGAGGGCGTCGTAGACGATTACTTGCTCAGCCTTGCTCTCAAGGACGTTGGCCTCAGCCGTGAGGATGTGGTGATCAAAGGCCTGCCCACCGACCAGGCCGCCACAGCCTTTGCCGCCGGGCAGGTGGATGCCGTCGGCGCCTTCCCGCCATACACCGGCACCGCCATGCAGCGCGAGGGTGCCCGGGTGATCGCCAGCTCCAAGGAGTACCCCGGTGCCATTCCCGATCTGCTCACCGTGAGCGGTGATCTGATCAAGGAACGGCCCGACGACGTTCAGAAGATCGTCAAGACCTGGTGGGACGTGCGCGACTTCATGGAGAAGAACCCCGAGAAATCAGAGGCAATCATGGCCAAGCGGGCCGGCATTCCCACAGAGGAGTACGAGCAGTACAAGGACGGCACCCGTTTCTTTTCGATCGACGAGAACCTGGAAGCCTTCAGCGAAGGCGAAGGCATGCAGTACATGCCCTTCGCCTCGGAATCGATGGCGAAATTCATGATCTCCGTTGGCTTCATTCCCGAGAAGCCGGACATGAGCAACCTGTTTGATTCCAGCTTCATCAAGAAGGTCGCCGAATCCTGATGACTGCCACGGCCGCCGCTGCATCCAAGGGGAGGGGCTCAGGGCTCCTCTCTCTGCTCACCCTGGGGGCCACCCCATCGGGGGCCGTGCGTGGCGGCCTGCAGGTCGCCTCCCTGCTGATCCCACTTTTGGCCTGGGCGGCCATCGCCTCCCTGGGCCTGGTAGATGAGAAGTTCCTGCCATCACCGGGGGCGGTGTTCCGCTCCCTGGCTTCGATGGCCGAAAGCGGCATCCTGTTCCAGGACATCGTCGCCAGCACCGGTCGGGTGTTCGCTGGCTTTCTGCTCGCCACCGTTCTGGCGGTTCCGATCGGCATCTGCATGGGGGTGTACCCAGCGGTGTGCGCCATGTGCGAACCCCTGATCGCCATGCTCCGCTACATGCCGGCAGCAGCGTTCATCCCCCTGCTGATCATCTACCTCGGCATCGGCGAGGAACCCAAGATCGCCCTGATCTTTCTCGGCACGATCTACTTCAACATCCTGATGGTGATGGATGCGGTGAAGTTTGTTCCCAAGGAACTGATCGAAACCACCCTCACCCTCGGCGGCCGCAGCCGCCAGGTGCTGGTGCAGGTGGTGGCCCGTTACAGCCTGCCCAGCATCCTCGACACCCTGCGCATCAACATCGCCACCTCCTGGAACCTGGTGGTGGTGGCCGAACTGGTGGCGGCCGAAGTGGGTCTGGGCAAACGGATTCAGCTGGCCCAGCGCTTCTTCCGCACCGATCAGATCTTCGCCGAACTTATCGTGCTGGGGTTGATCGGCTTCGCCATCGACATGGGCTTCCGTCTGCTGCTGCGCCTCAGCTGCCGCTGGGCGGTCTGAACCATGGAACTGCTGGTTCAGAACCTCTGCAAACAGTTCGGCGACAAAGCCGTTCTCGAGGACATCAACTTCTCGATGCAATCCGGTGAATTCATCACCTTAGTCGGCAGTTCCGGCTGCGGCAAGAGCACCCTGCTCCGGCTGATCGCCGGCCTGGATCACCCCAGCGGGGGCCGGATCCACGTCGATGGATCCCCCGTTGAAGGGCCCGGCCCCGACCGGGGCATGGTGTTTCAGAAATACAGCCTCTACCCCTGGCTGACTGCCGCCGACAACGTCGCCTTCGGCATGCGGCTACAGGGCATGACGTCGGCTGACGTGCGTAATCGCACCGCCTATTTCCTCGAGGTGGTGGGTCTGCAGGATGCAGCCACCAAACTGCCGAGGGAACTCTCCGGCGGCATGCAGCAACGGGTGGCTATCGCCCGCGCCCTGGCCACCAACCCCAGCGTGCTGCTGCTGGATGAACCCTTCGGTGCTTTGGACCTGCAGATCCGCGAAACAATGCAGGAGTTTCTGCTCCAGCTTTGGCAACGCACCGGCCTGACAGTGCTGCTGATCACCCACGACGTGGAGGAAGCCCTGGTGCTGGCTCAACGCGTGCACGTACTGGCACCGAACCCGGGCCGGATCATCCGCTCGCTCGAGGTGACCCTGAACAAAAGCGATTTAGATCAGCTGCGCCTCAGCGCTGAGTTCCTGCAGCTGCGCCGCAGTCTGGCCACCAGCCTGCGGCAGCTGGAACCAACCATCGGGTGATGACGGCTCCGCAACGGTTTCTGCCGGCCCAGGCCTATACCGATCCGGAGTTGTATCGCTGGGACTGCAGCGGTTACGCCCAGCGCTACTGGCATCCCCTGGTCGCTGGATCGGCCCTGCCGGCCGGCCACAGCCTGGCTCTAACCCTGCTGAATCAGCCCCTTCTGCTCACCCGAGCCGAGGACGGACTCCCCCGCGCCTTTCTCAACCGCTGCCCCCACCGCGGCGTGGCCTTCCAGCACGAACGCGATGGAGCAACCGCCTGCCGTCGCCTGATCTGCCCGTACCACGGCTGGACCTACAGCCTGGTAGGGGAGCTGCTGGCCGCGGCGCGCGAGCAGGGCTTCGATCACCCCTTCCATCGCCAGGACTGGCCGCTCCCTTCCCTGCCTTGCCGCGAGGATGGCCCCTTGATCTGGGTCGCACTCACCCAGGCGGTGACGCCCCTGGAGCAGCAGCTCGACCTGGTGCATCAACGGGTGGCGGACCTCTGGACCCAGCCCCTGGATCAGGTGCGGATCCTGCAGCGCACCCTGTACTGCAACTGGAAGATCGCCCACGACAACACCCTGGACGACTACCACGTCGCCGTGGCCCATCCAACGACTCTGCACCGCGAACAGGGGCCGGTGCGCGATTACGCCCACCACACCACAGCCCTGGTGAACCTGCTGGTGACCCCCCACGCCGATGGCGGTTGCTTTCACACCTTTGGCCTGCCGCCCTGGCTACATCTGATCACCTGGCCGGACGGCCGTCTGGCGTTGTTGGAGTTTCTGCCCCTCAGCCTCGACAGCTGCTGCATGCAGTTGCGGCTGTTCGCTCCCAACGCAGCCAGCGGCGAACCGCCGACGGATGCGGCCAACAAAGCCTGGTTGAAAGAGCTGCTGGCCTTTTTGGAAGAGGACCAGACCCTGGTCGAATCCGCTCAGCGCGGCTACCGCAGTGGACTCGTGCCCGGTCCACCCCACGGGCTCGAGCAACGGATCATCCATTGGCAGGAGATCTACCGACAGGTGCTGCCCAAAGCGCTGGCCCAATCGCTCAGCTGATCGCGCCCAGCCGGATCACCCGGTTCGAATCCGCCATTCATACCGGAATCGGTGAGCGCAGCTCAGCATGCAGCGCATCCCAGAAACGCTTGCGATCCGCAATCACCTGGCGCTTCACCTGCTCCACCCGTTGCATCGCCTTGGCGTCCTCCCCCACTAGGGCCAGCACCATTGCCTCGGCCAACGGGCCATGGCTGTCGCCATCGAGGGCGATGTGGCGTTCGAGGTACCAGCACAACGTTGGACAGGGCAACGCCAGGGCCTGCAGTCGCTTCAGCAGCGCACGGAACAGATCCGGCACCAACAGCTCCCGGCCGTAGGCAAACGCCGCAGCCAGGACATGGCTCTCACCGTCCTGAATCAGCACCTGCGTGGTGGTGAGAAAACGGGCTGCAGCGGGCGGGATCCGCGGGTGTTGCACAGCGCTGCCAAGATCACCGGCCATCGCCTGCTGCAGCACCGCGTCGATGGCCGAGGTATCGGCACCGATCTCCACCATCGCACGGCGGTAGATGCCGAAATGGGACAGATGCAACGGGCCACCGAGGGCCTCAGGCAGACAATCACACTCCTCCTCAGCCACCAGGCTGTTGATCAACCCGGCGCTGCGCGGATGCTGGGGCGGCACCCAGGGAACACCGGATGGTGCCAGGTGCTGCTGCAGCGCCTTGAGCAACAACATGAAGTCCCACACCGCAAACACGTGGTGTTCAACGAACACCCGAAGATCTGCGATCGAAACAATCGCCTCCGGCAAGGGATGGCGCTGGAGATCCATCGTCAGAGGCCCAGTTCCGTCAGACCCGGGAAATCATCGGGTCTTGGGCCATCACCCCAGGTGAACAGGAGATCGCCCTCCGCGATCGGCACGTCGTTGATGCTGGCCTCACGCCGGCGCATCAACCCGTTCTCGGCAAATTCCCAGTTCTCGTTGCCATGGGCGCGAAACCACTGCCCCTCGGAGTCATGCCACTCATATTGGAAACGCACAGCGATGCGGTTACCGGAATACGCCCACACTTCTTTGATCAATTTGTAGTCCAGTTCCTTCGCCCACTTGCGTTGCAAAAAAGCGAGAATCTCAGCCCGGCCGTGGATGAATTCACTGCGATTACGCCAGAAACTGTCCTCCGTATAGGCCAATGAAACCTTGTCTGGATCCTTGCTGTTCCATGCATTTTCGGCCATCCGTGCCTTCTGCTGCGCGGTTTCGAGGGTGAACGGTGGAAAGGGAGGTTTTCCGGTCATGGCAACAACAAATTGGGGAAAAGAAAGAGGGGATGCATCATAGGGTCAGGGCAACTGGCTGATCACCCGCACGTTCTGATCGGGCTCGTAGCGGGCAATCCACAGGCGCAGCTGGGATTCCTCTTCATCCGTGCGGGTGCAGGCAAATCCATAGCGGGCACGAACCCGTTCGGAGGCGGCCCGCAGTGCCCTGACACCCAACGATTCCAGTTCCGACACCCGAAATGAATCTCCGGGTTTCAGATACTCAAGAATCACAGTTGATGGTGAATACAACGTGCTGGATTGGCCATCCGGCCATTCCAACTGAAAGCGAACCTCAGGCATCCATCCGTACACATTTGGTGGATCCTGCAACAGGCCATTCGGCATCGCTGTCTCATCCGCCACAGCCGAATCCGGTGAGTCCGCTCGCCCCCTCCCAGAGGCAATCCAACGCCCCGGAGCGCTGCAGCAGCACCCGGCATTCACCGGTGCTGAAGCGACCGATCCGACAGCAGATCAGGTCCGGATCGCCCTGCAGCATCCGCACCAGGGTTGGAGTCCGGGACGGATCCACGGCCAGCAAGTAGCCGAAGCTCGGGAAACAGCTGAGCCAGGCCTGTTCCTCCACCCCATCAGGGCGGTCCACCGCATCCAGATCGATGCTGAGCTCCAAGCCACACGCTTCGGCAAACATCACCGACGTTCCCGTCAGTCCACCCATGCTGATGTCCTTGGCAGCGCGCACCAGGCCCTCAGCCGCCAGTGCCGGCAGCAGGCCCAGATGGGAGCGCAGTCGAGCTGGGGTGGCATGGGTGGCCGCATCCCAGAAGGGGTAATGGCGGTAGAAGGCTCCGCTTTTGTTCACGAGCATCCACAGTTCGTCGCCGGGTGCTGCAACCCGGGCGGAGAGCACCGGCCCCTCTGCCACCCCAAGAACGGCAACCGACAAGGCTGTGTAGGGACTCTGCAGATTGGAATGCCCCCCCACCATCGGCACTCCGAAGCGCTCACAGGCGAATCGCATACCCTCCAGCAGAGGCTGCAACGCATCGGCACCACCACTCCAGACACTGTTGACCAACGCCAGCGGTCGACCGCCCATCGCCGCGATGTCGCTCAGATTCACCAGCACACCGCTCCAGCCGGCAAACCACGGGTCCTCCTCCACCAGCCCAGGATGCATGCCCTCACAGGCCAGCAACAGCTGGCCGTTCTCGCGAGGCAGCAGAGCGGCATCATCCCCCAGCATCCCCGCTGCACCAAGCTGTGGGAAAGGCTGGTGGCAAAACATCCCGGCCGCTGGCTGAATGTCGCGTTTGGCCAGAAGACCGCTGTGCAGCCGCAGCCCATCCATCAGCTCGGCAAAGCTCATGCGGCAAGGGATGGCAGGAGCGAACATGACGGCCGCCGCTCCCGCGACGGCGCGTAGTACTTGAGATCGGCCTGCATCAGGTGATGCCGGATGCCACGGATCTCGAGTTCCTCAATCGAGGCCCAATTCAGACGGCGAAAGAAACGCACGTTCTGAATCTGCACCGTGGCCATGAAACGATCACAGCCCCAGCCGTTGGCGGTGGTGACCGCCTTCCAGATCAACCCCTTGCCGATCTGGTTGTGACGGCGAAAGTCGCTGTGCACCCCGAGCCGTCCGCCATACCAGAGCCGTGGTTCGGTCTCCACGATCCGAACCACACCCACCACCTGCGCCTCCGGACCGTCCTCCTTCAGACCGTTTTCCTCCCGGCGCTCCTGCTCCAGCTCGGGGTCGCATCCGTGATGCAGGGCCGCGATCGGACAGGCGATGCGGTCGAGTTCATCCCGATCGGACTGTTCGAACACGTGCTGCTCCTCGCAGAAGATGCTGCGCCGCAACGACCAGTAACCCGCGATCAGGGGCGAATCGGGACGCAGCAGGTGAAAGCTGAACCGATCCGAACTGGCGGTGGGCGACAGGCGGAAATCATCGGCGTCGATGCCGATGCCAGCCCGCACCGAAGGGGTGAACAGGCTTGGGGCGGAGCTGATGCTGCGGCCGATGCCACGGCTGCTGGGATCGAGACAGAACACCATGGTCAGGCCGCCTGCTCGAACAGCGACAGCGCCGAACAGGCTCCACATTTGGCGCAACCGGCCGACATCGCCTCGGAGCGCAGATCTCCTTGGTGCAGCAGCTCGGCAACCCCCTTGTAGACGTCGACCATGAAGGCTGTGTCCGGTGCCGGATGGTGCTCCAAGGGTGTGCCGGAGATCGGCACAAACGGAACCACAAACGGGTAGACCCCCAGTTCGATCAGGCGGCGGCTGCAGTCGAGCAGTGCCTCCCGGCTGTCGCCCAGGCCGGCTAGCAGATAGGTGGACACCTCTCCCCGCCCGAACACGGCGACAGCATCGGCGAAGGCCGCGTAGTAACGCTCGAGGCTGAGCTCCGATTTGCCCGGAAGGATGCGACGCCGCACCTCCGGCTCCACCACCTCGAGGTGCATGCCGAGGCTGTCGATTCCCGCAGCCTTCATCCGCTCGTACCAGATCGGATCATCGGGGGGTTCGCACTGCCCCTGGATCGGCAGATCGACCCGACGCTTCACCGCCGCGGCCGTCTCGGCCATCAGCCGGGCGCCGCGGTCATCGCTGTTGGGGGTGCCGGTGGTCATCACCAGCTGCTTCACACCATCCAGGCACACCGCAGCTTCCGCAACCTCGGCCACCTGCTCCGGGGTCTTGCGGATCACCGTGGCGCCGTCCTCAAGGGTCTGCTCGATGGCGCAGAACTGGCAGGACTGGGAGCGATCTCGGAAGCGGATGCAGGTCTGCAACAGCGTGGTGGCCAGCACATCTCGGCTGTGCAGCAAGGCGATGGAGCGGTAGGGGATCCCCTCCGCCGTTCTCAGGCCATAGAAGGCCGGTTCATCGGTGGTGGTCACCACCGGCAGGGCGTCCTGCTGAGGACCGGTCAGGGTCAAGCCGTCACCACGTGCCGCCAGGCTGTACGCCGATGAGCCGGAGACGTCGTTGTAAACGGGCACCATCACCGTGGTGCCATCCACATTCAGGGCCCTGTGGTCAGAGGGTCCAGCCCCGCCGCGACGGCCCCGGTTTCCCTCCAGTGGTTCGGCCCGAACCCCCTTCACCTGCAGTTCGGTCACCAGGCGTCCGAGCTCAGACATGGTTGATCTCCTCGATCACATGGGACATCCCGGCGGCCAATGACCTTTCGGCCATCGACGTTTCGGATGGAACCGGATCGCTCGCCATCTCCTGCATCGCTACGGCCGCGTTGCGATTGATCCGCAGCGACAACAGTTCCGGACGGCTGTAATGGCCGACGCTGTCCATCATTCGCTTGCGCTTGGTGATCAGGGCCAGATCGAGTTCGGCGATGGCCAGGCCTTCACCGTCGGGCAAGGGACCCGCCAGGTAGCGGCCCTCAGGACTGATCACAGCGGTGTGACAGCCCCCTTGAAACGCCTTGTGCAACGACGCATCTGGCGTGATCGCCGCATGGTCATCCGGATCCAGCCATCCGGTGGAGCAGATCACGAAACAGCCGGCCTCCAGGGCGTGATGCCGCATGGTGACGGCGGTCTGCTCGCTGAAGATCGGCCCGACCAGCGACCCGGGGAACTGGGCGCAGTGGATCTCCTCGCCCTGGACCATCAACGCGTAGCGCGCCAGGGGGTTGTAGTGCTCCCAGCAGGCCAACGCCCCGACCCGACCAAGCGGGGTGGACACCACCGACAGGCCGGAACCGTCCCCCTGCCCCCACACCATCCGCTCGTGATAAGTGGGAGTGATCTTGCGGCGCTTGAGAGCGATCTCGCCGCAACTATTTAACAGCAACTGGGTGTTGTAGAGCGTGCCACCGTCCCGTTCGTTCACCCCCAGCAACACCTGCATGCCGTGCTGCCGTGCGGCCGCTGCCACCGCATCCGTGACCGGTCCGGGCACCACCACAGCCTGGTCATAGAGCGCCAGGTGGGAGCGCCCCATGCGAACCGGGGGCTCAACAAATGAGAAGTAGGGGTAATAGGGCAGGAACGTCTCCGGAAAGACGATCAGCTCAACGCCTTCGGCCGCCGCTTCGGCCATCGCGTCGAGCACCTTCTGAAGAGATCCATCCAGGCTGAACAGCACGGGACGGATCTGGGCAGCGGCAACTTTGACAGTGGTCACCATGAAATAGGTACGACGACGACTCAGAGCGTCCAGGTGTCGAGGATGAAGGCCCCTTCCTTGCGATGCATCAGCACGATGTCGAGCACATCAAGGGGATTCACCGGGGTGATGCCCGGCATCAGCGCCTTCTCGCTGTGTCCGTAAAGCGCCTGCAGAGCGAAGCGACAGGCGTACACCTTTCCCCCCTGATCCATGAACTTCTGTAGCCGTGCGTTGAAGTTCAGGTGACCATCAAAGGCGGCATCACCGAGCTTGGGGAATCCACGCATCACACCGAGGGTGACGCCAGGGCCATAGAGCAGAACAGAGGTTTCAAACCCTTTGGTAATCAGACGGCTGGCCTGCAAAAGATTAACCAGGCCAATAGAACCTTCGAAAGCAACGGTGTGAAACGTGACCAAGGCCTTTTCACCCGGCTCAGCCTTCACATCGGGAAAGACTTTTTCCTCGTAGTCAACAAGATAATCCCCCGGCTGGTTGGCGGGACGATCGACGACAGGCATGTGAAGAAACCATAAGCACCCTAAGATTGGCTCCGGTCGGCCCACAAAAAATGTACGAAATACGACCAAATTCGAGACTGAATCAAACTGGCTGACAGCGGGAGCGCAATCAAATTCGGTGGCCTTCGCTACAACACAAGTGTTAATTTCAAGAAAAATAGAAATCTTGAGTCTTGTGTTGATTGATGCTGAATAGCGCGCATGATGGCGCCCGATTCAAGGCCGATCATGCGGTTGTGGTGATCGGAGCCGGTCAGGCCGGACTTTCGGTGGCCTACCAGTTGCAACAAAGGGGCATCCGTCCTGTGGTGCTGGAAAAGCACCGCATCGGATACGCCTGGGATCAGCAACGCTGGGATTCTTTCTGCCTGGTCACCCCCAACTGGCAATGCCGCTTGCCGGACTTCCCCTACGACGGCAACCAGCCCGAGGGGTTCATGCCCAAGGCAGAGATCGTGGCGTACCTGCAACGCTTCGCGCGGCACGTGGGTGGAGATGTGCGCGAGGGGGTCGCCGTTCAACGGCTAACCCCGAAAGGCAGTGGTTATCGGCTAAGCACCAGCGAAGGCGAGATGGAGGCCGAACATGTGGTGGTGGCCACCGGCGGGTATCACGCCCCCCGGCGCCATCCCCTGGCCGAACGGCTGCCGGCCTCCGTGCTCCAACTCGATGCCCGTGCTTACCGCAACCCGGCGGCTCTACCGGAAGGCCCCGTATTGGTGGTGGGCAACGGCCAGTCCGGCAGCCAGATCGCGGAGGACCTGCACCTGTCCGGCCGCACCGTGCACCTCAGTGTGGGCAGCGCCCCTCGATCCCCACGGGTGTACCGCGGCCGGGATGTGGTCGATTGGCTGGACCGGATGGGCTACTACGACATGCCGATCAGCGACCATGCCGACCCCCGCAGCGTCCGCGCCAAAACCAACCACTTCCTCACCGGTCGCGATGGTGGCCGTGAGATCGATCTGCGCCAGCGCGCCACCGAGGGCATGCGTCTGCATGGCCGTCTCGCAACCATCGCCACTGACCACATCGGCTTTGCCGATGATCTCGCCGGCAACCTCGATCAGGCCGATGCGGTTTATTGCCGCATCCGCAGCAGCATCGACAGCTGGATCCAGCAGCAGGGCATCGAGGCCCCCCTCGAGCCCCCCTATTCACCCTGCTGGCAACCATCAGCGATGGCCGACCCCGGCATCGATCTCAGCCGGGATCCACTCGCTGCGGTGATCTGGTGCACCGGGTACCGCAGCGACTTCAGCTGGATCGATGCTCCGGTGTTCGATGGTGCCGGTCTGCCGGCCCATGAGCGTGGGGTCACCCAGAGCGCGGGGCTCTACTTCCTTGGCCTGCCCTGGCTGCACACCTGGGGATCCGGTCGCTTCTGCGGCGTCAGCGACGATGCCGACTACCTCGCGAGGCTGATCAGTCTGCGGCTGCAACGCCGCGATGCCAGCCAGGAGCGGCTGGAGTGCACCGCGATCCTGGGCTCCTGAACTGCTCTCAACGCATGGAGTTGTGCAGGGCGGTGCGGAGCCAGGAGGCCATCTGTGTGTTGAGAGTGTCGACATCAGCCACCGGTTCAGCACTGAAGGGCTTCAGTGGTATGTAGCCATCAGGGCCGAATTCAGGTGTAATAGTGGCCGGCGCCTTTTCCTGATCAAACGATTCCAGAAAGAATTGCCAACAAGAGCGATGAGCCTCCAATGCTTCGGTCCACTCCGGCGCAAAGGGATGGCTGACTGAGGGGCCCTGGGCATGACCGACCCGTGCATGGATGTGGTCGACCCGCCCTGCCATGGCCTGCACCGGTAGGAGATCAGGCGTCATCAACCGCTCGGCAACACAACACCAATGGCTCAGGTCTGCCGTGAGCCGCATCCGTGGATGTCGCTCCAGCCACACCGGCATCTGCCAGGGGTTAGCCAGGCTCCGGCTGCGATGGGTCTCCAGCATCACGGCGCAGGGCACGGTATCGATGCGGTCGAGAACAGCCCTGAAAAAACGATGTTGAACGTCCTCAGACCAGCTGTCACTGCCAATGATCAGATTGATCTTGAGCGGTTCCATGGCCATCGCACGACTCAGCAACGCCTCAAGTTGTTCGAGATGCTGTTCAGGACCATCGGCCAGATTTGGGGTGTAGCCGCCCCCAGTAGTGATCTCGAGGATCAGCGCCTGCCTTCTCTTACCGAGGAGCTGCCGAACCTCCGCTGCATCAATCCGCTCCAGACACGAATGAACCACATTGCATTCGAGACCATCAAATCCGTGAGTTGAAGCACGGCTGGAAGCTGACTCGAGAGAACCATTCCAGCCCCAGAGAGATTGCAGCAAAAGCACCACGTCAGTGCTCGTCTGTGAACAAGTGCGGCTGGATACCGAGGTAAATGGCCTCGCGGAACAGGACTCGTTTCGCCTTGGCATCCCCGCGCTGGTGAGCCTCGCGGAACCGTCTCTGAAGGGAGGAGATCATCGTCCTCCGTCTGGCATCAGAGCGGTCTGTGCTGTCCAAGGTGGGGGCACCGATCTACCGCAATTATGCGGAGCAAGCAGGCGCCCAGTCGATCAAGGCTCCGGCTGATTCTCCTTCCAACGTTCGAACAACACCGCAACCGCCAGGGAAATGGCGACGGCGATGCCGGCACCAATGAACACCACCCCGAATTCCACCGGCATCAGCCCACTGCCATCACCACCCCATCATTGTTGAAGGGGTCAATTCACCAGCTGCTGGTAGGCCTCATTCACCCGACGAAACGCCTCGGCTGATCCGCCCATGTCTGGGTGGTGTTGCTTTACCAATCGGCGATGGGCTCGCTTGATCGCCTCGGCCGTCGCCCCCGGCTCCAGGCCGAGCACAGCCAGAGCATCAGCCCGGAAATCGCCGCTTGGGCGACGAGGGCCAC
Source organism: Synechococcus sp. A15-24 (assembly GCF_014280195.1). Taxonomy (NCBI): domain Bacteria; kingdom Bacillati; phylum Cyanobacteriota; class Cyanophyceae; order Synechococcales; family Synechococcaceae; genus Synechococcus; species Synechococcus sp. A15-24. Next base: position 1,275,676 of record NZ_CP047960.1, read on the forward strand.
GCAAGCGCTGGCGTAACTCCGCCACCACGCGGCGGGGATCTTCATCCAGCCATTCACTGGCTCTAACTCCATAGAGAGCAAAGGCCGCCAGCACCACCGTGTCCTGGAGGGTTGCCGGGTTTGCGACCGCTGCCAGCAGATCGCTCCCGAGACCATCCACCAGCCGGTTCAACCGCTGCTGCAGGTTGAGATTCGCAGGGAACCCCCGCCGGTTGAGCCGCTCGATCAACGCCTCCAGGCCTGCCTGATCGAACTCGCTCCAACCGGGTTGCTTGGCCAGTTCATCCCCCCAACGCTGCACCTGCACCCGTCGGATCAGGTTCATCGTGGGTTCAGGCCGAGGGCGCTGCTGACGACGCAGTCGTTCCAGCTCCCGTTGCATGCGCTGGAGCTCTCGCCGCAGGGCATCGTTCTCCGCCAGCAACGCCTCGACGTTGCTGGTCACCCGCTGATCACGACTGCTGGTCGAGACCCCTGACGGTGGTGAGCCGGTCCATTGCCGGGGATCAAAACCCACTGCAGCCCCCAGGTCGACTTACCATGGCAACACCTGACCATTGGCATGCCAGAAACTGCCGCTGGTCTCCGGGGTCAGCACATCAATGCGGGCCAGGAGACCCTGCACGGCGTCCGAGGGATCAACTCCACTGGGGTTGAAGCGGATCATCCCGGTGCGCACCAGTCCCGGATGCAGGATCGCCACGGCGATCCCCCGGGGCTTCAAATCGATCGCCAACGATTTACCGGCAATGTTCAGGGCCACCTTCGACATCCGATAGCCGTAGGAGCCCCCAGAGCTGTTGTCGTCAATCGACCCCATGCGACTGGTCATCAGTGCCAGCTTGCTGCCATGCGGCATCTGCGGCACCAGGGCCCGTGCCAACAGCAAGGGAGCTAAGGCATTCACGTCGAACTGGCGGCGAATGGCCTCCGCATCAAGATCCTCCAGCCCCATCGAGTGAAGGATGCCGGCGTTGAGAATCACGCCATCGAGCGGGCAACCGTCAAGACGCCGCACCAGCTCATCGATGGATGACTGCTCACTCAGCTCGATGCCGGCCTCGAGCTGCACCCCCAGCGACTCCAGCTCAGGGCTGAGCTGTCGGCACACGGCAATCACCGCATCCCCACGGGCCTGGAGCTGCTGGCAGTAGGCCAGTCCGATGCCGCGGTTGGCTCCTGTCACCAGATAGGTCGCCATCAGTTCCTCGCCGTTGTCGCCCATCCTGAGGCCAAAGCGTCGTTCGGCCTCAACGATTCAAGCGTGTCTAGCCTGAAGATGGAATCCGGATCGAGGCCCAGGCGAGACATCTCATCGGCCACATCGCAGAGCTCGAATCGCGGTTAGCTCACCCGCAGCACTGGACCGAGGGCGAAAACACCAACAACACTGAAAAGCTGAGGCAACTGCGTTTCGAGCTGCGTCGCCGTCAGTCGTTGGGTGAGCAGGATCCACTGGAAGAGGACGTCTCTCCATCCACACTCAGTAATAACGACCGGGATATTCCCCAGGGTGATCAACCCGCGTGACGCGGACACCGGCCTCGTGCTGACCATCCAGCATCAGCAGATCACTGCCGGACACGGTGTAACCCAGCTCCTGGGCCAGCATGGCCACCTCATCAGCGGTGATGGCCGCTTGCACCTTCACCTGAAGAAGCGGATCCCGGCTCAGGTGCTGCAGAAACTGTTGCACCGCAGTCGATGGCATGGCGGCAGCCAAGAGGAGATCAACTGTCCCATGGAGCTGAACAAGTCAGCGGCAGGGGCGGGGCTTCAAAAGTCGGGGGGCAGAGCGACGACGGGAACGACGCTGGGGGCCATACAACGCTGGCCATGCCTCCGAGCGTTGCCCGCATTGGAGACAGATGGAGCGTCGTGGGACTGGTGAATCCTTGGAATGCCCCAGGTTGAGCTGATGGCAGTTCCGACAGATCAAAACGAACTCAGGCATCACCATTCCCTCGGAACTCATTTATTTCAACAGAGTGATTTCGATCTGCAAATCAGCCCCGGACGGACACCCCCCTGACGCCGAAGATCACTAACAGCCACGTTCCATCGATGGACAGCATCAGCCGCATCTGCGCCACCTCAAAAGGGTCAACCATCGATGCCATCGGCCACGGTCGTTATCGGGTCTGCAATCGCAACGCCATCTGCTCCGAGGTGGAAGGTCTCTGGCAGGCCTACGAAGCACTGCGCCTGCAGGAACAGCAGTTGACCTGAGAAAAAAGGACATCGTGCTGTGAAGCGATCCCGAAGAGATCTGCACGGATCGGGATCAAATCTGCCACGGGCACGAGCGTGGAGCTTCCGGCACGAATGCCATGTTCATCATCGAGGGTCTCACCGACAACGGCTGGAGTTTTGAAGCACGCCACGACAGTCGCGACAATGCGTTCTGGCATGCGCGTGCCAAAAGTGATGCCACAGGCCGCACGTTTCGCCTGATCAGCCAGGACCAGCAGATGGTCTGCCTGTTGACATCAAAAGGCTCCGATTGCTGGGGAATGGAATCGGAGTTGGTCGCCTGAGCCAATCAACTCCGGGTAAGTAACAACACCTACAGCCCGGACAGGTTCACTCAGTAACACTGTGAACACCCCGGTGAGGGGTATGCGTCGATTGACGGGAGGGCCTGGGAAACCCTCCTTTTTTGTGACTGAAATCAGCGCTATGGATTGAACGCAATCAGGCGCCTCGGCCCGATGATCGACCTCCCCCCCATCTGCGGCCGTGAATCTGAGCTGATGCAACTGATGCAGCAGCAACCACCGATCTGGAGGCACCACAGCAATCTCGATCTCAGCCGCATCCGCTCCGGCTTCGCCTGCGCGCTGCACATGCATCAACCCACGGTGCCTGCCGGAGCGAAAGATGCCCTGATCTCCCATCTGCAATACATGGTTGAGCATCCGGGAGAAGGCGATAACCACAACGCCGAACCGTTTGCTCAGTGCTACCGCCGCATGGCGGATCTGATCCCGGATCTGATCCGCCGAGGCTGCAACCCGCGGATCATGCTCGATTACTCGGGGAACCTGCTCTGGGGTGTCGGGCAGATGGGCCGTGAGGACATCACCGGAGCCCTGCGATACCTCGCCTGCGATTCAGAGATGCAGCGACATGTGGAGTGGCTTGGCACGTTCTGGAGCCATGCCGTTGCTCCATCCACACCGATTCCTGATCTGAAGCTGCAGATTATGGCCTGGCAACACCAGTTCGCAGCGATGTTCGGTGATGCCGCTCTGCAACGCGTCAGGGGATTTTCTCCACCGGAGATGCATCTCCCCAACCATCCGGACACGCTGTTTCAGTTCATCCTTGCCCTGAAGCAATGCGGCTACCGCTGGCTGCTGGTGCAGGAGCACAGCGTCGAAACCCTGGACGGAACTCCGCTGGCACAGGAGCAGAAACACCTCCCAAACCGCCTGATGGCCCGCAACAGTTGCGGGGAAACCATCAGCATCACGGCGCTGATCAAGACCCAGGGTTCGGACACCAAACTCGTCGGCCAGATGCAACCCTGCTACGAAGCGATGGGGTTGCGACCCACGACGTTGGCGGGGCGAGAAATACCACCGGTGGTCAGCCAGATCGCCGATGGCGAAAACGGTGGCGTGATGATGAACGAGTTTCCAGCTGCCTACTGCCAGGCCAACGAACGGATCCGTGACGACAGCAATGGAACCGTGGCGATCAACGGCTCGGAATACCTGGAGCTGCTTGAGGCCGCAGGCATCTCCGAAGACGAATGTCCTGCCATTCAGGCGGTTCAGCAACAGCGGCTGTGGAATGCCGTCGGCGCAACCCTCAACCGCCAGACCGTGGAGGAGGCGATCGATCGGCTGGCAACAGCCGGTGATGGTTTCTCGATGGAAGGAGCCTCATGGACCAGCAACCTCAGCTGGGTGGCTGGGTACGAGAACGTGCTGGAGCCGATGAACGAGCTGAGTGCGCGCTTCCATCAGCGATTCGACGCCGCGGTGAACAGCGAGCTCAGCCTGACGGGCACATCCAGCTATCGGGACGCTCTCCTGCACCTCCTGCTGTTGGAGACCAGCTGCTTTCGCTACTGGGGACAGGGCACCTGGACCGACTACGCCAGAACGCTGTATCGACGGGGGGACGCTTTGTTGCAGCAGATGCCAATCAATGGCCCGGACACAGCAGACGCCCTTGGATGAGACGCCCAGAACCACTCACCCATGGCCTACGAACCGGGCACAGCCGAATGCCGTGTGCTGATCCGCAGCAAGGAACAGATCGAAACCTTGCTGTTGGAGCTCAGCAAACTGGACGGCACGGATGAGCTGCTGCAGCAACTCCGGCAGGTGCACAGCCAACTCGAAGCTCTGCACGATCTGAGAAGAGCCTCCTGACCAATCCTGAGAAGGAACGTTCACATCCCGTTACAAGCGTGTAGATTGCTGCAAAAGAGGTTGACCTATGGGCGACTACTCGACCGCAATCGTCGCCACTCTCGTGGTGACTGTCGTCTTGACGGGTGCCGTTGTGTTCGCCTTGATGCAGCCTTCTGATCTACCTGTCAGCAAGCGCGAGAAGGAGTGATTCCATGGAATTGATCAGTGAATTGATGATTGCTGCCGCGGATATCACCGTTGCGTTGATTGTTGCCATTTCTCTACCAAACGGAAAAGCCACGGAGGTCTGACAGATCAGATCATTCGGTGTAATTGATACTGTCCCAGGCATTTGGAATCTGTAGCTTCTGCTCAATTCCTTCGAGTCGAGAGCATGTCAAACGAACAGGGGGGAGCATGTATGCAAATGGATGTCCATGCACTGCGTTTGCTTCACCGGGTTGTTTCTGAGGCTTACGCGAACTGGCCTGGCGGATGCCCTGAGGAACAACAGTGCCTGCAAACCATGAAAATGCAGCTGTACGCCGCATTGATGGATCATTTACTCGAGCAGTGAACGCGACCTTTCAGTTTGTTTACTCAGATCAGTCTGCACCAGATCCTTGAGCAAAAGAGTTAATCCCACTCCCATCAAGGCAAGAGCAGTTCCCTTGTCCTTGTCTGCAGTCAATGACACCGACCGAGCCAGTTCCAGATGCTGAGACCAAGAAAAGTGCATCGGACATCTGAACCGGATGTTGACATTCAAGAAGATCACTCTGCCATCAACGGGAGAGTGATGCCATCAGGCAACGCTCTGTAATGAAACAAATGTCACTTCACGCACACACATCACCTGCGATGTTCGTTTTGTTACGCCATTGAGGATTGAGGCCAATACATTCCCTTCAATCGCCTGAGTTTTGATGGATCCCATTGCCCTCACCCTCGGTCAAAAGTTTGAGCTGGAGAAGAGAACGCGCGACATCACTGCCATCACAGATGTTCAGCAGTTGCAAGCTCTGACCAAAGACCTCCTGCTGGCCTGGCAACAGGAAATTGCCCGATCCAGAGCCGCGGTGGAGGATGCCCTCGGCTGAGACCGGCTCTTCACTCAGCGCCGCTGACCGGGGCTCCAGCGGCGTTCCAGCGATGCACGAAAGGCTTCCGTATCCCCTCTCATTCCCCCGGGACGTCGGCGCCAGCCACGGGTGATCCGCCAGAACTTCCACAGGGAGCCGACGGCCACGACACCCCAGGCCAGGAGAAACCATGACGGACTAGGCATTCAAGGGCGTCTCACTAGGTCCATGCTATTGAATTCAACTGAGGTGCTGATCACATTGAATCGTCATGGATCCTGAGGTTCGCCAGTTCGTGATCGCTCAGCTGTTGGTGATCGTGGTTCCTGTTGGTTTGTTATTTGCGCTTTGGGTCTCCCTGTTGAACAAGAACGTTCAACGTTGAGTGCGCCCGTCGACGACGGCCACAACATGATTCCAGCTTGGATTCACGATCCTGTAGGTGCGCAGGGTGGCCATGGATTTGGTGCGGGCATTCACAAAAGCCTTGAACTCTGTTTTGAAGCACATCTCCTTGATCCACTCCCCTTCAGCGTCCTGACGTTCAATGCAATACATGGCAAGTCAATAGCACTGTCATGCAAGGTCATCTGAATCAGCAACACACGAAATCAGCAGACGCTCTTTGGGATCATGCTGAAATCTCCACACTCCATCAGCTCCTCAACATCGATGACTCTGCTTGTGACGCTGTTTGCCCCCGTGCTGATGCTGTTTCACCTGGTTGGACCGGTGCCATCCGATCTCGGTGTGCACGACGGCGCGTTGAGCCCCTGCACCACTCCTGCCCACTGCGCGCGCCAGACCTGGCCTAGCAGCTCACCAGAACCGGACTTCAGCGCCCTGGTGGCCTACGTGACGGACATGCCTCGCACCGAGGTGATCGAGCAGACCAATCGCTACATCCACGCCGAAGCCAGCAGTGCCCTGTTCGGTTTTGTCGACGATCTCGAACTGCTCCTGGATTTGAACAACAGCAGTATCCAGGCACGCTCGGTGTCACGTCTCGGCGATTCCGACCTAGGAGTCAATGCCAACCGCCTGGGCGAACTGAAGGCACTGGTGAGCAACTGAGCCCACTCACACCTTGGCCTTGCGCAGATTGCCCAGGTCTTGGGCCAACTCACGCAAGCCGGTCACGAACCCGATACTGGCAACGCTCACGATCCCCACAATGATCACGGTCTCCAACAGAGCGTGGGGATCGTTGAGCAGGGCGGGCCAGGCGCTAGTGAGTGCTGTCATCTCGTCAGAATCTGCGTTCTCCTGTTGGTAGCAACACCTTCGTCTGAGGCCATGCACGACATCATCTGCCCGCACTGCAGCAAGGCGTTCAAGGTGGATGAGGCCGGCTATGCCGACATCCTCAAGCAGGTGCGTGACCGCGAGTTCGAGCAGCAACTGAGCAAACGACTGGCGCTGGCGGAGCAGGAGAAACGCAATGCCATCGACTTGGCTCTGGCCCGAAAGCAGACGGAATTACAGGAGCTGGAGGCGCAGCTGCGGGCTCGGGATGTGAAGCAGGAACTGGCGGTGAAGGAGGCCGTGAGCACCGCCGAGAAGCAACGGGATCTACTGGCCAGCGAATTGCAGCAGATGAGGGACAACAGTGAGACCGCTGCCCGCATGGCGGAGACGCGTTTTGCCAAGGAGATCCAGACGCTCACGTTGCAGAAAGACGGAGAAGTCCGCGATCTGAGAGCGCAGCTGGAGGCCAGCGGCATGCAGACCAAACTGGCGGTGACCGAAGCTCTCAGTGGTGTTGAAAAAGAGCGCGACGAGCTCCGCAACAGCTTGAGCCAAAGCGATCTCAAGCATCAACTGGACACCCAGTCGATGAAAGAGCGCTATGAGCTGCAGATTCACGATCGAGATCAGGCGATTGAACGCCTGCGGGACATGAAGGCACGGCTCTCCACAAAAATGGTGGGAGAGACATTGGAACAGCACTGCGAAACGGAGTTCAACCGCATCCGGGCTGCAGCTTTTCCCAGGGCTTACTTCGAGAAGGACAACGATGCACGCAGTGGAAGCAAGGGGGATTACATCTTCCGAGACAGCGACGAAGCCGACAACGAAATCATCTCGATCATGTTTGAGATGAAGAATGAGGCCGACACCACCGCCACCAAAAAGAGGAACGAGGACTTCCTCAAGGAACTCGACAAGGACCGACGCGAGAAAGGCTGTGAATACGCCGTGCTCGTGTCCCTGCTTGAAGCAGACAGTGAGCTTTACAACTCAGGGATTGTTGATGTCTCCCACCGCTTCGCCAAGACCTATGTGATCCGGCCCCAGTTCTTCATTCCGTTCATCACGCTGTTGCGCAACGCTGCCTTGAAATCATTGGAGGTGAAAGCCGAACTGGCCCTGGTGAAGGCTCAGAACATTGACGTGACCAATTTTGAAAACGACCTCGAGTCGTTCAAGACAGCCTTCTCCCGCAACTACGACCTAGCTTCCCGTCGCTTCCAGACGGCCATCGATGAAATCGACAAATCCATCGACCATCTGCAGAAAACCAAGGACGCACTCCTCGGCGCCGATCGCAACCTGCGCCTTGCCAACGACAAGGCACAGGATGTTTCCGTCAAAAGGCTGACGCGACGCAACCCGACGATGGCCCAGAAATTCGCCGAGTTGCAGGATCAGGATTCCACCTGAATCAGGCGAACTTGCGGGGATAAGGGGTGTTTCCGGACAGTTCTATGTTGATCTCACGGCAGATGTTCAACAAAGCGCCGGTCCCCATATCGGGGCCGTTGGGGCCATCGATGAATGCCTGGAATTCAACGTCGCTGATGCCTTCACGCACTTCCCAGATGCAGAAGGCAGGTCCTTCCAGACCAACGGGATTGAACGAATGGTTGTAGAAGCCAGCTTCTAGATTGCGGGTCACGGCGTCGTCCCAGCCACCACCGGGGGCCAGGGCCTTTTGAACGGTCTCAAACCATTGCTGTGCTGTTCCGGCACGGAATTCGTGCTGAACGTGGAAAAAGCGGGATGCCATTGTTTATGACGAGATAGGAATGAATGAGAGAGCGGTGGATCAACCGGCGATGTTGACGCCTTCCTTGGTGACAATCTCCACCACCTTGGCCATGTCGTTCAGATCCTTTTCGTTGGCCTTCAGGCTCTTAAACACGGATTCGACACCGCCAGGCTGACCCACCATCACGTAGCGGCAGAAGTCGCCATTCGGCGTAGGGGCGTGAACAACACCAGCTTTGACCTGATAGCAACCACCTTGTCCCACAACGGTGGTCTCCCCATTGATATTGAGGTTGAGCTCCCCTTCCAGCACGAGATAGGTTTCATCCCAGGCGTGGGTGTGAGGTGGCTGCCCCACCCCACCGGGTGTGGCGAATTCGGCCACGCTGTACTTGCCGTCGGTCTGCTCGGTGGTGAGGCGAAGGGTGATGGAGTCACCCAGCACGTTGCAGACCTCAGGTTTTTGGTTAAACATGCCGAGCATGTCGATCGTTCAGATGCAAAATGCTTCTAATGGATTGGCTCGTTCAGCGCTGTGCTGCGCCGAACACAAGCAACACCATCACAATGCCTTCGTCACCCAGAAACAGAATCGGTGAGGTCTACGGACAGCTCACGGTGGTTCGGGCGTCTGAGCGACGAACAAAGGCTGGCAATGCCTATTGGTGGTGCCAGTGCATCTGCGGGAAGGAACGGGAGGTGCCTGGAGACAAACTTTCCCTGAACATCGCCCGTCGCAAGCCGATCGTTGATGCCTGTGAAACCTGCGCCCGTGAACGCCAGGTGGAAGGTGTCTGTATCAAGAACGATCAGGAAGAGAAGATCCGCCGTGTCCAGGCAAAGCGTGAACGGAAACAGCTCAAAGGGCTTGTTCCGGATCGATGGTTGTTGCTGCCCCTCACCGACGCCCATGCCAGAGAATTGGGCCAGACCTTGTTTTTCCGCGGCACGCACTGCCTGCGGGGCCATCTGGCGCCCTATCGGATCAACGGGGGTTGTCAGGCTTGCTCGGGTCAGACCCCGTCGGCGGGAGATTTGCCACTAACCAGGCCCACAGCGTCATGACCGACGCCCCAAAGGCCATCAATGCGAGGAGCTTGGACTCCATCAGAGGAAGTCGAAATCGTCTTCTGAATCACCCGCAAATGCGTTCATCACCAATGCAGAAAAAGGAATGAAAACGGCTGCAATCACAAGAATTTCCATCAAGAGAGTCAGTCTTTAATGACCGTAGTTCACACTACGTTACAAACAGTCGCCGACGACACCGTCGATCGGAGCTGCGTCGAAATACCTAACTTTTAAGCCATGTCTTCAGCGACGTAGGCATTAAGCCTCGTTGTCAGCACATGCAGACAATCCACACTTGAAGAACCGACGTCTGTGGAGTCATGCAACTGCTCAAAGCCGCATCCACCGCCATCCATGGGTTGCTGCCCTCGAGGCAGATCCGTACGACGGAGGAGTGCCGCCAGCGCAACGACCGACAAAGCTATTTCAGCCTCACCAGACAACTGGTGAGTGCGCAGTTTGTTCTGGCGGACGGACAGTTGGCAGCACGGCTTTGGCAGGAGATCGCCGACCGAGAGATGGATCTCGGACGCGTCATCAATCTCTTGTATGGCTGCAGCTTTCCCGAGGACGACCAGGCGATGCAGGACGCCGACGACGCGTACCTGAGCCTGGTGGATCCCCTTGATCCGTGAGGCAGTGCCTCAAAGCTCAAACACCGTTCCCAGCACCAATGCTGGATGGGTTGTGGTGGAGGCCCGTCGGCGTTCTAGTTGAACAGCCATGGTCAGATGAGCCATGAAACGGACCGCTGACAGAACAGCGAGCCCTATGCAGAGGGGGCAGTGCGTGATTCCCATGACGTGAGGCTCCCAGCCTGCTGAGCAATTGGCATGGATCCGTGCGATTTCTTGATCAAATCAACGGATCAACCACCAGAGCAGAGTCGTCATCAGCGCCCCTTTGGCGAAAGACAGCCACATCAGCCCGTACAGGCCCATCCCGGTGCGCCGCATCAGGCCGTTGATCAACGTCTTGTGCCACCGAATCAGGACCGGGTCGCCATCGGTACTGAATTGCGCAACCCGCTTCAATGAAAGCTCGGCAAGCATTGTCATGACAGGGCGGAGGAATGACTCACAAGGAAGACTGGCTGGTAAGATCATTTTTTGCTCTCCCTCGGGGAAACGGATGAGTCAGGTCACAGTCGGCGAAAACGAAGGGATCGAATCCGCATTGCGTCGGTTCAAGCGTTCTGTGGCCAAGGCAGGCATCTTTTCCGACCTGCGTCGGATCCGCCACCACGAGACTCCTGTTGAGAAATACAAGCGCAAGCTGAAGCAGCGCTCCCGTAACCGCCGCCGCTGAAGCCTGCCAAACTCAAGATTGTTCAGCGGGACTGAGTGCCCGCTTTTTTGTTCGCGCTGCATGGATTGGGAACAGCGCTGCGGCAGCGTCACAAAGCTTGATCGGTTTCGCCAGACTCCAACCCAATTTCAGAGATTCGGCCGAACCCGATGTTCCTGCCTCCTCCGTTCTGCCCGATCAGTGCGGCAAAAATCGCCGGTCTCAAGGCCACGGTCAGCCTGTTGCTGGTCCTCCTGATCAAATCAAAACTCCTGCGAATCAAGATGTCGCTGCTGGGCTCCGTACTCGGATTCGCGATGCTGGTGGGATTTTTGATCAGCACCGGCCTACTCACCCTTGTGGCCGGCGGAGCCGTGGCCTACGCCGCCACGCAATCCAAGGAGGGCAACTGACCCATGGCACAACGTTTTGGATTGATCAGCGGAATCGGCCTATCCGCCCTTGGTGTTGCCGGTTTGGCAGGGGGAGGAATTCTCTGGAATTTCCAGGGGAGAACTCTGGGTCTCAGTGCCACCGTGACCGCTCTGGTCTTGTTGGCCATCAGCCTTGTACTGCTGCGACCCTTACCGGCGGAGCCCGTTCAGGAACCAGCCGCTGATGGTGAGCCAGCCAAAGTCAACGGCTTCTCCCTGCAGCTGCCTGAGGTGTCGCTGGTAGGTCTGCTCCTGGCAGCCATCGGAACCTTTGGGCTAGCGGGCTCCGGCATTGCCTGGAATTTCAAAGGCCTTGCCCTCGGCCTCACCGGCACGATCACATCGATCGCTGCCCTGGTCTTCAGTCTGCTGTTTCTCTGGCCCCTGCGGAGCAAAAAGGCCAAGGTCACTGCCACGCCTGCGAAGCCTGTGGTCACGGAACCGGCTGTCGCCCCAACCATCACCACCGCCGACGCGATCCGTCAGCAGTTGGCTGATGATCAAAACCAAGCACCGGAGGTCACTCTGAGGACATTCGCGCCGGACCACCTTGTGCCGGGACGCACCTTACCCAGACGATCCCGCAACGCTGGTCCCTCGCTTGGTCGTTACCGGTCGATGGTGGGCGAATTGTTCAGCAGCTGATTCATCACATTGCGCAGCTGTTGGTGCCAGGGCGTCACATCCACGGTCTGTCGACGCCCTGACCACTGGTCCATCCCGGGGTGAAATCCAGCCTCGTCCATCTCACGACGGAGTCTGCGCATCACTGGAATCAACAGTGCAGCAAAGACCAGGCTGAACAACAACAGAAATGGCAGCAACGTGACCAGCCAGATCGTTGCAACCGCCGTCAGCACACCTGTGAGGATCAGCTGAAGCCAACGCGGTGTGGCTCGACTGGGAAGTTGTTTCATCAACGACCTGGTTGGGATGCCTCTAAAGCCTGCAACCCGAGCATCAAATACGTGCGAAAACTGCCAAGCGCCATCACCTGTTGCGGTGATCGACCTGAACCGATGGCGTCACCTTCTTGGGCCATGTGTTGCAACAGGTAGCGGGTGTGATTCGCCCAGCACTCGAGCTCTACTGAAAGTGTGTCATTGCCCTCCTCAGCAGGAGTTGAAGATTCCTGCATGGCGGTTGAAAGCCATTGGTTCAGCTGCCGATGGCTGAGGGCGTCGGGGATTGAGGGGGCGTCGTCTCGATTCATGAGCGATTGATCTGAGATGACTCGACCCTATGGAGACGTCTTGAACAGGACCAGTTCGGTCGGCATGGGGATCACCGCACCGCTCAGGTGGTCTTGCCGAAGATGCGCTCCAGCTCTTGCCGGAAATCCTGCTGACTCAATGGCTCCGCGCCGCGACGTCGCCGGTTGCGGCGCACAAGCGAACGGATCCACCAGAGTTGCAGTGCAGCAAACAGCGTGCCGGTCACCAGCAAGCTTGCCGTGGCACTGTTCCAATCCATGCTGACGCCTCAATACCTCGATTGCGGCAACGTGAAGCCCGACTGCATGTGCCCGAAATCCAACATCACGTAAGTGAGCCAGATCAGCAGAGCGGCAATGCCTGCTCCTGCTGCAACTTTCGCCAGAGAGCGACCGATCATCTCCAGAAGGCTGACCTCTCTCATCGGGCGACAACGGCAACCCTCTGATTCTGCCGTGACTGGCTCCACGAATGAGGGAATGCGAACCTCAGTCAGCGTTCTCGACACCCATGCCGCTGATTCCGCGCTGGCGATACATGACACCCCAGGCCCGACAGCAGACCCGTCGCTTGGCTCTCGGCATCGGAGTTCTGGTGTTGCTGCTTGTGCTGAAGCTGCCGCTGCCCTGGCTGCTGCTGGCAGGGGCTGCATGGTGGCTACGGGGACGTCTGCAGCGATAAAAAAAGACCCCGCCGAAGGCAGGATCTGGGCACACCGGTGTGTGACCTTGTTTCCACACCGGTTTGCCTCCTCACAAATGAACGTTCGCGAACCAACGAGGGCGCTGAAAGAACGAGAGTGGAGGCGCGTCAACTGTCACCGTGACAGCTGGATGCAAGGGATGCTTCAGCCGATGCCCAGCAATCCGAAGCCGATTTGGCTGACGATCCCTTGTCCGGTGATCAGCTCGGTGAGCAGGCCGATCAGAAAACCCAACATGGCAATACGGCCATTGAGCAGTTCGGCACGGTTCATGCGCTCCGATGAAATCTGCGCACGAGCAGCGTCCTGATACCAGTCATCACGAGTCTTGGAGGCGGAGTCGGACATCTCTCAACTAAAAGTGAAACAATGTTACGCCTTCTTGACTTCCTCAGCAACAGACCGAAGCCAGAAACGCGTGAACATGCTGAACCGCCAGGTTCAAGTTCTGTTCCTCAGTTCGGCCAGAACGCTTTCGCGGCGAAAAACTGTGATCTCCGTCGGGGATCCACTGCAACGTCACCGCCGAGCTCAGGGAATACCCCTCCACTTCGTCCTGTCGCCCCATCGCATCACGCTCGCCCTGAACAATCAGACAGGGGGCTGACAGGTCGATCAAATGCTGGGTGCGCAGCTGAGCAGGCTTGCCCAGAGGATGGAATGGGTAACCGAGGCAAACACCTGCCGCAACAGTTGAACTGGCATGCAGCTCATCCAGGAGCAGACTGGCGATCCGTCCCCCCATCGACTTCCCTCCAATCACCAATGGCCGACCTTGACCCAGCTGATCAACAGCTTCCTTGAAAGCTTTCAGCAACACATCAGGCCGATCAGGAAGAGTCTTCTGCCCGGTCAGACGCCGTCTGGCCGTTTACGGGAAGTCAAAACGGTGAACCCGCCGGTTCAGCTGCCCAAGACCATCGGCCATGGCTTGCATGAACGGGGATTGAGAGTCAACTACAGCCCCATGTGCCAACAGCAAGGATCCCGACGCATGGACGGGACCCGTAGTCATCAAGTCGACAGGCATTGAGCCTTCAACGCGTTGCAGCAGCCTCGGTCATGGCAGGAGTTTTTGCTGCGAGAGCTTCCAAGGTCTCTTTGGAGTCAGCGGCAGGCGCGTCAAAACGACGGGCAATCAACTCGTCGATGGAGAACAGCCCAGGACCACAAGCCAACACTGCGATGGCGGCAGCGAAATAGAGGCCCAGAAGTTCCAACAAATAGATGTTGAAACCAGCAGTGACGATGGCGTGGTAAATCGCCACGGTGATCGTTCCGGCAATTGCCATGGCCCCCATACGGGTCAGCAAACCGGTGATCAGCAGCCAGCTACCGATGACCTCGGAGAAGGCCGCCACGTATGACAGAAGAATGGGGAAGGGAAGATGCAGAGGGCGAACAAACGCATCTGCGAAATTCTCGATATTGGCCAGTTTTTCGTAACCATGATGGATCAACAACGATCCAGTGAATACGCGAAGAAACAGCAGACCAAGATCGGCCGCGATGGCACGAGTCAGGACGAGACGGATCATCGGACCGAACATAGACACATGAAAATTAATGAACTTTCATGTTCAACCGCGCGAAATCAAAGGGATAGGGGCGCGATTGAGTGTTTTTACCTAGCCGTCAGTCGACGTCGTCCAGCTTCTCGTTGTGCTCCTTCTGCATCTCGACCATCTCAGCGCAGGTGAGGGCCGGTGCGTATTCGAAGTCAAGTCCGAACATGGAACGCCAGAACATGAAATGCCGGAACAAGGCCTTGGCATCGGCGGCCTTGCAGATCACGCAAACCCGTCCGGACTCAGGCATGTGCAGACGAGCCACCAGTTCGAACCCGTCGAACTTGTCGCCCTCAGCGCCGGAGTCCATGTATTCGATGAAGGCGGTGTAGCCCTCGTCCTGCGTTTCAGTCGGGACCTGCCCGTTGCAGACGTAGTACTGCATGGTTATTGAGAAGCAAGAAAAAAGATCTGATTCAGTCGTCGTAGACGAGGCACTCGGGCTCGTCTGGGTTCTGCTCACAGAACAGCTCGAGCGGTGACGGATCGTGGCTGTCGTTCGGAAATTGCTTCTTGTGGTCCAGCAACCACTGCAGCTCTTCGGTGAGGTGGCGCACCTTTCCGTCGTTGTGCTCCGAAAGGGCTTTCAGGAACTCTTCCTGATCCTTCTGGATGTGTTCGTCGATGGTTTTCATGGTTCAGGTCAGGCCTGCCAACCACTGCGTCGTAGCGGGGCAACCACCGTTGAATCAGTGAGTATTTCTACTTTTATCGGCGAAAG
Source organism: Synechococcus sp. A15-24 (assembly GCF_014280195.1). Taxonomy (NCBI): domain Bacteria; kingdom Bacillati; phylum Cyanobacteriota; class Cyanophyceae; order Synechococcales; family Synechococcaceae; genus Synechococcus; species Synechococcus sp. A15-24. The sequence goes on from NZ_CP047960.1 coordinate 1,291,114, forward strand.
CACACATCGTCGAAGCCTGGTTTGCGATCAAGTCCTGTGACACATCAGTAGCCAGGTCGGCGCAAAGCATGGAGAGTCGGTTTGACAAAACAGAGCTCCTATGCATCTCAATGAACGGGTCGTGCTGACGGGAGCCATTTTGTTTGGCCTCGGACTCGTGGCCGGGATCGCCATCGGATCTGCCACTGCCGTGTCAGCACTCACTCAGGGTGCCCCTGATGTTATGCAGAGCTGGTCCGGCGTGGTTGCGATGCCCTGAGGATTGTCAGATCAAAGCCAGAGGGCGTGGCTGGTCCACCGACCGGCAGTTGTGATCATCTTCATTGGTGGTCCGCAATTCGAGATTGAAAAACAAAGCGGATGCGGTGTTGAGAAATGGACCGGCATGCCAGGTGCCTGGATGCAGCTTGACCCCCTCCCCCGGAAGCATCTTCATCAGCAACACCTGATCAGACGCAATCGAGCCATCAGCCCGGGGCGGGCCTGGAGGAGCCACAGCCAGCCACCACGCCTGAGCATCGGCTGACCCCAGACATTGACTCACCCGCTGGTGGGAGGTCATAGCTGCCAACACAGGTGGCCTGCGCCGGAGACGCATCAGGTAAAACCGTGGATGGCCGTCTGCATCGAAATGAAGCTCGGCGTCCTGGGGGCCGAAGGGTGAGGGATCGTCCTGCGGCAGCAGCAGGGTTCCGCAGCTGGAAAAGCGTGGATCGTCGGGGCGGATCGGCTGAAGCGTTGCGGCTGGAGAGCCGAGTAAGGACTCAACGGGCACCGACACTGATGCTCCCGACGCTGATCAACTGTTCCAGCCGTGCGCTGAGCTTCTGCTCGGTGCGATCGAAGTGATCGTGATTGCCCGCCATGAAGGCAAGCTCCTCACTGGTGATCACCTGATGGGTGACAGCATCCAGGTAGATCTGGACAAGGGACATCTCTTCGACGTCGTCAGTATTCAATCCTGGCAACAATGCACAGGATCCGTAGGCGTCCGCCAACACCGACAACGCCATGGAACGCTCCCAGATTCAGAGCTTGATCAAACAGTGCGCCGGTGGTCTGTTCGACCTGGCCTGTGCGGTGAGTGGTCGTGTCAACTGGGATCTCAGCCTGCCCGTGGGTGTGATCGATGCCAGGCGCAGCACCCCGAAGTTGATGGTCACCGCAGTGGGCACCATCAATTCGATGGTGCGGGCATCCGCCACCATCGGTCATCCCCTGATGCGGCGATTCTTCGAACGGATGGAGGCCGTGGGCGTGGAGCAGGCCCTGAAGGAGTCCAACGATGGGGCCGATGCCGATGCCTTTTCTGAGGTCTGGCAGGCCTACAAGGAGGAGCGGCGCCAGGGCGATGCACCGATGTGGAGCATGGAGGACGCGACGGACTTCGTGATGAAATCGCGCGAAGCCCACAGTGACCGCGAGGTCGCCTGCGTGGCCATATTGCCGGGGGATCCCCATGCCATCGTCACCTTTTCAGTGCCGATTGCGTTCCTCACCCAGGGGTGAATGAGCTTTGATCCACTGCTGCAGGTTGGGCTCGCTGTCATCGCGGTGATCGCCAATGCTTTATCGGCATTTGCCGGGGGCGGGGCAGGACTGGTGCAGTTACCGGCACTGATCCTGCTTGGGCTCCCCTTCGCCTCGGCTCTCGCCACCCACAAAGTGGCCAGTGTTGCCTTAGGGATTGGGGCTGCAGGACGGCACTGGCGGGCCAGCAGCCTGAACCGCAGCCTCTCCGGCTTGATCCTGCTGGCTGGTTTACCCGGTGTGTGGCTGGGTGCCAATGCTGTTCTGGCCATCCCAGACCGATTCGCTACGGCAGCACTGGGATTGCTCACACTGGGCCTTGGTGTGTATTCAGCGCGGCGGTCTGAATTGGGCCGAACGGACAACCCAGCGCCTTTGAACACACAAACGGTTGGTATCGGGGCGGCAGTGCTGTTTGGGATCGGAATCCTCAACGGATCCCTCACATCAGGGACTGGGCTGTTCGTGACTCTTTGGTTGGTCCGCTGGTTTGGATTGAGCTACTCACGAGCCGTTGCCCACACGCTGATCCTCGTGGGTCTGGGATGGAACGGCAGCGGTGCCCTGGTGCTTGGATTCAGCGGTGAGATCCACTGGGCGTGGTTGCCAGCATTGATCGCGGGATCCCTGATCGGGGGCTACCTCGGAGCACACCTGTCGTTGGTGAGGGGAAGCGGAATGGTGAAACGGGCTTTTGAAGCTCTGGCCCTGCTCATGGGCGCTTCACTGCTGATCAGAGCCTTCGGGTCCATGTGAACTCTGTTCAGCATCTGGAGCAAGAAAGCGGCCGGCATAGCGCGTGGCCATCACCACGGTGGCGGCTCCGTAGCCGATGAAGGTGACGGCCTGGCCGGACGTGCCGGTCTCGTACACCTCACCGGTCAACAGCATCCAGTCCATCAGAGAGGCGACGGTGCCCCAGATCACCACCCATACCGACACGTAGGTGATCCCTCGCCATGTCTTGTTCATGCTGGTCATCACTGCTGCGAAGAGGCTAAAGAAGAAAGCCCATGCGCCAGACCCCGTTGTCGCGCTCCTTCCACGCTGCCCTGGTTCCACCCCTGGTGAAGAACCTCAGCAACCTCAGCCATCTGCTGAAACGGGCCGAAGTCCACGCCAAGGAGAGTGGCTTCCCCATTGAGGTGTTGCTGACGAGCCGCCTTTACCCGGACATGTTCGACTGCACCCGTCAGGTGCAGATCGCAACGGACATCTCCCGTCGCGGCGTGGCCCGACTCGCCGGTTGCGAGGCACCTGTGATGGACGACAACGAAACGAGCGTGGAACAGCTGCTCGAGCGGATCAGCAGAAGCATCAGTTTCATGGAAGGCGTTGATCCCGTCGACCTTGATGGGGCCGAACGGAGGCAGATCCGACTCCCCATCCCAGCAAGCATGGGAGGGGGTGAGCGTGTCTTTGAAGGTGAGGACTTTCTCCGGTCCTTCGTGCTTCCGAATGCTTATTTCCACGTGAGCACCGCCTTTGCCATCCTGCGGCACAACGGTGTGCCGATCGGAAAGTTCGATTACCTCCTTGGCGAAGAGGCTCCTTGAGGGGCAGCTGCTCCCGTAATCTCACGCAGCTACAGACGAGGAGATGCCGAAGAAGCGCCGGAAGCTCAACAAGGAAATGGAAGCCGACATGGCAGCCGCCAAGCGCAAGATCGAGCTGATCTCTGCGCTGATCAACGACATCCGCGACGAAGACATCCAAGGGGAGTACCTGGAAGCCTTCGGCCAGGTGCGTTCAGCGGTGGTGAATCTTGTGGCCAAATACACCACCGATGGCTTCTGCGAGGAAACCGAAGGTTTACTGGCTCTTTACAAGGGCCTCATCGATCAGTTCGAAGCGGACTACGAGCTCTGACATCGGGCGGCCGACACCCGCACGAACAATCCGCTGATTTTTTTTGATTAGGGGATAATCAGGACATTCGGATCGACCCATGCCCCTCCGGCACAACAAACCTCAGGTTTCGCCCCTTCGCCTGAAGATCACGGTGCTCATCGCTGGCCTTGGCCCTCTGATCGCCATTAGCTTGTGGCTGGAATCCAAAGGTTTCTTCAGTTGATAAGTGTTGTTCGTTCTTTTCAAGCCACGCTGTTGCTGTCGTTGCTGACGGGTTCAGCTGTGCGTGCTGAAACAATTCAGCTCAAACTCAAAAACGGTGACACCATCAATGGCGAACTGATCCAAGAGGAGAGCACCGAGGCGCTGAAGGTGCTGATGCATCCCCAGCTCGGACGACTGGAAGTGAGCCAGGACGCCATACAGCCTGCCAAGAAGACGCCCAAATGGACATCAACCATCTCCGCGGGAGTGAATGCCGGAAATCAGGATGGCGATGGAACCTTCTCAGCCAATATCAACGGCACCAGCAACTACAAAAACAAATCAAATCAATTAAAAATTGAAGCTGGCTTGAATTACGGAAAAAATAAAGACAAGGGAAAATCACCTGAGGTCAAGACGGATCAAGGGATGGCCTCCGTCCGCTACGACCGGTCACTGACCGAGAAGCTGACGATCTACGCAAAAAGTGGCTACCGATACAATGGTCTCAACGATTCTGGGATCAATATTTTTGATGGATCAGTCGGAATCGGACTTCCCCTGATCACCAACACCTCCACCCAAGCAATATTATCCCTTGGCCCCAAAGTTCACTGGAGCAATGGCGGGAAAGATTGTGATAGCAATGAATTCTGCGGCAACGCCTATGGAGGCGGAACCCTGATCGCAGACCTCAGCTGGTCTCCACACAAGTCGTTCCAGTTGAAATTAGAAAACAGCCTTTCAGCCATCGCCGCCTCCGAGGTGAAACCCACGAACACCTTCACAGCAACGCTCAAATATTTCCCCAGGTTCACGAGCGGACTGTTCACATCCTTACGCTACGCATCCATCTACAACAGCATGAGCACACCGGAAAGTGACAACCGAATCACTGGCCAGGTGGGCTACGAGTTTTAAATCATGTTGATGCCACCCCTCTATTCTGAATCCCTACGCCAACTGTTCACCAAGCCCTATGGCGAAGCTGGGCCAACAGCCGAGCAGTGGAAAGCGGTTTATGCCGACGACGTGCACTTCATCGATCCGACCCAGGAAAGGCAGGGCGTTGATGCTTATATCAAGGCGCAGGAAGGCTTGATCCAGCGATGCGACGATGTGTTCCTGGAAACAAGCCATGTTGCTGTGACAGGGAACCTGGCCTTTGTGGAATGGCGGATGGGCCTCAAAATCAAAGGTGTGGAGTTCATCTACCCAGGCACAACCCGGCTTGTCTTTGGGGAAGACGGGCGAATTGTCAAGCACCGGGACTACTTTGACTTTGTTGGCCCAACGTTCGGCCCCGTTCCGATTATTGGACCTTTCGTTCGTTGGATCTACAAACGCTTTGTGTCTTGACGTTGCCCCCAAAGCAGTAAAAATTGGGGCATGATGATTGGATCCAACCCAACTTGATGGATCACGAGCTCGACAAAATCATTGCCTGGATTGATGACAGGGATGCTGATGCCGAGCAGTGGCTCAACGAGCAGGCTGCTGAGCGGTTCAACCTGCGAGCAGAATCCGAGATTAATGATTACATCCAGACCATTCTTTCGTCAGACCTTTTGCCTGACTGAACCAACAGCCCTGCCGCCGCAGGCCCATTGGTCGGCGGCACTGGCGTGAAGAAATTTAAGCAGGTCATGCAAGCGACCAGCAGCCCATCCAAGGTCTGTGTACCCGCAGTAGTGAAATGACCCTCGGTCAGCTATTCCTCGAAGCGATGTCAAGCGGTGTGATCACCAACGGTGAGATGACCTGGATCACAGACCATCAAGCTCAGTTCAGTCGAACAGAAGAAGCGGTCGCCCTGCGGCTGGGACGACTGATCGATGAAGGAAGCATCCAATTGGGGTGCCGGATGCCTTTGAACAACTAAGCCCAACAACGTCGAACAGGGTGACGCGATGCGCTTGAACTTCATTCCCATCCACGTGTTTCGCGAGACACCTGCTGTCACCTTTTTTGATGCCGGTGTCTCAGGAAGCAATGGCACCGATGTCGTTGCCCACCACAGTGCAGCAACGTCACCCCCTGATCTCGACTGCTCTGAGCAGTACTACGTCCACCAACATCAGATCGACCACAATCTGGTCCTGACTGGGCAAAGAGTGTTCACGCTGTTGAATCCAACCTGGGATCAACCCCACCATGTGATTCATCTCGTTCGGGCCATGGGGGCACTGCAGATCCCCATCGGAACGTTTCACCGCTCAGTGTCCGGCGAGGACGGCAGCCTTGTGTTGAATCAATCCGTACGGGATCCAAACTTCAACTACGCCACTGAATTCATCCCGGTCAAGCTCAGCGACCGTCACGATCTGATGACGGCAAGAAACAGTCCACCCTGGGTGTGGACCTGGCGCGACGGCCACATCTGTCGCCATCACAGCATCAGCGAAGGAGACTGCGTTGCCGTCTCCGATTTCCAAGGCGCTTGACCAATCGCTCCCGTGCACCGAAGTGACGCTGCTGTTCAACCAAGACCAGCCGCCAGCCAAGCCAGGAGATGGCCGTCAGGACGATCACAACAGTGACAAGCAGGAGCATCACGATTCAAAGGCAAAGACTGCTGGTCCAGAGCTCCTCATCGTCTCCCAGGTGGTCACGCACGCAGGTCGTGACGCACAACCCGTCATCGATCGAGCAGTGCGTGATGCACTCCATGCAGGCCTCAACGGCGTCCCATTGGCGTTGAGCTTCAGAGTCCAAGGGCTTCTGAGATCACTCCCTGCGTTTTACGTCAGCAACCGCTGACTGTCTGCATTTCGGTGAAGAGGCGTGAAGCGTGCTCAGCGCTGACCATCTTCATACAGGGTGCACTCCAGCAAGGCGGCATAAAGCAAGCGTTGCAGCGTCTGGAGATCCTGCTGCTCCCGCGGATCCGGCCCACCAGGCCATCGCTCGAGGTAGTAAGCCACCGAGCGATGGAGCAGGCGAATGGCATCAGCATCCAGGTCGAACTGAAGCCTTGGCGCTTGATCGGTCATAAATCGATTCTGACTGAACCAGGGCTTGACACGGGAGCCTTACCGGATTAGTACATCAGTACTGAAGTGATGGAATCGAGCACATGGCGACGCCGAATCAGCCGCACTGGACCACGATCACCACGGCGACGTTACGCCCAAGCCGGTCGTCCATGGTTTGCATCACCTGCCAACAATTCCGCCATGCCCTGACAGAGGACGGATCAACCATCCCAGCCTGCAACCGCCACGAACGACTCCTGCCCCAGGGCGCACATCTGAACCATCGCTGCCATCAGTGGATGCAACGCCTTGAACATGAGATTGGCTGGTGCCCAGAAGCTGCCTGATGGGATATGGACAAGAGCATTGCGTTCATCTGACGTTCTTGCGTGTTCATGAACGAGCGACGTCATAACCGACCGACAACCGCCGGAATCAGCAACGCATTCACCAGATCCAGGAAGAAGGCTGATACCAGCGGCACGATCAAAAAGACTCACCTGGATGGTCCGTACTGCTGCATTGCGGCGGCGCTTGCACCAACAAAAAGCCCCCACCTGCGGTGGGGGCTTTCCAATTCAGTTGATCTGAATCGTTTGTTCTATTCCCGAAGGAACAGGTTGATTCCAGATCAACCGATGGCAGGTGCCTGCAGAGCCACAGGAGTGGACTCAGCAGTTGCCAGGTCTAGGGGGAAGTTGTGAGCGTTGCGCTCGTGCATCACTTCCATGCCGAGGCCGGCACGGTTCACCATGTCAGCCCAGGTGTTCACAACACGGCCCTGTCCATCAAGGATGGACTGGTTGAAGTTGAAGCCGTTCAGATTGAAGGCCATGGTTGACACGCCCATGGACGTGAACCAGATGCCGACAACAGGCCAGGCGCCCAGGAAGAAGTGGAGGCTACGGCTGTTGTTGAAGGAGGCGTATTGGAAGATCAGGCGACCGAAGTAACCGTGGGCAGCCACGATGTTGTAGGTCTCTTCCTCTTGGCCGAACTTGTAGCCGTAGTTCTGGGACTCGGTCTCGGTGGTTTCACGCACCAGGGAGGAGGTCACCAGGGAGCCGTGCATGGCGGAGAACAGGGAGCCACCGAACACACCTGCAACACCCAGCATGTGGAAGGGGTGCATCAGGATGTTGTGCTCAGCCTGGAACACCAGCATGAAGTTGAACGTGCCGGAGATGCCCAGGGGCATGCCATCGGAGAAGGAGCCCTGACCGAAGGGATAGACCAGGAAAACAGCCATCGCAGCAGACAGCGGAGCGCTGTAGGCGACACAGATCCAGGGGCGCATGCCCAGGCGGTAGGAGAGTTCCCACTGACGACCCATGTAGGCGGAAATGCCGATCAGGAAGTGGAAGCAAACCAGCTGATAAGGGCCGCCGTTGTACAGCCACTCATCAAGAGAAGCAGCTTCCCAAATGGGATAGAAGTGCAGGCCAATGGCGTTGCTGGAAGGAACAACAGCACCGGAGATGATGTTGTTGCCGTAGATCAGGGAGCCAGCGACAGGCTCACGAATGCCATCGATATCGACGGGGGGCGCTGCGATGAACGCAATGGTGAAGCAGATGGTGGCCGCCAGCAGGCAGGGAATCATCAGCACGCCGAACCAACCCACATAAATGCGGTTGTTGGTGTCGGTCACCCACTGACAAAAAGCTTCCCAGTTGCTCTGGCGTCCGCTGCGAATGGCGGTGGACATAACAGAAAAGAAGACGGATAAACCGCTCTCCCAATCAGGAGATCGGTGGATCAAGACTATGGAGAGGACGCAGCAATACCCTGTTTTTCAATATTCCGAATCAACCCTCAACGCAAGTTCATGAAGCACTACATGAAGCATTCATGAAGTTACTTGAAGCAACCAGCGACGTGAACCCTGCAGAAAGTCATTCCAATTCAGCCGTTCCTCCGCCGCCGCTTTGGCCACCAGCAAGGGAGCCCGCTGCCGAAGTTCAACAAGATCCGGCTCGGCGACGCCTGCACTGAGGGCCAACCAATCAGCCATGGACCGCCCCACAACCCGCGTCAGGTAGGCAGCACTCAAGGCCTGCATGGACCCTGCCACCAGCCAGGTGCCTCCATCCAGCTTCGCCAGTCCCAGCAGAGTCTGACCGGTCCACTCGACCACCCCCTGAGCAAGGGCGACACGGGCCAGCTGGGCGGCTGCCTCCTGAAGAAGCTCGATCTTCGCCGTTGAGCCCCAGATCATCGCCATCTCACGGATCATCAGACCGTTGGCGACGGCTACAGCCAGAAGATCGACGCTGGCCAATGGCGAAGCGAAAACCGACCCCGCCACAAGCCACTGGGTCCGTCCCTGCAGTTGCTGAAAACGGACCCAACGCAACTGTTCAAGCTCCGCCTGCCAGGTCTGATGGAGACCACGCAGGAGGCGTTGACGGGTTTCAGCCAGCAATCCAGCCTTCTGAAGCTCGCGACGAATCGGGACGAGGGCACGCCGCAGATGGGCGTCCCCGTTCTGCATCACCGCCATGCGCTCAAACCAGCGATCATCGAGCTGCGGAGCCAGCTCAGCCTGGGTCTCGCTGCTGGATTGCTCCTGCCCCGATCGCACCAGCAACCAGGCCGGCTGTTCGCGTGGCAACTGCTGCAGCCAGAGAAGATCCGCCGCCATCAATGGCGCCGACAAGCTGAACAGGATCAGGTCCTGATCCTTCAACCCTGAGGGCCAGATCCGTTCACCGTCCTGGGAGTCCAGGGGATGGGCTAACGACAGTTCCAGCGACTTCGAACCGGTCAGGGCCTGCTGAAGAGGCTCCAGCGCTGGTCGACTACTGGCGTCAACACAGACCAACGCCACCTTCAGAGGCTCCTCGCGCTCGATGACCTGTTGCAATCTCAGCCTCCGCAACCGTCCACCTGCGGCTGTCTCACCTTCAAAGGCCTCGAACTGGTCCAGGACGGAACGACAGCGGTCAACCCATCCCTGAACCGTGGAGGGCTCCTTGAAGCTGGGTGTCCTGGAGCGTCGACCGAACCAGATCACCCCGGCACCTGCGGCCAGCAGCCCCAGACCGCCGCCGGGAACATGCAAAAGGTCATTGACCAGCCACTGACCCAGCAACAAGCCGCCACCCGCCAGAGCAATCGGTCCCACCAGGGCTTGGCGAGGCGGCAAGAGGGGAGCCAGCGACAGCGGAAATTTCAAAGCAACGCCGGGACGACGAGTGGTTGTCTTAGCCCAGAGAGCGATCGGAAACCAGAAAGACCGGTCAGAGCGTTGACTTCTCCATACCGTGTGGTGGTTGCTGCACACGATGGATGGCCATCGCCCTGGAGAGCCACGGAGGCGGCAGGTCCGGTGACCGGCGATCAGACGTCCGCCGGGTGCTGATGGTGGCCCTTGGGCTGAACATCAGCATGTCGCTGTTGAAATTGCTGGTGGGCGTCACCAGCGGATCGCTGGCGGTGATCGCTGATGCCATGCACAGCGCCACGGATGCACTCTCCAGCCTCACGGGGTTGATCACCAACAACCTCTCCGACCCTCAGCCGGATCGGGATCACCCCTACGGCCACCACAAATACGAAGCCGTCGGTGCCCTCGGTATTGCTGGATTCATCCTGTTCACAGCGCTGGAGATTCTGCTGCGCTCCGGGGAACGGCTGCTGGAAGGGCTTCCGCCGATCCGCGTCGGGGGGCAGGAACTGATGCTGCTGGTGCTGGTCCTTGGGTTCAACCTTCTGTTGGCGGGCTACGAACACCGGGAAGGTCGACGCCTCAACAGCTCTCTGCTCAAGGCCGATGCGCAGCACGCCGCCAGCGATGTATGGACCACTGTGGTGGTGCTGCTTGGGATGGCAGGTGCCCTCTGGCTCCAGATCTCCTGGCTGGACATCGCTCTGGCGATTCCGATGGCACTGCTTTTGATCAGGGTGTGCTGGCAGGTGCTACGCCGCACCCTGCCCTGGCTGGTGGACCACATCGCGATCGCGCCGGAATCCATCCACAGGGAAGTGATGGCTGTGGCCGGCGTGATCAACTGTCACGACATCGCCAGTCGCGGCGTTCTGGGTCAGCAGGTGTTCATCGACATGCACATGGTGGTGGAGACCAACGATCTATCAACAGCCCACCGCATCACTGAACTGGTAGAGGAGCGACTCGATCGGGTCTTCGGGCCGGTGCGCTGCACGATTCATCTTGAGCCCAAGGATTATGTGGAGGACGGGATCACCTACACCGGCACCCATGGTTGATCCAGCCAATCCCCTGGAGGGATTGACCAGGCGCCAGCTGCAGGGTCTGCACAACCTGCTGAGCGACGTGCGCAGCTCACTGGCCTGGTCGTGGCAGCTTCCTGTGCTGATCCGACAACGCTGCTGGCTTCGCTTGGAAATGATTGAGCTGGGCAACTTGCACCGATGGTTGCCACCTGACGGCTGTGAAGAGGCCCCGGAACTGTGCCGCTACCGCGAGCTGGTGGCGCAGGGATGGTCGCCGCTGCAGGCCCAGGAACAGTGCTGGCAGGAATTCGGGGACGATGACTGTCGCACTGCCCTGCAACGGTTCTGGGCCAGTCAGCAGGATCGGAAGCACGACTGGACCGTACAGCGATATCTGGCCTTGATCAGCTGCTATCGGCGCTCCATCGAAGCGGGTGTGGCCACCATCCCGATGCTGGTGCTGCCCCGAGCTGGGGGAGCGACAGATCATCAGCTGCACTGGGTTTCGGACAGCACACCGTCGATGCGGCACACTTGCGCCTGATTCCAGGCCATGGGCCATGAGTGATTCCTACGGCGAACCCCAACAGCAGGGGGCTCAAGGCGACGGTTCTCGCGGTGACGGTTACCGCGGTGAAGGTGGTCGAGGCGGCGGCCGTGGCGGCCGTGGCCCTGGCAACCGCGAGGGCGGTGGATTCCGCATCCGCCTGAGCGAGAACGAGATGCGTTCTGCCCGTGCGCTGCAGGAGGCCTTCAACCTTCGCTCCACCGTGGCTGTTCTCGGTTTCGCCTTGCGAACCCTGGGTCAGATGCTGGAAGACGGTCAGTTGGATGAGCTGATCGAACAGCAACGCAATCAGGCCCCACGAGGCCGCCGCGAGGGCGGTGGACGTGATGGTGGCGGTCGAGACGGTGGCGGTCGCGGGCGGCGCTCGGATGATGATCGCCAAGGCGGTCGTGGCTCCCGCCCCGATCCTTTCGCTCGCCCCGCCAAGCCTCAACCCGAACCGGAGCCGACGCCGGAACCGGAATCGACCCCCGAAGAAGCGGCGCCATCAGACGCTCCCGCAGAGGACACACCAGCGGAGGTTTCGACAGACCTTCCCAACGAGGAGGAGTCCAAAGCAGCAACCCCTGAGGCCTGATCCATGGGAAAACCGAGGGTTCTCTCCGGTGTGCAGCCGACCGGTGCCTTGCACCTCGGCAACTGGCTTGGAGCGATACGCAACTGGGTTGATCTCCAGGACACCCACGACACCTTTGTGTGCGTGGTGGATCTCCATGCCATCACCGTTCCCCACGACCCGGCCCGGCTGGCGGAAGACACCCTCAACACCGCTGCGCTCTACCTGGCCTGCGGCATGGACCCTCAGCGGTGCTCAATTTTCATCCAGAGTCAAGTCGCCGCCCACAGTGAGCTGTGCTGGATGCTGAACTGCGTGACACCGCTCAACTGGTTGGAGCGGATGATCCAGTTCAAGGAAAAGGCCGTGAAACAGGGGGACAACGTCTCCGTCGGCCTTCTGGATTACCCCGTTCTGATGGCCGCCGACATCCTTCTCTATGACGCGAACCTCGTTCCAGTCGGGGAAGACCAGAAACAACACCTTGAGCTGGCGCGTGACATCGCCCAGCAGCGGATCAACGCCCGCTTTGGACGCGAGGAACAACCGGTGTTGAAGGTGCCCAAACCGCTCATCCTCAAAGAAGGCGCACGGGTGATGAGCCTCACGGATGGACGCAGCAAGATGAGCAAAAGCGACCCGAACGAGGCCAGCCGCATCACCCTGCTGGACCCGCCGGAACTCATCACCAAAAAGATCAAACGGGCGAAGACCGATCCGGAGCGAGGTCTCGAATTCGCCAATCCTGACCGTCCGGAAACAGACAACCTCCTTGGTCTCTACGCGATCCTCAGCGGCAAGGGCCGTGAAGCAGTTGCACAAGAGTGTGCAGACATGGGTTGGGGGCAGTTCAAACCCCTTCTGGCTGATGCAGCAGTGGCGGCTCTTGAACCGATTCAGGCTCGCCACAAGGAGCTGATGGCAGACCGCGTCGAGCTCGATCGCGTGTTGGCCACGGGGCGTGATCAAGCGGAATCCGTGGCCAACGCAACGTTGAAACGGGTGAGAGATGCCTTGGGATTCGCGAAGCGCAGCTGATCACTGAGAGGGCTGAACATCAGCGGAGCTGATCAAAACCGTCCCAAACCCAGAACGCACGAACTGATCCACGCCTCCCTCAAAACAGCTGAACACCAGCGAGTCTTACGCGTCTCACGCGTTGTCCATTGCGGCACATACATGCCGTGCGCTTCTCGTCAACCCCCCTGAGGCCCCTCTCGTCTCTGGATCGATCCATCCATCAGCTTGGTCGCTCGTTCTTTTGTCCTGAGTGCTCGGGTTAAGTCTTCACAGCAAGCGACGCGTCGCAGGGCGCGCTTTATCGGCCTCTCTGTTCTGCGGGGTTGCGCTGTGTGCCGGAGCCTCGCCAGTTGCGACAGCCGTAAGTCTTTGCTCGCGGAAAAGTCCAGAATTGAAGCGCGCTCATCTTGCCAATGTTCAAGAGCAAGGCCCCTACCGGCTCACTCCTGAACGTCGTGCTCTGCTGAACACCATCAGGTACGCCGAGGGCACCTGGACTGATGGTGAGGATCAGGGCTATCGCACTCTTTATGGCGGCGGGCAATTTCAGGATCTGTCCCGCCATCCGGAACGGGTCGTCGTCAAGCGCTACTCCAGCGCTGCTGCCGGTGCTTATCAATTCCTCCCAAGCACCTGGAAGGGACTGGCGAAGGAACTTCGCCTCAGCAGCTTCGAACCGAAACATCAAGACCAGGCTGCGCTGCATCTGGTGAAACGGCGAGGAGCGTTGCGTGAAATCGACAGCCGCGGCCTGACGACAGCAGCCATGGCACGACTGGCACCGGAGTGGGCCTCATTTCCCACCCGCTCTGGTCGATCGGCCTATGGCCAGCCCGTGAAAAGCCACCGGGAGCTCGCGCGCTTTTACACAAACAACCTCAAACAACTCAAGGGTCAACTCGGGGCCTGATCAGCTCTGGCACGTCCGATCCTGGCGGCCAAGCCCCACACCTCCGTCACCAGGCCATGCCAAGGGGTCATGGCTTCCATGGAAACGGCCATGGGCTGGGATGACGCCTTCACCAGCGCACGGGTAGCTGCAACAGCACGTTGTCCTTCCCGGAGACGATCAAGCAAGGCCAGCTGATTGTCTTGACTCACCACAGAGACTGGACAGTTGTCCAGCAACTGCTCGCCCCGCTGAAACCAGTGGTCAAAGTCATCCAGCAATGACGTCAGCAGTGACTCCATCAGCGCGCCGGCTTCGTGCTTGAGCGGAGCATCGTCAGCGTTCATTGCATCGTCTTGAACCACGGCCCATAAGATGGCGGGCCCCGACCGCAAACCGGTGAGCAGCGCTGCAGCAACCACCCCTGCCCCTTCAGCTCCGGTGGTCCTGCCCAAAACCAGCGAAAGCTCGCAGCTGCTCAAAATCCGCCACACGATGAGCCATGTAATGGCCATGGCGGTGCAGCAGCTGTTTCCCAAAGCCCGCGTCACCATCGGGCCCTGGACCGAATCCGGGTTCTACTACGACTTCGACAACCCTGACCCCTTCACTGAAGCCGATCTCAAAGCGATCAAGAAAGGGATGATCAAGATCATCAATAAGAAGGTCCCACTCGAGCGTGTCGAGGTGACGCGCGCTGTGGCGGAAACCAAGATCAAGGCCCAGAACGAGCCCTACAAGCTGGAGATCCTGGAAGGCCTCCAGGAACCGATCACCCTCTACACACTTGGAGAGGACTGGTGGGACCTCTGCGCCGGCCCCCACGTGGAGCACACCGGCCAGCTCAACGCCAAGGCTTTTGAGCTGGAGAGCGTGGCGGGGGCCTACTGGCGTGGTGATGAAACCAAAGCCCAGTTGCAGCGGATCTACGGCACGGCCTGGGAAACCCCGGAACAACTGGCCGAGCACAAACGCCGCAAGGAAGAGGCCCTGCGCAGGGATCATCGCCGCATCGGCAAAGACCTCGATCTGTTTTCGATCGAGGATGAAGCCGGCGCCGGCCTGGTGTTCTGGCACCCCCGCGGCGCCCGCATGCGTTTGTTGATCGAGGAGTTCTGGCGCCAGGCCCACTTCGAAGGGGGCTACGAGCTGCTCTACACGCCCCACGTGGCCGACATCAGCCTCTGGAAGACCTCCGGCCACCTCGATTTCTACGCCGAGAGCATGTTCGGCCCCATGGAGGTGGACGAGCGGGAGTACCAGCTCAAGCCGATGAACTGCCCGTTCCACGTGCTCACCTACGCCAGCAAGCTGCGCAGCTACCGGGAATTGCCGATCCGCTGGGCCGAGCTGGGAACCGTGTACCGCTACGAGCGGCCGGGGGTGATGCACGGCTTGATGCGTGTGCGCGGCTTTACCCAGGACGATGCCCACGTGTTCTGCCTGCCCGAGCAGATCAGCGACGAGATCCTGAAGATTCTCGATCTGACCGAGAGGATCCTCTCCACCTTCGACTTCAACACTTACGAGATCAACCTCTCCACCCGCCCGGAGAAGTCCATCGGCGATGACACCGTCTGGGACCTCGCCACCAAGGGCCTGATCGAAGCACTGGAACGCAAGGGCTGGAAGTACAAGATCGATGAAGGCGGCGGTGCCTTTTACGGCCCCAAGATCGACCTCAAGATCGAAGACGCCATCGGCCGGATGTGGCAGTGTTCCACCATCCAGCTCGATTTCAACCTGCCGGAGCGGTTCAGGCTCGACTACATCGCTGCTGATAGCAGCAAGCAGCGGCCGATCATGATCCACCGGGCCATCTTCGGCTCGCTGGAACGATTCTTCGGGATCATGACCGAGAACTACGCCGGCGATTACCCCTTCTGGCTGGCCCCTGAGCAGGTGCGGCTGCTGCCGGTCACCGATGAGGTGCAGCCCTATGCCGAAAGCCTGCTCGACCAGCTCACCCAGGCGGGCGTGCGGGCCACGATCGATCGCAGCGGCGACCGGCTCGGCAAGTTGATCCGCACCGGGGAACAGATGAAGATCCCCGTGTTGGCGGTGATCGGTGCCAAGGAAGCGGAGCAGAATTCCGTGAGCCTGCGCAGCCGCAGGGATGGCGATCTCGGTGTGGTGGCAGTAGCCGATCTCATCCGCGCCGCCCAAAACGCCAACAGCCAACGTGCCGCAGGACTGGAGCTGGACTCATGACCCAGTCGCCAGTCACCGCCCTCAACGATCTGGCCCGCTTGCGCGATGCGCCGGAGCTCAGCCAGGAAACCTGCGCAAACCTTCGAGCGGAGCTCAGCCAGGCGATGGCCAACGCCAGCTGGTTCACCGTCGGTGTGATGGCCCCGACCGCCGCCAAGGCCCTTGCGGCCCTCAGGGCTCTGGAAACGAGCCAGGGATGGGACACCATGGATGTTGTTGACAGCACCAATGAAATCGGTCCTGTCTTCCTCAAAGCGAACCAACAAGGTGGATCGGTCCGCATTCGCATCGAATACGGCCTCGGCCAGGGAATCCTGATCACTGGGCATGGTGAGGACGAGAACCAGCCCAGCACCACATGGGGGCCGCTGCCGCTGAATTTTTTCTGAACTGGCATCCGTCGTTGCCCTTCATCCGAATTGATCGCAGCCTGAAGAGATGAGCTTCACTCCCACCCTTTGATGGCCCGTCCCACTCTTCTCGCTGGCGACATGGGGGGGACCAAGACCCTTCTTGCGCTCTACGACCTCGAGGGTGAAACGCTGATCAAACGTCACCAGCAACGGTTTGTCTCAGCTGATTGGTCATCGCTGGAGCCGATGCTTAAGGCATTTGTTGAGGAACGGCCCAAGGACGTCCAGGCGCCAACCCATGGCTGCCTCGCCGTGGCAGGCCCTGTTCGCAATCGGCAGGCCCGGATCACCAACCTCCCCTGGCAGCTCAAGGAAGAGGATCTGGCTGCCGCTGCAGGGATGCAGCAACTGGAGCTGGTGAACGATTTCGGTGTACTGATCTACGGCCTGCCTCACTTCGGCGCGGATCAGCAGCTGGTGCTGCAGGAGGGGAGTCAGGACGACGGGCCCCTGGCGATCCTTGGAGCTGGGACCGGCCTCGGCATGGCTCGAGGCGTTCGCACAAACAACGGGCTGATGGCTCTCTCCAGCGAGGGTGGACATCGCGAATTCGCACCGCGCAGCGATGAGGAATGGCAACTGGCCTGCTGGCTGAAACAGGACCTGGGAGTCGACCGCCTGTCGATCGAGCGGGTGGTGAGCGGCACAGGGCTTGGCCACATCGCCCATTGGCTGCTGCAGCAGCCAGGCGCACAATCTCACCCCCTTCGTTCTGTGGCTGAGGCCTGGCGGCGAAATATGGCCAGTGACCTTCCAGCGCAGGTGTCCCTCGCAGCCGAAGAGGGCGACCCCCTGCTGCGACATGCCCTTGACCTGTGGCTGTCGGCCTACGGCTCAGCCACAGGTGACCTGGCCCTGCAGGAACTCTGCAGCGGTGGTCTCTGGGTGGGAGGCGGCACGGCTACAAAACAACTCAACGGACTGCAATCCGCGCTGTTTCTTAAGGCAATGCGCGACAAAGGTCGGTTCAAGGACTTCATCAGCGGTCTGAAGGTCACCGCTGTGATCGATCCGGAGGCGGGTCTGTTTAGCTCTGCCTGCCGAGCACGGATGTTGGCGGAGTCGGGTGGGACACTGGCCTGAGCAGACGCTCAGGGATGGCGCAGCCGCGCATCGGTCAGAAAGTGGTTGTGGATGTTCCGGCGACCACCGCCAACCTCGGACCGGGCTTCGACTGCCTTGGTGCAGCCCTCGATCTCAACAACCGCTTTGCCATGCGGCGGATCGAAGGCAGCGGTGAGCGATTCGAACTGATCATCGAGGGCACCGAGGGCAATCATCTGCGCGGCGGGCCCGACAACCTCGTTTACCGCGCAGCTCAACGGGTCTGGAAAGCCGCGAATATGGAACCTGTGGCCCTGGAAGCAAGGGTCCGTCTGGCAGTGCCGCCAGCGAGGGGGCTGGGCAGCAGCGCCACCGCCATTGTCGCCGGACTGATGGGAGCCAATGCGCTCGTCGGTGAACCCCTCAGCAAGGAAAAACTGCTGGAGCTGGCCATCGACATCGAGGGGCATCCCGACAATGTCGTTCCCTCCCTGCTTGGAGGGCTCTGCATGACCGCCAAGGCTGCCTCTCAGCGCTGGAGGGTGGTGCGTTGCGAATGGATCAGCAGCGTCAAGGCCGTGGTGGCCATTCCATCGATTCGCCTGAGCACGAGCGAAGCCCGTCGCGCCATGCCGAAGGCGGTCCCCATCAGTGATGCCGTGGTCAACCTGGGGGCGCTCACCCTGTTGCTGCAGGGCCTTCGCACCGGTAACGGCGAGCTAATCGCGGATGGCATGCACGACCGCCTGCATGAGCCCTATCGCTGGCGCCTGATCAAGGGCGGGGATGACGTCAAAGCCGCGGCCCTGGAGGCGGGAGCCTGGGGGTGCGCCATCAGCGGGGCCGGGCCAAGCATCATCGCCCTTTGCGCCGAAGACAAGGGCCAGGCCGTGAGCAGGGCCATGGTCAAGGCCTGGGAAGCCGCCGGCGTGGCCAGCCGGGCTCCTGTGCTGAATTTGCAGACCTCCGGAAGCCACTGGCAGCCCGCCGATGCTGGGTAGTTGTACCCAGATCACAGGATCAGCCCTGTTAGCTTTGTTAACGATTGCGGACGCTGAATGGACTTCGGGCTAGCGACGGACGCAATGGCGGGTTCAACCTTCCCCTGGCTGTCGCTGATTGTTCTGCTTCCAGCGTTCGGAGCACTGCTGATGCCCCTGATGCCAGGGGACGATGAGCATCCCTCACCCTGGCCGCGCAACTTCGCCCTGATCGTGCTGTTCGCGGACCTTCTATTGATGTTGCTGGTGTTCAGCACCCGGTTTGATCCCAGCTTGAGCGGTCTTCAACTGGTGGAACGGGTCAGCTGGCTTCCCTCCATCGGCCTCGAGTGGTCCCTTGGGGCGGATGGCCTCTCCGCACCTCTGGTGGTGCTCAGTGGGTTGGTCACGTTCCTCTCCGTCGCCGCGAGCTGGTCGGTGCAGCGCAAATGCAAGCTGTACTTCGCATTGCTGCTGGTGCAGGCGTCAGCCCAGGGTCTGGTCTTCCTTTCACAGGATTTCCTGCTCTTCTTCCTGGCCTGGGAGCTGGAATTGGTGCCGGTTTACCTGCTGATCGCCATCTGGGGCGGACAGAACCGTCAATATGCCGCCACCAAATTCATCCTCTACACAGCCCTGGCCTCTCTGCTGATCCTGATCAGCGGACTGGCCCTGGCGTTGTCCGGTGATCAGTTCACCCTGAATCTCACGGAACTGGCCTCCCGTTCCCCCGGCGGCAGCTTCGGCCTTCTCTGTTACCTGGGATTCCTGGTTGGCTTCGGCGTGAAGCTGCCGATGTTCCCGCTTCACACCTGGCTGCCGGATGCCCACGGCGAAGCGAACGCTCCAGTGTCAATGCTGCTGGCGGGCGTGCTGCTGAAGATGGGCGGTTACGCCCTGTTGCGTTTCAACGTCCAGATGCTGCCAGACGCCCATCTCACCCTGGCTCCTGCGCTGGTGATCCTCGGCATCGTCAACATCGTTTATGGCGCTCTCAACGCCTTCGCCCAGGACAACGTCAAACGACGGATCGCCTGCAGTTCCGTCAGTCATATGGGTTTTGTGCTGCTCGGCATCGGTGCCGTGGATGCTCTGGGCATCAGCGGCGCGATGTTGCAGATGGTGAGCCACGGACTGATCGCTGCCGCAATGTTCTTTTTCACCGGCGTCTTTTACGAGCGAACCAAAACCCTGTCCATTCCGAACATGGGTGGCCTGGCAAAAGCGCTGCCGATCACGTTTGCTTTTTTCCTGGCCAGCTCACTCGCATCTCTGGCCCTCCCGGGCATGAGCGGTTTCATCAGTGAAATCACGGTGTTCCTCGGCATCACCAGTCAGGAGGGCTTCACCTCGCTGTTCCGTGCCATCACCGTGCTTCTGGCCGCCATTGGCCTGGTGCTGACGCCGATCTACCTGCTCTCCATGTGCAGAAGGGTGTTTTTTGGCCCCAGGATCCCAGCCTTGGCCAGTGTTGAAGACATGCGCCCCAGGGAACTGGTGATCGGCATGAGCCTGCTGGTACCGACCCTGGTGATCGGCATCTGGCCAAGGATCGCCATGGACCTCTACGAAGCATCCACCGACAACCTGGCCACTGACCTGGGCCAGCGGGCTCTGGTGGCCCTGATCGAGCACCTACCCATCGGTTGAAATGATCACCTCCATGCCCTCCCCCCTGCTTGAGGGTCACGGCCTTCCCTGTTTCGAGCAGATCACACCGGATCTGGTCCACCAGGACATCCCAGTCCTGCTGTCTCAACTTGAACAGCAGTTCACAGAACTGGAGACGACGCTTCAGTCCAGAATGGACAGATGCGCCTCCATCAGCTGGGAGGAGGTGATGCAGCCGATGCAGCGCATCGGAGAGCGTCTCCGCTGGAGTTGGGGTGTGATCTCCCACCTCAACGGCGTCTGCAATTCGCCGGAGCTGCGTGAAGCCCACGCGGCCCAACAACCCGAGGTAGTCCGCCTTGGCAACCGCCTGGGTCAGAGCAAGGTGCTGCATCAGGTTCTCTGCCGCCTGAGGAACGAGCCGAGCGAGCCCCTCAGCCCCACCCGCCAGCGAATACTCGACTCCGAACTGCTGTCGATGCAACAGCGGGGTGTCGGTCTCGATGGCGAGCATCAAACCGCCTTTAACCAGGCCAGCGAACGTCTTGCCGCCCTCTCCACCAGCTTCGGCAATCACGTTCTTGATGCCACCCAGCAATGGACCCTCAAGCTCACCAATCCAGAGCAGGTAAAGGGTCTCCCGAAGCGAGCACTGGAGGCCCTAGCGGCCGCAGCACGGGATTCCGGTGACGCAGAAGCCAGTGCCGACGAGGGACCGTGGCTGGTGGGTCTGGACATGCCTCGATATATCCCGGTTCTCACCCACGCCGATGACAGGACACTGCGGGAGACCGTTTATCGAGCCCATGTCAGCCGTGCCTGCCAGGGAGAGCTGGACAATGCTCCGCTGATCGAGGAAATCCTCGGACTGCGCCGGGAGCAGGCCCAGCGGCTTGGCTACGCCCATTGGGCCGAACTCAGCCTTGCCAGCAAGATGGCCGACGACGTTCCGGCCGTCGAAGCGCTGCTGGAGGAGCTGCGTGCCGCGGCCTATCCAGCCGCCGAGATGGAGCTGGAGCAACTCAAGGCCTGCGCCAGCCGACATGGTGCTGCCGAAGCCAACGCCCTGGCCCCCTGGGACATCACCTATTGGTCAGAAAAACTGCGGCGCGAACGGTTTGATCTGGACCAGGAAGCCCTGCGCCCATGGTTCCCGCTGCCTCAGGTGCTCGACGGCCTGTTCGGCCTTTGTTCGCGCCTGTTCGATGTGGAGATCACTCCGGGAGATGGGGAGGCTCCTGTGTGGCATAACGACGTGCGTTTCTTTGACGTCCGTCGCCGTGGTGGCGAGCCGATCGCCGCGTTTTATCTCGATCCCTACAGCCGTCCCGCTAGCAAACGCGGTGGAGCCTGGATGGACGAGTGTCTCGGGCGTCACCGCACCAGTGACGGCAGTCTGGTGCTGCCTGTGGCTTATTTGATCTGCAACCAGACTCCCCCCGTTGGAGAGGCCCCCAGCCTGATGAGCTTCGAAGAGGTGGAGACCCTCTTCCACGAATTCGGCCATGGTCTGCAGCACATGCTCACCACCGTCGACGAACCGGAAGCCGCCGGCATCAGCAATGTGGAGTGGGATGCGGTGGAACTTCCCAGTCAGTTCATGGAGAACTGGTGTCTGGACCAAAGCACCTTGATGGGCATGGCCCGCCACTGGCAGACCGGAGAACCTCTGCCCCAGGACGAGGTGGACAAACTCCGCAACAGCCGCACCTTCAACGCCGGACTCGCCACCTTGCGGCAGGTGCACTTCGCCCTCACCGATCTGCGGCTGCACAGCCAGTGGACGCCGCAGCTGGGACTGAGTCCAGACGAGTTACGTCGCGACATCGCCAACACCACCACCGTGATGGACCCGATCCGCGAAGATCGCTTCCTTTGCGCCTTCGGGCACATCTTCGCGGGGGGATATTCCGCCGGCTACTACTCCTACAAATGGGCCGAGGTGCTCAGTGCCGATGCCTATGCCGCCTTTGAGGAGGTTGGCCTCGACCAGGAGGATCAGGTGCGTGCCACCGGTGCCCGCTTCCGGGACACGGTGCTGAGCCTTGGGGGGAGCCGCGCGCCAGCTGAGGTGTTCAAGGCCTTCCGCGGTCGAGTCGCCAGCAGCGAGGCCCTGATCCGCCATTCGGGTCTTCAGGCGGCCTGAATCACCCGCCCAGATCCTGGGCCAGCCTCTGCAAAGCCTGCGGATGGGCAATGAGCTGTTGGTGGGTCCACACCGGCAGCTCTGTCTGAGTTCCTTGCGCAAGCACAGCCTTCCAGCCGGGAGACACCATCAGATCCCAGCGGCAGAAATAACTTCGACACGCCACCGGTGCCAAGGCACCGACCTGTCGATTCAGCTGCTTTAAAAGGTCGCTGGCGGGCTTCATGTCCGCCACACCAGCCAGCAGCCGGCGAGGCACAGCCAGAGCCGCAAGGGTTCCGTTCTGGGGGCTGCCGACACTGAAAAAGCGATCCGTCCGCTCAGCGCCCCTCAGTTCCTGCAACCAGATCCGCCCGATCACACCTCCCATGGAGAACCCAAGCAGATCAATCGTGGTCTCCCGCCCGAACTTCTGCTGGATGTGCTGATCCAGGCGACGGGCCAGCTCCCGCAGCGGAACCACCCCGAGGCCATGGGGGAGATGCGGTGCCAGCAAGGGACGATCCGGCTGATCGATCCGCTGAATCAGCCGATGAAACACCCGTGGGGTATCCCACAGGCCATGGACAAGCACAAGGGGCCTCGTCATGGAGCCCCATGGCGGGCGCGCTCCACCGCCACGACACCATCAAACCCCGGCACCGGAGCGGCGCATTTGCTCAGGGTCAACCGCATTGGAATCGCTCCATAGAGCTGCTCCAGACGATCCAGCACCCGATCACTGAAGTGCTCGATCGTGAGGCAACGGATCTCCCTTGCCAGGGCCTGCAAGGAGCGGATCGCCAGGCTGTAATCCAGGCTGCCGGCCAGATCATCCGCCGCTGCGGCACTGGAAAGGTCAGTCCAGAGAGTGATGTCGAGACTGAACCATTGGCCATCCCGACGCTCCTGCTCCAGAACGCCCACATGGGCCCACAGGCGCAGCCCCCTCACATGGATCGCATCGTTTGCGGTCACAGGGGCAGATCGGTGTGGGTGAAGCTGCGGGTTCCGTCCGCGAAATCAGCGGCGATGTGTCCGTCACCACGAAGCCGATAGCGATAGGTCACCAGACCATCGAGTCCCACCGGTCCTCGCGGCGGCAGGGTTTGGGTGCTGATGCCCACCTCAGCTCCAAACCCGTATCGGAAGCCATCCGCAAAACGGGTGGAGCAATTCAGATACACACCAGCACTGTCAACAGCCCCCAGGAATCGTTCCGCCGCCTGGTCATCGGTGGTGGCGATGGCTTCGGTGTGGCGGGATCCATGGCAACGGATGTGTTCGAGCGCTGCATCCATGGAAGGCACCACCCGCACCGCCAGGATCATGTCGAGGTATTCCGTTCGCCAGTCCTCATCGGTGGCAGCGTCACTGATGCCGTGCTGGCGGCTTTGTTCATCGCCCCGCAGGGTGACTCCGGCAGCTTGAAAGGCCGGCACGGCAGACGCCAGAAACGCCGGTGCAATCGAGGCATGCACCAGCAGGGTCTCGATTGCATTGCAAGCGGCCGGGTACTGGGTCTTGCTGTCGATGGCGATGCGTACCGCCTGATCAACGTCAGCAGCTGCATCCACATAGAGATGGCAGATGCCATCTGCATGACCCAGCACAGGAATGCGGGTGTTGTCCTGAATGAATCGCACCAGCTCGTTGCTACCCCGGGGAATGATCAGATCCACCAGGCCATCCAGCCGCAGCAACGCCAGGCTTTCCTGGCGGGTGGTTAACAGCGTCAACGCATCCGGTGCCACGGCACTGCGACCCAGGCCCAGCTTGAGGGCCTCCATCACCGCTTCATTGGTGCAACGCGCTTCGCTGCCGCCTTTGAGCATGGCGCCATTGCCGGAGCGGATGGCCAGCGAGGCAATCTGCACCACAGCATCCGGACGGGCCTCGAAAATTACCCCCACCACGCCAAGGGGCACGGCGATGCGCTCCAGCACCAGGCCTTGATCCAGCTCCCGATGCAGCTGCAGTTTACCAAGCGGATCAGGCAGGGAGGCCAGTTTGCGCACCCCATCGATGGCACCGCGGAGCTTGCCGGCATCCAGCTTCAACCGGGCCATCAGTGCCGTGGCCAGCCCCTCAGCTGCGGAACGCTCCAGGTCTTCTTGGTTGGCGGCAACGATCACCTCAGCCCGCTCCGCCAAAGCATCCGCCATCGCCTGAAGCGCGGCGGCCCGCTGTTGGTCGTCCGTCTGCCCCAGGTCCACAGCCGCCAGACGGACGGCGCCGGCCCTCTGCAACAGCTCTGCTGAAGGCTCCGGAACAGTGCTCATGGCAGCAAACGACTCAGACGTCGGCCATCATCCCGCCCAGGCGCAGCAGCGCCAGCCGCGCCGCCCCCAGGCGACCGGCTCCATTGCCAAGAGCACAAGCCTCGATCCGCAGACCCTCCCGGGACACCGCCTGCACCCGCAGCTCCACCTCCCGTCGCACCGCGGGCAGGAAATGGCAGGCGGCCCCAGCCAGACCACCACCCAACAACACCAGCTGCGGCGTGAAGACGTACACCAGGGATGACAACCCCACCCCAAGGCGAGTGCCGTAGCGCTCCCACACCTCAAGGGCTGCCGGCTCCCCGTCCGCTGCCGCCCGACTCAACTCCCGTGGGTCCCGGTCGCACAGGCGACGCAACGCCGCAATGCTCGCGAACTGCTCCAGGGATCCGCGATTTCCGCTGTTGCAGGCGGGGCCATCGGGGTCGACACCGATCAATCCCGGTTCCGCCGCTGCACCGTTGTGGCCGGTGAACAGCTGCCCACTGAGTAGAACGCCGCCACCAACACCGGTGCCGAGGGTCAACAGCACCACATCGCTGAACCCCTTGGCAGCGCCCCACCAGGCCTCTCCCACCACAGCGCAATTGCCGTCGTTGGCGAGGGTGACCCGTCGCTGCAACCGCACCTCCAACCACTCCGCCAGCGGCACGTCCTCCCAACCCGGCAGGTTGATGCACACTCGCGCCACCCGGGCCGCGGCATCCATCGGCCCAGGCAGGCCGACCCCCATCAAGGCCGCAGCTCCATCAGGATCCAATCGCTGCACGGCATCGCAGAGCGCCATCGTCACGGCGCCGGGCACCGCAGGCTGGGGCGTGGCCACCTCAAGCTCAGCCAACAGGGTCCCGCGGTGATCGAAACGGGCCAGCTTGATGGCCGTCCCGCCGAGATCAATGCCAATCACCTGCCCGTTATCCATGGCCTCAGAAGCGGAAGAACAGCTGCAGCTGGCTCTGCCAGGTGCCATTGGAATCCACGGATCCGGACAAGGCCGTGTTGGGTGTCACCTGGTATGTGACCGTCGCCTGAGGGGGAACATCCGAGGTGTTCGGGGCTGCCAGCACCGAGAAATCAAAGCGATCGGTCACATCAACACCGATTTCTGTCACCAGCGTGAAGGTGGGAGCAACCCGCCCAGATCTGCGCTCATCGTCATCCTTGATATCCGGTGTGACGTAGGTGGGGAACAAGGCGATCTGGAGACGCTGTCCCATGGCATCGGTAAGCGTTCCGAGAACCGGTGAGAGCAGCGACTGTCCCAGCACCGTCGCCAGGGCGGCTCCCCCGGCTCCCGCCAGGCCTGACAGAGAATTGCCACCGATCAGCGCCAACAGCTGCGGCTCCGACATGGGCGGGACACTGCGCAGATCGAGATTGCCGATCAAACGATCCGCCGGTCCGGCGGCCTCCACGGTGACCTTCACCAACCGCAGTTGGCCACCCCCATCGCCAAGGCCATTGGCGTCGAAGACATTGGCCGTGCTGGCATTGCCAGCTGTCCCTGGCTGCACCGCATCCGAGACCCGGGTCTTCATGGCGATGTCGACAAAGGGCACCAATCCCAGCGAAGGGGTGAACACCGCGACGTTTGGAGCGCGCGAATCGAGGCGGAAAGTGGTGGAAAACAGACTGACCCGGCCGCGGTTCAGACGAATCAGGCCCCGCAGCTCAAGCGATGGGTCCAACGGTCCATTGACCAGCAGCTGACCACCACCACTGAAACTGATCAGCGGCGGCATTCGCACCTGCAGATCGGGCCCCAGACCAAGACGGAAGTTGCGGAAACGAACCGCCGAAAGATCCGGCATCAGATCCTGAAAAGCCGCCGGCAACTGAGCGGGCGCACCGGGCCCGAACAGCACCAGGGGGTCCTGGAAATCCCAGCCTTCTTCAAGCAGTGCTGCGGTGGTGAACGGCGTTGAGACCTTGCTCTGCGACGGTTGAATCCCCTGCTGCAGGGAGGCGATACCACCCTTACGAAGACGCGACAGCAAGCCGCTGCGGGGCTGAATCACCCCATTGCGAAGGTTGAGCTGGCCACTGATCACCGGCTGGCTCAACGCGCCCCTCACCGTGATGTCTGCATCCGCAGCCAGATCAACGATCTCCTGCCGGATCGTCCCTTTGGTCAGGCGAATGGTGAGCGGTGTCTCCTCATCACGGGGAATAAACAGACCGATGGCCCCCTTAGCCGAGATCGTGCCCCCCGACGCCAGGGTGGCCTCAAGCTGGCTGACCTCAACCCGGTTGAAATCAAACAACAGGGACGCATTGACTTGCTTCAGGGTCTGGTCAGCAGCCGTGAAGGCACCGTCACGGATCACCAGAAAGCCATTGGCCTGGGGCTGATCCAGGTATCCGCTGAACATCAACCGCAGATCACTGCTGCCGCGGGTCAGCCGCAGGGCATCGCCGGCCGGGGCCGCTAGGAAGCTCAGCGCATCCCCATGGCTTTCAAGCTCGAGATCCAGCGCATCACGCAGTGACAGCGGAACGGTGCCGCGCACCTGCAAGGCCTCGGCGGCATCGACACTGCGGAGTGCGAGGTCGAGTTCAAGACCTTTTGACGACAACACAACGGCTCGGCGCTCAAGGCGAAGCTCCTGATCACCAAACCGTGCCTGCTCCAGGGCCAACTCAGTGGTGAGCAATGGACCGGCTCCTGACAGGTCGTAGGAGCCGGTGGCACCGATCGCCCCGCGCAACACGGACGGGACCGGAACGGCCAACGCCAGAAGCGAAAAGGGCAGATGCAGAAGGCTGAAGCGACCCTGGCCACCCTGCAGAGGACCGCTCAGCTGAGCCACCACGGGGTCCAGCTGAAGCATCCGGTCCTGATCATCACCCTGCATCCACAGATGAGCCCGGGCCTCCGCCTCCAGCGAGAGTGATGCCAGATCCGGGCCTGAAAGGTTGAGGACAGCATCGAGGCGACCGCGCAGGTCATCTGGATCAACGCGCGCTTGGGGATGATCACGCTCGTAGGCCTCAAGCCACTGCCGAGACCGCTGAAGCGCGCGCAGATGACCTTCGAGACTGCCGCCGAAGGTGTCGATCATCAACCTGCCGAGATCCTCGGCACGACCAGGTGTCCCCGTGGCGGTGAGCTGGCTGCCACGAAGCTGACGGGCCATCTGCACCAACCAGGGCACATCCAGTCCGGAGGCCTCAATTCGGCTGCGCAGATCGGCGCCGACCCGTCCATCAGCGGTGAGCTGAATCTCACCCTGCTGCGGCTGCAGCCGACCACGGGCTTTGAAGCGCCCCCCTGAAACACGCCCCTCCAACTCAATCCGATTCAGACCAACTCCGCGGAGCTGCGGATTCTCCAGCTGCACAGCACCAACCAGCTCCACCGGTTGCAGGGCCAGGACGCCGTCGCCACTGAGACGCCCCTGCAACGAGCCTGATGCGGATGCCGAAGGCAACGTCAGCTGAAGACCCGCGATTGACAGCTGATCGGCTTTCCACCTCACCTGACGCTTGGCACCGGAACGCACGGTCAAGCTGCCTGCCCCGCGGCGGAGATCCGCCTGCAACGGCCAACCGGAGGAACCCAGCCGAACCGTCAGCGCTCCCTTGGTAGCAGGCGCCTGCGATGCCAGGCGCAGGTTGAACGCCGATCCGGTTGATCCAGTCAGTTGTCCCTGCCACCGCTCCGGCAATCGCAACGGTCCGGCACCAGGCCGGAGGAGATCCAACGCCACAGTGGTCTTCACGTCATCCAGAGAGCCCTGCAACTGGCCACGGGCGGACACATGGCCCTGCAGAGGAAGGGGCGTGACGGCCGACAGGCGGGCCAGGGGCAACGAGGTCAATGCGAAGCCGGCTTTCAGCGCCCCGAGCTGCGGCGCGCCGTTCTGCCAGCTGACGGGGAGTTGCGCCGCTGCACGCAGAACCGGACTGCTGAAACGATCGAGGGCCATGACACCGGAGGCCTTCGACCAGGACGCGCTGAGGTCCCATCGCTGCACAACAAGATTGCGGTCCTGGGCCAACTCCAGTGACACCGCTGGTGACGTCAGAGAACCGCTCGCCCGCAGCGCTCCGGAGATGTCCGATGCCTCGCCAAGGGTCTGCTTCAGGGCTGGCCAGCGTTGCCATAGCGACGGCGCCAGGGTGAGTTCACGACTGCGCAGGTCGATCTGCTCGTCGATCGTGCCCTCCACATGCAGGCGCAGGCCAGGTGAGGTGAGCAGGGCTTTTTGAAGCTGGATCTGGCGGGCCTGGGGATCAATCCACGGGGTGCGCAGCTGGCCTTGCACTCGCAGAGGCCCATCGAGTTCAGGCACGGTCACAACCCCCGCCACGCGCCAACGGGGGTTCGACCAGGGGCCATCCAGCTGGAGTTGAACGCGATCCTTGCGCTTCAACGACGCCACGTTGATCCGCAGATCCGCAGCTCCATCGAGCTGAACCGAACCCCTGGCGTCAGCACGCCAGTCACCCATGCGGAAACGACTGCGATTCAGGCTCAACCGATCACCGCGACAGCTCAATCCGACGGCGGATGAACGCAGGGGATCGGACAAGGTTGCATTGCGCAGTTCGAGATCGTTGACCTTCAGCTGCCCCTGGCAGCGAAAGCGGCTGGGTGTCCACTGAATCGCCAGGTCACCACCCGCTTGGCCCGCCAAGCGGGTGGCATCCGGTCCTGGCAGAACGGCCTCCATTCGCGCGAGATCCAGGGATCGCAGCCGACTGCTCAGCACCAGTTCTGGGCGATCCCAGCGGCCCTTAGCCTCCAGGTCAAGGCTGCCAGCCCGCCCGAGCCAACTCAGCCGCGAGATCGCCGAGAAGCGCTGCTGCGCAATGTGCACCGACCCACGACTGGTCAGTTGGATATCATCTCCAGACGGGGTGAGGCGGATCCTGGCCGGTTGAGCCAGTTCAAAGCGCAGGTCCAGATCCGGGGGGGCATCACCGCCCTGTGGCACCTGTCCGAACCGCCAGTAGCGACCGTCCGCTTGGCGATCCAAGGCCACATCGAGGCCCTGCAGCTTCAGCCGCAACACCGGCTGCCATTGCCGCAGGCTGGCCAGGAGATCGAGATGGACACTCAGGTCCTGGACCTTGATCGAGGAGCGATCGGTCGGTGTCGGGGCGACGGTTGTCTCACCCACGGCCACACCCCATGGCCTCAACCCCTGGTAAGGACCGATCGTGATCGGGTGCCCGAGAGCGGCACCGATGCTGCGTTCCAGTGGCCCGCGAAACGAATCGAGCACGTCCTCAGCCGTGCGATCCAGTGTCTGCACCGTCAGGACAGATCCCACACCGACAGCTGCGCTGGAGATGAGGATCAAGGATCTGGACAATCGCCGCGCTTCTCGCATCGACTGCGACGATTGCCCCCAAAGCTCGCGCAATATAAGGAGACCTTTCCTTGGAGACCAGCCGCCATGGCCCTTGATCAGCTGCTGCTCACCGCAGCGCCCTGGCTGGCCTGGTCAGGCCTCGGACTTGGCGTGCTGACCATCGCGGCGTTTCTGGCGGGCTGGGGGCTGCGTTTTCGCCTGGTGGGCGTCAGCAGTTTCACCTTGCTGCTGGCGGTCAGCTGTTGGGCCTTTGCCCTGAGTTACTCGCCGCCGGTCGTGGTCGATGGCGCCATTCGGGTCCCTATGGTGTTCG
This sequence comes from Synechococcus sp. A15-24, assembly GCF_014280195.1. Taxonomy (NCBI): domain Bacteria; kingdom Bacillati; phylum Cyanobacteriota; class Cyanophyceae; order Synechococcales; family Synechococcaceae; genus Synechococcus; species Synechococcus sp. A15-24. The sequence continues at coordinate 1,321,204 of NZ_CP047960.1, forward strand.
ACAACGGCAACGACCTGGTGGTGGCCCAGGTGAAGCCCGACCTGGATCCGATCACCGTTGACGCCACGCTTCAGCAATTGGCTGGCAATCTGCGCGGGTCCGGCCGTGGCAGCAATGTGGTGACGGTGCGACTGCGGGCCCTTCAACCCATCGCAGATGGTGTGAGCAAGCCCGTGATTCTCGGGGAGACAGAGCGGGACTTCCGCCGCTCCGCTTCCTGATGACGCCCTTCCGATGAGACCGTTGCGTGATCTGCCCCAGTCCTTCCGACGCGAACAGCAAGAGCTCGACGAGGCAGGAATCAACGATTGGCAGCAGTTGCGGGACCTGGACGATGCTCAGCTCAGTCGCCTTGCCCGCAGCGGCCGAGCGTCCCCCCGCAATCTCAAGCGGCTGAGGGCCATCGCAGGGTTGGTGTGTGATCTCAACCTTGCCCCACCAGACGCAGCTCTTCTGATGCATGCCGGCATTGCCTCACGGGCAGCGCTCGCAGCCACAACACCCGAACGGGTCGTCCAGCAAACGGGGCGCCTGGAACGCAGCCTCGGCACCGGCAGGCCGGCGGTGGTGGACCTGGCCACAGCCCGCCGCTGGATCCAGAGCGCCAGGCAACCGGGGAACTGACCCCTTGATCAGGCCTAGGCCTTGTGCGCTTGCTTATGAACAGATCACAGGGATATGCCCTATGGACATCGGTCGGATTGTCGCCTCGCTTGTTATGTGCGGTCTCGGATGGGCCGGGTCCATCGCTGCTGCTGCGGATTCAGAGCTGCTCAACAGCGTCAAGCGCAACCCACAACTGGCCAAAGACATGTGCAGCCGCTTCCAGGATCTGAACGCCAAGGGACAATCCGCCTACTCGAAAAAGGTGACGCGAGACATTGCCAGCGAACAGAAGCTGTCCAAGCAGGACGCCGAAGTATTGGTGACCTATGTGGTGGGCATGCACTGCCCCGATGTCCGTTGAATCGTCCTTGATCAGCGCATCAGAAATCGTCGAGCACGACGCGGAGCTCCTCCTCCGGGATGGCATTCGGTTGATGGCGCGTCTCTGGCACCCCCGCAGCGGCGGACCTTGGCCAGCTCTGCTGATGCGACAACCCTATGGACGGCGTCTGGCCTCAACCGTGACCCTGGCCCACCCCAGCTGGTGGGCACGCCAGGGATATCTGGTGGTGGTTCAGGACGTGCGGGGCCAGGGGGATTCCGAGGGAACCTTCCGTGGTTTCTCCCAGGAGGCGGATGACACCGCCCAGACCCATGACTGGGTCCGATCCTTGCCGGACTGCAACGGACGGATCGGCTGCTACGGCTTCTCGTATCAAGGGATCACACAGCTGCTGGCCCCCGCAGATTCCCCACCCCCGGACTGCCTGGCTCCAGCCATGGCGGGGCTGGATGAGCGGCGCCACTGGAGCAGCGAGGGCGGTGCCCATTGGTGGCACCTGAACCTTGGCTGGGGTCTGCAACTGGCCGCCCAGCAGGCGCGACGCCGCGGGGACTCCCACGCCTGGGAAGTGATCCGTCGAGCACTGGAGGATGCCAGCTATCTCCGGGACGGGCCTGAACTGCTGCAACGCCACGATCCCGACGGGATGGCCTGTCGCTGGCTGGCGCAGGATCCGGCAGACGGCACCGCTTGGCGCCGCCATGACGCCCCGCAATCCTGGTTGCGCCAACCGATGTTGTTGCTGGGGGGCTGGTGGGACCCCCATCTGTTGGGAGTCCTCGATCTCTACAGGCGTTCTGAAGAGGCAGGGGGAAGGCCTGAATTGCACATCGGACCGGCCACCCATCTGCAATGGTGGCCCGAAGCCCAGACGGTGTTACTGCGCTTCTTCGATCAACACCTGAAACAGGTCCAAACCAGCCAAAGTCAGCTGCAGCTCTGGGATCTCGGCACCAAGCAATGGAGCTCCAGGCCACGGCCCAGTGCCCTCACATGGAGTCTTCAAGGGGAAGGCCTGGCCTGCCTGGATCCCGCCAGCGGCCGCCTGAACCCAAACGAAGCCGGCGCCGGCGTTGGTGAGGAGCGGATTGTTCACGACCCATGGCGCCCTGTGCAGGCCATCGGCGGTCATCTCAGCCCCTCCGCCGGCCCCGCTGATCGGCAGTCGCTGGATGCAAGGGCCGATGTGGCCACGTTCACCACAGCACCACTGGACGGTCCGTTGGAGTTAGCGGGGCAGCCTCAGCTGCAGATCCGCGCAGGAGCCGACCAACCTGGTTTCGACCTCTGCTTGGTGCTATCACTCTTGCCGCAGGGCAGTGCTGCCGTTGAGCAACTCAGCAGCGGAGTGCTTCGCGTTCTGGGGGCAGAGGCCGAGCAGATGGCCGAGCGACGGGTGCTGCTGCAACCCCTCCTGGCCACATGCTCATCCGGTGATCGTCTTCGCCTTTCGATTGCCGCTGCCGCCTGGCCAGCCATCGGAGTGAATCCCGGCACACCGGAGCATCCCTGCAGTGCCCCCAGCGTCAACCATCGTGTGGTGACGATGACACTGGACCTTGCTGGCTCGATGCTCAGCCTGAACCCGTTCAACTCCGGCAGACTGAGCCTCGATTAATCGATCGCGCCGTGAAGCTTTCCGCTGCCCTGCTGGCCAGCACCCATTGGACTGACCATCACGGCCGCTGCGCCCACCCAGGCCCAGACCGCCACCACCGAGCTGAGCACGGCCCAGGCCACGCAGGTCTCAGAAATGCTGCTCAGGGCTCTGCGTCAACGCCAGGCCTCGGTGTTGCACCAAACCCTGACGGACAGCGTCCGCAGCAGCATCACGGTGGAGCAGGTGCAGAAGCGCCTTGATCAACGCACAGCCATTAAAAGCAGCAGGGTTGTCGGCGTATTACCTGAGTATCGCACCACCACCGTTGACGCTGTCGTTACAAGAGCGGCAGGGGAGGAGCCCCTGCTGATCGTGCTGGACGATGACGGCAAGCTGCTGGCCTGGAAATGGACCGATCAGGTTCAAGCCATCGAAACCACAGCCCTTGCTTTCGTCAAAGATCTGGCGGATGGAAAGTGGCTGATGGCCCGCAGTAAGTTGTCCTTGGATCTGCAGAAGGACCTGGCGCCAACCGATCTGCAGCGCAAATGGAGAAAGCTTGCCAGTGTCTCTGGCGGTTTCCGCAAGATCAAGGATGCCGTGATCGCCAGCCAGGACGGGAATCAGCAACTGGTGCTGGTGGCGGTGGAGTTCGGTAAGGCCACCTCCAACCTGTTCGTGATCTTTGACGATCGTGGACGGATCATCAACGTCGACATCTCCCGCGACTTCGTCTGATTCGGCAGCGGAATCAACGAAAAATTCCGCTTAACATCGCGCCCACTTCACAGCTCTTCCATGGGTGGCGCGGCAGTCCTCGACTGGATGGTTCAGGACGGCGAACGTCTCGCGAACTGTCGGCATGACCACCCGTTCGCGATCCTCGGCCCGCAACCAAGCGATGCGGGCTGGACCGTTCGGGTGTGGATGCCGGAAGCCCACAGCGTGACGCTGCTGGAGGGCGGTCGGGAAACAGCGATGACCGCTCCCAATCACCCCTGGGTGTTTGAAACAACGCTCAGCCACGACCCCGGCAGCAACTACAGGGTGCGGGTCGAGCGCGGCGGAATCACCCACGAACAGCACGACCCCTGGGCGTTCCGGGATGACTGGATGGGCGACATGGATCGCCACTTGTTTGCCCAGGGCAATCACCACCACATCTGGCAACGGATGGGCGCCCACCTCACGCAGCGTGATGGCATCTCCGGTGTGATGTTCTGCCTTTGGGCACCGCATGCCCTGAGCGTGTCGATCCTGGGTGATCTCAACTCCTGGGATGGCCGTCACCACCCCATGCAGCAGCGCATGGGGGGGATCTGGGAACTTTTCATCCCAGGTTTGGCTGAAGGGTCTCTCTACAATTACGAAATCCGCACCCAGGGCGGGCACTGCTATCAAAAAGCCGACCCCTACGGCTTCCAGCACGAGGTTCGCCCGGACAACAGTTCAGTGGTGGCTCGCCTCGAGGGCTTCCAATGGTCGGACGGCACCTGGATGCAGCGGCGCGACAGCAGCAATCCACTGGAGCAGCCCATCTCCGTTTACGAGATTCATCTCGGCAGCTGGATCCATGCCAGCGCCGACGAACCCTGGATTCAGCCCGATGGCACCCCGCGAGCCCCGGTGCCCGCTGCCGACATGAAGCCCGGCGCTCGGCTGCTCACCTACGCCGAGCTGGCGGATCGCCTGATCCCCTACGTCAAGGAACGGGGATTCACCCACATCGAACTGATGCCCATCACCGAGCATCCCTTCGATGGCTCCTGGGGTTATCAGGTCACCGGCTGGTACGCCCCCACCAGCCGCTACGGCACCCCGGATGAATTCCGGGCCTTTGTTGATCGCTGCCACGCCGAAGGCATCGGCGTCATCATCGACTGGGTGCCTGGCCACTTCCCCAAGGATGCCCATGGCCTGGCCTTCTTCGACGGCACACACCTCTACGAACACGGCGATCCGCGCATCGGTGAGCACAAAGAGTGGGGAACGCTGATCTTCAACTACAGCCGCAACGAGGTTCGTAACTTCCTGGTTGCCAATCTGGTGTTCTGGTTCGAACAGTTTCACATCGACGGCATCCGCGTTGATGCGGTGGCCTCAATGCTTTATCGCGACTATCTGCGTCCAGATGGTGAATGGCTGGCTAACGAGCATGGCGGCAGAGAAAACACGGAAGCCGTCAAGTTCCTGCAACAGGCGAATCATGTGCTGTTCCAGCACTTCCCCGGGGCGCTGTCGATCGCGGAAGAATCCACCACCTGGCCGATGGTGACCCAACCCACGGAGATGGGTGGCCTGGGATTCAACCTGAAATGGAACATGGGTTGGATGCACGACATGCTCGATTACTTCGAGCTGGATCCCTGGTTCCGTCAGTTCCACCAGAACAACATCACCTTCTCGATCTGGTACACCTACACAGAAAACTTCATGCTGGCGCTCAGCCACGACGAAGTGGTGCATGGGAAAAGCCATCTTCTCCACAAGATGCCAGGTGACGACTGGCAGAAATACGCCAACACCCGAGCACTGCTGGCCTACATGTGGACCCATCCCGGCAAGAAAACCATCTTCATGGGGATGGAATTCGGCCAGCGCGCTGAATGGAATGTCTGGGGAGATCTGCAATGGGATCTGCTCAATTACGAACCGCATAAGGGCATCCAGCTGCTGGTGGATGACCTCAACACGCTGTACAAAGCTGAGCCGGCCCTCTGGCGTGACGACTTCGACCAGTTCGGATTCCAGTGGATTGATTGCAATGACAACCGTCATTCCGTGATCAGTTTCATGCGGCGTGAAAGCAGCAGTGGCACCTGGCTTGTGGTGGTGGCCAACTTCACACCACAGAGCCATTCCAATTACAAGGTCGGTGTTCCGCTGGCGGGCTTCTACGAGGAGATCTTCAACACCGATGCAGCCCGTTATGGCGGCGGCAACCTCGGCAACATGGGCGGCAAGCCAACCGATGAATGGAGCATCCACGGCTACGAGAACTCCCTGGATCTCTGCCTTCCTCCCCTCAGTCTCCTGGTGTTCCGCCACGACCCCAAGCGCAGCCTCCAAGCGGCTTCAGCATCAGCCTGTGACAAAGCAGATGACGAAACCGCTGACACCAATTAGCCAAACACGGAACTCAGGTAGGTTTCCGGCTTACCTGATTTCGGCTTGATGCGCGACACTCTGCCCCTGCTTCTGCGTGCAGCCCGCGGTGAAGCGGTGGAGCGTCCTCCGGTCTGGATGATGCGTCAGGCCGGGCGTTACATGAAGATCTACCGGGATCTGCGCGATAAGTACCCCAGCTTTCGCGAACGCTCCGAAAACCCTGATCTCTCCTATGAGATCTCCATGCAACCGTTTCACGCCTTCAAGCCGGACGGCGTGATCCTGTTCTCCGACATCCTCACGCCGCTGCCGGGGATGGGAATCGATTTCGACATCATCGAAAGCAAGGGCCCGCAGATCGGTGATCCGATCCGCTCCATGGATCAGGTGAACGCCCTGCGCCCGCTGAACCCCAGCGAGTCGATGCCATTTGTTGGTGAGGTGCTGGGACGGCTGCGCCAAAGCGTCGGCAACGAGGCAGCTGTGCTCGGTTTTGTCGGCGCACCCTGGACCTTGGCGGCCTATGTCGTGGAAGGCAAAAGCAGCAAGAACTACGCGGTGATCAAGGCCATGGCCTTCCGCGAACCAGAGCTGCTGCACAAACTGCTCGACCACTTCGCCGAGTCGATCGCCAACTACCTGCGCTATCAGATTGATTCCGGCGCTCAGGTCGTCCAGATGTTCGACTCCTGGGCCGGACAACTCAGTCCTGCCGATTACGACACCTTCGCCGCGCCATACCAGAAGAAGGTGGTGGATCTGGTCAAGCAGACCCATCCCGATACCCCCTTCATCCTGTACATCTCCGGCAGTGCCGGCGTCCTTGAACGGATGGCCACCACAGGGGTGGACATCATTTCTCTGGACTGGACCGTGGACATGGCTGAAGCTCTGGCCCGCTTGCCAAAGCACATCGGTGTTCAAGGCAACGTTGATCCGGGTCTGCTGTTCGGAACGCCGGACGCGATCGAGGCCCGTATTGACGACTGCGTGCGCAAGGCCCGCGGCAGGAAGCACATCCTCAACCTGGGCCACGGCATCCTGCCGGGGACGCCTGAGGAAAACGGCGCCGCCTTCTTCCGCTCCGGCAAGAGCGTGATCGACCGCATCGGGGCCGTCGCTTGACCCGGATCCTGGTCACTGGCGCCAGCGGCTGCGTCGGTCAATACATCTCTCACTGGCTGCTGCAGCACTCCGATGCGGAGTTGCTGCTCTGGCTGAGAGACCCGTCCAAACTCACTGCAGTTCCGGCAGACCATCCCCGGGTCCGGCTGTTGGTGGGTGACCTGCGGGACACGGATCGGTTTGTAGCGGAACTGGCAACGGTGAACCGTGTGATTCACACCGCCACCGCATGGGGAGATCCCGAACGGGCGGAGCAGGTGAATGTGGTGGCCGTGAAGCGTCTGCTGCAACTGCTCAATCCCCTGGTGGTGGAGCAGATCATCTACTTCTCAACGGCCAGCATCCTGGACCGTGACCTCAGGCCCTTGCCGGAGGCTCAAGCCTACGGCACCGAATACATCCAAACCAAGGCTCGGTGTTTGGAGCAACTGGAGCAGCATCCGTTGGCGGCCAAGATCATTGCCGTGTTTCCAACCCTCGTGTTCGGTGGCCGCGTGGATGGCACCAGCCCGTACCCCACCAGCTATCTCACGGAAGGCCTGGCGGAAGCGAGTCGATGGCTCTGGCTGGCCCGCTGGCTGCGGGCCGACGCCAGCTTCCACTTCATCCATGCGGAGGACATCGCCCGGATCTGCGGTCAGTTCGCCACACGGTCCCATGCACCGAACCGTGAACCTGGCCAAGGGGCCCTTCGCCGGGTAGTGATGGGACAGCAGTCGATCAGCGTTGACGATGCCGTGGCGACCCTCTGCCGGTGGCGCGGGGTGGGCCGGACACCGGGAATCCCCCTCTGGGCCTGGCTGATCGAAACCCTGATCAAGATCCTGCCGATCGAGGTGAATGCCTGGGATCGCTTCAGCATCCGTCAACGCCACTTCATCCATGACCCGGTGAGCGCTCCCGAGCGCTTCGGGGGAGAAAGCCATGCCCCCACCCTGGAAACAGTTCTTAGCGATTCCGGCCTACCCAACCGCGGCAGCACCAGAACCCAGCGTAAAGTCTCTCCAACGACTTAATACATTCATGCGGTCCGTCCTTCGCACCCTTGCAGCTGCATGCTGCGCCCTCCTGATGCTGATCGGCTTGAACGTCGGTACTGCACAGGCCGCCACTGTCGAAGTCAAGCTCGGCACCGACTCCGGCATGCTCGCCTTCGAACCCGCCACCGTCACCATCAAGGCCGGTGACACCGTCAAGTTCGTCAACAACAAGCTTGCTCCCCACAACGCCGTGTTCGACGGCCACGACGAGTACAGCCACGGCGATCTGGCCTTCAACCCCGGTGAGTCCTGGGAAGAGACCTTCAGTGAAGCTGGCACCTTTGACTACTACTGCGAGCCCCACCGTGGTGCAGGCATGGTCGGCAAAGTGATCGTCGAGTGATCCGTTAATTCTTTGCTCAGTCCCCAGGGTTGAGCGATCAAAAACCCCGGGCTGTGTTTCAAACACGGTCCGGGGTTCTTTCATTTGTCGGAAGCGATCGATAGCTTGGAGCATCAAACGACGCTCGATGGTGAGACTTGCCGGCTTGTTGCTGATGTTGCTTGCCCTGATCGGGCCGGTGCTGGTTCCGATTCCTGCGTATGCTCTCGAGGGCGCAGTGATTGAGCAGGGGGAGCAGATCTTCAGCAGCAACTGTGCGGCCTGCCATATGGGGGGCGGCAATGTGATCCGGGCCAATCGCAGCCTGAAAATCCGGGATCTCAATGCCCATCTGGAGGAATATCAGCAGGATCCCCTGGAAGCGATCGAACACCAGATTGAAGCTGGCAAGAATGCGATGCCTTCTTACGAAGGCAAACTCAGCGAAGCCGAGATCATCGCTGTGGCCACCTATGTGGAACAGCAAGCTGAACTGGGCTGGTGAGGCGATGAGCCGAGAAGCGCTCAGCGATTTTCTACGGGCCGTTGAGCGCCATCAGCCGCTACGACGCGAGGTGTCAGCCTGTCGCAACAATGCGGAACTGATTGAGTTGGCCCGCAGCCATGGCTTTGCGTTGCACCGAGCCGATCTGCAAAGCGACGCTGCCGACAGTCGCATAGGACGTTGGTTCCAAACCAGCAGACTCAACCCACCCTTCCGTTCACCGACGTCCTGATGGCCGTGGTCACCCTGCTGAGCGACTTTGTTGACGGGTCGAGCATGGCGCTTGCGGAAGACACCGATGCCTCAGACCTCAACGCCTTTATGACGGCCAATCAGGGTCGGCTGTGGGCCAGCGTGCAACAACGCCGGCGTCAAAAACAGCTCACCGGGGTGCGGCGCGGACCCGGCACCGTCTTCTTCGCCAGAGATCAAAGAGCGGCAGCCGCGGTGGAGAACTACCTTCGCTGCGATACAGGATCTCAGGACGAACAACACGCCCTGGAAGCGATGCAGAAGGCCGGTGTCGAAATCGCCCCGCACGTCGGCAGCGATGGCGAGCGCAAGGTTCTGTTGGATGGTCAGCTGCGGGCACTGACACCACAGGCCAAGGTGCAGGGGTTTGGCGGATGAGCCTTCCCGAGAACCCATTGGGCCTGAGCACGCTGGATGAATTGATCGGCTGGACGACCACCTACTTCCACTTCAAACATGCTTTGGAACAGGTTCCTCTCCAACCTGGCGAAGCCCTGCTTTACCTGGAGGCCTTCACCACCTTTCGGGAACGTTTGGCCCATGAGATGAACAAGCAGGCCATCCTCGAGGCACGCTTGCCAAAGGAGATGAGCGACAAGATTGCAGCAGAGAAGCCAAATCTGGTGAAGATCCGTGAGCTACTGAGCTGATCGCGCGGCGTTCAGTACTGCGAGATAAAGCTCCTCATCGATCTCGCGGATGTCGTATTCACTGGGCTTCGTGCCGTGGTGGTGCTCATGCACCACCATCCAGCAGCTGCGCTCCAGCTCTCCACCCGCACTGGCCGACAGCTCCAGGCTTTTGTCCACCAGGGTTTGCAGGAGCTGCGGATCGGACATGCCAGATCAGATGTTCGGGGAACTGTAAAAACCGCAGCCGGTTCACCGCCATCGGCATCAGCTGAATGCCCATACGGTTTGTTCAGGACACTGCAACAGTCATATGCAACCCACGGCCGAACAATTCACCGAACAGGCCTGGGCCGCCATCGTCGCGGCCCAGCAACTCGCCCAGGCCTCCAGGCACCAGCAGCTGGAAACGGAACATCTGCTGCTGGCGCTGCTTCGACAGAACGGACTGGCCGGGCGAATCCTCAGCAAAACCGGCGTTGACGTCACCACCTTCGAGGCTCGTGTTCAAGGCCATCTGCAACGGCTGCCCAGCCTTGGCTCGGCACCCGATTCGGTGTTTCTCGGCCGCTCCCTCAATACGACCCTCGACCGAGCCGAGCAGCGGCGGGATGGATTCGGCGACAGCTTCATCGCCATCGAGCATCTGCTCCTGGCCCTGGCGGAGGATGATCGCTGCGGCCGGCAGCTGCTCAGCCAGGCCGGGGTGACAACCAACACACTCAAGGAGGCGATCACGGCGGTGCGCGGCAACCAAACGGTGACAGACCAGAACCCTGAGGCCACCTACGAATCCTTGGAAAAGTTCGGCCGCGATCTCACCGCAGCGGCCCGCGACGGTCAGCTGGACCCAGTGATCGGACGGGATGAAGAGATCCGCCGCACCATTCAGATTCTCAGCCGCCGCACCAAGAACAACCCCGTCCTGATCGGTGAACCCGGGGTCGGCAAAACAGCAATCGTCGAGGGCTTGGCACAGCGGATCGTCAATGGTGATGTGCCCCAGGCCCTGCAGAACCGACAGCTCATTGCCCTCGACATGGGCGCCCTGATCGCCGGGGCGAAATACCGCGGTGAATTCGAAGAACGGCTCAAGTCGGTGCTGAAGGAGGTCACCTCATCCGATGGACAGATCGTGCTGTTCATCGATGAGATCCACACGGTGGTGGGCGCTGGCGCCAGCGGTGGCGCCATGGACGCCAGCAATCTGCTGAAACCGATGCTGGCCCGGGGTGAACTGCGCTGCATCGGGGCCACCACCCTGGATGAGCACCGTCAGCACATCGAGAAGGATCCCGCCCTGGAGCGACGCTTCCAGCAGGTGCTGGTGGATCAGCCCACGGTGCCGGACACGATTTCAATCCTGCGGGGCTTGAAAGAGCGCTACGAGGTGCACCACGGCGTACGCATTGCCGACAGCGCTTTGGTGGCCGCCGCCATGCTCAGCAGCAGATACATCACCGATCGCTTCCTGCCGGACAAGGCCATCGATCTGGTGGATGAATCCGCCGCCCGGCTGAAAATGGAGATCACCTCCAAACCGGAGCAGATCGACGAGATCGATCGCAAGATTCTGCAGCTGGAGATGGAAAAACTCTCCCTCGGCCGCGAGTCCGACAGTGCCAGCCAGGAGCGTTTGCAACGGATTGAACGGGAATTGGCCGAACTCGGTGAACAACAGAGCAGCCTCAATGCCCAGTGGCAAAGTGAAAAAGGTGCCATCGATCAGCTCTCAGCCCTGAAGGAGGAGATCGAACGGGTTCAGCTGCAGGTGGAGCAGGCCAAACGCAATTACGACCTCAACAAGGCAGCTGAACTCGAATACGGAACTCTCGCCACGCTGCAACGCCAGCTGCAGGAGAAGGAAGACCTCTTGGAAGACGAGGACGGAACGGACAAAACCCTGCTGCGGGAGGAGGTCACCGAAGACGACATTGCTGAAGTGATCGCCAAGTGGACCGGCATCCCCGTGGCTCGCCTGGTGCAGAGCGAAATGGAGAAACTACTGCAGCTGGAGGACGATCTGCATCAACGGGTGATCGGACAGAACCAGGCGGTCACCGCCGTTGCCGACGCGATTCAACGCTCAAGGGCAGGTCTCAGCGATCCCAACCGGCCCATCGCCAGCTTTCTGTTCCTCGGCCCCACCGGTGTCGGCAAAACAGAACTCTCCAAGGCGCTGGCCAATCGACTGTTCGACAGCGACAACGCCATGGTGCGCATCGACATGTCGGAGTACATGGAGAAACACACCGTGAGCCGACTGATCGGTGCCCCTCCGGGCTACGTGGGTTATGAAGCCGGCGGCCAGCTCACGGAAGCGGTACGGCGACGGCCTTACGCCGTAATCCTGTTCGACGAGGTGGAGAAAGCCCACTCCGATGTGTTCAATGTGATGCTGCAGATCCTCGATGACGGCCGCGTCACCGACTGCCAGGGCCGCACCGTGGATTTCACCAACACCGTGTTGATCCTCACCAGCAACATCGGCAGCCAATCGATTCTTGAGCTGGCGGGGGATCCGGAGCAACACACGGCGATGGTGCAACGGGTTAACGAGGCGCTCAAGGCCAAATTCCGTCCCGAATTCCTGAACAGGCTCGACGATCAGATCATCTTCCGCAGCCTTGAGAAGGAAGAGCTGCGCCGGATCGTTTCACTGCAGGTGGATCGTCTACGTGGGCGTCTCGAGCAACGCAAGCTGGACCTCCAGCTCAGCGACATCGCAGCCGATTGGCTGGCCACCATTGGCTTTGACCCGGTTTACGGAGCAAGACCCCTTAAACGCGCCATCCAGCGGGAGCTGGAAACACCAATCGCCAAAGCGATCCTGGCGGGGCAGCTCAGTGAGGGACAGACGGTGCAGGTTGATGTAACTGAAGAGAAACTCTTAATCAGCTGAAGCAGGCTTCCGAAACGTGAAGGGCAAAAGAATGGCCACAGCGACTATCTCCCCAACGATGGCCAAAACCACCCCCGACATGCCGTGGGTGGACAAGCCAATGGCGATGGCAGGGTTGTAAATCCCAGACTGAGTAAGACCGCCAATGAAAGCGAGAAAGCCAAGACCAGCTCCAATGACGAGGCCGGAAAGGGGTTGAGCGAATGGACAGATCCGGCCCTCGTCACTCCAGCGGAGGATCAACCCGTACAACGCGAGGCTGAACACAGCCTCAGCGATCAATCCATCAAGAGCAAATTCGCTGCTGGTGTCCTGCTCAGGGATAAGCGCGAAACCAATCAACGCCCCGATGATCTGAGCCACGATGTGGCTGCTGGCTTCAAGCCAGGATTCGCGGGAGCGGAAGGCTGCCTGGCCAAAGCGCTGCTGAGTTATCAGAACGGTCGCTGCAGGATTGAAATGTGCACCGCTCAAGCGCCCAATCACGTGAATCAGCATGGCCAGGCAGAGGCCAATGGCCAACGCCTGCTCGAATCCGTTCAGATCAGCCAGACCAACACGACTGATCGTGAAAGCAAGCACGGCTGTCCCCAAAGCCTCTAAACGACAGCGCTGAGGCAGGGAGCATTTCAAATTTAGGCAATTTTGCGGTGCGCCCCAAACCACGACGGCACAGCATGAACCTGGGCAGCATTACGCGAATTCTCACGCGCTTCAACAGCCCAGCAGCAGCTCCGCCCGCCGTCCCGTTGCTTGAGGAGACTGTTGGCCCAATCCCACACCAGAGCGGCAGTTGACTCCATCCCCACGTTGTCCATCACCCGCAGATCAAGCGCTCCCCGTTCATGCAACCGTCTCCAATCCTCAAGAAGAGGATCATCGGCATTCACCAGAAAGGTGTGGTCGAACTGATCACGCAGCTGCTGCTCCAACGGACGCAAACTTGAGAAATCGACTACAAACCCACACTCATCAAGCTCGGTGGCGGCGAACCAAAGCGTGAAACTCCTGCTGTATCCGTGCACGAAGCGGCAATGACCCGCATGGCGCCACTGGCGATGGCAACAGGGATAGCCCTCGAACTGTTTGCTGCAGGTGAAACGCGTCGGGGGGTCAGGCACGATTGGCAGAAGGGCGAAGTCGGTCAGAACGCTGCGGGAGGATCAAGGCAGAAACCGAGGACTGATGCAGCCCCTCAGCCCCGCCTTCATCGAGCAACTCCGTTTTAACGAAGCGGGGTTGATCCCAGCGATCGCCCAGGACTGGCTGGACGGGGCCGTTCTGATGGTGGCCTGGATGAACAGGGAATCGATCCAACAAACCCTGAACAGCGGCGAGGCCCATTACTGGAGTCGTTCACGACAGGAGCTGTGGCACAAAGGAGCCACCAGTGGTCACACCCAGACCCTGCGTTCCATCCGCTACGACTGCGATGCTGATGTGCTGCTGCTGACCATCGAACAACGTGGCGACATTGCTTGCCACACCGGTGCCCGCAGCTGCTTCTACGAAGGCGGCGATCAACGTTCCGACGGGGGCTCAGATGCCTTGCCTCCCCCTGCTGACGCTTGCACAGAGCTGTTTCGCGTGATCGAGGCTCGGCGAGACACCCCGGAAGAAGGCAGCTACACAAACAAGCTGCTGGAGGGGGGTGACAACAAGATTCTCAAGAAAATCGGGGAGGAGAGTGCTGAATTCGTGATGGCGTGCAAAGACGACAATCCTGAGGAGATCGCAGGAGAAGCCGCTGACATCCTCTTCCATATGCAAGTGGCCTTGGCCCACCACGGCGTGAGCTGGCGTCAGGTTCAGGAGGTGCTGGCCGCACGACGGGGAGCCCCGCGCCGGCACTAAGGCAGACAGGGGCTGTCGCTGCTGATCACCACCTCATCACCGAGCTGAAGCGTGCCGAGCAAAGTCTTCAACGTGTCCTGGTTCACGTTGATGCAACCACCGGTCACCGATTGACCAACGCGCCGCTCGTCGTTGGTGCCATGGATGGCGAAGCTGTACCAGCGGAACTTGCCGTTGTAAGTGTTGAACTGAAACGGCTGCTCAGAAGCAGGAACCGGCGCCAAACTGATGTATCCGATGCCGTACTCGCTGGACTGGCCATCGCCCTTGAAATCGATATCACTCATATTTTGGAACAATGAGGTCTTCAGCTCTGCTTCGCTCTTGCCGGATTGTTCCACCAGATCAGGCTCCATTGCGAAGTCGCTTTCACTGAGGATTGCGTTGACACGAAACCTGCCAAGGGGCGTCAGCCCATCCTGGAAGCTCGTGCCAGCACAGGCGAGGCCCAAACGACCGAAACCAACTGGAAAGGGCTGGGCTTCTCCACTTGCTTCAAGAATCCCCTTACTGGCCGGGGGGTTCTCAGCATCCAATTGAATTCGCACCAGGCGCCTGGACTCCGCCGTTTGGCCCGTTCCCACCACCGGATCGTCAGCGCTGGAACAGCTGGCAAGGCTCACCAGCAAGGCAAGCGAAAACAGCGAGCGAATAGGAACCACGACAACTCAATCAATGTCACCAGCTTGACGAGATCGTGCTCGCCGCGCACAGCACGATATAACAATCAAATCACATCTATATATTCACGATATCGATCAATTCTGCGTCTCGCTTCTCTCTGGAACTCCAAAGCTGGCGTTCTGGCTGCGCAGCCATTGAAGTGTCTCGAGATCTCTCTCCGAAAGCTTCAGGACCGGGTCCTGGCCCTGGTGGACCGCCATGGCATCGCCAGGATCGGGACTGTGTCCCCAAAGCCCGAAGGCATGGCCCAGCTCATGCAGGGCCGTGGCCTGCAGCACTGGCGCCCGCAGTTCCGGGGACACGAGCACCCACACCTTGGGCTCAAATCGCCACACGCCCTGCCGCCGCACCTGAACCAGCTGCAGTCGACTGCGACCGTTGCTGGCACGCCAGCCGCTCGGCGTCCGCCGCCTGGGAGGCCTTTGCCGGCGCAACCGCACATGGGCTCGATCCGGATCCTGGACACGAACCACGGGAAGATGACCTGACCAGGTGTCGAGGGCCGCCCCCACAGCTGATAACCAACGCTTCTGCCAACGGTCAGGCGGATCACCTGTTGCTGGCTCAACCCAAACGCACCATCTGGGCAGAGAAGCCGGCCCCATGGAAGTTGTAGCCAAGGAAAGGCCGTACCCCTTGGCCTCAGAGAATGTGGAGCGGATCAACGGAGTCGCCTCCAACAGGCGGGTCTCCTGGGCTGGAGGACACGGCTCCGCAGGCATCAAGCCGCAGGCAAGCCAACGCCACGGGCCATCAGTGTTGCCAGGAAGGGGATGCTGGCAAATCCGACCAATTCAATGTTGATGATCCAGGCCAGGCGACTGGCCAGTGCTTCGCTGACCTTGGGCAGTTCACCCTTGCGCAGGGGGATCGCCCAGAGGATGTAAGTGATCGTTGGGTACAGAGAGAGGCCGCCGACGGACAGGTACAGGCCGACCTTCCACCAGAACAATGGATTCTGCGTGTAGAACTCAGATCCCTGTCCGAAATGAATCACCCGGAGAATGCCACTGACCAGCAACGCCAGAGCTGCGATGCCATAGACGATGTCCGTGATGACCATGGCCGTGGCCTCGCCCCGATCAGGGTTGGCCTTGATCAGCTTGCGCTCCAGCACCAAGGCACCAAAACAGAACATGAAACTGACGTAATGCACGTAGGCAACGCCAGCGTTTTTGGCGATGTCGGCGGTTAAGGCCACGGCCAGATGCATGGATTTCGACCAGGAAACGCGCCGACCCTAACCGGCGCGGCATCACCTTTTTGAAAGATTGCCTTCGGACATCAGAAGAAAAGGCATAAGTGTTGTCAAAATATTAATTCCGCAGTCTTTATTACACCCGAGAAAGAAAAACACAACTGTTCTAGCTTCAATTCAGCGACTAGAACCATATGGTGAGCTCTCTGAGTGCCTTTCTTGGTGAAATCGGCCGCCATCAGTTGCTGACCCCAGAGCAGGAACTCATGCTGGGGAGGAAGGTTCAGGCGATGGTTGTGATTACAGAACGCTGCCAGCTCGCCGGATGTCAAGGCGATGCCTGCAACTACAGCGACGAGGAAAAAGCGGTGATTCGTCGTGGGGAGCGAGCCAAAAATCAAATGATCACGGCCAATCTTCGGCTCGTTGTCAATCTCGCCAAGAGGTATCAGGGCAAGGGACTGGACCTGCTGGATCTAATCCAGGAAGGGACCCTTGGTCTGACCCGTGCCGTCGAGAAGTACGACCCCACCCGAGGCCATCGCTTTTCGACCTATGCCTACTGGTGGATTCGTCAAGGACTGAACCGCGCCCTGTCCACCCAGAGCCGCACGATCCGCATCCCTGTCAACGTCAACGAAAAACTGACCAAGCTTCGGGCTGCCAAGGCCCGCTTGATGCAGCGCAATGGTCTGACGCCTACCGCTGAGCAGCTGGCGGACTTCATGGACATCCCCCTCGCGGAAATCGAAGACCTTCTGGCCTGTGAACTGCGAAGCGTCACGGTCAGTCTTCAGGGGGTGGTGAAATCCAAGTCAGACCCCTCCGAGCTGGTGGATGTTCTTCCCAGCGACGAATTGCCTCCAATGGAGAGGGCTGAAATCGCGGAACGATCCGCTTCGGTGTGGACGTTGCTCGGCAAAGCCAACCTCACGCCCAAAGAACGCACTGTCGTGACCCTGCGGTTTGGTCTCGACGGCACCAACGAGTGGCGCACCCTGGCCGAAGTGGCACGCCACATGAACTGCTCTCGTGAATATTGCCGCCAGGTGGTGCAGCGTGCTTTGCGCAAACTGCGTAAAACCGGCGTCCAGAGCGGCCTGGTGGAATCCACACTCTGAACAGCGGTTAACCACCAACCGTTCATTCCACCCAAGCGCGTCATATTGGTGGCATTCCTTCAGGGCTGTTGATGGGTCAAGCCTCAAGTCATGCTTCCCAGACCACCGTTGAAGCCACGGTGATCGACAGCGAGCTGGTCGACGAAAGCCTGCTGAAGCGGCTTCTCGTTCGTGCCGGACGAAGCTTGGCGAGTCCTGCACTGGAAGCCCTGGAGCTGTTGCTGGACCCAGGCACTCCATCACCGGTCCGACTAACCATGTTGGCAGCCCTGAGCTATCTCCTTATGCCAGCGGATCTGATTCCGGACATCCTTCCCGCTGCCGGATTCAGTGATGACCTCGTGGCCTTGACGGCCGTGATCGGCGTCTGGCGTAATCACCTCACGCCAACCATCCAGGCCCGTGCCCAGCGCAGACTGGACCAATGGTTCCCACTGACACGCTGAGCAACACCTGATGGCTGCCTGGACTGAGGACTTGGAAGCGGAGCTGAGCCAATTGCTCAAGGATTGGCTCAAACAGCAAGGTCGAACCCAGGCGGACCTTCGCCGCAGCTTGAAGGCCGTTTCGACTCGGATGCCAGCACTGCTGGAGATTCTGGAGCGAGAGCATCGGCTTAACGGCCTCTCAGGACTGCTGGCTCGGCTTTGCCGCGTTGAAGCCGAATGGCACGGCGGCGCCGATCACACCGGTGAAGAGGCAGAGCAAAGCGATCCCTTCGGCCAATTGGATCTGCTGCTCCAGGAAATTCGACAGGACTGCCCCAGTTGAAGCACTTCGGCGGCAAAGTGGTGATACGTAGCGAGCACACAATGACCACGGCCATGCTGACCGCTGCCTTCACGCTGCTGCTGAGCCTCAACGCTGCAATCGCACCCGCTGCCAGAGCGCAATCGGAGGGCTGGATGCTGAGTCCTGACAGCAAAACCAGCAAGGACATCAAGGTGGTCCCCACCAATTGCGAGACGACGGCCGACGGCGCTATCAGCTGCGACACCAAGGTCGAGACATCGGCAAATAACACGCCAGCCCGTCCCTACTACAACCCCTTCAACGACTGATCAAGCTTGAGCCGCTCCCGAAAGTCGCAAACATCCTTCCTGACGATCGTCGATTCCGGAGAACGGGAAGTCGCCCGATTGCTCACCTTGATCACCGGTGTTGTGATCCTCGCTGCACTGATTGAGTTGGTCATGTCGCTTGGTTCCAAGCTCCTGACCGGTTCGGAGGCCACCTGGCTGGGCGATGACCTGATCAAGGTGCTCGGTGATCTGTTGACTGTGCTGATCGCTCTGGAGGTGTTGCAGAACATCACCAGCTATCTGCGCCGGCACGTCGTTCAGATCGAATTGGTTCTTGTCACGGCCCTGACGGCTGTGGCCCGCAAAGTGATCGTTCTGCCCTCCGGCGCTGAAAACAAACCTCAACTGCTTGTAGGCCTTGGCATCGCCGTGGTGTCACTTTCAGCGGCCTATTGGCTGGTCAAGCGCGCCAATGCAGGGCCAACCAGAGCGTTCCCGGCTCAGGATCGGTCCGTTCCAGCCGATGCCGTCGATGCGGGGGAATGAACCAATGATCTCCAACGCTGAGGTCGATCTCTTCTGAGGGGTTGTCACAGCTGATGCGTGCACTGCCCCGCAGCAGCACAACCCATTCGAACGTCTCCTGGCTCATCCATTCCCCTGATGGGGTTGAGGCATCGTTGGAGTTGATCAGCGAGAGCCACCAATGATCTCCTTCGAGCAGGATGCGCTCTGTTTCATATCCCTTCGACGGCAAGGCCTCCTCCAGCAGGTTGTCGTCGCATAGACAACTGTCCGGTTCTCCCCAGCGACGCGCAATCTCAAATCCCCAGCTTCTGGCGAGAGCCACCACCTGGTTGTGGTTTGTGCAGGCAGCCAGCGATTGCCTGCGCTGCTCATCATCTTCAAGGCTCTGAACCAACTGCTGCAGCTGGTTCACCTTGTGCAGGAAGCGACTGAGATCTTGCTCTGTCATTCCCGATGCAGCTCGACATGCGGTGATCCTGGCAACAGACACAAGGACTCTCGGACGCCGAAAGTCAGGAAGCCCTGATCTTCCCGCTCATGCCAACAGCGACCAAGGTTCTGACCATCGGAGATCTGGAAGCAGGCTTCGCCACGTACTGCCAGGCGCTGCGTCGTCTGGTGGCCGACGGCCGTGAGATGGAGTCCATCCGTCGCACCATCTGCTGGGATTATCTGCACCGCCTGCACACCTCCCTGCCCCAGAGCTACCGCTCTCCTGAAGAGCTGGTGGCGCGTTACAGAAGAGCTCAGCCCGCTGCTGCAAACTGAGCAGCAGTTGAAACAACATTGGTGAGCCGATTGATCGCCACCGCTGCAGCGGTCCTGATCCTGTTCACATCATTCACAACCAGCGCTCTTGCCGGTGAGACCTCCGGAGAGGGCGCTGTTTTGTTTGGCCAGCACTGTGCAGGCTGTCATATGAATGGCGGCAACATCATTCGGCGCGGCAAAAATCTCAAGCTGGCCACCTTGCAACGCCAAGGCCTGGATTCAACAGAAGCGATTGCACGCATTGCCCGGAACGGCATTGGCCAGATGAGCGGCTATGGCGACAAGCTCGGTGAAGGCGGTGACCAACTGGTGGCAAGCTGGATTCTTGAACAGGCTCAGAATGCCTGGATCCAGGGATAGACCTCAAGGGCCGTCCAGATTCCTTGTTTCCAATAGATATCGTCCTTCACAAGCTGCCGGACGGTACCAATCGCGTCAGCCTCAAAAATACCGAACACGTGGGTACCCCCCTCAGTTGGCCCCAGAGTGATCAGGACGCCATCGTCTTTCAGTGATTTCAGACGCGACAAGTGTTCCTGCCGAAATGGCACCCGTTTTTCAAGCGCATCAGCGCTGTATGTCCCCCACAGAACAAAACGAGCCATAGCAATCCGTGACGACAGAGAAAATATTTCTGAGAAAAGGATGGCACGAGTGGATGACCAAACGCTATGTTGTGAAAGTTGATCACTAACGAAACCAATGCTCACTGGGAGCGACCTTCTCAACAAAGTCAAAGAGCTGGGTGATGTCAGCAAGTCCGATCTGGTTCGCGCCTGTGGCTACGTCTCCAACAAAAAGGACGGTGGCGAGCGCCTGAACTTCACGGCGTTTTATGAATCTCTTCTGGAAGCCAAAGGTGTCAGCCTTGGCACCACCGGCATCGGTGGCGTCGGCAAAGGCGGACGCAAGCTGAGCTACGTCGCCACAGTTCAAGGAAACGGAAACCTGCTGATTGGTAAGGCCTACACAGCACTTCTGGATCTCAAACCCGGTGACGAGTTTGAGATCAAACTGGGCCGCAAGCAGATTCGTCTGATGCCTGTCGGAGGCTCCGAAGACGACGAAGAGTGATGGTCAGAGAGGTACTCCGAAAGTACTGACCTGAAGCCCAAAAACGTCCAAAGTTCTTTGGCCCTGGTCATTCCAGGGCCTTTTTCATGTTGGATCGATGCCCTAATTCCCCAGTCCAGGTCAGTCAGCTGCGTTGCGGAGCTCTCTGCAGAATCGTCCGGCTTCCTCAGCAATTTGGCCGTCACTAGCCGCCGCCATGCGCTTGACCAGCGCACTACCGACGATGGCGCCGTCAGCTCCCCAGCTGCGCACCTGGCGCACCTGATCGGCTCCAGAGATACCGAAACCCACAGCCACTGGAACCGCCGAGGATTGCTTCAGCTCCTGCACAAGCCCCTCCACCCTGGTTTCAATCTGGGCACGTTCCCCGGTGACACCGGTCACGCTCACCAGATAAGTGAAGCCCCGGCTGCGTTGACCAATTCGCACCATCCGATCAGCGGGGGTTGTGGGTGCAACCAGCAGAATCAGATCCAGTCCCTGTTGTTCCGCCAGAGGCGACAGCCGTTCCGCTTCCTCCAAGGGCAGATCAGGAACCACAAGCCCAGCGGCTCCCGCCGCTGCAGCGCGTTCACAGAACGCCTCCATGCCCACATTCAGCAAGGGGTTGGAGTAAGTGAACAAGATCACCGGAATGTTGAGTTGGCCCTTCAAAGAGGTCAGCATTTCCAACACCTTTCCGGGTGTTGTGCCCGCAGCAAGCGCTCGTGCTGCAGCGGCCTGGATCACAGGACCATCCGCCAGAGGGTCGCTGTAGGGCATCCCCAGCTCCACCATGTCTGCCCCTGAGTTCTGCAAACTCAGCAACACCTCTGAGGTTGTTGCCAGATCAGGGTCGCCAGCCATTAAAAATGGCATCAAGGCCAGACGCTTCTCCTGTTTGAGCTGCTCAAAGCGCTGAGCGATGGGTGACAACATCTGGCTCGACATCGCGGCGCGACCAATCGGATTGCAACCCGGTGAGCCTATGAGCCAGAGGGCGCGTCGGATTCATCCATGCCGATCTTTTGAAGCAGGGCTTGCTGTTCCTCCGGGGGGAGCGCATCAAATCGTTTCTGGAGATCCTCAGCCTCCTGTTCGTCATACACCTCGCGGTAGCGGCGGCGCTGCTCCATGTAGGTCATCTGGCCAGAGACCACACGGAACAAGTAGGACCCCGTCCACACCACCACGATCAACACGAGCAGAGATTGGGCCGCAATCCCGGCTGAGAAACCTTTCAGGCCGAGAGCATCGAAGCCGACATAACCAACCCCACCAAGCAGCAGAACGACCAGACCGATCAGAAGAACCTTGCCCCGCGTCAACTCAGTTGTCTCCCTGGCCGCTGAGTCGGAAATTCAGGAATGGGGCAAACAGGACCATTCCCGGGAAGAAGAGGAACACAAGGCCGTACACCAAGAGCCGTTCCACCTTGCCCATGCGCGTCCAACGGCTGTTCATCCAAAAGAACAGGGCCAACGGCACCACCAGCAGATAAAGACCGCCCAGCAGGGCATAGGCCAGGATCACCAGCAGGGTGTCCTGAGGGATCGAGGAAACCAGGGACTGCAGGTCCAAGATCTGAGATCGAATGGGGGAAATCTAGGATGTCCTCCAAGGGGGCATGGCGGAATTGGTAGACGCACGCGACTTAAAATCGTTTGGGCCGAAAGGCCTGTGGGGGTTCAAGTCCCCCTGCCCCCATCAAGCCTCAGCTAACGAATCGTCAGTCAGCCAGCAATGCACCTAGGCGGGTGCGGAACTCTCCTTTGGACATACCGCCCTTCAGTTCCCCGTGAATGGTGAAATCACCCTCCGGGTCAGTGACCAAGAGATAGGTCGGCCATCCCATCCCCTCCTTGTTGGGATACTGCTTCAGCAGGACTTTGCGGTATTTCCTGTAAGCCTCGGTGTCCTGAAGCATCACCGAGACGAACTCGGCACCAAGCTCCTCAGCAACCTTGGCGTCGTAATGGCTCATCTTGTGACAAGTGCCGCAATCCTCTGAGCTGAACTTGATCACATGCATGGCTGAAGCCTCCAGGGCAGCGTTTCCCCAGCATGGAAGGGAACCAGCCCGTTCACCAGCTCGGGCACGTCAACAGCAACCTTTTCAAGGATGACCGTGTCGTTGTTCACCGGCAGGCCGTAAAAGGTTGGACCGTGCAGGGAGGCGAAACCTTCGAGGTGATGCATGGCCTCTTCCTCTGCAAAAACCTGGGTGTAGCTCTCCAGCGCATGGGGGGCATTGAAGATGCCTGCACAGCCGCAGGAGGTTTCCTTGCCGGCTCTCGGATGAGGGGCGGAATCAGTGCCCAGGAAAAACCGTGGATCTCCGCTGGTGGCCGCCCGCCGCAGAGCAAGACGATGGCGCTCCCGTTTGGCCACCGGCAGGCAGTAGAAGTCGCTGCGCAAGCCGCCAAGGAACATGGCGTTGCGATTGATGTGCAGGTGATGGGGTGTGATCGTGGCCGCCAGATTGCTATCGGACGAACCCACGTAATCAACGGCCTGCTCGGTGGTGATGTGCTCGAACACCACCTTGAGCTCAGGATGACGGGTCCGCAGGACCATCAGATGCCGCTCGATGAACGCCGCTTCCCGATCGAACACATCGACATCCGGATCCGTCACTTCCCCATGAATGAGCAGAGGCATGCCGATGGCCTCCATCCGGCTCAAGACAGGTCCAATCTGACCGAGATCAGTCACACCAGCGGCTGAATTGGTCGTGGCGTTCGCGGGATACAGCTTGGCGGCGGTGTAGACCCCCTCCTGGAAACCCCGCTCAAGATCATCTGGATCTGAGTTGTCCGTGAGATAAGCGGTCATCAAGGGTGTGAATGCCACCCCTTCAGGACAGGCCGACAGGATGCGGTCGCGGTACGAACGCGCTGCATCCACCGTCGTAATCGGCGGTCGCAGGTTGGGCATCACGATGGCTCGCCGGAAGCAACGGGCTGTGTAGGCCACAACCCGTTCCAGCATCTCCTCATCTCTGAGGTGAACGTGCCAGTCGTCCGGAGCGGTGATCGTGAGCTGTTCAGGCATGGGTTGGAAGCCCTTCAACCGCCAGACGCAGAGCCGACAGGCGATCAGAGGTGAGATGACCCTCAGGCAAGCGCTCCAGCAACTTCAGTTTGCGAAGGCGATTCTCGGTGCTTCCGGAAACACCAACCATGAACACATCGCGGCCCACCTCCATCGCTTCTTTCACTGCATTCTCAAGGGCGATGGCAGCGGTCACCCCCAGGTGGGACACCTCGGAGAGGTCAAACACCACAGCCTGGCAATTGCCGATGGCGTTGTGCTCGCGGGAGATCGCCTTAGCAACCCCAAAAATCATCGGACCAGCCAACTGGAACAGCAGCACCATGCCGGAGGCTCGATCCAGCAGCTGCTGCTCCTCATCACTGAGCTCCACATCGTCATCGGTGGTGCTGATGGTTTTCACCTTTTTGGACTGCAGCGTGCTCATGCGGTCGATCGTGAGCACGTTGGCGACAAACACGCCGATGCCCACTGCAGCGATCAGATCCACCAGCACAGTGAGAGCGATCACGCCGTAGGTGATCACCGCAGCTTTCACCGACAGATGGTGGGCCCGCTGGAGAAAATCCCAGTCGATGATGTCGATGCCCACCTTCACAGCGATGCCGGCGAGCACCGCCAGGGGGATGCGGGATGCCAGCGGAGCCGCCAGCAACACCACCAGCATCAGCACAATGGCCCTGACAATGCCGGACAAGGCGGTTCGTCCGCCGGACTGAATGTTGACCACCGTTCCCATGGTGGCTCCGGCACCAGGCATCGCCCCAAACAGCCCGGACACGACATTGGCCAGACCCTGGCCGATCAGCTCCTTGTTGGAATTGTGTTCCGTGCGGGTCAGGCTGTCGGCAACCACTGAGGTGAGCAACGCATCAATGCAGCCGAGCATCCCGAGCACAGCGGCATCGATCACCATCAGCCGCAACTTACCGCTGGAGAACGTCGGCAGCTGGAAGCTGGGAAATGCGGCAGAAAACTCCGGAATGGTACGCAGACCTGCGCCACTGAACAGGCTCAGAGCCAGCACCGTGCCCACCACAAGTGCCAGCAACTGCGGCGGGCAGACCTTTTTCACCGCAGAGGGGGTGAACCAAAGGATGGCCAGGGTTATCAAGGCCAGCAGCAGCTCCATGGGCTGGGTTCCCTGAACCAGGGCCGGCATCTCCAACAAGGTGCCTATCACCCCCCCCTTGGGAGTGGCCTGTCCCAGGAAGGGCCCCAGTTGCAGCAGCACCAGGATGATGCCGATGCCGGACATGAAGCCCGAAATCACCGTGTAGGGCATCATCGTGACGTAACGCCCAAGCCGGAACAGACCGAAGAGGATCTGAAAGATCCCGGCCAGAACGCCGACGCTGAAGGCCATCGCCAAGGCCTGCTCAGGGCTGTCGGCTGTCGCGGTGAAACTGATGATCACTGACGTGAACACCACGGTCATCGGGCCTGTGGGCTCCGAAATCAGGGTGGGCGTGCCACCGAACAGCGACGCCATCAGACCGATGATCACCGCCCCCCAGAGACCAGCGGCAGCACCGGCACCCGAAGCGATGCCGAAGGCCAATGCCATGGGCAACGCGATCACGGCAGCTGTGAGTCCGCCGAACACATCCCCCTTCAGGTTTGTGGCGTTGATGCGGTTCAGCACGATCCGGCCCAGCGTCAAGGCTTGTGATCTTAGGCGGCTTCTCAGCGAAGCAGAATCCTTCCAGAAAGCGCGACTGACATGCCTGACTTCCTCAGAGCGACCATCGACGTGCTCCTCGGCATCGGCCTGCTCTTTGGAGGAGGGGAACTGTTCGTGCAGGGCTCTGTGGCTCTTGCGGTGATCTTCGGCATTCCGCAGCTGGTGATCGGTCTCACCGTGGTCTCCCTTGGCACCAGCGCACCCGAACTGTTTGTCAGCCTGAGTTCGGTGTTGGAGGGCGCCGACACCCTGGCCGTGAGCAATGCCGTCGGAAGCAACATCTTCAATGTGATGGTGGTTCTTGGGGCCAGCGCACTGGTGCTTCCCCTCAAGGTGGAAAGCCGCCTGGTGCGACGGGATGTTCCCCTGCTCATCGCCATCTCCGCCGCGGTCTGGGGGATGGCCGCAACCGGTCAGGTGACCTGGCAATCGGGTGTGGCGTTGCTTCTGGCGCTGGTGATCAACACCATCTGGGAAATCCGCACGGCTCGTGAGGAGCCCGACGGCAGTGAAGGGGCCGAGCCTGAGATCAAAGCCAATGCTGGGCGCGATGGCTGGACCATGGCTGTGGTGCGATTGATCGCCGGGATTGTCGTCCTCACGATCGGCTCCAGGGTGCTGGTCAGTGGCGCCACATCAGCGGCCTCGCTTCTGGGCGTCAGCGAAGCGGTGATCGGCTTGACCATTGTCTCGGCCGGTACATCGATGCCGGAGTTGATCACCTCGCTTGTCGCAGCGTTACGAGGTCGGACAGACCTGGCGATCGGCAACGTGGTGGGGAGCTGCCTGCTCAATCTGATGCTGGTACTGGGTGGTGGGGCTTTGGCAGCTGCCGGTCGTGGCCTTGAAGTGAGCCCTGAACTGATTCAGGATGATTTGCCCATCATGTTGATGACCAGCCTCGCCTGTCTGCCGATTTTCTGGACCCGCGGTTGCATCACACGGCTGGAAGGTGGGCTGCTGCTTGGGCTGTACGTGCTGTACGTGATCGACAACGTGCTGCCGAGAACAACGCTGTCCAGCTGGTCGGATGAATTCCGCCTGGTGATGCTGTGTCTGGTTCTGCCTGTTGTGATAGTGGTGATCATCACTCAGGCAATTTTTTACTGGAAGAGAACGAAAGGTCGTCCGGATCACATCCCTGGGTGAGGTGTGAGACGGATGGAGTTGTGTTTCCTCATGAGGGGATGACCGTCTGAATCTCTCTGTCCATCCTTGGGTCGCGTGTTGCTCGACCTGCCGATGCTCGAGCTGCTTCCTGCTCTCAACGACAAGAACCTTCCCTGGCTCGACGTCATCCATCCGATCGTCGTGCATTTCGTCATCTCGATGGCGCTGATCACCGTCGTCTTCGATCTGATCGGAGTCGTTACCAGAAAGAAGAACCTGTTTGAGGTCAGCTTCTGGAACCTGATCGTCGCCACTGTGGCGATCATCGTCGCCATCATCTTCGGACAGATCGAAGCCGGTCTGGCCAATCCCTACGGCGCCTCGCGAGACATCCTCAATTACCACAGCACCATTGGTTGGTCCCTGGCCGGCGTGCTGGCATTGCTCACCGGCTGGCGTTACGTCGCCCGTCAGAAAGACCCCAACGTCCTGCCGAAGGGGTTCCTTGCCATCGACTTCGTCCTGGCGGGTCTGGTGTTCGCCCAGGTGTACCTCGGCGACAAGCTCGTCTGGGTTTATGGCCTTCATACGGTTCCGGTGGTGGAAGCAATCCGTGAAGGGGTGCTCTCATGACCCTGTTTGCCGCGATTGCATCGCCGATTAACGACATCGCCGACTCCCTCGGCGCTAATGACCTTCCCTACGCGATTCCCCTGCACCCGAACCTGGTGCATCTCACCATCGGGCTGTTCGCGATCGGGATCGCCTTCGACTTCGCTGGCGCGTTTTACCCTTTGGAGAAAAGGATCTTCCGCTTCCTGGCCCTGCCCGTGACCCGCAGCGGCTTTCACGATGTGGGCTGGTACAACCTCGTGGCCTGCAGCGGTATCACCTTCTTCACGGTGGCCGCCGGCTTCTACGAAATGCTGTTGGCGGTACCGCTGCCGGGCATCCGCAGCATCCTCGGCCAGACCGCCATCGACACCATGCTCTGGCATGCCATCGGTGGAGTTGCCATTCTGCTGGTGATCGTCGCCATGACTGTCTGGCGCGGTTACCAACGTTTCATCTGGCGCAAAGACCTGGGACGTCAGGTGACCTGGCTGTACCTGTTCTGCGGGGCCTCGATACTGATGCTGATGGGCCTGCACGGAAGCCTCGGCGCTTGGCTCGCCAGCGATTTCGGTATTCACATCACCGCCGACCAACTGCTGGCCGCCGGTGCCGATCTCAATGAGGTGCTGCCATGACCACCACTGCTCCCAAGAACAGCCCGAACATCGGCGCCATCGTGATCATCACGATCGCTGTGGTGATCAATCTGGTGATCGCCAAATTGATGGCGATGTGGTCCTACAGCTGGTTTCCGCCGCAGGCCTCTTCGGCGGCGCCCTACGTCGACGACCTGTTCGCGTTGGAAACGGGCATCGGCTCCTTCATTTTCTTCGGCTGCACCGGAGTGATGGGTTGGGTGCTGCTGTTCAACCGCGCTGGTAAGTACGACGAAAGCGATGGTGCGCCGATTGAAGGCAACACCAAGCTGGAAATCATCTGGACGATCATCCCCCTGGTGACGGTCTTAGTGATCGCTGCCTACACGATGAACGTCAACATGAAGCTTCAGAACCTTGGTCCGAAGCACAAATACACCATCGGCACAGACCCAACGGCATTGATGGAGGCCGATCCCATCGCAGACGTGGGCCCAATCGATGTGATTGCGCGCCAATGGAGCTGGGAATTTGTCTATCCCAATGGTGTGCGCAGCTCAGAGCTGCATCTGCCTGTTGATCAACGGGTCAATTTCCGCTTGATCTCTGAAGACGTTCTGCACAGTTTTTTCGTTCCGGCCTTCCGCCTGAAGCAGGACATCATCCCCGGCAGCATCATTTCCTACAGCCTGACGCCAACCAAAGAAGGGCGATTCCGGTTGCGGGACGCCATGTTCAGCGGTGCCTATTTCTCCCAGAACCAGACCGACGTCATCGTCGAATCCGATCAGGCCTACGGCGATTGGCTGACAACAACCGCCAAGCAACCGCTGCAACCTGGCCTTGACCCTGGCCGTGCTCTTTACGACCGCCGCATCGCCCGCGGCGACAAGGGATGGGCCACGGTGCCGCCTGCACCGCCCCCAATGGTGAACGACCCCGGCGATCCCTCCATCCCCCATGACGCCTGAGCGATGACCACCACCAATTACGACCCCCGCGTCCTCAAGGCGCCCCATCCCGTACCCGGTGCTCCGGACAACTGGAAGCGCTTCTTCAGCTTCAACACCGATGCCAAGGTGATCGGCATCCAGTACATCGCCACCTCGCTGTTTTTCCTGCTGGTTGGAGGTCTGCTGGCCATGATCGTGCGCGGTGAACTGATCACACCGCCGGCCGATCTTGTTGATCCCACGGTTTACAACGGGCTCTACACCATGCACGGAACAGTGATGCTGTTCCTCTTTTTGTTCCCGATTCTCAACGGCTTCAACAACCTGTTGATCCCCACGATGATCGGTGCGCCGGACATGGCGTTTCCGAAGCTCAACGCTGCAGCCTTCTGGCTGGTGCCGGTGTTCGCCGTCGTGCTGATGGGCAGTTTCTTCGCCCCCGGCGGTCCAGCCTCCTCGGGCTGGTGGTCCTATCCGCCGATGAGTCTGCAGAACCCCCTGGGGCACTTCATCAACGGTGAGTTCCTCTGGATCCTGGCGGTAGCGCTGTCGGGAATCTCCTCGATCATGGGCGCCGTCAATTTCGTGACGACGATCATCCGCATGCGCGCCCCCGGCATGGGCTTTTTCAAGATGCCGGTGTTCGTGTGGACCGCCTGGGCCGCCCAGACGATTCAATTGATCGGCCTGCCGGCCCTCACCGGTGGCGCTGTGATGTTGCTGTTTGACCTCAGCTTCGGCACCAGCTTTTTCCGGCCTGAGGGCGGTGGTGATCCGGTGCTGTTCCAACACTTCTTCTGGTTCTATTCGCACCCCGCCGTGTATGTGCTGGTGCTGCCGGTGTTTGGCATCTTCTCTGAGCTGTTCCCCGTTTATGCCCGCAAGCCGCTGTTCGGCTACCGGTTCGTAGCCATCGCCTCCTTCGGCATCACCTTCCTCAGCCTGATCGTGTGGGCGCACCACATGTTCTACACAGGCACACCGAACTGGATGCGCCATATCTTCATGTTCACCACGATGTTGATCGCGGTGCCCACCG
Organism: Synechococcus sp. A15-24; assembly: GCF_014280195.1. Lineage (NCBI taxonomy): Bacteria > Bacillati > Cyanobacteriota > Cyanophyceae > Synechococcales > Synechococcaceae > Synechococcus > Synechococcus sp. A15-24. The sequence continues at coordinate 1,350,918 of NZ_CP047960.1, forward strand.
GCGTGAAGGTGTTCGCCTGGCTGGGAACGCTGTGGCAGGGAAATTTGAGGCTGAACACGCCGATGTTGTTCTGCCTCGGAGGCCTGTTCAACTTCATCTTCGCCGGCATCACAGGCGTGATGCTGGCCACGGTGCCGATCGACATTCACGTGGGTAACACCGCCTTTGTGGTGGCCCATTTCCACTACGTGATCTTCAACACGATCGCCTTTGGGGTGTTCGCCGGCATCTATCACTGGTTCCCGAAATTCACCGGCCGCATGTACTACGAGGGCCTCGGCAAGGTGCACTTTGTGCTCACCTTCATCGGCGCCACCTTGAACTGGCTGCCGATTCACTGGGCCGGCCTGCTCGGCATGCCCCGCCGAGTGGCCTCCTACGACCCGGAATTCGCCATCTGGAACGTACTGGGCAGCATCGGCGCCTTCATGCTCGGCGTTGCCTCGATCCCTTTCATTCTCAACATGGTGAGTTCCTGGGCACGCGGCCCGAAGGCCCCTGCCAATCCCTGGCGGGCCATCGGTTTGGAGTGGTTGCTGCCCTCCCCGCCACCGGCTGAAAACTTCGAGGACGACATCCCCACCGTGATTAGCGAGCCCTACGGCTACGGCCTGGGCCACCCCCTCGTCGAGGACGAGGAGTTCTACGTCCGCCGTTCCCAGGAGGCCTTAACCGATGACCAGCGTCAACCCCGACATTCAGCTTAATCACACCCCGGGCCATGTGAAGCACGACGGTCACAACATGACCGGTTTCGTGATCTTCCTCTGCTCCGAGAGCGTCATCTTCCTGGCCTTCTTCGCCGGCTACGCCGTGCTCAAGCTCACGGCTCCTCAATGGCTACCGGATGGCGTTGAGGGGTTGGAGGTACGCATGCCTCTGATCAACAGCGTGGTGCTGGTGAGCTCCAGTTTTGTGGCCTATTTAGCCGAGCGCTATCTGCACAAGGGCAACCTCTGGGGTTTCCGGGCGGTGTGGTTCCTCACCATGGCGATGGGGTCCTACTTCGTCTACGGGCAGTACGTCGAATGGTCGGAACTCACCTTCAGCCTCAGCAGCGGTGTGTTCGGCGGGATGTTCTATCTGCTCACGGGTTTTCACGGCCTGCATGTGATCACCGGCATCCTGCTGATGGGCCTGATGCTGGCCCGGTCGTTCCGTCCGGGAAATTACGACAAGGGCGAAATGGGCGTCGCTTCGGTGAGCCTGTTCTGGCACTTCGTCGATGTGATCTGGATCCTTCTTTTCCTCCTTATCTACGTCTGGCAGTAATCCCATGATTATCGACGACCGCCACTACGACGTCATCGTCATCGGCAGCGGCGCTGGGGGAGGCACTCTGGCAGGTGCTCTGAGCCGCAAGGGCAAAACCGTGCTGGTGCTCGAGCGCGGCGGGGCGATGGCCCTGGAGGATCAGAACGTCGCCGATGTGGATCTGTTCCGCAAGGACCGCTATCACCCCAAGAACGAACGTTGGTTTGGTCCCGACGGCGATCCCTTCGCCCCCCAGACCACCTACGCCCGCGGCGGCAACAGCAAGATCTGGGGCGCGGTGCTGGAGCGCATGCGCGAGAAGGACTTCACCGAAGTCCCCCTGCAGGAAGGTGTGTCACCCGCCTGGCCGTTCGACTACGCCGAACTGGCCCCGTACTACGAACAGGCTGAACAGCTGTACAAGGTGCATGGCAAGGCCGGCGTGGACCCCACCGAGCCAGGGCGCCATTGCGACTACCTGGCCAAACCGAAGGCGGTGGAACCGTTTCTGGAACCGCTTCGCGCCGCTTTGCAACGCCAGGGATGCCAGCCCTACGACATCCCCATCAGCTGGTCTGACGATCGTGAGGATCCGAGCGGCGATGCCCAGCTGTTCGGTCTCGAGGCCGGAGATCCGGAGCGGCTCACCCTGCGCGATAACGCCAGAGTCTTGCGACTGCATGTGAACCCCAACGGTCGAGAGGTGAAGGCCGTGGAGGCGGAGCTGGGTGGAGACATCTGGCTGTTCCGCGCCGATGTTGTGGTGTTGGCGGCCGGGGCTGTGAATACTCCTGTGATCCTTCTTCGCTCGGCCAATTCCCATCACCCCAAGGGCATCAGCAACGGCTCCGATCAGGTGGGCCGCAATCTGATGAATCTGCAGCTCACCTCGATTCTGCAGCTGGCCACCGAACGCAACAGCGGTCGCTACGGACGATCCCTGGGCATCAACGACTACTACTGGGGAGACAAGAACGTCAGCTTTCCCCTGGGGCACATCCAGACCGCCGGCGGTGTGCTGCAGGACGCGCTGTTCGCCGAGTCGCCACCTGTGCTCTCTCTGGTGAGCAAGATGATCCCTGATTTCGGCCTCGAGCAACTGGCGTCCCGCTCCGTGGCCTGGTGGGCGATGACGGAGGTAATGCCGGATCCCCACAACAAGATCTGGCTGCACAACGACCAGATCCGCATCAACTACATCCACAACAACCGCGAAGCTCACGATCGACTTGTTTATCGATGGATCGACACGTTGAAAGAGGTGGAGAAGGACCCGATCACCAAAGTGGTGCTCAAGGCCCCCACCCATGCCCGCGGTGAAGCGCCCCTGAGTGTGGTGGGCTACGGCTGCGGCAGTTGTCGAATGGGCGACGACCCCGCCAACTCCGTGGTTGATGCTCACGGCAAGTGCCATGAGCTGGAGAACCTCTACCTCGCGGACGCGAGCATCTTCCCCAGTTGCCCCAGTGTGGGACCTGGTCTCACCGTGATCGCATTGGCCCTGAGATTGGCGGACAAACTCGGCTGATCAATCACCGAGCAGATACGCCCGCAAGGAGCCGATCGGCCCCTGCTGGGGGGCCTGCTGCACCAAGCGCCCTGCCAGGAGAGCACCGCCGATCACTTCATTCGGAACAAGACGTGACATCAGGCGAGCCTCCAGCTCACTGTTGATTTCGTCGCTTGGGTACAGGCTGATCACAGCCATCACCTCGCGGTCATCCATGAAGCGATGGACGAGAACGGTGATCTGACTGTCACTGAGAAAACTGCGGCCGTCCCGACCGAACAGGTGCTGCACGGCATGAAACAGTTCATGCCGTACGACCTCATCGATGGAGCGACCTTTGGAGCGGATGCGCTCCGTGCAGAGGGCAATTTCGGACCGCTGGGGGTCGTAGCTGCCAACCCCCGCCGGCTGAGCGTCACACCAGGCACCACCCTGAACCGTTCCCACCCCCAACCAAGCCGCGAAAAGCAACAGGAAGGGAATGGGCATCAAGAATTAACGCATCCTTAATTTCACCATAACTATTGCGTCTCACGGTTCCTGTGATGGATACGACAGATCTCAAGATTTCTTCAGACTCTTTTGATCAACCCATCGTCACGAATTCCTCGGACACCGAGGGATGCAAGGCCATCGTGCGATCGAAATCCGCCTTGGTGGCCCCCATACCGACGGCAATAGCTGCCATCTGAATGATTTCGGCGGCATGCTCCCCCACCATGTGGCACCCGAGCACACGATCCGTCGAGATCTCCACAACCAGCTTCAACAAACAACGGGACCCGGTGGCCGGGAGGGCGCGCGACATCGATCGGAACCGGGCCCGATGGATCACCACACCATCCACACCATGGCGGTCGATGGCCGCCTCTTCAGAAAGGCCCACCGTGGCCAGTTCGGGATCACTGAACACCGCGCTGGCCACAAGGTCGTGGTTCACCTGTCGAGGCCGACTGCCAAAGGTGGCATCGGCAAAGGCGCGGCCTTCATCGATCGCCACCGGCGTGAGATTGACTCGGTCGGTGACATCACCAACTGCATAGATGTGGGCAACCGAGGTGCGTGAGTCGGCATCAACGCTGATCCGTCCCTGCTCCACGGCCACACCAGCAGCATCGAGACCCAGGCCATCCAGCCATGGGCGCCGGCCAGTGGCCATCAACACCCCACCGCAGGGCAAAGCCAACCCATCCGACAGCTGAACCATCAAGTCACCGGGCTGACCGCTCACTGCCGACACCGTGCGTTCCAACAACACGTGGATTCCCTGCTCCTGCAGCCCCTCCAGCACGGCGTCCGCCAGCTCCCGGTCAAATCCCCTGAGCAGGCCTGAGCCCCGCACCACCTGGGTGACTTCCACTCCAAGGCCACGCAGGATGCAGGCGAATTCACAGGCGATGAAGCCCGCTCCCACCACCACCACCTCCTTCGGCAACTGCTCCAGGTTGAACATGTCATCGCTGATCCAGGTGTGCTCAATCCCGGGAATATCCGGGCGTACCGGCCGCCCTCCAACAGCCACCAAATAGTGCGCAGCAGACAGCTCCCGTTGGATCGGGCCACCCCGTTCGGGCGCGATGCCGATGCACTGGTCGGACAGAAACCTGCCCCAGCCATCGATGCGCTCAACACCCGCCTTCTCCAGAAAGCCGAGATGCAGATGATTGAGCCGATCCACCTCGGCCCTCACCCGGCGAAACAGTTCCGCAACGTTGCTCTCAACGGAACCCAGGGTGAGGCCATAGGCCGGTGCATCGTTGAGCTGATGCCGCGCTTGAGCGCCGTAGACCAACAGCTTTTTGGGGACACATCCCCGGATCACACAGGTGCCGCCGACGCGGTCTCCCTCAACAATGGCCACCTTGGCGCCATGGCGTGCCGCCCGCTTGGCAGCGGCCAACCCTCCAGACCCTGCACCCAGAACAATCAGATCAAAGGTCGACTCGATGGCCATGGCGACGTTGGCAACAGATCAATTCTCATGACGCGGAGGATGCCTGTCGACGTGCCACTAGACACATGCCGGAAAGTAAAGGCAGCGTTATGGTTTGAGCAAGATTGGCTCAAGGACACGTGAAGAGACGTGGAAGCGAGAGCCTTACCACCGTTGACCCATGAAAAAAACGCAACGTTCCAGGCCCCAACCCCCTGATCTTGAGCAGCAGGCGCTCCAGCGTCGGGACATCGTGATGCTGCTCACCTCCGATGACATGAGTCTTCGTCTCAAACAGCTGGCACGCGAGGGTCGCCAGGACGACTGTCTAGCGCTGATGCAGGAATTGGGGGACTGGCAGTCCTATGGACGAGGCGATCTGTCCCCGATCCTCCATGCCCCCTACATCGGTTCTGTCTGAAGCACTCTCCTGGTCAGACCTGGAGGGTCTGACCGCTGACGAACCTGACCGCACGCAGGGGCCGACTAATGCCCAGGCGGTTCTTCGCTTGTTCGGCCAGGAGGAAAGCGCTGTTCGCGTCACCCTTTACCGCGATCACCATGCCTGGTGCCCGTACTGCCAAAAGGTGTGGTTATGGTTGGAGTTCAAACGGATTCCGTACCGCATCCGCAAGGTGACGATGCGCTGCTACGGCAGCAAAGAGCCCTGGTTTCTGCAGCGTGTTCCGAGCGGAATGCTGCCGGCCCTTGATCTCGATGGCCGGCTGATCACCGAAAGCGATGAGATCCTCATGCAACTGGAGGCGACTTTCGGGCCCCTCGGCCAACCGATGACCACTCCGGACGTGTGCTCGCATCGGCAGCTGGAACGGCTGCTGTTCCGGGCTTGGTGCCTGTGGCTGTGCACCCCTGGCCTCAGCCCGAAGGATGACCAACGGGCCATGGAGCAATTCCGGCGCGTCGCCGGGCAGTTCGAGCAAGCCCTGCGTCAATCACCCGGCCCCTTTCTTGATCCCGCTGCACCGGGAACCGCTGATCTGGTGTTCGTGCCTTATGTGGAACGGATGAACGCTTCTTTGGCTTATTACAAGGGATGTCGACTCCGCCATGAGCATCCGGCCATCGATGCCTGGTTCCGGGCTCTTGAACAGCTGGCCACCTATCGCGGCACCCAGAGCGATCACCACACCCATGCCCACGACCTTCCCCCACAGATGGGCGGCTGCTGGTCCAACCATTCCGACGCGGCACGGACCATGGCCGATCAAATCGACCGCGGTGACGGACTCGCTGACGATGAAGCCTGCTGGGACGCCGACCACAGCATCAACGCGGCGGCCATCGCCCTGGGCCGGGTGCTGCGTCACCGCGAGCGATTGATGGAGCGAAACCCACTGGGCCGCACCGGCTTTGATCAACCACTCCGGTGTGCTCTCACCAACCTGATGGGCCAAGGCTCACCGTGCCCCGACCGCGGCAGTGCCCTTGCGCTTCGCCACCTCCGCGATCGGATCTCAGTTCCTCGGGACATGCCCCTGCCGGCCGCTCGGCTGTTGCGTCAGGCGCTTGAACGGACAGCGGAACTGGATGGCCCAGATCAGCCCCGACCACTGCCGATCCGGGACCGATTCGATCAGGACCCAGCGCCTTTCGTGGGTCGGCCATAGTGAAGGTCTTGACACCTGCGGTGTGGCTCTCGACCTGTCTGGCTACCAACCGATCCCGGAAGCTGGACGCAAGACCGAGCTGACCGAGATCCCCATCGCCAGCCTTCAGCCGACCCAATGGTGCGTGGGTCTTGCGGAGGTATGGGCCCGGCAGGAGGACTTCGCCAGCGAAACCCGCCAGCAACGGCTCGACTATCTCAAGGGCAAGCCCGTGCCCCTGGTCCGCAGTGCTGCCGGTGAGGTCTGGATGGTGGATCGCCACCACCGACTGCGGGGTCTGCTGGGTCTGGATCCCCAGTCCACGACCTGGGGTTATGTAATTGCCGATCTGCACTGCAGCGACCGCAGCGAGGTGATGCGGTTCCTCGAACAACAGGGTTGGTTGTACCTGATCGACGGACGGGGCTCTGGGCCACGTCAGCCGATGGAGTTACCCCGTACCTTGCTCGATCTGGAGGACGACCCCTACCGCAGCCTGGTGTGGAAGCTGAAGAAGGAAGGCTTCATCAAGCCGCAGCCGCAGATCCCATATCACGAATTTCGCTGGGGTGCCTGGTTGCGTCGAAGGCCCTTGCCACCCTTCAGTTCCCGGCAGCTTCAGCCAGCACTGGCCCCGGCTCGCCGCCTGGTGTGTTCCCAGGCCGCCAGCACGATGGCGGGATGGAAAGGCGATAAGAAGGCTTGCCGCTGATCAGCGTTTGCGCCGGGAATCGATCTGAAGCAGGTCCTTGACCTTCTGCACCTGGCCTGCCAGCTGGGGGTCGCTGGCCAGCTTCTTCTCCACCTGTTCGATCGCGTACATCACGGTGGTGTGGTCCTTGCCGCCGAAGGTGTCGCCGATCCGCGGCAGGCTCAGATCCGTGCCCTGCCGCATCAGGTACATCCCCACCTGACGGGCCTGGCTGACGGCACGCCGGCGGGTGCTGCTCAGCATCTCCTCTGCGGTGACATCAAACACCTCCGACACCTTGTCGATCACTTGCTGCGGTGTGACGTCAACGCCTTGTCCGGTCGGATCAAGCATCGGCGCCACCGACTCCACCGTCATCGGCAGGCCGGTGATCGAGGCGAAGGCCACGGCACGGGTGAGGGCCCCCTCAAGCTCTCGGATGTTGGAGGTGAAGCGCCCCGCCAGGTAATGGATCAGATCCCGGGGCAGGGCCATGCGCTCCTGCTCCGCTTTCTTCTGGAGAATCGCCATGCGGGTCTCGAGATCAGGGGCCTGGATATCAGCGATCAGGCCCATCTGGAAGCGGGAGATCAAGCGCTGCTGCAACCTGGGGATCTGACTGGGGGGCCGATCACTGGCGATCACCACCTGTTTGCCGGCTTCGTGCAAGGCATTAAAGGTGTGGAAGAACTCCTCCTGGGTGTATTCCTTGCCTTCGATGAACTGGATGTCATCCACCAACAGCAGATCCGCCGCGCGGTAACGGTCTCGGAAGGCCTTCATGCCGTCCTTGCGGATGCTGTCGATCAGATCATTGGTGAAGGTTTCGGTGGAGACGTAGGACACTCGAGCAGAGGGATCGATCTCCAACCGGTAGTGACCGATGGCCTGCATCAAGTGGGTCTTGCCCAGACCGACTCCGCCACAGATGAACAGGGGATTGAATTCACGGCCGGGAGCCTCCGCCACCGCCAGGGCTGCCGCATGGGCCATCCGACTGTTGGGACCCACAACGAATCGACCGAACACATAACGGGGGTTGAGCCCCGGCAGCACCCGTCGCGGCGATCGCGACGGCGCGGACTCCCGGGCAGCCGCCGAGTATCCGGGGGCCAAGGCGGGCTCCGGCGGGTCAGCGTCCTGGTTTGTCACCCCGGGGGAGACGACAGCGGGATCAGCCAGAACCACCACCTGCACCGGGCCACCGCAGGCTTCGCTGGCCAACTGGGTGATCGAAGGCAGAAGCTGCTCCCTCAACCTGACTCCGGCAAAGGGATTCGGGGCGAGCAGGCGCAGTTCCCCGTTGGCAAAGCCACTGCAGGCCGTTGGCCGGATGAAGGTCTCGAAGGTGGGCTTGCTCAGCTTGGTCTGCAGCCCCCCACGCACCTTGCTCCAGAGCTCCTCGCCCGTCAGCACCACACCGCCATCCCTTGAATACTGAATCTACGCACGCTGCTCGGAACAGTCCGCTTTTAATGAATCAGCAGACACCAAGCTTCGATGCCGCCTTCGCTGCGTCTGATCGGGTTCACCCTGATCGCCACCAGCCTGAGCTCCTGCAGCCTGTTTCGAGACCTGAGGGGAGGATCGGAAGCTCCGAAGGTGGAACCTCCACCTGTGGTCCACGATCGGCCGCGCTCAGCCCCTCTGCAACCGGGGGAGAACGTGATCGTCAAAGCCGTCGAGCGGGTCGGGCCTTCGGTGGTGCGGATCGATACGGAGAAGGACATCAACAACCCAATGGGTCAGCTGTTCGGCCTTGGCCCCTCCACCCAGCGGCAGCAGGGCCAGGGGTCGGGGTTCATCACCCGTGCTAACGGCCTTATCTTCACGAACGAGCACGTGGTGCGCGGGGCGGATCGGGTCAATGTGACCCTGCCCGACGGGCGCCGGTTCCAAGGCACCGTCCTGGGCGGCGACCCACTCACGGACGTGGCTGTGGTGAAGGTGGTGGCAGAAAATCTGCCGGTGGCGAGCCTCGGCAATTCCGACCAGCTGCGGCCAGGGGAATGGGCGATTGCGATCGGGAATCCCTTTGGCCTGAACAACACCGTCACCGCCGGCATCATCAGTGCGGTGGATCGGACCGATGCCAACATCGGGGAAGGGCAGCGAGTGCCGTATATCCAGACGGACGCTGCCGTGAATCCAGGCAACAGCGGTGGACCGTTGATCAGCGCAGCCGGTGAGGTGATCGGCATGAACACGGCCATCCGCAAGGCCCCAGGGGCTGGGTTGAGTTTTGCGGTGCCGATCAACCTCGCCAAACGGATCGCTCAGCAGATCGTGAGCACCGGGCAGGCCTCGCACCCCTTCATCGGTGTGCAGCTGCGCAGCCTCACCCCGCAACTGGCACGGGAGATCAATGCCACCAGCACCCGCTGCACCGTGCCCGTTGTGAACGGTGTTCTCGTGGTGGACGTGGTGCCCGACACCCCGGCTGAATCGGCAGGGATCCGCCAGTGCGATCTGATCCGGGCCGTGAATGGAACCTCAGTGGAGAATCCATCCGAAGTGCAACTGGCCGTTGATCGAGGCCGTGTAGGGCAACCGATGCAGATCACGATCGAACGCGACGGCCTGGAACAAACCCTGGAGGTTCTGCCCAAGGAACTGCCACGACGCCAGCGCTGAGGTGACCACTCCCGCTGCCCTGGTGCTGATGGCCCGCTGGCCCGCGCCGGGGCGATGCAAACGACGACTGGCTGCGGACATGCAGTCACAGCTGAGCATCAATCACAGCAGCGAACGCAGTGCCCGTCTGCAGGCGCAGCTCACCCATCACACCATCGCTGTGGCCTGCACATTGCATCGAGAAGGGTGGGTCACCCCTGTATTGGCCGTCAGTGGACTGGGTCCCAGCCGTGCCCGGCATTGGGGCCGGCAGCAGGGCATCGAAGAGATCGGACTGCAGGGCGATGGCAACCTCGGAACACGCTTAAAACGGCAACTGCTGCGCCTGCGCCATCGCCGCACACCTGTGCTTGTGGTGGGCAGCGACCTACCGGAGTTCAACCGCCGCGACCTGCTGATGGCACTGGAGAGCCTGCACAGCCATGACCTTGTCCTGGGGCCCGCCGCTGACGGGGGCTACTGGCTGATGGCTCTGTCCGCAGCGCTGATGCAGACACCGGAGCGATGGCCACTGGTCGGCATCCCCTGGGGCAGCTCCGAGGTCTTGGACACCACGCTGGAGTCGGCCGAATGCAACAACCTCACCGTGGGACTCCTGCCGCAGCGACAGGACCTGGATCACCTGCGTGACCTCAAGCGATGGCAAGGCTGAGCATCCTGATCCCGACGCTGAACGAAGCGCGACGGCTTCCCCTGCTGCTTGCCGATCTGGCCCGCTGGCCCCATGGGGCCCAGGTGATCGTCGTTGATGGAGGGAGCCGAGATCGAACAACAGTTGTGGCCAACCTGGCTGGCGTGGCTCGACTGAGCAGCCCAGAACGGGGCCGTGGGCAGCAACTCATCCACGGCATGGCCGCTGCTATCAATGACTGGACGCTGGTGCTCCACGCCGACAGCCGTCTGCCGCCCCGTTGGTGCAGCGCCGTTCAACGGGTGATTGAGAACCCCCAGGCGAAACGCGATGCCTGGTTCTTCGACTTTCGTGTGGAGGAGAGGGGGCCGATGCTGTGGCTGCTGGAACGCAGCGTCGCCCTGCGCAGTCGGCTCGCACAGCGACCCTACGGCGACCAGGGGCTGCTGATCCACCGCAGGCTTTATGAAGCCAGCGGCGGTTACAGCCCGATCCCCTTGATGGAGGACCTGGACCTGGTGGAGAGGATTGCACGTCACCACAGGCTGCGGCGACTTCGCTGTCCGCTGGTCACCAGCAACCGGCGCTGGCAGGAGCAGGGGGTGATCAGCAGGGCCTGGGGCAACTGGAGGCTGCGACGCCGTTGGCAGCAAGGCATTGCCGCTGATCAACTGGCAGGTGACTACGACCGCTGAACGGCACGCAACTCAGCTGGCGTACCAGAACGCGCAGCGATGCTGCTGCGGCTCGAGCTCCCAACCCTGGCGCTGATAAAAGTTGACCACGCCTGGATCGGCGAACAGGCTCACCCGCTCCGTGCCCATGGCCTCCAGAGCCTCCAGCACGTAGACCATCAGCTGACTGCCCAAGCCACTGCCCTGGTAGAGCGGGTGCACGGCCACGTCCCAGACCGTGGCTTCGAAGACACCATCACCGGTGCAACGGGCGAAGCCCACCAGGCGGGGGATGCGGGGATCGTGCCGCCACAGGCCAACGGTGAGCAGGCTGTTAGCCAGGGCTTTGCGCACCCGCCGCACCGGCCGCCGACTCCAGCCCACCGCTTCCAGCAACTGCTCCAGTTCCACCAGGTCAAAGGGATGACGTCGACTGAACACCAGGGTCAGCTGATCGTTGGCACAGGAGCAGAGACGGGCCTCCTCGCCGTACTGCTCAAGCAGCGGCGCAGCCGGCAGGACGAGGGGGGAGGTCATCACAAGCGAGCCAACCCCTTTTCCTGCAGCTCCGCCAGCTGGGCGTAGAGCCCACCCCGGGCTCGCAACTCCAGGTGCGTGCCCTGTTCGATCAACTCACCGCGGCGCAGCACCAGAATCCGATCCGAGGCTTCCACCGTGGCCAGGCGATGGGCGATCACCACAGCCGTGCGTTTCTGCAGCAACCGATCAAGGTCGCGTTGCAGGGTGGCCTCTGTGGAGGGATCCATGAAGGCGGTGGCCTCGTCCATCACCAGCACCGTGGGGTTACGGATCGCAACCCGTGCCACCGCCAGCAGCTGACGTTCACCGGACGAGAGATTGCCGCCACGCTCCCGCAACTCTGTCTCCAACCCATTAGGCAGCCGTTGCAACAGGTCGTTCAGGCCCAGATCACGGCAGATTCCAGCCAGCTCCTGATCGCTGATCTCGGCATTGAGCCGAAGGTTATCGGCCACGTTGCCGCTGAACAGGAAGGTGTCCTGCAACACCACCCCCAGCTGACGTCTCAGATCGGCGATCGAAATCAAACGGATATCACGACCATCCAGAAGAATCCGGCCCTGCTGAGGTTCATACAACCGGCAGAGCAGACGGATGACGGTGGTTTTTCCAGACCCCGTCGGTCCCACCAAGGCCACGTGCTCGCCAGGAGCAATACGGAAGGAGAGGTTGCGCAAGATCGGCTCATCCGGCCGGTAGCTGAAGCTGACGTTCTCGAAAATCACCTCCCCCAGCCCGGCCGAACGCAGCGGAGTGGCGTTGGGATCCTCCACGATCTCCAGAGGCTGCTCCATCAGCTCACCGATGCGCTCCACAGCCGTCAGACCACCCTGAATCTGGGTGAAACGTTCCGCCAACTGACGCAGCGGATCAAATAGACGCTGGGAATAGAGGATGAAGGTGGTGAGGATTCCAAGCCCCATGGAACCCGATGTCACCAGCCATCCCCCCAGGGCCAACACCAGGGCAACAGCCCATAGGGACACCCATTCGAGGAAGGCAGAAATGCTGCTGTCGAAGAAAATCGTTCCATTCACAGCGCGCCTGTAAGCGGAACCGGTGCGCTGAAAGCGCTCGCCGTTCACCTGCTCGCGCCGAAACATCTGGACCACCTCCAGGCCCTGAAGGTTCTCCTGAAAATCAGCATTAAGCTGGGAGAGCTCCTCTCGTACCCGGTAGTTGGCCTTTCGGTAACGGCCCTGCAACCAGATCACCATCAAGGTCACGGGAATCTGTGTGCAAAGCAGCAACAGACCAAGCCGCCATTCGATCAGCAACATCGAGCTAGCGATCACCACCAGGCTCACCAGATCGCCAAGAACACCAACGGCCCCGCTGCCGAAGACCTCCGACAAGGCATCGACATCACTGGTGAGCCGGGTGAGCAACTTGCCCACAGGCATGCAGTCATGGAACCGAAGCGACAGCGACAGGGCATGACGGAACAGATCATCCCGGATCCGTGCGGTGAGTCGCTGACCCACGGCCTGAATGTTGAACAGCTGAACCCCCTGCAGCGCCAGACGCAACAGCACCGACATGAGCAGCAGCGACACGATCAAGCGGATGGCGGCCCCGGTGGTCAGACCCTCCAACCAGGGCAGGCTGGGTTCGTTGCGCAAAACGCTGATGGCCTGGCCCACTAACAGGGGCTGAATCGCTCCTGCCACCGCCAACGGCACGAGCAGCACAAGGGTCAGCAGCAGACGGCGGCGGTCATGAGCGAGATAACGGCCCAGCCGACGCACCCGTTTCCAGTCACTGATGACGCTCATCCGGCGGCTCCAGCAGCGGCTGAAGCCGTGCGGACCGCCTCAACAATGGCGTTCAGAGACCCACCATCCAGCCGCATCGACAGGGGGTGACCAACCAAGCGGGCCGTGGTGTGGAACAGGTCCTCGATGGCCACAAGCCCGTTGTCCCGCAGGGTGCGCCCCGTCGCCACCAGATCCACGATCGCTTCGGACATGCCGGTGATGGGCCCGAGCTCAACGGAGCCATTTAGATGCACCAGCTCCACCGGTAGATCGAGCCCATCGAAGTATTCACGGGCGCAATGGGTGAACTTGCTCGCCACCCGGCAGTGGGGCGGCAGGTCCGCCGCCCGTTCGTACCCACTGCTGGCCTTGACGGCAACGGACATGCGACAGCCTCCGAACCCCAGATCCACCAGCTGCGCCACTGGCAGTTGGTGCTCTCGCAGCACGTCGTAGCCGACCACACCAAGCTGGGCCTGGCCGTAGGCCACGTAAGTCGGCACATCACCATTGCGCACCAGCAGTGCCCGGGCTCGACCGCAGGGGGTGGGCAGCATCAGCTGGCGGTTGTCTTTGTCCAGAGCCGCCGAAAAATCAAGACTTGCGGCCGCGAAACGAGCCACGGAATCCTTGAGCAGCGCTCCTTTGGCCAACGCGACGGTGATCATAGGTCCAGCGTTGACCGTCTATCAAGCAGGACTTTAACGATGCAATCCTCCCTTCATGCCCTGCCGGTGCTGCAGGACAACGTCCTGTGGATCTGGGTGCGGGGTGATGAAGCCGCTGTAGTGGATCCTGCCGTGGCCGAACCAGTCATCGACTGGCTGCAACAACGGCAGCTGCAGCTGAGTGCGGTGCTGCAGACGCATCACCACGCCGATCACATCGGTGGAACTCCTGGCCTGCTGGAGCGATGGCCGGATGCGGCCGTGGTAGCGGCTGCAGCGGATCTATTGCGCATTCCCTTTCAGACCATCTCCGTCAGCGACGGCGATCAGGTGACCGTGCTGGGCCGATCACTGCAGGTTTTGGACGTGGCCGCCCACACCTCCGCCCACATCGCCTTTGTGATCACCGATCAGGAGGATCCGGATCTCGGCCCGGTGGTGTTCTGCGGCGACACGCTGTTTTCCGGGGGCTGCGGACGTCTGTTCGAAGGAACCCCGGCCGACATGCACCGAGCCCTGAGGCGGCTATCGCAGTTGCCTGAATCCACCAAGGTTTGTTGCGCCCACGAATACACCGAAGGGAACCTGCTCTGGGCCACCCAACAGCAACCGCAGGATGCAGCCATTCGCCAGCGCTATGAAGCCGTGGTGGAACTGCGTCGCCGCGGGGAGTTGAGCCTGCCCAGCAGCATCGGAGAGGAACGCCGCAGCAATCTGTTCATGCGGGCGGCATCGGCCGAACAGCTGCAACGCCTTAGGCAGCACAAGGATCAGTGGCGCGCAGCCTGATCCGCTGCGGGAAGAGAATCACCTCGGCTCCAGGCTGAAACGCCAGTCGACAGCGGGTACCGCGCGGCACATCCAACGCCAGGGCAGCGTTGACGCGGAGGTCGCAGGGACCCTGCTGCACGCGGTACTGCCAGGCCTGTCCAAGGAACTCCCGTCCCATGACCGTGGCCTTCCCCCGTGGATCGGGGTGAAGCCTGATCAAGGCCGGGTCCACCAGGAGCAGTTGCTCATCGGGCCCAGGTTCAGACCCTGGCAGTGGACTGTCACCCTCCAATGGACCGATCAGGCAGTGCATCGGACCATCGAGGGGCACAAGATTGCCTTGAAGAACAAAGCGACCGACAAACGGTGATGCGGGGGCGTCAACGAGGGCTCTTGGGGTGGCGCATTGATGCAACTCCCCGTCGCGCATCACCGCCACACGATCACAAATGGCCAGAGCCTCGCCAGGGTCGTGGGTCACGATCAGCCCCGTGGCTCCGCAAACCTGCAGAACGGAACTGAGTTCACTGCGCAGCCGCAGCCTCACCTCCACATCCAAATTGGAGAAGGGCTCATCCAGCAGCACCAGCTTCGGCGCTGGAGCCAGAGCTCGGGCCAGGGCAAGGCGTTGCTTCTGGCCGCCAGAGAGCTGATGGGGATAACGCAGCTCCAGCCCCTTCAGACCCAGCAACTCCAGCAACCAGGCCGCACGGCTGTCGTCCTGACCGGGACGCAGACCGAAGCAAGCGTTCTGCCACGCCGTGAGATGGGGGAACAGGGCGTAGTCCTGAAAGACCATGCCGATCCCGCGCCGCTCAGGCGGCAGCCAATGGCCGTTCCCCGCCACGGGGCGCTGCTGAAGGTGCACCGACCCCTGCGAGGGTCGCTCAAAGCCGGCGATCAATCGCAACAGGGTGGTTTTCCCGCAACCGGAAGGGCCCAGCAGTCCCACCAGCTCACCCGCTGCAAGCTCCAGGTCAATCCCCCGCAGCGTCCAGGGTCCCGCAGGGCCGTCGTAGCGATGCCAGAGGTCTCGAACGGCAACGGTGGCCTGGGACTGCGACAACAGCGAAACGCGATGATCGATTCCATTCTGCGATCCGGCCATGACTGCTCAAGCCGTAACGACCCCAGCAGCACCCGCTCCGGTGGGGCCCTACAACCAGGCGGTGCTGGCCGGTGGCTGGCTGTACTGCTCAGGCCAGATCCCGCTGGATCCGGAGACGGGGGCCATGGTGGGCGATGGAGATGTGGCGCGTGAGACGCGACAGGTGCTGAAGAACCTCAGCGCCGTCCTCGAAGCCGCTGGAGCGACCGCAGCCCAAGTGGTGCGGACAACGGTTTTTCTGGCTGATCTTGGGGATTTCCAGACCGTCAACGGCATTTACGCAGAGATGTTTGGCGCTGGCACAAGCCCAGCCAGAGCCTGCGTGCAGGTGGCAGCGCTGCCGAAGGGGGCACGAGTCGAGATCGACTGCGTGGCCTGGCTCGGTGATGATTTGCAGACCAGGTGATCTGATCAACAGCAGCGGTGAGACGCAAGGCGTTAAAGCTCTCTGAGATGTTTGGAGAGCTTTGGTCAGCGTTCGCCGGCACCCCTCACCAATGAGAACCAAGGGGCTGTGGCCATGCAGCAGCTGGCCCTCCGGGATCAGGCCTCACAACCTTTGCTCAACAGTGGCTGGACGCTGCTTTATTCCGGCCTGACCCCATCAAGGGCAAGCGTGACTCTGTTGGATCCGAGTGAAAGCCTTCAGATCAGCCTCCAGATTCCGACAGGCGAGACCGCTGACGACTGGGATCTGTGGCTGGAAGCCTGCAACCGACAGCCCAGCGTGCCACTCAGGCAATGGCTGGAATCCCAAGGCATTGAACAGATCACCCTCAGCCGCCTGACAGGAGCTGAGTCAGGTGGTCAGGAGCCTCTCAAGATCAGCAACATGCTCCAGGTGGCACGTTGGTTGCAAAGCCCAATCGAAGCAATCGAAGCCCTGGCGGAGTCCAACGGATCCCAGCTGGTGCTCCACCTGGCAGGACTGGGAACCAACAGCTGAGGGGGCCGATCCCGCGCCGGCATAGGTTATAGGGCATCAGGGGGATGAACCGATGACCCAGGCCAAGCTCACCATCGGTGAACTGGAAGCGGGATACCCGCTCTATTGCAAAGCCCTGAGACGACTGCTGCAACAAGGCAAGACAGCCAAGGACATCGAGCGCACCGTCTGCTGGGGACACCTTGAAACCCTCAACCGTTGCTTACCGACGCGCTACAAGGCACCGTCCTATCTGCTGGCCCTGATCCGCAGGGATCTGGAAAAAATCAAGGAAGGGAGGGTCTAATCAGTCTCAGACAATTCCAAGACGCTTCTCTCCCTGCATTGAGAGTGATTGCCTTTTCTTTCAGCACACTGTTCGAAGAAGCGAGTCAATTGGTGCGCACGATTTTTCGGAAGCCACAACGCCGCTGGAATGCATCATCAATTCTGATGATGATGTTCATTTTTTCCGCCTCAGTGATCGGGCTTGAGTGGAGTGATTCCGTAGCCCTCAGCCAGCAACAGACCATGGGAATGTCATCCGCAGGGCAGAGTCAGCCATCTCCACGGACCAGCGAGTTAGACAATTCACGATTACGAGGTCATTCCGTATAAAGTCATGCGAACGCGAAACGGCACACCATGGAGTTCTCGATTGTCATCCTGAGCAAACACATTTATAATTATCCCAAGATCGCGTGGACAGATTGGAAAGATACGAACAGAAAAAAAATGAAGAGCGAAGTCGATCATTGGTCAAGGGCAACCTTGTCTGGTGCCGATATCTGGGATTGCCTGGACACTAACAAGATTGATCGTCTGCACCTTGTGCAGTGGAAGCGCTCTTGTGATGACCTGCACAGCGTCAGCCTTCCGGATCATCCGCATCCCGCCGAGAAATACTGATCTTTAAGGCCCCGCAATCAGACCAGAGCCTGTTGAAGCGCCAAAAAATCAGCCATCCATCAGCCAATCATCATCGATGGTGTCATCACTGGCATCGCTTTGAACGCCCGTCGGTTTCACACGTTCCGCCTGTTGAGGAGCCAGAGGTGGAGGGGGTGGAGGCATCGCGGGCCCGGAAAATTGATTGATCGGAATTCTTTGGCTGCCCCAACCGGCCTGATAGGGGATGACGAGCAGACGGACTGGCTCACCAGCAAAAACTGCCGTAGGACTGATCAAGAACGTGAACACCATCCATGTCGAGGCTCGCATCCAACACCTCAATGACAAACGAACAGGACGCATTGGTTTCACTATTGCAGAGAAACCCCAATGACAAAAGCATCTCTGGGCGTATTGCGTCGCTGGAGGAGGCACAACCCGCCGACTTAAATCGTGATGCATCCCTTCTTGAGGGTGTGTGGGATTTGCGATGGAGCAGTTCAAGCCAGCCCTGGCTTCGTCAAGCACCTTGGTTGGAGAATCTTCAGGCACTGGACCTGAAGCAGAACAAAGGTTGCAACCTGCTGCGCTTGCGTGGTCCGCTCGGAACATTTGGAGCCATCAGCGTCCAAGCAACTCTGAACGTGATCAACACAAAGCGGGTTGAGGTGAAATTCTTCAAGGGGGGCTGGCTGGGGCCGACGTTGCCTGGTCTTGGCCAAATCAAGTTATTGCGTGACGTTCAACAAAGCTTTCCCGCCTGGCTCGACATCACAGTGTTGAATCAACAACTACGAATCTGTCGAGGCAACGCGGGAACAACATTTGCGTTACTCAAACTTGATACGATCGACATCAAGGATCTGATTGAGCAAGACAACAATTAGCCTGCTGCCGTAGTCGAATCAATTCCTTCCCACAATGACAGGTGGAGTCGTTCCGCCATTGAAGGACGGAACTACTTGTGTTTGCCCATCCCATTTATCAAGAAACAGCTTATACAGAACGCTGTTATTGAGGGACTGACTCAACGTTTCAAACTTGATTGCTTCCTGCTCGGCAATCTCAACTTCTGTCTTTGCGCGCAAGAGCTGCTGTTGTGCGATTTGCTTCTGTTCAATGGCAGCCCTGTACTCTTCAGCGATCTGCAGTCCAGTGATGTCAAGACCTCTCACGACAACATAATCAAATTCACTGAGCTCCAGTGAGACGCTTTCCTGCACAAGGGAAGATATGGTGTTCCAATCCGTCGCGATCGTATCCAGCTCATACTTTGAAAAGACTGACTTCAGTGATTTCAGCAGCGATGGCTGGATCACCCTTGCATAGATTGCAGAGTCGTCAGTAGCGATCGTGCTGTAAATCCTGGGAGCCTCAGATGGCTTAACGGCATATTTAACCGTTGCCGTTGCCTCGATCACCTGGAGATCCTTCGTCAGCGTCGAGAACTTTTCAGGTATGACCTGCGTTCTTACACTGAAGGAATGCGTGCTCTGCAGGAATGGAATCTTGAGGTTCAACCCAGGCTGCCTTGGCTCATCCGAAACCTTGCCAAGCGTCGTCACAACACCCACCTCACCCGCAGGGACGACAAACAAACTGGACAGAGCCGCAATACCTCCAAAGAATATTGACGACGCAGTGATGACTATTTTCGAAACATTCTCAGGATTTTGATAAGAGCGCATTACCACAAAAACTCAATGTTGTTACGGTAACAAACGAATAGTCGCGCACTCCGAAATTACACAATAAAAAAATAATAGCATTCGATTAAGGTGTAATAACAACTTCTACGCTCAAGCAACAGTCGATTCAGCCATCACCAGCGCCCATAGCACCAGCCACAGAAATCGATGGGCAGCGCAATAGAAACCCGAGGAATGAATAGCGCTAAATTTTGCACTTTGGTGCGCGATTGGCTTGTACTTGTGAAACCCAGTGCAATTTGTGCAGGTGTGGGAAATCCACCGGCTGAAAACCTAGTGGAGCCAAGGAGACTCGAACTCCTGACCCCCTGCATGCCATGCAGGTGCTCTACCAGCTGAGCTATGGCCCCATGAACGCCGGTGATGCCCTCGGGCTCGTGCCGTCGTCGTATTCAAGCTTACACCGAGGGGGCGATCACACCTGACGCCACACCGCCACCAACCGGCCCTGCACCTCCACCTGCTCCGCCGGCAGCTCGATCGGGTCGTAGGAAGGGTTAGCCGCCTCGAGCACAACCGCCGCCCCTTTGCGGTGGAAATGCTTCAGGGTTGTGCCGCTTCCCGCCACCAGGGCACTCACAACGGTGCCGTTGCGCAGGCGCTGCGGATCAGGCACAGGCTCCATCAACACCACGTCGCCATCAGCGATGTGAGAATCCACCATCGAATCACCGTTCACCGTCAGGGCAAACAGCCCGCGGGTCTCGAGGACCGGCGCGAGATCAAGGTGCTCCTGCAAGTCATCAAAGGCCGTCACCAGGCCACCAGCAGCCACGGCACCCAGCACCGGGATGCCAGCAGCCGCAGCCATCTCGCCCAGCAATTGCAGAGTGCGGGCCTGACCTTCCTGCCAGGTGATCCACCCTTTCTGTTGGAGATGCCGCAAGCGGCTCTGGATCGGTGCTGGAGAACGCAGCCCCATCGCCTGCATCATCTGACGGATGGACGGGCTGTGACGATGCGTGCCGATGTACTCCGCCAGCCAGTCGTACAGCTCCTGCTGGGCGGAGGTCAATGGCTCTGGGGGTGAGCTGGTCACAGAAGAAGACAACGAACAATACATTTGTACCGACGGCGCTCGAGCTGCGCAAGATCCCAGCCTTGATTGCGGCCAAGACATGTGGCAGGACCAGCCGAAACACAGCGACAAGCCAGAGAAGGCCGGTGGCGAAGGCTGGCTGATCAACCCAGCACAGCAGAAGCTGGTGCAGTTTCAGCCCGGTTCAGCCACAGCCCACGCTCAGTGGGTGGCCATTCACACATTCCACCTCTTGCCTGGTGAAGCACCAACGCTGATCACAGGGCGCCGGATGCTGCGTCATAACGCCATTGAGGCCTGGCAGACCATGCTCAAAACCGGATGGACACGATGTCATCCACCAAGGAGATGATCAACCGTGTTCCTGTTCACGCAAGGCGGCAATCTTGTCGACGCTGGAGCCGATGTTGTCGACCACAAAGCCATCCATGCCGTTGTCTTTGAGTCTGTAGAGATAACCGTTCACCCAAGCTGTTTCACGGTTGTTCGTTTCATGGCCGCGGTCCACAAATCCTGGTGTTTGTTGGAACACATACAGGAGGATCTCCAAAACATCGTTTGGATCCAGTTGTTCTGGATCAATGAATGGAAATATTTCTCTCACATCCATAAAAGAAATGGTGAGCGATGTCTCCAACTCGTCTGACACGTCAAATACGTTGAATGTTCTGCAGCTTAGGAGTGAATCCAAACCGAGATCGATGGGGCCTCACTCAGGCCAGCGGGTGCCATGGACAGGCCGCTAGAACAACTCAAGCTTTTTGACCCAGGTTGAAAGACATTCAACCCCAGGATTTGGACCGGATCATCGAAATGGCCTGGGAGGACAGAACCACCTTCGAAGCCATCCACTACCAGTTCGGCGTGTCAGAACAGGAGGTGATCGCGCTGATGCGAACCCACATGAAACACTCCTCCTTCAAGATGTGGCGCAAAAGGGTGTCTGGGCGCAAAACAAAACATGGGGCCACGTCCGAATCAAACCGATTCAAAGCCAAGTGCCACCGCTGAACAGGGCGCCTTTACAAGCCACCCATCAATGCCGCCAGCAGTGCCTGCTGAGCATGAAGCCGATTTTCAGCCTGATCAAAGATGCGGCTGGCGGAGCTTTCCATCACCCCTGGGCTAATCTCCTCACTGCGATGGGCCGGCAAGCAATGCAGAACGATGGACTCCGTGTCAGCTGCCTCCAATAACGCTTCGTCGACGCAGAAACCGGTAAAAGCCTGTTCCCGTTCCGATTGCTCGTCTTCCTGACCCATGGAGGCCCACACATCGGTGTACACCGCCTGGGAACCACGCACCGCTTCACGCGGATCGTGGATGACATCGATCGCAGCTCCCTGAACAGCCAGGGAACGGGCCTGCTCCAGCACACCGGGCAGGGGCTCGAAACCCTGCGGGCAGCCGATGCGCACATTCACCCCCAACAACGCTCCGCAGAGCATCAGGGAGTGGGCCACGTTGTTGCCATCACCGATGTAGGCCAACGTCTGTCCGGGCAGATCACCATGGGCCTCGCGCATCGTGAGGAAGTCGGCCAGGGACTGGCAGGGGTGCTCGAGATCGGTGAGGGCATTGATCACCGGCACAGTGGCCCAGTGGGCGTAATCCACCAACTCCTGCTGGGCGAAGGTGCGCACGGCCAATACATCGCAATAGCGACTGAGCACTCGCGCGGTGTCTTCCAGGGGCTCACCACGACCCAGCTGCGTCACCTGGGGATTGAGGTCCACCGTTTGCCCACCCAGGCGGGCCATTGCCACCTGGAAACTGACGCGGGTGCGGGTGGAGGCCTTGGTGAAAATCAATCCCAAGACTCGGTTGCCGAGGTCGATGCGACGGTCGCCACTCTTCAGGTGAGCGGCCAGATCGAGCAGAGCTGAGGTTTCCTCCGCCGAACAATCTGCGGAGGAAAGATAGTCACGGCCGCTGAGGGGGGAAAGAGCAGCAGCAACACCTCCAGCAGCGGTAGCCATCGTGACGATTCAAAGGACAGTTATCGGGGATGGGAGCGGTCAGCGTCAAGCACTGACGGTCTCGGGCAGCACGCTGGCCTCAAGCATCTGTTTGAGGTCATCCCCCTCTATCACCTCTTTTTCGAGGATCTTCTGGGCAATGGTCTCCAGCAAGGCCATGTTCTGACGCAGGATTGCCAGGGCGTCGTCGTGGGCTCTGTCCACCAGGCCACGCACTTCCTTGTCGATCGCCTGAGCGGTGGCATCACTCACCGAGCGGCGGGGGTTGTTGTTGCCGCCGAGGAAGCGTCCGCCCCCCTGTTTGTCGTAGGCCAGAGGGCCAAGGGTGTCGCTCATGCCATAGGTTCCCACCATCTGCTCGGCCAGGTCAGTAGCCCGCTGCAGATCATTGGCGGCACCCGTGGTGATCTTGCCGAACACGATCTCCTCGGCCGAACGGCCCCCCAGCAGCGTGGCGATCTGCCCTTGGAGTTCCTCCTTGGAATTGAGGAAACGTTCTTCGGTGGGCAACTGCAGGGTGTAGCCGAGGGCGCTCATGCCCCGGGGAACGATCGAGATCTTGGCCACCTTGCTTCCACCAGGCATCAGGTGACCGACGATCGCGTGACCCACCTCGTGGTAGGCCACCACTTTCTTCTCGTCGTCCTGCAACACGCGGCTCTTCTTCTCAAGGCCCGCCACCACCCGCTCGATGGCTTCCCCCAAATCCTGTTGCTCAACCTTGGTTCGGTAAGCACGGGCAGCGAGCAGGGCCGCTTCGTTCACCAGGTTGGCCAGATCGGCGCCGGCAAAGCCGCTGGTGGCCTGCGCCACGCTGTCCAGATCCACAGCATCAGCGAGCTTCACCTTCTTGGCGTAAATCTCGAGGATGGTCTTACGGCCGGACAGATCCGGGCGATCAACCAACACCTGTCGGTCAAAGCGGCCCGGGCGCAGCAGGGCCGCATCCAGCACTTCAGGCTGGTTGGTGGCCGCCAACACGATCACCGGTTTGTCCTGGGCGGTGAAGCCATCCATCTCGGTGAGCAGCTGATTCAGGGTTTGCTCCCGCTCGTCGTTGCCGCCGACCACGCCCATTGAGCCGGAACGGCTCTTACCGATGGCGTCGAGCTCGTCGATGAAGATGATGCAGGGGGCCTTCTTCTTGGCTTCTTCAAACAGGTCGCGCACGCGGGCAGCACCGGCACCAACGAACAGTTCCACGAATTCCGAGCCGGAAATAATGAAAAAGGGCACACCGGCTTCGCCCGCAACGGCCTTCGACAGCAGGGTCTTGCCGGTGCCGGGAGGCCCCACAAGCAACACACCTTTGGGGATGCGTGCACCGATTTCGGCATAGCGCTCTGGGGTCTTGAGGAAATCAACGATTTCGGTGAGTTCCTGTTTGGCCTCATCGACGCCGGCCACATCAGCGAAGGTGACGCGGGATTCCTCATCCGGCACATAAACCTTGGCCTTGCTCTTGGTGAAGCTCAACGCCCCTTGAGCGCCGCCCCCCATCGAACGGCGGGCGAAGAACTGCAGCACCAGGATGAAGATCAGCGGCGGCACCACCCAGCTGAGGATGGTGGTGAAGATGTTGGGCTTCTTCGGCGGGGCAGCGGCGAACTCAACACCCTTGGTTTCCAACCGCTGGGGCAGATCCATGTCGAAGATCGGCGTGGTCGCCAGCACCGGCGGCGTGCCCTCCTCCGGATCGCTGAGCTCGTAGCGGATCTGTTCCTGGGTGATGTAGGCGCGCTTCACGGCGCCATCATTCACCTGATCGAGGAACAGCGAATAGGGCACCTTGGGCACCTGCTGCATCGCGTTGTTGGGCACGAAGCTGCTCAATAGCAGCAGCACTCCGAAGCCGATCAACACCAGGTTGATGATTCCGAAGCGACGGTTCGGTCGGTTGTCGTCCTGTCGGATCGGCATGGCATCTGCCCTAGATCAAATCACGCTACGAGGGATGAACCGTTGCTTACGGGTGTGAGAACCGAACGCCTTCTAACGTCACGTCCATGTGCAGCCGTTACAGCCTCGATACGCCATTGCAGGCGCTTCAGGCGCTGCTCCAGCCCTGGTTACGGGACGCCGATGCCGGCTGGTTGCAGCACTACGCACCACGACGGCTGATCAGCCCGGGGGAACCGGTGCTGGCCCTAAGGCGCGAACACAGCCAAAGCATGGCCAGCCATATGCTCTGGGGCCTTCTGCCGGGATGGGTCAAAGATCCACTGGCGGGACCGCGGCCAATCAATGCCCGCGCTGAGACCTTGGAGGACAAAGCCTCCTTCCGCGGCCCCTGGCGTCATCACCGTTGCCTGTTGCCGGCGGATGGGTTTCTGGAACAGGGTGAGCAGATTCAGCGACTGGACCAACAATTGTTCTGGCTGGCCGGGCTCTGGGATCGCTGGATCGGCCCTGACGGCACTGAGGTGGAGACCTGCTGTGTGATCACCACCAGCCCAAACACATTGCTGGAGAGCCTGCACGACCGCATGGCCGTGATCATTCCCCGGGGCCTCGAGGAGTTCTGGCTGGAGCCGGGGGATGGAGCCCATCGCCGGGCCCTCGAGCCGATGCTGGACCCATGGCCGAGTGATGGTTGGAGCCGGCGCGGCACATCTCAACTCAGCTTGTTCTGAGGCCTCTGCCGGCGCACCATGCCGACAGACAGGGATCAGGGCCATGGCGCGACGGCAGAAGGGATCGCATCTGCGTCTTCTGCTGCTGTTCACGCTGCTGGTGCTGGTGGGTTTTGCCTTCCCACGGCTGATCTGGGCTAGCTATGTGGGCTACAGCCTGATCGCGCTGCTGCTGACCCAGGTGATGGTGCGCGACAGCCAGGCCCCTGACTGGAGTGATCGGATTTACCGCGGCTTGGGGCTGTTTGCGGTGTTGACCATGTGGCTATGGCTGCTCACGCCGCTTGAACTCATATACAGCGGCGTTCCGCTGGCGCTCAGCTGGAGTGTGTTGGTGGGCTGGAGTGTGATTCGGCTGGTCAAACGCTTTGCCGATGAGCCCAAGGTGACCGAATCACTGCTGATGGGGGCGACCGCGGGCTACCTGCACATCGGACTCACCGCTGGACTGGTGATGAGTGCCATGGAAACCATCCAACCCGGCAGCTTCGAACCGCTGACCGTTGCGCAAACCGGGGACAACAGCGTGCTGGCGGCAGCCCATGCCTTTTCCGCTATCAATTATTACGCCCCTGTGTGTCTCACCACCGTGGGCTTCGGCGACATCAATCCAATGCTGCCTCTGTCGCGGATGGTGAGTGTGCTCACCAGCATCGCCGGCCCGCTTTATCTGGCGGCGGTGATGGGGGTGTTGATCGGCCGTTTCGCCAGCAGTCTCGACCGCGATGCGAGAACAGCAGAGGAGGCTCCAAAACGCCCGTATCACTAGTGGTACCGGAGGTTCCATCGCCTGAGCATTCAGCTGCCCATGCCTCAAACTGCACTCTGGTCTGTTGTGCCTTGAAGCGCCTTCTCCTGAAGCTGCTGCACGGCACACAGTGCTTCGTGGGCAGGCCAGCCGTGACGGATCATCAGCTCCTCCACCAGGTAGTCGGGCGAGTTGGAGATGCGTGAATTCAGTTCTGCAATGGCCCTGTCATTGCGTGCAAGAGCTGAGAGCCGAAGCGATCGGAGTTGCTGGACGTTCGGCTGTTTCATGGCAGCACTCTGCACGTTGGTGGACTCAGCCCCCGAGCCGCAAGGAGAGCAACCAGTCATCACCGATGGGCCGGGGAGGCTGCCACGCGCCACTGAGCACCTGATCCATGGCGGTGAAACCCAGTTCCCCCAGAGGCGTTCGTGCTCTTGTTCCACCCATCAGTTTCGGGGCCAGCACGGCAGCCACCTCCTGCACACAGCCCTGACGGATGGCCGCAGCCGCCAGCTCTGGTCCGCACTCCCACAGCACCTGATTGCAGCCCCGGGCTGCCAGGTGTTGCATCAGCGGCAGGGGCTCGCACTGTTCCAGCTCCAGCCGTTCCGGACCGTTCGGAGCCTGCTTGCCGGCAGCCTCCGGGCCATGGGCCACCAGGGTCGCGGCGGATGCTGTGTCCCATAGCTGTGCCTCGGCGGGAAGGTCCAGACCACTGCTAAGCACAACCCGAAGCGGTTCCGGATCGCGATGGCCGCGGCTGGTGAGCAGGGGGTCATCGGCGCGAACAGTTCCACCGCCGACGAGCACCGCATCGCATCCCGCCCGCAACTGATGCACCCAGCGACGGGAGTCGGCACCACTGATCCACTGACTGGCGCCATTGGGCAACGCGGTTCTGCCATCGAGCCCCATCGCCCACTTGAGCACCCCCCAAGGGCGACCCGTGCGGACGCGATGCAGAAAGGCCCGGTTCTGCTCTGCGGCCTCCTGCCGAAGCACACCGGTGATCACCTCAACACCGGCCTGCCGCAGCTGAGCAATCCCGCCACCAGCCACCCTCGGATCCGGATCCTCCAACGCCACCACGACCCTGACCACCCCGGCCTGCAGAACAGCGCGGGTGCAGGGAGGTGTGCGGCCGTGGTGGCAGCAAGGTTCCAGGGTCACGATCAACGTGCCACCGGCGGCGGCGGTTCCGGCCTGGGCCAGAGCCCCAACCTCGGCATGGGGCTCACCCGAGCGGGCATGGAACCCCTCCCCCACCAATCGGCCCTCACGGTTGAGAACAAGAGCTCCCACAAGGGGATTGGGGCTGGTGCGACCTTCAGCCAGCGCAGCCAACGCCAGGGCCCGGCGCATCCAGAGATCCCACATCAGCTCAGGGGCAGGTCCTGCAATGACCGCCACTCACCCACCACGTAGGGAGGCACCGGTAGCTCCGTGAAAACCCCTGGCAACATCAGACGCAGGGGTCGGTTGTTGCTGAGGTCATCCAGAAGGGGGTCGAGGGCGAATTCCGCGGCCGCCTCACGGCCATCGGTGGCCAGGGCAGGGTTAGCGAGGGTGATGTCGTCCAGGGCCCAGGTCCTGCGCCCGGCCTCCACCTGAAGACTTACCGGATGGTCGAGGCGGAGTTTGCCGGGATAACCAACGATGCGGAGCACCACGGGTTCACCGGGCTTCCCCTCGCGGTAGGCCACCGCCTGCCAGCTGTCGTAGTCCAGATCGCGAAGGCTCTCGAGGCTGCGCACCATCCGCGTGCCGTTATCGGATTCGTGCTCATGCACCTGGGCCCATCCCTGGGGTGCCGCCGTGAACAGCACCAGAACGGCGATCAAACAGCAGAGCAGCCGGCGCATCGGAGATCGGTCAGTGGGCGGATTCTCACAGTCCGGCTTGGAGCCCCGTGGAATTCACAGATAATTCTCCTATGAATTTTTAGTCAGCCGGGGAACTCGGCGAGATCTTCAAATCACTAGGTATCGGACTGGGCGTCAGTCAGCTCAGTGCCGGTTCACTGAATGGCAGGTTTCAGTTGACCGGCAACGCTGTCCTGCCCCTGATTTCGATCAAAACCGACCAGATGCTGGTCTGTCAGGGCGACCGCAGGCCTGGTTTTCTCTCCTTCTCCATTAACAGTCGAGGTGACCACCCCCTGGTGAGGGGTGAAGAGGTGTCGCCCCTCAGCATCCATGGCTTTCAAAGCAGCCTGAAGGACTCGTACTTCGTGCTTCAGCCAGGTTGTGAAATCCAGGTGACCATGGTCTGCAAACAGCGGTTGCAACGGCTGGCGATCGCCACCAACGAACAGCGGTCCTAATGCAAGCCACAGCAACCAAGGGAGATTCCCGCCACGACTGAGTTCTCAAGTGTGTTCTCAGCCTTATAGAGCGTTGCAAAGCAGTTGGACTCGACAGATGACTATCTAACTAACCAAATTGAGAATGTTGTCACTAGTCAGTTGAATAGCAATTCGGTGAAGCCTCCTGTTGATACAGCGTTTGAGGCCCTCTACACTGTGGGTTGGGATCAGAGTACCTATCCATTGTCAGGGTGGATTTGAATAGACTCAGCGCATTAAATGTCTTAGCCTCGTCAGCAATGGCGGGTTTTTTATTGCCTCCTGCGCTTAGCAGGACTGCCTCTGCTTGACTGCCCTGACGGCGTGCTGGGAAGGTTTTGGCGGTGGGTTAGTCGTTAGGTCTGCAGCGGGGAACAATTCAGGCAGTCACGTCTGACCCATGTTTCAAGACACCCGCATCGCTTTGTTCCTACTGGCAGAACTGGTTGCAGCACTGCAAGCCAATGACCCTGACAAGTTCAAGCGGTGGCTGTATGGCGGCATTCAAACCTAGGAAAGCCTGCAGTGGAAGAGTTGCTGCTGGATTGGATTGACCTGTTCATCACACGAGTCGAGAGGGACAGGATGGTGGCTTGGCACCTGGGAGTGAGCCTTTGAATTTTCTTGGGAGACCAGCGCAGTTCTTTTTGGCAGTCAGGTTCAATGTTTAATTGCAGACAACTTGCTGTTCTCAAATTCGGCTATGGCTACCTTGATAACAGTTTTTCCACAGACCTTTGCAGCACTACCTCATCGTTTGGAAGTTCCCTACCGTTGAAGGATCCTGGGAGTCATGCCCAGGTTTTGCCGGTTACATCAATGCAGGAGCACCTGGCGACAACTTCGATGGATTTGAATTAAAGTACCGAGTTTGCGAACCAGTCAGCGGCAGCGGTGTGGCAATCGCTGAAGCAAGCGATATCGGTAAAGTGTGGGCTCATCTTGGCCCTTGGATTAAGGGCTACGGAATAGAGTTTGACGTAAAAGCTGTCGTTTCTGATTCTCAGTTTGCTGCCATGTGGCCTGGCGTAGAAGCCGCTGCGGCTGTGGAATAAAGAGCCTCAGTCTCCAGTCCATCTCCCGACAGAACACTCACCCCGTCAGCAATGGCGGGTTTTTTATTGCCTCCTGCGCCTAGCCGGCCTGCCTCTGTGTGACTGCCCTGATGGCGTGCTGGGAAAGCTTTGGCGGTGGCTTCGGGGTAATCAGTGACCAGCGTGATCGCCTTCTTCAATGATTGACAGTGAGACTTTGGAGTGAGGCTGACGGAACTTCCGCATCTCTTGGTATTCAGGGGCGTCGTAAGCGGCCTTGGCTGAAGCTAGAGAGTCAAACTCGATGATCACGGTCAAGTGACCTGCGTCACCTTCACGAACATCGGTTTTGAGATCTCTGCAAAGAAAGCGAGCGTTGAACTTCGCCAGGTAAGGCTCAACAGCTTGGAGGTAAGGACCCATCCCTTCTGGGTTAGTTACAGCGCCTGAGATATTCCAGTAACCCTTAGCCATTGCTCGATAGAAAGAGTATGTTTAGTACCTCATGGTTTTCCAGCCAAACATGTGTCGATGATGACTGCGTGACTGCCCTGACGGCGTGCTGGGAAGGTTCTGGCGGTGGTTGCGTGACTGACTCACCCAGTTAGGGGAGAAGGGCGGCCGAATAAATCCCTCAGTTAGGGGGGCGCTTTCCAGATGAAACGGCGATGGTAAGTTTTGAAGAGGCATGAGCCTCACAATTCAATTGTCTACTATTTATGTCTAATACAATTACGTTGGACTACAGGAAATTTAAGAATCCAGTGAGGATGGATCCGTCTGCACCGCCTAATTATTTTGAATTAGATAATTCTTCATTCACAGCAACTAAGCGCTCTTTCGGTGGAAATGGTACTGCGTAGATAGACGGAAACAAATTTGATGTGCGCATTTCTGTTAGAGGTAATTTCGACCTAGACTCGGAGGATGCATTTGCTAGGTCTAAGTTCAATTCTATTATTTATTCATTCAAACGGGAAGGAGCCATTACGATAAGTGGATTTAATTCTCGTGTTGAAGATACAGATTCTGCACTTGATTCATTGTTTGAGGCAGATAACAAGATCTACGGATCAGAGTTTAATGACAAACTGCTCGGTGACGATGGCGATGACATGATTTACGGAGGTCGAGGAGATGACAAAATTAAAGGCGGTGCAGGAGATGACCTGATTCATGGTGGGAATTGGACGAAAAGGGTTAACAAGGTTTGGGGTAACTCAGGTCGTGATACGTTTGTAATTGATGATGGCGCTTGGGGAACAGTTATCAAA
Source organism: Synechococcus sp. A15-24 (assembly GCF_014280195.1). NCBI lineage: Bacteria > Bacillati > Cyanobacteriota > Cyanophyceae > Synechococcales > Synechococcaceae > Synechococcus > Synechococcus sp. A15-24. Next base: position 1,381,275 of record NZ_CP047960.1, read on the forward strand.
GACTTTGATATCACCGAGGACAGAATAGGTTTGTCACGCATGAACGATTGGGGTAATAAGTATTCATGGGAAATACGTGGAAAAAATACTTACATCGACGACGGCGAATATTGGCAAGCAAAAATAAAAGGACGTCATGACTTAAGTCTTGCGAATACTGTTGAGATTTAGACGCTTCGCCCTTTCTTGGCATCTTCTCCCGTCAGCAATGGCGGGTTTTTTATTGCCTCTTGCGCTTAGCAGGACTGCCTCTGCGTGACTGCCCTGACGGCGTGCTGGGAAGGTTCTGGCGGTGGTTGCGTGACTGAAATGGCTCAAGCGTGGTTAGCTCGCTGGTTGTTGAGAATCGGGTTTAAGCCTTGCCCTTTGCTTCTCCAGCAACTGCTTGGCCTTGTCGTAGCGATGTTGAAAGTTGCTCTTGATTGCCGAGAGCTGTCTAGTCCGCATCTGCGCCGTGTCTCCGTCCTCTCTCTTGGCTTCATAAACCCGATCGCATAGCTGCCAATACAGCTCGATGATTCCGATCTCTCGGGCGTAATCCTTTTGCTTGCGCAGGATGATCGCCACCCGCTTGAAGTAAGCAGGAGCAGGGAACCAAATGTTGATCTGAGACGACTCCATCTCGGCCTTGCAACAGGCCAGCATCAAATCAAGATCGTGCTTGTTTTCCGGAGCGTCTTTGAGAACTTCCCAAGTCTGCTTCCCACCGACAAGCGTCTGAGGAAACATTATTCCGAGAATCTCGCCAAAAGTCTTTCCTGCGTTGCCTTGCTCGATATACCAATCCACGCCGAACTCAGTTGTCTCAACTAAGGGCGGTTCAGAGGCTTTGGGTGTCCTTGCCTCCAGCTCGGATGAATCAGGCGTCGGCGTCTCAGATGCCTCTGCTTTGAGGCCTGACGAAGGAGGCTCACGGAAGGAAGGTGTCCTTATGCGCCTTGGGCTTCTGGCCTTATGAGCTTTGCGGTTGAAGACCAGCTTGGCGACAACAAAGGCGATCGCCAGAACGGACAGTAGAAAGCCAAGCAGCTCCACGTCTCGACAGGCCGAAGTGATAACCGCAGTCTGGCTTCACCCGCCTCAGAAGCAGATCCTAAGCCTCAGATTGGCCACAAAAACGGCACAAAGCACCTGAGATTGCTTGTTACAAATGGTCAACTCAAGGAACAGCGGGCCTTGGATCGGATCAAAAGTGTGAATTCGGCCGCCGTCACCCCTGAGCAATTCCAGCGGCTGGTTGAGCTCACCAGGCCACAACTTCACGATCCGATTCAGGCGGAACTAATTGAAGCCGAACTGCTGGAACTGTTAAGCGACCGACGCTTGAGCCAGCTCAATGGCGGCGATTTGAGCCATCGCGCCGGGCTGATGAAGGACCTCATCGCCTGGGGGCAGGAGAACCCCAGGCAAGTCATCTCCCTGGAAGACCTCACCACCACGTTCTTCGCGTCGCGCTCCTCAATCGTGCACAGCTGCTGCGCCAGCTTCGTCATGGGGCCGATGGCCCTGCTGAAACAGATCCGTCTCGGCCAGGTACAGGCGGTGCTGCTGAACCCGCAACGCCGAGAGTCGATGGGGCTCAGCACAGTCCAGGCCGTGGCAACCCACTTCGGCTTCAGCAGTCGCAATCATTTCGCCCGCGATTACCGCCAGCTTGGTGAAGCACCGAGAGAAACGCTTCAGCGTTCCGCCACGCCGGGAATCCGCTCCCACCCGGTGTCCGTGGCCCACAGGCCCCAGATGGCCATGGCCCGCAGGTAGTGGCAGGCACGGAAGGTGTTCACAGCGGTGATCGCCTCAGGTGTGCGGAACTGCATACCTCCTGAATACACCTGGCCCACCACGGCTGAGCAGATGGCCAACGCCGTTTTGCTCTCTCCCATCAGCCGGTAGTAACTGGCCAAACCGAAATTGATGCCGGTCCACACCTCCAAAGGGTGTGTGCCGTTGGGGTCCAGGGGACTGCCATCCCGCCGCAGACCGTTGGCCACGCCGAGACGTCCAGACTCAAACCGCTCAAAACAGGCCTCCTTCACCGCCTTCAGGGTGCTGCGTGCCCTGGCGTCACTGACCACCGGTGGCAGCCCCAGCAGCCGGGCGTAAAAGTCACCACAGAGTTGATCCGCCATCACCACCGGTGTGCCGCTCTCCGCATCGATCCGGTAGTACTCGCCGTTCCAGAGCAGGTCGTCGAAGTTGGCGCGGGATTGCTCGAGCCAGGCACCGAACCGCCGCTGTTCCGCGGCGGTGTCCAGACCGAGATCAAGCTGCAACCGCTGAGCCATCGCCAGCGCGGCCTCCAGGGCCGCGATCCAGAGTGCGCCGCAATAGGCACTCACACCCTGCAACGGCCAGTCGTCAAAGGTTTGATCAGGGGCGCCGCCGTTATCGGGGAGACCATCGTTGTTGACGTCGAAGCCTTTGAGGTAATCGAGGGCCTGAACCGCTGAGGGCCAGCACTCCGCCAGAAAGCGCAGGTCTTCGCCGGTGGGCGCCAGGCGGAAGGTGCGCCACACCTGCAGCACATAATCACTGGCCAGATCCTTCCAGAGGTTGCAGTCCTGATAGGCGGTGTAATTGGTGGCGTCGAAGGGACGTTCGTTGGGGGCCCCCAAGTCATGGGGCGTCGCTCCCGCCACCTTGCGGTCCGCCTCCACCCGGCCACGGCCCTGGGTGAAATACCAACCGATCGGCCGTTGGTTGGCATCCGCGGCAGGAATAGCATGGGCAAAACTGCGCAGCACCGCTTTGTCCAGCTCCGGCCAGAGCTGCAACAGCGCCAGTGAGCCGTACAGACGCACGTCAAGACTTTCGTACCAGGCGTAGTCGAGGCACTCCAGAACACCGAAGCGGCCGTGGGGATCCGCCGGTGACGCCGCAGTCCAGAGGCTGCCGCCACTGCAGAGGTCGTAGAGCTCGTTGAACAACGCCATCCGCAGCGGCTCCGGCAATTGCGTGCGGGCCAACACCGGCTGCTGCCAGGCATCGATCTGCTCCCGCCATTGGCGCCAATCGCGCAGGGCTTCTGCAGCAATGGCGGCGGCATTGTTACCGCTGCTGCCAAAGAAGTCGGTGTAACGCCTCAGCGCGCTACTGCCACTGGCGAAAGCCGTCACCGGCAGGTCCCAGCTGATCACCAGCGGAATCTCACGGCTGGCACCGGGAGCCAGCGTGAATTTCACGGCGATGGCAGCACTGGCCTGCTCGCCGGAACGGCTGGCACGGTCGTTGTTGCTGTCGGGGATCCGCCCATCGGCGGCGAAGGGGGTCCACAACTCACTGCCATCACCGCTGGGATCCCAGCGGCTGCAGCGCATCACCTGCACGCCGTCCAAGTCATCCGGCAGAGCCAGGCACCACTGACCCTCGCCTTCCGCCAGTGGCATCGAGGGCTGGCCCTCCAGCAGCACACCGCTCAATCCCGGCTGATCAACCTGGCGGTTGCGCTGTCCTTCACCACGACCGATCGCCGGGGCGTAGTTGTGCTCCGGGCTGCCGTCATCACGAAAATGCACCTCCGCGGCAGCGTCGGTATTGGTGAACCAACCCGCCGTGTTGCGCCAGCACAGCATCAGGGACAACTCCAGCGGCTGATCGGTGGGGTTGCTGAATTGCCAGCGGAACACCGCCACCGGATAACTGGTGCGCTGGTAATCCCCAGGAAGGATGGGACTGAAGGCCTCGCACAGAACGCCGGCGCGGTAAACGTCCTCGTGGTGGGTCCAGCTGAGGGGATAGCGGGCGGCGTAGGTGCCGGTGCTGCGGCCCTGGGTGCTGGCGGGGTACCACTGCCAGGCGCTCAGGGGTGTGCCGCCACTGGGGTCGGTGTCATCACGGTCTGGAGCCGTGGCCAGGGCATGGGCACGGACGTCCTCGCCCTGCTGCTCCCAGAGGGCGAACTGACAGTCGGGGATCGATCCAAACCAGTGCTCCCCACCATCGAGGTTCCAGAGGTTGAAGGCTCCGCTGGGGGAACGGCCGAGGCAGCCAGCCCCGAAGCCGCCGAGAGGCATGCCGTGGTCGGGGCCATCGTCGAGGTTGCTGGCGTACCGCACGGTGTAAGGCGACTCCCAGCCCAGGCCGAAGCGACGACTCCAGCTGGCCTCCGGCGGTTGCCATGGTGTGTTGTTGACGCCACGCCCCAGCAGCGAACGCAGAGCGGAAAGTCCGAAGGGGGCCATGCAGTGCGGGCAGTCGCCCCAGATTGCCAGGTTTCACCAGCTCAGCCAGCGCTGAAATCAGGCGGACTGTCTTCGGCATCCAGCAGGGCATCCAGGGTCACCGCCGTTCTCACCAACGCCTGATACCGCTGCAGCGTTCGCCGGTTCTGGTCCAACCAACGCCCTGGAGCCGTCCCTCCATCCAGCTGCGGATGCTCACTGTCCATCAGCGGCAGGTCCTCCTCGCGAGCGATCAGGGCCAGCAACAACTCATGCAGGCGTTGACGACGCTGACTGGAGGGGCTCATAACGCCTTCACCAATTCCTGAAGGCGACGCTCCGCCAGCGGCGGCAGCTGCACCGGATCAGCGGTGTAGGACCGTGCTCGATCAATGCGGGCCTTGATCGGCGCCTCGGCCACCGGCCAGCTGGTCAAACCGAAGTGGGTGTAAATGCCTTCAACAGCCTGCAGCGGTTGGCTGATCAGGTCGTCATAGTCCAGCTCCAACAGCTGTTGCGCTGGGATCAGATGAAGGGAGGCCTCAAACGCTTCCAGCAGCTCCCGATGGGCCGTCGCCGTCTCTTCAACCTGTGTACGGGGATCCGGCAGCGGCTGCATCCCCACCAACGCCCCCAACCGTTGCTTCATTTGCACCAACGAGCGGATTGAGTCGACCGGAGATCGGAATAGCAGCACAAACCGGGCCCTGGGGAAATGTTTCAGCACCAGACTCACTCGGGCGGTTTGCACCGAGTTCTTGATCAACCAGTGCGATTTGCCTGCACCGTCATGCAGCCAGGTGAGCCTGCAGAACGTCAACTACTGCCGCTCATAGGCCGTGCTGGTCTCCAGCACGTGCCGGCGAAAGTTCGCGAGATAGTCCCGCGGGAATGCCATGCCACCCATGTTGGTGTCGAAGGTAAGCCTTGCCAAGCCGAGTTCGTCCTCCTGGGGGTCATCCGGGCCCCAGGGCACCGCATCGATCGGCCGAACCCGGGTGATCCAGACCTTCATCAAAGGGGCAATCCAGGGCTGAAGCAGCAACGCCACCTGGGGAGCCACCGTGAGCGTGTTGCGGGCTGTTGCCACGGCGGAATCACAGGCCAGCAGCTGGTGAAGAAAAGTGGTGCCACTGCGCCAATGGCCGATGATCACGATCGGATCGTCCGGCAGCTGCGCCCGCCGCAACCGCTTGGCAAACAGAAGCGATTGCAGCCATGCCAACGGCTCCACAAATAGACCGCTGAGGCCGATCAGCAAACCCACCCCCCAATGGGAGAACGAGGGACGGCAGCGCTGCAGCCCCCGCCAGAGCACCGATGGGCGGATGAATCCCGTTGCCACCACTCGATCAACCACCAGCTCGGCCCGTGCCATGGCTTCAAGAGGTCTGGCCACCAGAATGGCTGAATGATCGATGTGATCGGCACTGACGCAGGGGCACCGGCCTCGCTGCCCGCTGCGCAGCAAGCCCTGATTCGAGCTGCCGAACAGATCGCCGCACCGCGCCGGCTTCAGCCAGCCCTTGAAACGTGGCTGGAATGCCCGGTTCCCCTGATCGACAGCGACGACCCCCGCCATCTGGTGGAGGTGCTCAGCGCGCTCTCCGCTCAAACCAATGCGGTGGTGCTGGCCAGTGGGGACCCGCTCTGGTTCGGCATCGGCAGAATTCTGGCGGAGCGCCTCGGGCCGGAGCGGCTGCGCTTTCATCCCGCGCCCACCTGCCTGCAAATGGCCTTTGCCCGCATCGGTCGTCCCTGGCAGGACGCCCGCTGGGTGAGCCTGCATGGACGCGATCCCGAGCCCCTGGCCCGGGAACTGCAGACGCGGCCGAGGGCCCTGGCGGTGCTCACCGATCCTGGCCGTGGCGGTGCCGACGCCGTGCGCCGCTGTCTGCGAAGCAGCGGTCTGGAGGCGAGCTATCAGCTCTGGCTGGGGGAAAACCTTGGCCATGCCGACGAACGGATGCGGCTGATCCCGGCCGATGCCCCCCTGCCGGAGCCACTGCAGCCCTTGCTGGTGGCGCTGTTGATCGCCAAGGAACCGTCCATTCCGAACGAGAGGGCGTTGCCGTTGTTCGGTCTGGAGGATGGCCTGTACCTCCAGCACCCGGATCATCCCGGGCTGATGACCAAACGGGAGGCACGCATCCAGTTGCTGGCGGATCTGGAGCTGCCCGATCAAGGCGTGCTCTGGGACATTGGGGCCGGCACGGGCAGCATCGGCCTGGAGGCCCTTCGCCTGCGGCCCCAGCTCAGGCTGCTGGCGGTGGAGCGCAGGGCCGGTGGGGCTGCCTTGATCCAGGCCAATGCCCAGCGGCTCAAGGTGATGCCCAGCGCCGTGGTGGAAACCGATGCGCTGAGCCTGCTGTCCGCCGACCTGCTGGACGGCCTGGACCAACCGGATCGTGTGTTGCTGGGTGGTGGCGGCCCCCATCGCGAGACGCTGCTGAAGGCCGTGCTGCAACGGTTGCGTCCATCAGGGATCGTGGTGATTCCGCTGGCGACCCTTGAAGCGGTGGCCACACTGCGGCCGCTGCTGGAACAGTCAGGACTGACGGTGCAGCTCAATCAATTGCAGGCCTGGCGAGGCCAACCCCTCAGCAATGGCACCCGCCTGGCTCCAATGAACCCGATCCTGAGCCTGAAAGGCACAAAATCGTGACAAACACGTTTATTCATTAAGACGATATCGTCTCAATCTGGACTGGATCGCCAGGGCGAATGCCCAGGCGACGGGCCTCCCCGGCCCGCAACTCCACCACCCCATCACTGGAATCCGCCGGGCCGTAGCTGGGGCAAGGCAGCTTCGGACAAACCGGAACATCAGCCGCAATGGCCATCACCCGGTTGCCCCGCAGAAACAGCATGTCCAGCGGCGCCAGGGTGTTGAGCATCCAGAAGCTCAGCGGCCTGGGAGAGTCAAAGGGAAACCACATGCCCCGCAGCGGCGGCAGGGCCGGCCTCTGCATCAGACCGATCTGCTGCTGCTGTGGGGTGCGGGCTACCTCCAGGGCGATGCAGCGCCGGTCTTCCAGGCACCATTGCGCGGTGACGGGCAGCTGCTGCGGTGCCGGTAGATCCATGTTCAGCCTTCCCCGACGACAGGACCGAGGCTGTAGCCACGACCGCGCACCGTCAACAGCAACCGCGATTCGCCGTCGGCTTCCAGCTTCTGGCGCAGATAACGCACATACACCTCCACAACATTGCTGCTGGCCCGTTCGTCCTGCCAAACCTCCTGCAGCAACTGCTCACGGCTGAACACCTGCCCAGGCGACCGCATCAATACCAGCAGCAAGGCGAACTCACGGGCCGTGAGGGCCACGGTGCGGCCGGCCCGTCGCACCTGACGGGTGGCGCGATCAAGACTGAGATCACCCAGTTCCAGCAACGTCGGCCGATGACCCAGGCGGGCCTGGACGGTGCGATGCAACCGCAGGCGGAGCAGCAGATCACTGGGACCAATGGACGACAGCCAGAAGTCATCCGCCCCGGCGCAAAGGCAGGCCGCCCTGGCATCAACGCTGTCCTGTTTCAGATCCAGAAGGATCGGCATCCCCCGGAAGCGCTGACGCAGGTCCCGCACCTTGGCGGCCTGATCAGCAGCCAGCACCGCCGCTAGCGGCTCCTCACCCACCTGCGCCGTGCTGGAGGCCACACCGGCACTGAGCCAATCCACTGTGCTGTAGCCCGATGCCGCCAGCCGTGGAGCCAGAGCCACCGCTGACGCTCCCACCAACAGCAGAAGCGGCTCAGCGGTCATCCCTTATCTGGCTTAGCGATGTGCGGCAGGCCCCAACCCAGCTTGTTGCGCAGCACCTGGAAGAACTCATGATCCACCAACCGCACGAAACGCACCGGGTGTTCACTGCGGCGAATCAGAACGCGGTCCTCAGGCCAGACATAGCAACCAGCACTGCCATCCACCACCATCATCAGACGTTCAGGAGTCGCCGGGAACACCGTCACCGGTTCACGGTCGCTGAACACCAGCGCGCGGGAGGCCAGGGAATGGGGAGCGATCGGCGTCAGCTGCAGCACCGGACAATCGGGTGAAATCACCGGACCGCCGGCACTGAGGGCATAGGCCGTCGAGCCGGTGGGAGTGGAGAGGATCACGCCATCGGCGGCGATGTCCACTGGCGCATGACGCCCGATGGCGATCTCGAAGTGACACATGCTGGTGAGCGGCTCCCGGTGCAGTGCCATCTCGTTGAGCGACAGGGCTTCCCAGCGGCGCTGGTCCCCTCGCATCACACTCACCACCAGGTTGCTGCGCTCCTCGATCGTCCACTGCTCGGTGAGCACCACCTCCAGTGCCCGGTCGAGATCGCCGAGGTAAGCCTCCGCCAGAAAGCCCAGATGGCCGGTGTTGATGGTCAGGATCGGAACCCCCACCGGTGCGGTCTGCCGCGCTGCCGACAGCACCGTGCCGTCACCGCCCAGCACGATCGCCAGGGCAATGCTGCTGTTGAACCCCTCCGGCACGCAGGCGCTGTAGCCCAGCAAGCGGAGATGCTGATCCGGATTAGCGAAGCCCACCATGCCACCGGAACTACTGGCGCGAACCACCGCGTGGCCAGCCAGCTCCAACCGTTGCTGAATGGTGTCCGCCGTCTGCACCGCCAGCGGCTTGCCGTCATTCACGATCAGTCCGATCCGGGGCACTGACCGCTACAGCTAAGACGTGTTCAGCTTATGGGAGTCAGAACTGTTCGAGGAAGCGCAGATCGCTTGTGTAAAGCCGGCGGATGTCGTCAATGCCGTGACGGACCATGCAGAAGCGTTCAACCCCCAGACCAGCCGCAAAGCCGCTATAGCGCTCGGGATCGAGGCCCAGACCCTCCAGTACAGCGGGATCGACCATTCCACAGCCCATCACCTCCAACCAACGCCCCCGCCACTGCACGTCCACCTCGGCTGAAGGCTCCGTGAAGGGGAAGTAACTGGCCCGGAAGCGCACCGGCAGGTCGCCGAAGAAAGCCTTGAGGAAGGCCATCACCGTGCCGCGCAGGTGGCTGAAGTCGAGTCCCTCATCAATGGCCAGCACCTCCACCTGATGGAACACCGGCGAGTGGGTTGCATCGACGGCATCGCGTCGATACACCCGTCCAGGGGCGACGATGCGCACCGGTGGCGGGTTCTGCTCCAGGTGGCGGATCTGCACCGGTGAGGTGTGGGTCCGCAGCAGCAGATCACCCTTCAGATAAAAGGTGTCCTGCATGTCCCGGGCCGGATGGTCCTCGGGAATGTTCAGCGCCGTAAAGTTGTAGTGGTCCTTCTCCACCTCGGGCCCTTCGGCCACGCTGTAACCGAGGCCGAGAAAAAGATCGACGATCTCCTCGGTGGTGGTGATCAAGGGGTGGCGGTGCCCCATCGGGATCCCCGACGCCGGCGCCGTCACATCAATGCTTTCGCGGGCGATGCGTTCCGCCATCGCAGCCTGCTTCACCGCCGCAAGACGCTCAGCCAGCAGGCTCTGCACCTGGGTTTTGAGCACATTGGCCCGCTGACCCACCAGCGGGCGTTCACTGCCAGGCAGCTTGCCCATGGCCCCGAGCACCCCAGAGATCCGTCCTTTTTTGCCTAGCAGACCCACCCGCAGTTGTTCGAGGGCCGCGGCATCGGACGCCTCGAAGATTTCGGTTGTGGCCTGCTGCTCGAGCGCATCCAGCTGATCGGTGAGCTGCTGCAGGGTGACCGGGGCGCTCACGGGCCTGTGGCGAAAGGCAGCTGACTGTAAGCAGCCAGCCCGCTTAGGTTCCCCCCACCCACCAGCCAAGCCATGCGGGTCCTGATCAGCAATGACGATGGCGTCTTCGCCGAAGGCATCCGCACCCTGGCGGCGGCTGCCGTCGCCCGCGGCCACGACGTCACCGTGGTCTGCCCGGATCAGGAGCGCTCCGCCACCGGCCATGGCCTCACGCTGCAGACCCCCATCCGGGCGGAGCGGGCCGATGAACTGTTCGTTCCTGGCGTGACCGCCTGGGCCTGCTCCGGCACACCGGCGGATTGCATGAAGCTGGCCCTGTTCGAACTGGTGAAGGACAAACCTGATCTGGTGCTCTCCGGCATCAACCACGGCCCCAACCTGGGCACCGATGTGTTCTGCTCCGGCACCGTCGCTGCGGCGATGGAAGGCACCCTGGAGGGCATCCCATCAATGGCGATCAGCAGCGCCTGCTTCCAGTGGCGGCAGTTCCAGGCCGGCGCCGAACTGGCGGTGGAGATCGCCGAACAGGCCTTGGCGGATCAATGGCCGGAGAACCTGCTACTCAACCTCAACATCCCCCCCTGCAATCGGGACGCCATGGGCCCGCTGCGCTGGACCCGCCTGTCGATCCGCCGCTATGACGAGCAGTTCAGTTCCAGGGTGGACCCGCGGGGTCGGGCCTATTACTGGCTGGCCGGTGAAGTGGTGAACGACCTGGAGTCTGCCGGTGAAGGTCCGCGGGACTGGCCCAGCGATGTGGCTCAGATCCATGCCAACAGTCCATCCCTCACCCCGATCCAACCCGATCTGTTCTGGCGGGGATCCCTCAGTGGACTGCCGCAGCTGAAGCTGAAGGATCAGCTGGTGCGATAGATCCGCTGCAGCAGCCACAGTGAGAACAGCAGGCCGATCAAGTGGGCGAACAGCACCTGGGTGTTGCTGAGCACTGACAGCATCTCCAGGGAGGTGATGGCCAGGTTATCCGCCATGCCACGACCTCCGATGGCGATGCCGGGGGTCTGCATCGACGCCTGCACAAACAGGCTGCCGGCAAGGGCCTGATAGCCGATGGCCGCGAACACGAGACCTAGCAGGTCTGCGATCAACCCCCGTTTGATCAAACGAGCGGTTTCCCTGCGACTTGGCCTGGCGCCGCTGTCGATCGCACGACCGGTGCGCACGATCAACCAGCCCTGCCACAGGCTGTAGAGCAGCACCAGGAAAGCCAGGGTCGTCAGAGAGAGGCCAGGGCCAAGGCCGACGGCGCGCTCTGCGTTACGGGCCAGGCTGCTACCCACGTTGTTGAACAGCAGCACCCCCACCACCACGATGCCGAGCACCACTTGAATCCAGAAGCGGATCCAGCCCATGCGACGCACACCGAAGGACAGCTGCTGGAAATCAAGGCGATCCGCCATGGCTGGGGGGTCAGTCGTCCAAACTTGCCACCAAAGCGCACCGTCTGCACCCCGCGTTGATCCCCCTTTGTTCGCCACAGGACGCCCGCAGGCCGACCGCTCTGGCACTGGGCAGTTTTGATGGGCTGCATGCCGGCCACCGCCGTGTGATCGGCCAGGCCATCGCGGGTGCCTCTGCGGTGCCCACGGTGGTGAGCTTCTGGCCCCACCCGCGGGAGGTGCTGTTCGGTGAAGCCCGACTGCGGCTGGATCTGCCCAGCGAAAAGCTGGAGCTGCTGCAGCCGCTGGGCATTGAGCAGCTGGTGCTGGTTCCCTTCACCCCGGAGCTGGCCCAGCTGAGTGCAGAAGCGTTCGTCAACACCGTGCTGCTGGAGACCCTGCAGGCGCAGCGGATCGTCGTGGGGGCCAACTTCCGCTTCGGCTACAAGCGCAGTGGAGACGCTGACCTACTCCGCCAGGTGGCCGCGGCCCGGGGGGTGGAGGTGCTGTTGACGGAGATCGTGGAGGACGCCAACGGACGGATGAGCAGCAGCCGTATCCGCGCTGCTCTGGACACCGGCGATCTGGACACCGCCAAGTCCCTGCTAGGCCGTCCCTACCGTTTCCGCGGTCGGGTGGTGCGGGGCCGTGGTCTGGGTCGCGAACTGGGCTGGCCCACCGCCAATCTGCAGGTGGACGGCCGCAAGTTCCTGCCGGCACTGGGGGTATATGCCGCCTGGGCCTGGGTGGACAGCGGGGATCAGCCCCTGGCCGCCGTGATGAATCTGGGTCCGCAACCGACGGTGGATCCCACCTCCCCCTCGGCTGTGGAGGTGCACCTGCTGGACCGCACGATCGAATTGGAGGGCCGCCAGCTGACGGTGGAACCCGTGCAGCGGCTCCGCGGTCAGCAGCGGTTCAGCGGACTGGAGGAACTCAGTGCTCAGATCGGCCGAGATGCCGACCAGGCCCGGTCGCTGCTGTCGGTTCAGACCGGTGTTGGGTAAGCGTTGGCCAGGCCCCAGACGATGAACACGCCGATTCCCCCCAGCAACACGATGCCCCACACAAGAACGTGCATGGGACTGTCAGATCCACCGTTCTCCATGACTCAAGGGAGTGCGATCCTCCAAAGGGTGCCACGAATCTGATGGGTTGCGAGTCGTCCTTGGATCCCCGTGTGGCAAGGCTGATCGATGCCAATCTCGATCGAGCCCGCGAAGGGCTGAGGGTCGTTGAGGACTGGTGCCGTTTCGGACTGGAGCGGGATGACCTGGTGATCAGCCTCAAGGATTGGCGTCAGCGACTCGGCAAGCTGCATCAGGAGCGCTACAAGCGAGCCCGCTCCACCGTCACCGACCCTGGTGCGGGCATGGAGCATCCGGCGCAGCTCGACCGTCACAGCCCCCGGCAAGTCGTGGAGGCCAACTGCGGCCGGGTGCAGGAAGCCCTAAGAGTGCTGGAGGAATACGGGCGCAACGTGGATGCCCCTCTGTCCGCTGAGGCCGCCGCCATCCGCTACGGCCTTTACGACCTGGAGGTGACCTGCCTCACAGCGACCAGCGGCAACAACCGTCGGAACCGGTTGGAGGACTGCCAGCTCTGCCTGATCACCAGCCCATGCCCTGACTTGGTCGATCGTGTGACAGCTGCTCTGCGCAGCGGTGTGGCCATGGTTCAGCACCGCTGTAAATCCGGAAGCGACCTGGAACGACTGGCGGAAGCCAGAACCCTGGCTGCTCTCTGCCGTGATCACGGCGCTCTGTTGATCATCAACGACCGGATTGATCTGGCCCTGGCCGTGGATGCCGACGGCGTTCATCTGGGTCAGGACGACCTGCCCACTGATGTGGCCCGTGGCTTGATCGGCCCCGGACGTCTCCTCGGACGCAGCACCCATTCCCTGAACCAGGTAGCGGAAGCACACCGCGAGGAATGCGACTACCTGGGTCTTGGTCCCGTCAACAACACCGCCGTGAAGCCGGAGCGGCCGGCCATCGGCGCTGCCTTGGTGGGTGAAGCGCTGGCCATCACGCACAAGCCGGTGTTCGCCATCGGTGGCATCACCCAGGCCAACCTTGATGCGCTCATGGCAGTGGGGTGCCGGCGCGTGGCGGTGATCGGAGCGATCATGGGAGCTGACAATCCCGAAAAGGCCAGTCAGAACCTGCTTAGCAGCCTGTCGCGCCCAACCCTTTAATCCATGGCTCTGAAGCTCACAGTCAATGGCGAAGTCCGCTGCCTGGACCCTGAGCCGATGCCTCCAACCCTCGAAGCGGTGATCACCGCCTTGGGACATAACCCCCAGCTGGTGGTGGCAGAGCACAACGGTGTGATCGCGCCCTGTGGTGGCTGGGCCAGCACAACAGTGGGTGAAGGCGACAGCTTGGAGATCGTCACCATCGTTGGAGGTGGTTCCTAGAGTCGATTCAGCAATAGTTCGTCGTTTTGATCGCTCGGAAGCAAACCTGGACCCGCCGGTTGTTGGCCACCGTTCTGGTGCCACTGGTGGTGTTCGGCTTCGGGTTGATCAGTGCCCAACCGGCCGATGCCGCCCGCGGTGGTCGGATGGGGGGCGGCAGCTTCCGAGCACCATCGATGCCACGCACCGGTGGCCGCAGCTACGGCGGTGGTTATGGCGGTGGCATGCGCGGAGGTGGCTACCGCGGCGGTGGCTTCGGCTTCCCGTTCATCATTCCGATCTTCGGATTCGGCGGCGGTGGACTGTTCGGCCTGCTGATCCTGATGGCCGTGGCTGGGGTTCTGGTTAACGCCGTTCGCGGTGGTGGCGGCGCCCCTGCCATTGGTGGAGGTTCGCCAATGCCGGCGGTCCCCAGCAAAGTCAACATGCTTCAGGTGCAGGTGGGGATGCTGGCCAGCGCCAAGTCGCTACAGGAGGACCTGCGCCGACTGGCGGTCTCCTCCGACACCTCCAGCTCCAGTGGCCTGCAGCGGCTGTTGCAGGAATCCACATTGGCCTTGCTGCGCCAGCCTGAGCTTTGGGTCTACGCCAATGCAGAGAGCGGCAGTGTGCCGTTCAGCAGCGCGGAATCCACGTTCAATCGGCTGTCGATGAACGAGCGCAGTAAGCTCGATGCCGAACTCACCAGCAATGTCGGCGGACAGAAGCTCAGCGGCGGGACCACCGAGAAAGTGGGCGATGCGGATGCCACCAATGAATTCATTGTGGTCACCCTGCTGGTGGCATCCACCGCAACGGCCAGCCTCAAGGGAGCCAGCACCGGTGAGGACCTACGCCAGACGCTGCGCATCCTCGGTTCAACGGCGTCCTCGGAACTGATGGCGCTTGAGGTGATCTGGCAACCGGAGGGCCGCGGCGATGTCCTCAGCGCCGAGGAACTTCTCACTGCCTACCCGAACTTGCAGCATCTCTGAGGATCTGAAGATTTTCTTCCGCAGATCGAGCGCAATATGAGCACTTTTCCTCAGGATCAACACCTAGTTTTCGATTAAGCACATTTGTTCGAATTCATTGACTCCCGATCCACGCGCAATGGAATGGCAACAGGATGGGGAGCTGTCACGATCCGATTGGAGTGCTCTGATGAGCACACTGCAGCAGGTGGAAACCGATCACAACTCCGCTGAATTGGAGCGATTGGGAGATTTCAACGGCGGCCAGGCAGGCTGACCATCAACGACCCCGCAGCATCCGCAACGCTGCCATCGCTGCTCCATAACCGTTGTCGATGTTGACCACGGTCAACCCCGGTGCACAGCTGGCAAGCATGCCCTCGAGAGCTGTCCTGCCTCCCTGGCTGATGCCATAGCCAACAGAAACCGGAACACCGATGATCGGCTGAGGCACCAACCCAGCCAGCACGGTCGGCAGAGCCCCTTCCATGCCGGCGCAGGCGATCAACACAACAGCAGACTCCAGTCGTGGGAGCTGGTCCAGCAGCCGATGCAGGCCCGCCACCCCCACATCCATCAGCGGATCCACGGCAATGCCATGGCAGCTCAGAGCAAGAATTGCTTCTGCCACGACGCTGCGATCACTGCTGCCACCACTGAGCACCGCCACGGGCGGCGGTCCGGGTGGCGGGGCAGGCAGTTCCCCAAGGGTCAGACAGCGGGCATCAGCATGAGCCTTCACAGCAGGAAGAGCTGCCAGCACCGCATCGGCCTTCTCTGATGACACCCGGGTCACCAAACCCAACTCATCGGCCGCTGAAAACCGCTCCAGGATTGTGATGATCTGCTCGGCGGTCTTGTGCTCACCCCAGACCGCCTCGACCATGCCAAGCCGCTCCCGTCGCTTCAGGTCCAGGCGAGCGTCGATCATCGAGAAGGCAGCTCCTGAACCCGAAGTTCGCCTTCCGCCAGCAAGGGGAACAACGTCCCTGCGGCCGGATCCCGCTTCAAGGCCTGATTCACCTGGGCCTCAAAGACCTCCTGCACCCGCTCCACCTCGGCAGCAGGAATGGCTTTCCATTGCTCACGGCTGCTCCAACGGATTAGCAGCAGGCCCTCCTCTCGCTGTGGATCCCAGAACAGCTGGCGTCCTTCGAATCCAGATTGCTGCTCCAGCCAGGGCTGCCAGCTGCTGGCCTCGGCCTGCAACCAGAGCTCGCGATGGGAGGCCGGCACAGCCAGTCGCAACTGTTCAATCACCCCCTGCTCCGCCATGGCTGGTGCTGCAACCCCCAGCAGCATGGCCAGAAGCAATGCGATAGCGCGAGTCACGGCTGGCCCAGCAGGACAACGGCCTGACAGCTGATGCCTTCCTCCCGCCCCTCCGGTCCCAGCCGTTCGTTGGTGGTGGCCTTCACACCAACGGCATCGGCAGCGATCCCGATACGGGTTGCGATATTGCCGCGCATCGCCTCGATGTGGGGTTTCAGCTTGGGCCGCTCGGCGATCACCACCGCATCGACGTTCACCACCTGCCAACCCCGTTGCGTCACCAAGGCCACCAACTGCTCCAGCAGCTGGAGGCTGTCGGCCCCCTTCCATTGCGGATCCGTCGGCGGGAAGTACTTGCCGATGTCTCCGAGCGACAGCGCACCAAGCAGGGCATCCATCACCGCATGCACCAGCACATCTGCATCGCTGTGGCCATCAAGGCCAAGCCCATCGGGATGCTCCAGGGTGACCCCACCGAGGATCAGCGCGCGGCCCTGCACCAACCGGTGGATGTCGTACCCGTTGCCGATCCGCATCTGCATGGCCGCTCCAGCGTCATCACGCGCCATTCTCCAGCGCGCATAGAGATCGGGGCGACGATCCCGCGTGCGTTGCTCCCGCTGCTGCTGGCGCCAGGTCTCGATGGCGGCGTGGTTTCCGCTCCGCAACACCGCCGGCACAGCCATGCCCTGGAACTCCGCCGGTCGGGTGTAGTGGGGATGTTCCAGCAACAGCGCGCTGTGACTTTCCTCCACCAGTGACTGGGCTGTGCCGACCGTTCCCGGCAACAGCCGCACCACCCCATTGATCACGGTCATCGCCGGCAGCTCGCCACCGGTGAGCACGAAATCACCGGCGGACACCTCCTCATCGACAAGGCTGCGGATGCGTTCATCAAAGCCCTCGTAATGGCCGCAAAGCAGCACCAGCTGATCGTGGTCATGGGCCCAACGCTGCAGATCGGCCTGATGCAGAGGACGCCCCTGGGGAGACATCAGCAGCACCCGAGCACTGCTGCGCCGGGGAATCGACTCCACCGCTGCGAACACCGGTTCCGGCTTCAGCACCATGCCGGCGCCGCCCCCATAGGGCTCATCGTCCACCTTGCGGTAGCGGTCGGTGGCGAAATCGCGGGGGTTGTGGAGATGCAACTCGGCAATGTCGCTCCCGAAAGCACGACCGATCACCCCCAGCTCGAGCAAGGGCGCAAAGGCCTGCGGCGCCAGACTCACCACATCGAGGCGATAGGGCGCCATCAGGGTTCAGGCGGCAGCTTTGGACACCCGGCGGATGTCCGTACAGAAACTCCCCTGCCGCGGCGTTCCGTCCTGATCGGTGGCCGTGGTGCTGCGCAGTCGCAGATTGGCGCGGGTGAACCAGATCCGCTCCTGAACCGTCATCCCATCTGGGCGCGACAGGTTCAATTCCATGCTGCCGTCAGGCCAGAAGCGCCACTGCCCCGCGGCTGTTCCATCGATGGCCAAGGCACCATCCCGAAAAAACCGCAGGGTGGTGGTGGCGCCTCCAGGGGCGGTCACCACCAGCTCCCCTTCCGCTTCATCCACTGCTTCGCCGAATCGCACCACCAGCTCTCCGCGTTCGCTGCTGTGCCAGTCATCGTCGCCGCCGCTTGAGAGCTCAAAGCTGCTGCGCAGGCTCATCCACTCGCCGGCACAGAGCCCGAGAAACGCTGCGGCATCTGCCGGAGGGAAGGGTTGGTCGCTCATCAGTCCATCTTCTCAGTCAGCTTCACCAGGTGAAGGGCAAAAACGGGTAAGGACGGTTCCAGCCGTAGAGGGCCAGGCGCTCACGTCCTGGTTGAGCGGCCCCACGCCGATGGAAGGCAAACACATCCGCCAGCACCAGGGTGTTGGCCTGGCAGGGCAAAGCCACCGGCGCCGGCAGCCCAAGGGCCTCAAGATCCTTCTCCTGGATTCGAAACGAGCCGGAGACATCCGGCTGCTGCTGTTGGCGGATCGCCGCATTGGCGGTGTCCTGCTCCCAGCGCAGCCGCTCTGGGGTGAGCCGATGGCTGCCGGGCACCACTTCAAAAGGACCATCCTCTGCCGCAACAGGCCTCAGAAACAGCCAGAACTTCAGCGCCCGAAAAAATGTGTCGCGGTGCAGGTCCTTCTGCAGATCGGGCGTGCGGCTCTCTTCACCGTGAACCGTGAGGTAAACGTCCAATTTGTGCAAATCCATCGGTACACCGATCGCCTGGCGGGACCAACGGCTGAGGCGGGGATCGCGGCTCACCACCGCCGCGTGGGGCAACGTCACGGGATCGATGTGCAGGAATCGGTTGAGAGTGCCGCCGTCGTAGCGATCGAACCCCCCGGGGAACGGCTGTTTGGGCTGGAATCCTGTTCGCTCGTTGGCGGGCATCGGATGCTGCGCCTGAGAAGCAGCCAGGTGAGCCTCCACCTCATCCCGCACGGCCCTGAATGTCGGCTCCGGCAAGACGTCCTGCACCAACAGAAAACCATCCCGCTCCAGCTGGCGCTCCTGGACCGGTCTCAACCAGCGACGCCAGCGGCAGAGCGCTTCCGCCAGCTGCACGCGATGGCGATGCAACTGCCAACGCCGGTTCAGCATCGGATGCCCCACCCAGGGGTCACGGAAGCTCTTGGTGCGGCTGAGCAGCGACAGCATCAGGAGTCCACCCCATAGCCCAGCTCGGCAAGCCGAGCCGGTTTGCTGCGCCAGTCGGGAACCACCTTCACGAACAGCTCCAGATACACCGGCCCGTCGATCAGGGTCTGCATCTGCAGCCGGGCGCCCTGGCCGATGGTCTTGAGCATCGCCCCGCCTTTGCCGATCAGGATTCCCTTCTGGCTTTTGCGCTCCACCATCACCGTGGCCAGCACAGCCGTACGCCCGCCACCCTTGCCGCCAGCAGGCAGTTCCTCCACGCGATCGATGGTCACCGCAACGCTGTGGGGAATCTCCTCGCGGGTGTGCAGCAGCACCTGCTCTCGGATCAGCTCTCCCATCAACACCCGCTCCGGTTGGTCAGAGACCATGTCCGGGGGATACAACTGCGGGCCCAGAGGCAACTGGTCCGCCATCGCCGAGCTCAGTGCGCTGCAGCCCTCTCCGGACAAGGCACTGCAGCGGTGAATCGGCCAAGCCGTCTCCTGGAGCAGCTCGCCGTAGGCCGCCTCTGCCTCCGCATGACGATCCTCCGGCAGCTTGTCCCATTTATTCAGGGCCACCAAGACCGGCAGCGGCTGCTGCCGCAGCAGATTGACGATGAAGGCATCCCCACGCCCCGGCCGCTCACAGCCCTCCAGCAACAGCACCACCAGATCCACTTCGCCGATGGCACTGCGGGCGCTTTGCACCAACCGTTCCCCCAGCAAGTGGTGGGGTTTGTGAATGCCTGGGGTGTCCACAAGGACCATCTGGGCGTCCTCGGTGGTGAGGATGGCCCGCAGACGGTTACGGGTGGTCTGGGCCACAGGCGAGGTGATCGCCACCTTCTCCCCTACCAGCTGGTTCACCAGGGTGGATTTGCCCACGTTGGGCCTGCCGATCAGTGCGATGAAGCCGGAGCGGTGGTTCTTCGACGACGAAGTGGAATGCATGACGCAAGTCTGCGCCGTCACTGTCCCCGTTTCGTTGTGCAGTTCCGGCCATAGCCTGGCCCGCAGGGCAGATCACAGCCATGGCGGAGCAGCAACCCACCTTCCAGCAGGCGATGGAGATCACCGCTGCCTGGCTGCAGCAGTGGGAGAACGAGGAGATCAGCGATGAGGTGCTGGCGGACCGAATCGGAGAAATGGTGTCCAGCCGCGACGGCGCTCGGGGGTTCTTTGTGGTCAGCCTGGCTGGCGACAGCGCGCTGATGGATCGACTGCCGGATGCTGTGGTGGGGCAGTTGCGTGCCGCAGGCTCCGGAGTTGTTGAACTGAGCGTGCGCAACCTGGCCATGAGCACAGCGATGGCGGTTGCTCACGGCCGATCCGGTGACAGCGCTCAGCAGGCGGGATCGCAACGGGTGAGCAGCCGCTGCTCGGAATTGCTGCGTCAACTGGAGCCGGCCCTCGTCAAGGAGCGGCTGGAGCAACTGCTGGAGGCAACGGTCAACAACACAGGTGCTGATGTCGCCTTTCTGGAGAAGTGGGGCTATGACGCCGAGCAGCGTGTTGCGATCAGCAAGAGCGTCTACGCCGTCGCCGACGACTGAGGGCTGAGACCAACCAAAAAAAAGCCCCGGATCATCCGGGGGTTAAGGAAGAGAATCAACTTCGAAAGGAGCTATCCGATCGCAATCAAGCGTTTCAGTCGCGGCGGCCTCCGCCGTTGAGCACGATGATCAATCGCAGGATGAAGATAAACAGGTTGATGTAGGTGAGATACATGCTGAGGGCACCCGCCAGGTACTGCTCATCCCGATAAGCACGAGGCATTGTGTAGAAGTCGACGAAGGCTGCGCCAACGAACAGCACCGTGCCGAACCCGGCAATCATCAGCTCGAAGCTGGTGCCATGGAACATCGCCGGAGCGAAGATTCCACCGATGAATTGAACCACCATCGCCAGGATCAGGCCGATCAACCCCAGGCCGACAACACCGGACAACGCCTGACCAACGCTGTCGCTCATGCGGCGCCCCACAATCGAGGCGATCACAAAGGTGATGCCCGTGGCCAGGGCAGCGGTGCCGACGGCTCCGACTCCGGCAACCGCACCCGCGAGAGCCACCAGACCACTGAGGGTGAAACCGGTGATCAGGCTGTAAACGGCCAGTAGTGGCAACGCCGTGGCGTTATTGCCCTTCATCGCGACGTTCTGCGCCACGAAGAACAGAATCAAGTTGCCGATAACTGCCACCCAGAACATGGGCATGAACATCGGCGTTGCCATCATCGACAAACCGCCGATCACCCCGACGGAGGTGAGGACCATGCCGCCACCGACGTAGGGCAGGGCTTTGTTGACCACATTGGGTCCAACCAGGGCGCTGGACTGCGCGTCGCGGATGGCCTGTTGGAAATTGCTGCTTGCTGGCATGTCGACCAGACCACAATCACTCCAATTATCCTGCCAGCGTTGACAAGGGTCTGGGGTTCGGATCTCCCTATCGACGCACAGGCCTTGACGACCGCTGGTCGTCAAGGCGGGCATAGGCCTCCACCACCCGCTGCACCAGCGGATGTCGCACCACATCAGCTGACGTCAACCGACACACGGCAACACCCTCAACGCCATCCAGCACATCGGAAGCTTCCACCAGACCACTCGGAACACCCTGGGGAAGATCAACCTGGGTGATGTCACCGGTGACCACCATCCGAGAGCGCTCGCCCAGGCGGGTCAGCACCATGCGCATCTGAGCCGGTGTGGTGTTCTGCGCCTCATCCAGGATCACAAACGCGTCACTGAGGGTGCGTCCCCGCATGTAGGCCAGTGGAGCCACCTCAATCACACCTTTCTCCAGCAACACCGTTGTTTTGTCTGGCCCCAGCAGGGCATGCAGGGCGTCATACAGCGGCCGTAGGTAGGGATCCACCTTCTGCTGCAGATCTCCAGGAAGAAACCCCAGTCGCTCTCCCGCCTCAACAGCGGGTCGGGTCAGGACCAATCGTTCCACCTTGCGCTCCGTCAGCATTCGCACCGCCAGAACCGTGGCTAGAAAGGTCTTGCCCGTTCCCGCGGGTCCAAGCGCGAAGGTGAGATCGTGTCGCTCCATGGCATCGACGTAATGCTTCTGCCGCAGCGTCCGCGGTCTGAGCATCGAACCGGTCTGGCTGCGTGCCAGCACCTGTTCTCCCATCGCAGCATGGTCGTCGCCCTGACCGCTGCTGAGGGCACCAAGAGCAGCCTGAAGATCAACGCTGGAGACGGCTTGCCCGTCCTGCCAGATCGGCCTCACCAGTTCCACCACCGCAGCGGCCCGCTCGATCTGCGTCGGCCGCCCGGTGATCATCAACTGAAGCCCCCGCAACACCAAGGACGCTCCTGTCAGAGCCTCGAGGCGATGCAGGGTGGTTTCTGCAGCTCCAGCCAGGGCCAAAGCTGCCTCAAGATCGGGAAGATCAAAAATGAAGCGGTTGCGAGCGCCGTCCTCAGGCACCGGGGAGATCAGCCTTCGCTGGATTCGGTCTCACCGTCAGGGGCGTCTTCAGCCTTGGCAGCCTCAGCAGCGGCTGCGGCTTCCGCTTCAGCGGCTGCCTTGGCTTCAGCAGCTTCCTTGGCGGCCTGCTTGGCCTCTTCCTCGCGCTTGGCAGCCTGCTTGGCTTTACCAACGGTCTCCGCAGGGCGGATCGTCTTTTCAATCAAGCCACCGCGCTCGAGCAGCGTGCGTACCACATCGGTGGGCTGGGCACCTTGGCCCAGACGCTCACGAATCGCCTCGGTGTCGAGCCGGGTCTCCTTAGTACGAGGGTTGTAGAAGCCAAGCTCCTGGAGCGGACGCCCATCCCGGCGGGAGGTGCTGTTGGAGGCCACGAGGCGGAAGCTCGCTTCCCGCTTCTTACCGAACCGCTTCAGGCGGAGCTTGATCATCGTGGCCTTGGTGTGAAGGTTGGAAGGTGATTCAGGCAGTGCCGCAGCAGCCGCCAAACAACCACCATACCTTCCGGCCTAAAGATCTCCGAAACCGCGACGCTTTTTAGCTGGCTTCTGGCGCTTTGGAGGACCACCGCGACCGGGCCGCCCGCCACCACCCGGCATAGCGCCCATGCCAGGCATGCCACCCATGCCAGGCATACCGCCCATTCCCGGCATGCCGCCCATGCCAGGCATACCGCCCATTCCCGGCATGCCGCCCATGCCAGGCATGCCGCCCATGCCAGGCATGCCGCCCATGCCAGGCATGCCACCACGACTCATCTGCTGCATGAAGCCACGCATCTTCTGAAAGTCCGCCAGCACCTTGTCGACATCCGCCGGTTGATGACCACTGCCAGCAGCGATGCGGCGACGACGGGACGGCTGACCTGCCAGCAGATCGGGGTTTTCCCGTTCCTTCGGCGTCATGGAACCGATCATCGCTTCGATCCGTTTCAACTGCTGCTCCCCCTGCTTGAGCATCCCGTCGTCGAGCTTGTTCATGCCTGGGATCATCTTCATCAAGCCCCCGAGCGACCCCATCCGCTTGATCAGACGCATCTGCTGCACGAAGTCCGAGAAATCGAACGTCGCCTCCTGCAGCTTCTTCTGCATCTTCTCGACATCTGCGAGCTCAACCTCCTTCTGCGCCTTCTCCACCAGCGTCAGCACATCGCCCATGCCTAGGATGCGATTGGCCATCCGTTCGGGGTGGAAGGGCTGGAGCGCCTCCACCTTCTCGCCGGTGCCGATGAACTTGATCGGCTGACCGCTCACCTTGCGGATTGAGAGGGCGGCACCGCCGCGGGAATCACCATCCAGCTTGGTCAGCACTGCACCGGTGATGCCCACCTGGTCGTGGAAGGCACGGGTGAGCTCAGCAGCCTCCTGGCCGATCATCGAATCCACCACCAGCAGCACCTCATCGGGCTGCACGGCGGTGCGGATCCGCACCATCTCCTCCATCATCTCGGTGTCGATCTGAAGGCGACCGGCGGTGTCCACCAGCAAGGTGTCGAAGCCCTCCTCCTTCGCCTTGGCCAGACCAGCCGCGGCAATGTCTTCTGGCTTGGCCTCAGCACCGAGGCTGAACACCTCCACATCGATCTGAGCACCGAGCGTTTTCAACTGCTCGATGGCGGCTGGCCGGTAGACGTCGGCACCCACCATCAGGGCACGACGCCCCTGATCCTTGAGGTGCAGGCCGAGCTTGGCCGTGGCCGTGGTTTTACCTGCACCCTGCAGACCTGCCATCAACACCACCGTTGGCGCCTCAGCCGCGTTGGCCAGAGGGGCGTTATCGCCCCCCATAACCTCCACCAGCTGCTCGTGCACCACTTGGATGAACTTCTGATCCGGACTGACACCGCGCACCACCTCGGCACCGACGGCCTTCTCGCGCACATCGGCAACGAAGTCCTTCACCACTGGAAGGCTCACGTCGGCCTCCAGCAGGGCACGACGCACATCTTTCAGCGCGCCTTCAACGTTGGTGTCGCTGATCTTGTCCTGGCCTTTCAGCCCTTTGACCGCATCCTCAAACCGGGCTGACAGCTCGTCGAACATTGGGGCGGCTCGATTGATTCAGTATCCCGATCGTAAAAAGCGACGCTGCGAGGAAGAATCAACCCTGTGGGACGTAGGCCGTCAGCTTCCACTGATCTGCGTCACGACCCAGGATGTAGGTGACCGTAAGGTTGCCCGGCTCAGTGCGATCCACCACAGTGCCGGATCGATCAGTGGTGCTGTCGCTGTAAGCCACCTGGGCCTGCAATTCGATGCGACGCGGCTGTCGGCTGACGACATCAAGGGATGTCACCGAGGCCTTGACAACTGTGGTGGTGCCCGCGGCAACGGCCGCAGCCCGCTCCTGATCCACCCGATCGATCAAATGCTGCCGCGCCACCACAGGAAGCTGAGAGGGCTGGCCCTGGAGAGCCTGGGCCTTGCTGTCAAGCCAACCCTGAACCAGCATCCGCAGTTGAGCGTCATCGGGCGCATCACTGAGCAGTGGTTGCAGCTGAGCTGCAACTTTGGACGCCTCCGGTTGAAGGATCGCTTTCGGTTTCAGGGTTGCTGAATCCTGCGCCGACGACTTGGGCTCAACGGCGTCCTGACGATCCGGCTCGGGTTGCAAGACCACCGGAGCCGTCTCCCGCGGGCGCAGCGTCACAGCAGCGGCCAAAGCGGCCAACAAGCCCACCACCACTGACGCCACCACCCATCTGAGACGGTTGGGCAACCTTTCAAAGGCCGTGTCGGAGGACGAAGCCTCCTCAACCGGCAATTGGTCGTCGTCCAACGCCGTTTCATGCAGCGTGCTGGCATCAGCCGACAGCACAGAGCTCAATCCAGCCCCTGTCACGGTTGCAGCAGAGCCAACAAGACGGGCCGACTGGCGATCGATGCGATCGACATAGGCCTGCACATCACGGTCTGCGAACCAGGCGTCGAGGTCAACGCCGGCGGCATCGACATCCCGATAACCGGGGAGCACATCCCGTTCAAGCCAGACCCTGCAGTACTCGCACTGGGCCGCAAGATGATCGCCGGGATGCTCCGCCAGCCAGCGCAGGAGCTCCTCGTCACGGATGGCACTGAAGTGCAGCGAGGCCTCCGCAACATTGCCCAACAACAGATCAAGACAGCCCAGCAGCGGCATCGGATCCAGATCGGATGCCCCCAACCGCTGCAGCTGTTCGCGGGCCTGCTCGAGGAACTCAGGCTTCCGTCGTGAATAGCCCGCAGCTGCCAGGGCAAAGACCGCCAGACAACCGGCTTCGCTGGAGCCCTCCGCGAACCAACCACGGAACAGATCGACCTGCTCCTGCAGCGTTAGAAAGCGGCGGATCTGCTGGAAAAACGATTCGAAATCAGCCTGCCCCATGGCAGCTGGGGCATCGGAATCCAGTCCCTCAGGATCCAAACCACCCCGATCGCGCACCAGTTGATCCAACAGGGAGATTCCCTGCTGGCGGGCTTCGGCATCGGATAGATCCCGGCTCAGCAGATCCAACACCCGATAGGGCAGCAGGTCATCCAGCTCCAGCTGAAGGCGGGCCTGCTGATCCGGCAACTTGCCTATTCTCTGCTGCAGTTCGATGCCGTCCCGCAGCAGTTGTGCAGCGGACTCGTAACGCCGCTGCTGCTGCTCATCCCGGGCCGCGTCGCGGCAGGCGAGGGCTGCCAGCAGCGTGAGGTCGGCTTCACGGCCACTGCCAAGGGCTGGCGCCTGAGGCGGCTGCAAACCCTGCCGGGAGAGTTGGAACGCTTCCAAGGCCGCTCCTGCCTCCCACAGCAGGATCAATCCAGCCACTTCGCTGCTGGCAGCGAGATCGAGGCCGACGGTTTCATTGGGATGGATCGAGCTCAACGACAGCAGCGCTGCCTCGTAGTCAGCCCTTTCACTCGGATCCGTCAGCAGATCAGCTGATCGACGCAACAGCGCCTGCCGCTGCAGCAGTCCCTCATGGGTGAAGCCATCGTCCGGCGGACTGTCACTGCGGGTCTGAAGACGCCGCAGGATGGAGGCTGGATCGGCGGAGGGACTGACACCCAGCAGCCGGAAATGATCGATGGGCAGATCCAACGTCCACAGGTCCCCAAAGGGCGAACTTTAGTCAGTGTCAGGGATTTTGCCCATCGCACAACGGCTGGCCCTTACAGTCACCCCCATTGATTAGGACGGTCATGGGTCAGGACCTTGCGGTCGACACCGCCCCCATCGGCAGCGCAGCCGCTGGTCCCCACGCCGAACGCCTGTCCAACCTCGTCACAGCCCAGCGGGCCACTGTCGACCGGGAGACGGGGCTGGAGCTGTTCCGCGACATGACCCTCGGCCGTCGCTTCGAGGACAAGTGCGCGGAAATGTATTACCGCGGCAAGATGTTTGGCTTCGTTCACCTTTACAACGGCCAGGAGGCCGTGAGCACCGGGGTGATCGGCGCCATGAAGCGCCAGCACGATTGGTTTTGCAGCACCTATCGAGACCACGTGCACGCCCTGAGCGCCGGTGTTCCAGCGCGGGAGGTGATGAGTGAGCTGTTCGGCAAGGAAACAGGCTGCAGCAAGGGGCGGGGTGGTTCCATGCACCTCTTCTCCAAGGAGCACCACCTGCTGGGGGGCTTCGCCTTCATCGCAGAGGGCATCCCCGTTGCTCTGGGGTCAGCCTTCACCAGCCGCTACAAGCGTGATGCCCTGGGGGACGCCTCCAGCAACGCCGTCACAGCAGCGTTCTTCGGTGATGGCACCTGCAACAATGGCCAATTCTTCGAGTGCATGAACATGGCGCAACTGTGGAAGCTGCCGATCCTGTTCGTGGTGGAAAACAACAAGTGGGCCATCGGCATGGCCCATGACCGTGCCACCAGTGATCCGGAGATCTGGCGCAAAGCAGCGTCGTTCGGCATGGCCGGCGAAGAGGTGGACGGCATGGACGTGCTAGCGGTCCGCGCCGCGGCCCAACGAGCCGTGGAACGGGCGCGCGCAGGGGAAGGTCCCACCCTGCTGGAGTGCCTGACCTATCGATTCCGTGGTCACTCACTTGCAGACCCGGATGAACTCCGCGCTGAACAGGAGAAACAGTTCTGGGCCGAGCGCGACCCGATTAAGGCTCTTGAGCGCGATCTCTGCGAGGCCAATCTGGTGAGCAGCGACGAACTGCGAAGCATCGAGAAAGAGATCGATGCCATCGTTCAGGACTGTGTGGAGTTCGCCCTCTCGGCTCCTGAGCCCGATCCAACGGAGCTCACCCGCTACATCTGGGCTGAAGACTGACCCAGATCCGTCCGACTGCTCAGATTCCGCTGGGCAGCCGACGGGTCAGGTTGCGCAACTTGCGCAATGCCTTGAGCTCCACCTGACGGACACGCTCTCGAGAGACGTCCATCAGCCTCCCGATTTCAGCCAGGGTGTGACGCTCGTTGCCTTCGAGTCCAAAGCGAAGCTTGAGCACATGCTGCTCCTGCTCGCTGAGGTGACTGAGCCAGCGTCCGAGCTGTTCATGATGGATGCGTTGCTCAACGATGTCGAGCGGCTCATCTAGGGAAGAGTCGGCAATCAGGTCACCCAGGAAACTGCGGCCTTCCTCGCCATTCACAGGGGCGTCGAGACTGCTCGTGGTGAGAGCCTGCCTCAGGAGTGAGTCGAGCTCATCGAGGGGAATGTCCATCGCTTCTGCGATTTCCACCCGGCTGGGCATCGCACCAAGCTTGTGAGCCAGATCAAGACTCACCTTGCGAATCGTGGTGAGGCGCTCGCTGAGGTGAACCGGAAGCCTGATGGTGCGGGACTGACAGGCGATGGCACGGGTCATGCTCTGGCGGATCCACCAGAAGGCGTACGTGGAAAATTTGTATCCGCGGGTGGGGTCAAACTTCTCAACAGCACGCTCGAGGCCTAAAGATCCTTCCTGGATCAGATCCAGCAGTTCCAGACCTTTTCCTTGATATTTCTTGGCAACACTCACAACCAGGCGAAGGTTGGCCTTCATCATTCGTTCTTTCGCCCGTCGACCGATGCGGAGCATCCGCCGCTGCTTCCCCGTCAGCTCGTGGTCTTCGAAAGTTTTAGAACCGTCTTCGGTCAGGGTCATCATCGCCTGGACCTGATTGCCCAGTTCGATTTCTTCTGCCGGGGTAAGCAGAGGAATTCGGCCGATCGTGGTCAAATACCAACTAACAGGATCGCTACTGCGGCGGCGCTGAGAGTCGATGGGTTTCTGAGATGTTGAAACCATTGCGTGTCCTCCGCCGTGGTGTGAGAACTTTCTTATGAAGATCCAAAAAACAGAAGTGTTTTCAGCAACCTTTCAGATTTGTGCGAGCAAATCGAAACACTTCAGAATTTCCTCGCATTTGATTCAATAACGCTCGATTTGGACCAATGTCCCCTAACCAATTTTTCATATCGAAACCGTCATAAAACAAAATTGCCTCCAACACAATTGTCCCGAAAACGTGACATCAATTCTGCGGTTCAGCTGGAACTTGGGCGATCGGCTCGACCAAACCCAATCGACGCCGCTTCACGACCCCACACACTGGAGGAAGGTCAACACCGTCGATGAACAGCGCCACCAGCTCAACTGATCGCCTTCCCACTGCAGCAGGAGACGCAGCATTGCAGCGGCTGCGGACTTGGCCGGTAGAGCACCGCGTTGCCGTTGGTCTGTCCGGTGGAGTGGACAGTTCCCTGACCGCGGCACTGTTGGTCGAAGCGGGCTGGGAGGTAGAGGGCCTCACGCTTTGGTTGATGAGTGGTAAGGGCGCCTGTTGCGCTGAAGGCCTTGTGGATGCAGCCGGAATTTGCGAACAGCTCGGCATTCCCCATCACGTGGTGGACACCCGGGACACCTTTCAAAAGGAAATCGTGCAGCGGCTGGTGGACGGCTACCGCGACGGCATCACGCCCTTGCCCTGCTCCCAGTGCAACCGTTCGGTGAAGTTCGGGCCGATGCTCGACTGGGCCGCCGAGGAACGGGGGCTGCCCCGGATTGCCACAGGCCATTACGCCAGGATCCGCCATGGCGGTGACCAAGGCCGGCATCAGTTGTTGCGAGGGCTCGACAGTCGCAAAGACCAGAGCTATTTCCTCTACGACCTGCCCCAGGAGGTGCTGGGACGGATCGTGTTCCCCCTTGGCGAACTCACCAAAGCCGACACCAGACTGGAAGCAGCTCGACACGGCCTGCGCACCGCGGAGAAACCGGAAAGCCAGGATCTCTGCCTTGCGGATCACCATGGCTCCATGCGGGCGTTTCTCGACGCCTATCTGCCTCCACGACAAGGCGAGATCGTGCTGAGTGACGGCACGGTGGTTGGTGAGCATGACGGCATCGAGCACTTCACCATCGGTCAACGCAAGGGGCTGGGGGTGGCCTGGCGGGAACCGCTCCACGTGATCCGGCTCGACCCCGCCATGAATCAGGTGGTGGTGGCGCCCCGGGCGGAGGCGGGGCAACGCAGCTGTGTGGTGGGGGCAATCAATTGGGTCTCCATCGCACCGCTCCAGCAGCCGCTGGAGCTGGAGGTTCAGATGCGCTATCGCAGTGAGCCGGTTGCAGCACAACTCACCCCGATTCCCCACACACCAGAGGATGAAGCGCTCCAGCGGCCTCACCGCTGCCGGCTGCAATTCCTCGATGATCAGTTCTCCATCACACCCGGACAGGCCGCCGTCTTCTACAGAGGAGAAACGGTGTTGGGTGGAGGGCTGATTCAGCGGGACGACCAGGCCCAGACCAACCGCGAATAACCCGTCAGCTGTTGCCTCCGTAGGAGCTCAGCCGCCGCGATAGCGTCGGTTTGCGGCTCCAACAACAGCTGCACGGTTCCATCCGCCGACACCAGGGCCGTCGGCCCGGTGTTTGCAACACTCAACACATCGCGACCGGTTTCGATGGCCCGCAGCTGAGCCAGGGCCAGGAATTGCCGTTGCAACAGCTGGGGGTAAGGATCGAGATTGGCAATCGTCAACAACCACTCCGCCCCCTGTGCCGTCGCCTTGGCCAAAGCCCGTCCATTGCTGATCTCGTAGCAGATCGCCACAGCAATAGGTGATGGCCAGGTATTCGCAAAACGAGAGGCATCTCCCGGCTGGAGCCCCCCCACCGCCGACAACCCCCGGGTGAAGCCTGCCGGCAGCGGTGGCAACCACTCACCGAGCGGCACCAGGCGATGCTTGTCCACGAGGGGCTCTACCCCCGCACGATCGGGCCTTGCCAGCAACACACTGCTTCGCTGCTGCCCCCGAACCCAGCGAAAGCCTCCGCTGATCAACGGCAAGGGCAAACCGTCCTCATCAGGCTGCCAGTGGGACGGCAGGGTTCCCTCCGGCGCTACCAACGCCTCCACCTTCAGAGCCTGAGCCTGTTTCAAGGCCGAGGACAGCGCCGACTGGAAGCGCCGCTGACGCTCCGGGCTGAATTTTTCACGGGTGGGAATCGCCGGCTGCCAGGCACCAAGTCGCAGGGCAGCGAGGGCGGGCGGTGGACTCAAACTGAGTGCCCCCACGGCATGGGCCAGCAGAAGGGAGATTAACCACCCGGCGCAGCGTCGCCCCCGACGGCGCCAGAGCTGCCAGAGCCCCCAACCCCAGAGCAGCTGGAGCGTGGCCAGTCCGCCACTGCCCAGCCAGCGGCCCAGGCCAGCCAGGGGGCGATCCAGGGGCAGCACGCTGCCTCCAACACCGATCCAGAACAACGGAGACCCCTCAAGCAGCAACTCGGCTGCTCCCCAGACCAAAGCCAAAATCAGAACTGCTCCGAATCGCCAAGTCCCGTCCCTCCGGCGGCACAACCGAGCCAACAGCGCCCACAGCAGCAGCAACAGGGCTGCAGCAACTCCGCAGCTCAGCCAGATCACCACAGCCACCGGCAGGCTGAGCCATGCCGGCAGACCCATCCAAGTGAGTGGATGCAAGCCAAGCAGCCAGCGGTGGCTGATCAATACAGCCAAGAGACCCCAAAGCACCGCATCACGCGGTCGTTCCACCAGCGACCACAGCAGGGCCAGAGCAGGAAGCATCGACAAGGGACCGGCAACTCCTGGGGCCAGTCCGGCCAGGAGGCCACCCAGAACAGCTCGCAGCAGTGGCTGGGATCGGAGATCGCCCATGGTCAGCGATGCGCAGCAGCGTCATCCTGATGCCAGGCCGCAACTGAGACGGATGGACTCCGGCAACCCTCTGCAACAACTGCTTCTGCGCGGCCTCGGCACCACGAGCCTGGTGGCCGATCGTCTGCGCGGGGTCACCCAGGACTGGGTCAGTCGCGGCCGGCTGGACCCCAACCAGGCCTCAGCACTTGTGGACGATGTGATGAAGGCGCTTCGGGGGGAAACACCAGAACTGGAGGAGAAGGTTGAGCGAGACATCGGGCGCAACCGCGACAACCTCCTGCAGGACATCGGTGTGGCCAGTCAGAAGGAACTTGATGAACTGCGCGGCCGCATCGACCGGATCGAGCAACAGCTGCGGCAGTTGAATCGTGCCGACTAGGCCAACCGTCCGGGGGCCAGAATCAAGGCCATTCAATGCGGCAGTCATGCGCGACATCCTGATCAGCTCCACGGTCTGCGTGCTCTGCCTGCTGTTGGCCCTGGTCAGTCAGCTGGTGGCCCCCTCCACTGTCAACGCAGCAGCAGCCGACGCAGCAGCTGCCACCAGCACCGCCGCAACCGCCAGCGTTGTCGCCAAGACCACCAGCGCCGTAGTAGCGCGGTCCAGCTTCGAGCTGGATCCGGATGATCCCAACCCAACCTTGTTCGCCATGGCTCCCGACACCAACCAGGCCGATGCCTCCGCCCTCGGCGGCCCCCTCGACGCCCCCGACACCCAGATCACAGCCAGCGGACTGAAGATCACAGAACTGCAGGTCGGCGAAGGAGCGGAAGCCGCCTCCGGCCAGACCGTTGCAGTGCACTACCGGGGAACCCTTGAAAACGGCAAGCAGTTCGACGCCAGCTACGACCGGGGCACCCCGTTCAACTTCCCCCTCGGAGCCGGACGGGTGATCAAAGGTTGGGATGAAGGCGTGGTCGGCATGAAGGTCGGCGGCAAGCGCAAACTGGTGATCCCGCCGGATCTCGCCTACGGCAGCCGCGGTGCTGGCGGCGTCATCCCCCCCAACGCCACCCTGGTGTTCGAAGTCGAGCTGCTCGACGTGAAGTGATGGGCCGCAGTTAGGCTTAACGCAAGCACTTTCGTTCCCAACCGATGCTGCGCTCGGCCCTCACCGCCCTCGTTCGCGCCCTTCCCGCACCTGCGGCGGAAGCCCATTGCGATGGACCCTGCGGCGTATACGACCCAGCTTCTGCCCGTGTTGCGGCTGAAGCCGTCCTCTCCATGACCAAGAAGCTCAAGGCCATGGAGGCTCCAGCTGCAGGTGATGCTGCGGCTCTTGCTGCCTACAACAACACCTCCGGTCGCTACGTGGCCATCAAGGAGGAGGAAGCGCAAAAGACCAAAAAGGAACTGCTGATCCTGTGGACCGACTATTTCAAGCCGGAGCACCTGGCCACCTTCCCCGATCTGCACGACACCTTCTGGAAAGCCGCCAAGCTCTGCAGCGCCTGCAAGGTCAACATTGACCAGGCAAAAGCTGAGGAATTGATGGCTGCCGTCGAGAAAGTTCACGGCATGTTCTGGCAATCCAAGGGCCGCAGCGACGCCTGGGTCACCGCCTCCTGAATCGGAACCACTTGCTCCCTCCTCTTGCAGCAGCAGGTCTTCAGGATCTGTTGCTGTTTTTTTGTGGCCGTCGTCAGCTGTTGAAAGTCCAAGGGGAGTCCATGCTTCCGCACCTGGGCTCCGAAGACCGGATCCTGGTGAACCAGCGGCGCCGTCCCCAACCCGGTGACGTTGTCGTGGCGTGGCATCCCAGCAAACCGGGGGTTCGTCTGGTCAAACGGATGCACGGGATGGATGCCAACGGCATGACCCTCCTGGGTGACAACCCTTCAGCCAGCACCGACAGCCGTCAGCTGGGGCCCATCCCCTTGGCGTTGCTGATTGGTGTGGCGACGTCGTGTCTCAGAAAATCGCAGCCGACGTCTTCTGCAACCAAATGGCACCCGTGACAATCGAGAGGGCACCGGTGCCACCCACCAGCCAGGGAAGCAACCGTGCACCGCTGCGCAGCGTGAGGAAAGACACCACAGCAACCACGGCAACCATCGCGGCAATGGAACCGCAGAGGTACGCCACCAGGTAGCCAAACGCAGCGGCGGGAGGCAGCGCCAAGGCAGGGATCACAGCCAGCAGGTGGCTGGCACCGGCCAGTCCATGCAGCAGCCCCAGTCCAGAAGCGGCATGGGCATGGCGCCTGTGGTTGCCTTGTCCACGCACATGCAGATGCAAGTGCTGGTGCGGTTGGTCACCCTCGTGATGGTGCTCATGGCTGTGCAGCTCAAGACCGAAGGCCGTTCTCACCGCCAGGGCACCCACCACCAGTAGAGCGACGCCCACCAGAAACTCAGCCCAGGAGGACATCGTCTCCACATGGACCAGATCCTTGAGCCCGATTGAGATCACAGCGAGGAGCACCACTCCGGCCGAATGACCGGCTCCCCAGGCGAAGCCTGCACGCAGGGCCGGCAAGGGCTTGCGCAACGAAAAGGGAGCCATCGCCACCAGATGATCAACGCCACCAACGACGTGAACAGCACCGGCAGCGAAACCGGTGAGGATGCTGATCAGCAAGGCACCGCCCCTAAAAGAATCATTCTGCAGGACCGTTCCAGTTCAACCGTGGATCAGGTTGGTCAGGGCCGACTGAACATCCTGCTGACGCATCAGCGCTTCGCCAACCAACACGGCATCGGCGCCAGCGGCCTTGACCCGGTCCAGATCGGAACGGTCGAAGAGGCCTGACTCACTCACCAGCAACGCGCCCTGATCCTGAAGATGGTCGCCGAAGCGTTCCATGAGCTGCTCGGTGGTGGCCAGATCCGTCTCGAAGCTGGTGAGATCACGGTTGTTGATGCCGATCAAGGGGAAGCCGCCAATGCTGAGCACCCAGTCCATTTCAGTGGCGTCATGGACTTCCACCAACACCATGAGGCCCAGAGCCGCTGCGGCCTTGCTTAGATAACGCAGATCCTGATCCGTGAGGATCGCTGCAATCAGCAGCACGGCATCAGCACCGGCCGCGCGTGCCTGGAACAGCTGATAGGGGCTGAGGACGAATTCCTTGCACAGCAAAGGCAGATCCACCGCCTGCCGCACCTCAACCAGCACGTCGAAGCCGCCCTGGAAAAAGGTCTTATCGGTGAGTACAGACAGGCAGCTTGCACCGCCGGCGGCGTAGGCCTTGGCGATGGCGACAGGATCGAAATCCTCCCGGATCACCCCCTTGCTGGGGCTCGCCTTCTTCACTTCAGCGATCACGGCAGGCTGAACAGGTGCCTCGCGCAGTGCAGCGAGGAAGTCCCGTGTCGGCGGCAGATCCTCGATCTGCCGTTTGAGGGTCTGCAACGGCACCCGCTCGCGGGCGGCATCCACTTCACGGTCCTTGGTCCAGACGATCTTTTCGAGAATGTTCTTGGGTTCCTCCTCGTCGTGGGGAACGGCGTACTCCAGATACGCCACGCGCACCTTGGGATTGGGGGGACGACGACGGATCTCCATGGCAATCAGAAATAAGGGCTTACTCAGGCGGTGAGCTGGGAGGCAGCCTGCTTGTAGGCCACTTCCACCACTTCGCTGAGGGTGGGATGGGTGTGCACCTCCGTTGACAACTGCCGCACGCTCTGACGACGTGCCACTGCATTGGCAACCTCCTGAATCAGATCAGCGGCATGCAGTCCGTAGATGTGAGCGCCCAGCACTTCTCCACTGCTCTTGTTGAACAGCAGCTTCATCAGGCCATCGCTTTCCAGCTCCGCCAGTGCCTTGGAATTGGCCTTGAAATAGCTCCGAACGGACCCCAGCTGAAAACCATCCGTTTCGGCGAGCTGCTTGGCCTCTGCCTCCGTGAGTCCCACCGAACTGATCTCCGGATGGGTGAAGGTGGCAGCAGGGATACTGCGGTAATCGATGGTGCGGTTGTGGCCAAGGATGTTGTCCACCGCAACTTTGCCCTGAGCCGCAGCCGTGTGGGCCAGCATCAGCTTTCCGGTGACGTCGCCAACGGCCCAGAGATGCGGCACCGGCTGACCGTTGACCAGAACGCTCATGCTGTCGTCGATGGGCACAAAGCCGCGGTTGGTCTCAATGTTGAGCGACTCCAAGTTCAACCCCTTGCTGCTGGGCACCCGGCCGGTGGCCACCAGCACGGCATCCACCTCAAGGGTTTCCACCAGTTCACGGCTGTTGAAGTCCGAGAGGTCGATCCGCACTGGGCAGCCAGGGGTCACCTTGCTGGCCAGAACGCCTGAACGGGCGTCGATGTCACGGCCATCGATCAGGTGACGTCCAGCGATCTTGGCAATGTCGGGGTCAAAGGTGGGCATGACCCGATCAAGCGCCTCGATCATCGTCACCTCGCAACCAAGGGCGGTGTAAACGTCAGCGAACTCCAGACCGATATAACCGCTGCCGACAATGGCGATCCAGCGCGGCAGCCACTCGAGGTTGATGGCTTCGTCACTGGTGAACACCGTGCGGCCATCCGTTTCGATCCCAGGCGGAACAAACGGGTCAGAGCCTGTCGCCACGATCACATCTTTTGCGCTGAGGACCCGGTCAACACCACTGGGTTCGCGCAGTCCCACCCGCTGGGATCCCTCCAGACGGCCATGCCCCCGCAGGATTGTGACGCCTGCTCTCTCCAGGGTCTTGGTCAGGTTGGTGCGAATCGTCTTCACCAATTGGTTGGCGTGATCAGCGATCTTCTGCCGTTCGAAGCGCACAGGTGCCGCATGGATCCCGAAACTGGCCAGGTGCTGATCGTCGGCCAGTTCCCGCACCTTGCCACTGGCTGCCAATAGCGCCTTGGACGGCACACAGCCGCGATTGACACAAGTGCCGCCCATCTCCCGCGATTCAATGATGGCGGTTTTGAGGCCATGCTCAGCGGCATGTTTGGCGGCATCGAAGCCGCCGTAACCGGCGCCGATGACGATGACGTCGAAGTCGAAACTGGCGTCGCTCACCCGGACTGCTGCGTTGTGGCGGTCATTGTCGCCCGTCGTCGCTCCAGGAGGAGGGGCACAGCTGCCGCCGCCACATTCAGCGACTCCACCCGGGAACTGTGGGGCAAGGTCACGGCGTGGGTGCAGCAGGCCAGCAGCTCAGGGTACAGTCCACCTCCCTCGGTACCCAGCACAAGAGCTGTCGGCAGCCGCCAGTTGAGCTCCCAGTACGGCACTGGAGGGATAGGAACTTGAGAACCCGGAACCAAAGTGGCCACCACCTGCATTCCACCTGCGGCAAGACGTTTCAGTTCGTACGTGAGTTGGCTGATCGCTGTGTCTTCATCAGGGCCAAAGCGGTGGTGTGGCAACTGCAGCAGGGCTCCAGCTGAAGCACGCAGGCTCTTGCTGCCAAGAGGGTCAACTCCCGAGCCTAACCAGACATTCTGAACATCAGCAGCCAGCGCCGTGCGCAACAACGTTCCAAGGTTCCCTGGATCCTGAATCCGGTCGAGCACCAGCAGGAAATGGGCCTCCGTTGGTGGTTCTGGAAGAGCGTTCAACGGGCACAAGCTGGCCACGCCATCGGGAGTGACGGTGCTCAACGCTGCTGTCAGCACCTCATCGGTGACGAGACGACGGGGGATCGCCTGGTTTACGCCCACCAGGAGCTGAGTGTGCCGCTGATACCAGCGCTCTGTCGCAATCAACTCAGCCGGCTGAAGCTTGAGACGCACCAGCTCTTGCAGCAGATGGGTGCCTTCGAGCAGCAGAAGTCCCTCCTCCCCGCGTCCTGCACGGCTGGACAACGAGCGCAACCGCTTGACAAGAGGGTTCCTGCGGCTGCTGATCAATATATCCGACACACCCGGCAAGCTACTGATCAGAAGCTTGTGTGCTTCCGGACCTTGAGTTCTGTTTTCAGCGACAGATCAGAACCGTCGAGGTCGAGACCATTAATGGCTGCGATTTCCCCCTTCAATCCTTCCGCCGCCAGGTTTTCAATCAATTTTTTGATCAACTGGTCTTCGACCGCCGACTGGTCGACCGAATCGGGTGTCAAGCGCTCCAGAAAACGACCGACCTTGGAAGCGACGACCTCAGATGCGTTTGAAATCTTCAGGACGATCATGACTTGTGAGAAGACGATCTCAAGTCAAAGGTAGTGCGGATGGGGAGACTTGAACTCCCACGATGTTGCCACCACTAGTACCTGAAACTAGCGCGTCTACCAATTCCGCCACATCCGCTGGCGTGTCGCCCAAGCGACTAGGTGAACATACGGCATCGTGACCCCGGACACCGAACCCTGATTTGGTGACCGTTGAAACCAGTTTCCCTGCCGGCCGTCTAGACGGTCTCACATCTGGTTGTCAAACTGCGTGCAATCGGGAAGCAGGGCGGGAAATGACGGTGGCGTCCCCAGTGTATCAAGACATTCTCAACCCCTTCCTTTCGATCGTAGGGCGCCGTCGTCTCCAAGGTGTTCTGAAGGTCAGTGGAGCCAAGAATTCAGCCCTGGTGCTGATGACCGCGAGTCTCCTCATAGACGAGGTCGTGGAACTCACAAATGTTCCCAATCTCACCGATATCGCAGGCATGGGCCGGATCCTGTCAGCCCTTGGCGTCCAGGTTGAACACTCCGTTGACAGTGTCTCCCTGAATGCCGGAACTCTGAGCAGCCACGAACCCCCCTATGAACTGGTCAACAGCCTTCGCGCCAGTTTCTTTTGCATCGGCTCACTTCTTGGACGACTGGGGCACGCCAGGGTGCCACTGCCTGGTGGTTGTCGCATCGGCGCTCGTCCCGTTGTCGAGCACATCCGGGGACTCAAAGCGTTGGGGGCGCACGTCAGTGTTGAACACGGCATTGTCACGGCTTGCCTCAAGGGCAGCAGCAAGCGGCTCACGGGTGCATCCATCGTTTTGGATTGTCCAAGCGTGGGGGCCACTGAAACACTGCTAATGGCGGCAGTACTGGCCAGCGGCACCACCACGATTGAAAACGCCGCCCAGGAACCCGAGGTTCAGGATCTGGCCAACCTGCTGATCCAGATGGGTGCGGACATCAGCGGCGCCGGGGGACCGGTGATCAAGGTTCGGGGTGTCGAGCGTCTCCACGGCGTGCGGAACTACCCGGTCATTCCCGACCGGATCGAAGCTGGCACCTTTTTGATCGCCGCAGCGATCACCCGATCACCGCTGCGGGTGGAACCGGTGATTCCTGAGCACCTCAGTGCTGTTCTGCAAAAGCTGCGGGACTGTGGCTGCCAGCTGGAGATCGATCAGACAGGAATCTCCATCACCCCCGGTGACATCCAGGCGGTCGACATCACCACCCAACCGTTCCCTGGCTTCCCGACCGATCTTCAGGCTCCGTTCATGGCGTTGATGGCCACCGCCCAGGGGACCAGCGTGATCAGCGAAAAGATTTATGAGAACAGGCTTCAGCACGTTGCTGAGCTTCAGCGCATGGGGGCCTCCATCCGCGTGGACGGCAGCACCGCCATCG
This sequence comes from Synechococcus sp. A15-24, assembly GCF_014280195.1. Taxonomy (NCBI): domain Bacteria; kingdom Bacillati; phylum Cyanobacteriota; class Cyanophyceae; order Synechococcales; family Synechococcaceae; genus Synechococcus; species Synechococcus sp. A15-24. Next base: position 1,419,832 of record NZ_CP047960.1, read on the forward strand.
TTGAGGGTGTTGCACAGCTCAGTGCAGCGCCTGTCACGGGCAGTGACCTGAGAGCCGCAGCAGCCATGGTGTTGGCAGGTCTCGCCGCAAATGGCACCACCAAGGTGTCTGGCCTCAAGCATCTCGATCGCGGCTACGACAACGTCGAAGCGAAGCTAAACGCCGTTGGTGCGCAGCTCGAACGGCAGCAGGGCTGAAGTCGGGGGCATCACTACATACAATCCCTAGTACGGGAGCCTGGCGGAATTGGTAGACGCAGCTGACTCAAAATCAGCCGGCCACTGGTCTTGGGGGTTCAAGTCCCCCGGCTCCCATCCAGAGGCGGTGATGAACACCTACAACCGCTTTCCCCTCACCTTGGTGCGGGGAAGTGGTTGCTGGGTCTGGGATGACCAGGGCCGACGTCATCTTGATGCCGTTGCCGGCATCGCCACGGACACCCTTGGCCACAGCGACCGTGCCCTGCGCCGCAGCCTCGGTCGTCAACTCCGCCGTCTCCAGCACGTTTCCAATCTCTACCGGATTCCCGAGCAGGACGCCCTGGCCACCTGGTTGGTGCAGCACAGCTGTGCTGCAAGCGTTTTTTTCTGCAACTCCGGCGCTGAAGCCAATGAAGCAGCCATCAAGCTCGCTCGAAAGCACGGTCATCTGAAGCGCGGCATCGACCGGCCGCGGATCCTCACCGCTTCAGCCAGCTTCCATGGCCGCACCCTGGCAGCTGTGAGCGCCACAGGCCAGCCGCGCTACCACCAGGGCTTCGAACCGATGGTTGAGGGCTTCGATTACTTCCCATACAACGACATCCATGCCTTCGAGTCGTTGCTCGAACGCCATGAAGCCAACGGACCGGCGGTGGCAGCCGTGCTGCTTGAACCTCTGCAGGGTGAAGGGGGGGTTCACCCCGGCGATGCGGGCTTCTTCAAGCGCCTGCGCCACCTCTGCAGCGAGCGCAACATCCTGCTAATCCTTGATGAGGTGCAGGTGGGCATGGGCCGCAGCGGTCGGCTCTGGGGCTACGAACAGCTCGGCATCGAACCGGACGCCTTCACCCTGGCCAAGGGACTGGGGGGCGGCCATGCAATCGGCGCCCTGCTGGTGAACGCCAAAGCGGATGTGTTCGAGCCCGGTGATCACGCCAGCACCTTTGGTGGCAACCCCTTTGCCTGCACCGCTGGACTGACCGTGGCGCAGGAAATTCAGCGCAGGGGATTGCTGCGCAATGTGGAGGAACGAGGGCAGCAGCTGCAGCAGGGACTCCAGGATCTCGTCGCGCGTTACCCCCAGCTGTTGCAAGGAGTGCGCGGCTGGGGCCTGCTTCAGGGCCTGGTGGTGCATCAGGACTGTGGTGTCACAGCTCCACAGCTGGCGAAGGCCGCAATTGAGCAGCGGCTTCTGCTGGTGGCAGCTGGAGCGACTGTGCTGCGGATGGTGCCTCCTCTGGTGATCTCCGCAAAAGAGGTGCGCCAATTGCTCAGGCGACTGGACGCGACCCTCGCTGAGCTGGTCTGATCGCCTCGATGGCGGAACAGCAGCTGTCGGATCTGATCCCGCGCTTTGATCTGCGGGGCATGGACCTGCAGCTCGGGCGGATGCGCCATGCCCTTCAGGCCCTGGGGTCTCCCTGTGGAGACATTCCCGCGATTCAGGTGGCCGGAACCAACGGCAAGGGCTCGATTGCCAGCTTTCTCAGCGCAGCGCTGCAGCAGGCAGGCCTCCGCAGCGGCATCACCACCTCCCCTCACCTGGTGAGCTGGTGTGAGCGGATCGCGATTGATGGCATCCCCATCAGCGAAGGCCATCTCCGCCAGCTCTTGCTGGCCCAGCAAGAGCTCTGCGCGGAGCATCAGCTCACCCCCTTCGAGCAACTGCTCTCCGCAGCCCTGACGCACTTTCACACCGAGGCTGTGGAGCTGTTGGTGCTGGAGGTGGGATTGGGGGGTCGGCTGGATGCCACCACCGCCCATCCCAAGCGACCGGTGATCGCCATGGCCAGCATCGGCCTTGACCACTGTGAACACCTGGGATCCACCCTGATGGCCATCGCCGAGGAGAAGGCCGCTGTGATCACACCAGGAGCACGGGTGATCAGCTCAGACCAACTGGCGCCGGTACGGGCGGTGCTGGAACAGACCTGCAAGGCCAACAACGCCGGTCTGCAGTGGGTTGATCCTCTGCCCAGCGACTGGACTCTGGGGCTGGCGGGAAGCTGGCAGCGCCGCAACGCGGCCGTGGCCCGTGGAGCGCTGCAGGCTCTGCGGCCTCTGGGATGGAACCTGGATGAGACCACGATCCGGGCTGGATTTACCAAGGCCCGTTGGAGCGGCCGCCTGCAGACCGTGACCTGGCAGGGCCATCCGCTTCTTCTCGATGGCGCCCACAACCCACCCGCCGCTCAGCAACTGGCCCTGGAGCGGCAGCGCTGGCAGGGCCATGGGCGGGGTGTGGTGTGGATCCTCGGCATCCAAGCCCACAAGCAGGCGCTGGAGATGCTGCAGCTGCTGCTGCTGCCTCAGGATCAGGCCTGGATCGTGCCGGTCTCCAACCACCGCAGCTGGACGCGTGATGCACTCCTGAAAGCCATGCCGCACTGGAAGGATCAGCTCATTGATGCCGCCAGTCCTGAGGATGCGCTGAAGCGAATCGAAACAACAAGAGGCTGGCCTCAACCGATGCCTGTGCTCGCCGGTTCCCTTTATCTGATCGGGGATCTGCTCGAGCAGGGGTTGGTGCAGGCAGAGTGAAGCCCCTCCGTGCCGTATCGATGCCAACCTTGCTGCTGTCGCTGCTGTTGCCTCTGCTGGTCCTGGTGCTCCCGGCAACGGCCCTCGACACCTCAGCTGGCGTTGGTCTGCAGGACCGGGCGTTGTTTCAGGAGACCGTGGACTACACCCTGACCAACCAGAGCGGTGGCGACTTTCATGATCAGCATCTGGCCAACACCTCCTTTGCCGGTGCCGTCGGCCGTGGAGCGAACTTCAGCGGTGCAGATCTGCAAGGCGCGATCTTCACGCAGGGTGCTTTTGCCGAAGCCAATTTCAGCGGCGCAGATCTCTCCAATGCGCTGATGGATCGAGCTGACTTCGCCGGCACGGATCTGCGCGACGCCGTTCTGACCGGAATCATCGCGTCGGGCAGCAGCTTCAGCGATGCTCAGATCGCGGGAGCTGACTTCAGTGATGCCCTGCTGGACCTTGATGACCAGCGGCGCCTCTGCCGCGACGCCGACGGAGTCAACCCCGTGACGGGTGTAGCGACCCTGGACAGCCTGGGCTGCTGATCGATTCCAGCCAACCCCGCAACTTGCCAATATTCAACAGGCCATCGGGGTCATAGCGATGCTTGGCGGCCACCTGATCACCATCCACCACCCCAAGGCCCCCATCCTCAACGGTGATCACATGGGGGTTGAACAGAACGGCTCCCAGCTCACTGCAATCCCTCATCAATGCGTCCAGTTGCTCAGCGCTGCTCCAGCGGACCAGGGGAAGTGCCGCCAAACGCGCTGCCCCCTGCTGGCGGACCCCTTCCAGGTGCCACAGCAACGCATCGCCCCATCGCTGCTTCAGCTGCTCCATCGCAGGCAGCTCAGGCTCCGGTAGCAACATCTGCAGATAGGTCCAGCCGGCATCCGCGGAGCGCATGTGCAGGGTGGTGTGGTTCCAACTCAACTCGCGCAGGCCTTGCCCCCCCGCCAGATCCTCAGGGCCAAGGTCATGCAGCACGGCACCGGATGCGGCCGCCAGTCGAGCCAGGGTGCTCAGGCCATCCGGAGCAACCAACAACAGCAGCCGGTGGCGGTCCGATTCAGGGCCACTCCAAGCTGGCAGACATTGCAGAACAGATCGCTCCAACAGGGTGGCAAGGAGCAACTCCACCGCAGAACGAGTGCAGCGCTGCAGCAGTGCCACAGCAGCGCCCCAGGTCTCCACGTCGATACTGATCTGGTGCCAGTTGATCGCAGGTGCCGTGGCCAAGTGCAAGCGGGTCAGGATGCCGTTGGTGCCATAGGCGTGGTTCAACGCCTCCGCCTCGGTGGCATCCAGCTGCAGACGTCGTGGTTCCCGTTCCACGGTGATGACCTCGGCACCCAGGAGATGGCCTGGGTCGCGCAGAAAGCCCCAGCGGATTGACCCGATGCCGCCGGAGCCACCAGCCAGAAACCCACCGATGGATGCACTACGCCAGGTGCTGGGCAGCAATCGCAACTGGCGGCCATGGGCCCGCAGATGCTGGTCGAGATCCCGCATCAGGCAACCGGGCTGAACCGTCACCACACCAGTGGATGGGTCCAGGTGCTCCACCTCCCGCAGTGCCCCGCTGAGCATGACGACTCCCCCCTCCAGCGGCACGGATTGGCCGTAGTTGCCGGTGCCTGAGCCCCGCAGGGTCAGGGGGACGCCATGGCGTCCACAGGCCGCTGCCAACCGCTCTACCCCGGCGACGGTCAAGGGCCGGACCACCAGATCCGCCCTGCAGGATTCGAGCTGCGGTTGCAGGATCGGCGAATAGTCGTACGCGTCTTTGGAATAGCGCTGCAGGTCTGCAGCTCCCTGGAGCAACTCCAGGTCGTCCGCAGTTGCGAGCTCCGCTGCCAGGGCTGCCAGGGATTCCGTAGACGCCATCAATCGCGGTGGAACATCAAGGTGCGGTCTAGCGCCTTCCGGGCTTCCACCAACGACCACCGATCAACACCCGCCGCTCCGGTGGGCGGCGCAGCGCCTCCGACCAGCTGTCCGCCTCCAGCACGATCAGATCGGCTGGTGCATCGCAGCCGATCCGTCCATCCCAACCCAGACCCATCACAGCAGAGGCGGCCGTGGTGAAGGGCGAGAGGCCCAGACGTTGCCAGGGGGCCAGCTGGGCCAGGGGGATGCAACTGGCCATCAGGGCCAACGGGTCAAAGTCTCCTGCTGGAAACCAAGGGTCAGCGACGTTGTCGCCACCCAACGCCACCCGAACACCCGCCCGCTGCAGTTGCCGAATCGGGGCAAGCGGCCTGCGCAATGGAGTGGCCTCCGGTGACTGGCCCAGCAACCATCCATTGGTCAACGGCAGCGCCACCACCTGCAGCCGATGCTCCGCCATCCGCTCAGCCAGGCGTCGCAAGCGCTGCGGCGATAACAAAGCAAGACTGCTGGCATGGCTGCAGGTGATCGGCTGACTGCAGGGAACCTGCTCGAGCGCCCTGAGCAGCTGCTGCAGTCCTTGAGCTGGACCATGGTTCGCCTCATCGATGTGAAGGTCGACACCACAGCCGAGCTCCTCCGCCAACGTCAGCAGGGCCTGCAGATCCCGCCGAACGGATGTGCCGCGGCAGGGGGGCACCAAAACACCCCCGAGCAACCCACCACTGGCAGCGACCCGATTGGCCAGTTGTTTCCCCTCCTTGGTGGCCCAGTGACCGATGGGCACCAAGGCCACCAGTTGCAGCTCCATTTGGCCATGCCATTGCGTCTTCAACGCCTGCAGCGCCTCCCAGCTGGCATCTGCGCCGGGCCCCAGGCTGTCGATGTGGCTGCGCATGGCCCGCAGACCGTGGTCACAGGCCCTGGAGATGGCCTGGTCACCCCGGGCTAGCACCGCCTGCAGATCACGGATCCCATGCTCCTTCATGTTGGCCTCAAGGGCACCGTCGTAAGTGCCGCCGAGGTTGGGGTGGGTCGACCAGGTGAAAGCCTTATCGAGGTGAACATGGGGATCCACCAATCGCGGCAACACCAGTGCGTTTAAGCGATCAGCTGGTGTGCTGAGCAGCTCGGGTTCCTGCAGACGCCCATCTACCCAGGACAACCTCACGGGGGTCAGCCCCTCGGCTGTGGCGGCGGGGATGGTCGATCCACGTCGTAGACGCAGCAGGCTTCGCGGCAGCCATGCCTCCAGCTGAGAGGACGCTCCGCTCATTCGAGGCTGCCCGGGTCGCTCACGGTTCGCAGCAGAACAAACTGCCCAGCGACGCCGAGGGTCAGCACTTCAACCTCCGGCAAGGTCAGCCCGGGAAGCAATCGCTGCCCACCGATTTTGTTGGTGAACAGGCTGACGACGCCCAGGTTGAGACGGGATGTGAAGTTGACCGCTAAATCCGCAAGTGCGGCCTGCTGTGATGCCACCAATCCAGGACAGTCGCGGATCCATAGCTGCAGCACCATCGGCAGCCCTTCGCCTTGACACAACTCACTGGAGAGAAAGGCGACCAACTGCTCGCCGGCATGCTCCTCGTAATCCTCCATGGAAGGGTTGGTCAGCACGAGACCCAAACCAACCCCAACCGTGACGAGTGCGGCCATTGCGACCGCGATGGGGCCTTGTCGTTGAAGGACGGAGCGCGGCACCCGGTCAGCTGGAACATGAATTGGTAGATTCTCACTGACGCGGCGGGCGTCGCCAAGTGGTTAAGGCAGCGGCTTGTGGCGCCGCTATTCGGGGGTTCGAATCCCCTCGCTCGCCCTCACCAACATGATTCCAGTGTCTGTGGTAACACACTGGAAACGGCTCTGATCCGAACTTGACCGCATCCGCTTCAACCCTTGTGCCAGCTGCAAACGCGCAGAGCCGCGGCAGCTACTGGATCACCACCTTCGGCTGCCAGATGAACAAGGCGGATTCCGAGCGGATGGCCGGGATCCTCGAGTCGATGGGGTATCGAGCAGCCGACGCCGAACTGGAGGCGGATCTGGTTCTTTACAACACCTGCACGATCCGCGACAACGCCGAGCAGAAGGTTTACAGCTACCTCGGTCGACAGGCCCAGCGCAAACGGCTGGATCCGAATCTCACCCTCATCGTGGCCGGATGTGTGGCCCAGCAGGAAGGCGAATCCCTGCTGCGGCGGGTGCCCGAACTCGACCTGGTGATGGGTCCCCAGCATGCGAATCGGTTGGAAGTGCTGCTCAACCGGGTAGACAGCGGTCAACAGGTGGTTGCAACTGAAGACCACAACATCCTGGAAGACATCACGACTGCACGACGGGACAGCAGCATCTGCGGTTGGGTCAATGTGATTTACGGCTGCAACGAGCGATGCACCTATTGCGTGGTGCCCTCAGTGCGTGGCAAGGAGCAATCACGGCTTCCCGAGGCCATCCGCTTGGAAATGGAAGGCCTTGCCGCTCAGGGTTACAGGGAGATCACCCTGTTGGGACAAAACATCGATGCCTACGGGCGAGATCTCCCGGGGATCACACCGGAGGGGCGCCGGCAACACACGCTGACGGACCTCCTGCATCAGGTCCATGACGTGAGCGGTATCGAGCGCATCCGCTTCGCCACCAGTCATCCGCGCTATTTCACAGAGCGGCTGATCGATGCCTGCGCCGACCTTCCCAAACTCTGCGAGCACTTCCATATCCCCTTCCAAAGCGGCGACAACGACGTCCTGAGGGCCATGGCCCGTGGCTACACCGTTGAGAGCTACCGACGGATCATTGACCGCATCCGTGAGCGCATGCCCGATGCCTCGTTGAGTGCGGACGTGATCGTGGCCTTCCCAGGTGAAACAGACCTCCAGTACCAGCGCACCCTGGATCTGATCGAGGAGATCGGCTTCGACCAGGTGAACACCGCGGCCTACTCGCCGCGGCCCAATACACCCGCTGCAACCTGGGACAACCAATTGCCGGAGGAGGTGAAGGTGATGCGACTCCAGACGATCAATGCCCTGGTGGAACGCTGCGCCCGTGAGCGCAACGCGCGGTATGCGGGCCGCACCGAGGAAGTGCTGGCGGAGGGCATCAATCCCAAGGATCCCAGCCAGCTGATGGGGCGAACACGCACCAACCGACTGACCTTTTTCCAGGCAGCAGGCCCCGATGGTCATCAACACAAGACAGGTGATCTGGTGAACGTCCGCATCGACGAAGTCCGATCGTTCTCGTTAAGCGGAACCCCCCTGCCCTGCGTCGAACAACGCTGATACCTTTGGCGCCTCAGTGCGGGGTTGTTCCAGGCGATGTCATCCAGCCCCACCACGGTCGGTGTTGTCTTCGGCGGCTGCTCCGGTGAGCACGATGTGTCGATCCGCTCCGCACAAACGGTTGCCAAAGGCTTGACCCTTGGCGCCAACCGTGAACGTTATCGGGTGGTCCTCATTTACATCGATCGCGACGGACGTTGGTGGGGCCCAGATCTCGCCGGGAAGGTTCTCAGCAGCGGCTGTCCTCCAGCCGACTCGGATCTCCCCCAACCGCTACCTGCCCCCGGGTTCCGCGGCCTGCCAGCAGGCACCGATGCCGTTGCGGTCTGGTACCCGGTTCTGCATGGACCGAACGGGGAAGACGGCACGGTTCAGGGGCTGTTCGAACTGATGCAGCAGCCCTACGTCGGTGCCGGGGTTCTTGGTTCAGCGGTGAGCATGGACAAACAGGCCATGAAAGCTGCCCTGGCAGGTGCGGGTCTCGCTCAGGTGCCCTACGTCTGCGCACAGGCAGACGAGCTCAGCGATGCGGCCCGCCTGGAAGCACTTCTGAAAAGAATCGAGTCCGGCCTGGGCTATCCCTGCTTCATCAAGCCAGCCAATCTGGGCTCGTCGGTGGGCATCAGCAAAGCCTGGAACCGTGAGGAGCTCATCCAGGGGTTGAGATTGGCCGCAGCTCTTGATCCACGCCTCGTGGTGGAACAGGGGGTGCAAGCCCGAGAACTGGAATGCGCTGTCCTGGGCGGGACAACCCTGCGAGCCTCCGTCGTCGGGGAAGTTCGTTTCGATGCGGATTGGTACGACTACGAGAGCAAATACACCGCTGGCCGCAGCACCACGCTGATTCCAGCTCCTTTGCCCAACGACATCATCGACACGATCCAGAGCCAGTCCATCCAGGCCTGCGCTGCCGTGGGCGTCACCCGAATGGCCAGGGTGGATTTCTTCTACGACGACAGCAGCGGCAGGGTTTGGCTGAATGAGATCAACTCCCTGCCCGGTTTCACCTCCCAGAGCATGTACCCCATGCTTTGGGAGGCCTCTGGCGTAACACTCGAACAGCTCGTGCACGAACTGCTCGAAAGCGCAGGACAATGAATCAACAAATCCTGCTGATCAGGAGTGAGCGATGAGCCAGGGTCTGCTCTGGTTTCCGTTGTTGCTGGCCTTTGTGCTCTTGGCCGCACTGGGCTGGCTTGAACGCCGCCGCCAGTCCCTTTTCCGCACCTGGGCCGAAGGGGCTGAATTGGTCAAACTCGATGGATGCGGTGGCGCCCAGCTCAAGGACGGAATCCTGGTCTGGTGTCGCTTCGAAGCCGGCACGTTCCAGGATCAGGGCGACTTTGACGTTTGCCGACTGGAACTGGTGGAACTGATGGCACTGGCGTCGGGCGATGCTCCACTAACGGTGGAGTCGCAAGGTCCCTGCCGACTGCGGCTGGTGGGAACGGATCTGCAAATGGATGTTCCCTTCTCCGATGCAGATCAGGCCCGTCGCTGGGGTGAGCAACTGATGGCGCGTGCCCGCTGCGATCTTTGAAGTCTGTCTCCCCTCAGCTGGAGCGCCGGCGGGCTCTGCGCCGTCAGAAACGCCAGCAACTTTTGATCAACATCTGGCGCACTTTGGCTCTGCTGAGTCTGAGTACCGTCCTTGGCTGGTCACTGCTGCGCTTCGGCTGGACATTGACGGGATCCGATCAGGTGGTGGTCCGGGGTTCAACCAGCACAAGCCCAGCACTGGTGGCCGAGGTCAGCCAGCTTCGCTTTCCGCAACCACTGCTGGAGATCAACCCCTCGAATCTGGAACGGTCATTGCGTGACAACCTGCCTGTGCAATCTGTCCAGGTGAGTCGACATCTGCTTCCAACTCGCTTGGAGGTCGCCCTGGTGGATCAGACGCCGGTCGCACGAGCGGTTCGCCAGCAACCCAGCGGTCTTGAAGCAGGCTACGTCGATGCCGAAGGTCAGTGGATTCGGATCAATGCGGCAGCACCAGTAGCAGCACCCAGCACAGCCATCACGGTCAAAGGTTGGACATCGGAGCGCCGATCGCTGATTGCGACTGTGCTTCAGCAGCACATCCGCCTCAACGACAAGCTCCAGACCATCACGCTTCATCCGGATGGCGCCGTCAGTCTTCGCCATCAAACCCTTGGACGCATTGATCTTGGAGATGACAACCAGCTGTTGATGCAGCAGGTGGACGCAATCGTTGAGCTGGATCAATCCATGCCACCGCATCTGCTGGCAGGGAATAGAGCGGTGATCGACCTGAGCAATCCGAATCGCCCGGAAATTCAGTTGCCGGTCAAGCCCGCAACCAAGAAAAAGGATGAGTAATGGACGGGAGACAGCGTTTGCTCCCGATCTGCAGACGGTTTAAGCCTTCAGGGACATAATGCAGCCAAACCAATGCAAATCGGCCTCGACGATGGAGATGGGGAGCGGTACATCGTTTGACGCCTCGGGGATCCAGCCCAGCCAGAACGCCAAGATTGAAGTCATCGGTGTTGGGGGTGGGGGCAGCAATGCCGTCAACCGGATGATCCTCAGTGATCTGGAGGGTGTTGCCTATCGCGTGCTCAACACCGATGCCCAAGCCCTGATTCAATCTCAGGCACAGCATCGTCTCCAACTCGGGCAAACCCTCACACGAGGACTTGGTGCTGGGGGTAACCCCACCATCGGTCAGAAGGCCGCCGAAGAGTCCCGCACAGACCTCCACGACGCCCTTCAAGGTTCGGATCTGGTGTTCATCGCTGCGGGAATGGGTGGTGGAACCGGAACGGGTGCCGCCCCCGTTGTCGCGGAGGTTGCCCGTGAGGTCGGAGCCCTCACCGTGGGAATCGTGACCAAACCCTTTGGTTTTGAAGGCCGCCGCCGCATGCGCCAGGCCGATGAAGGAATCGCCCGCTTGGCGGAGCACGTGGACACCTTGATTGTGATTCCCAACGATCGTTTGCGGGAAGCGATCGCCCCCGCTCCGCTTCAGGAGGCCTTTCGAAGTGCCGATGACGTGCTTCGGATGGGTGTGAAAGGCATCAGCGACATCATCACGTGCCCCGGATTGGTGAACGTCGACTTCGCCGACGTGCGTTCCGTGATGACGGAAGCAGGAACAGCATTGCTCGGCATCGGCATTGGATCCGGCCGCTCAAGGGCGGTTGAGGCCGCTCAAGCGGCTATCAGCAGCCCATTGCTGGAAACCGAGCGAATCGACGGTGCCAAGGGCTGTGTGATCAACATCAGCGGCGGCCGTGACATGACCCTCGAGGACATGACCACCGCCTCTGAAGTGATCTACGACGTGGTGGACCCAGAGGCCAACATCATTGTTGGTGCTGTGGTGGATGAAGCCCTGGAAGGCGAAATCCACGTCACCGTGATCGCCACGGGATTTGATCAAGGTCAGCAATACCGCCGAGACCGCAGCAGTGCCAGCGGACTTCTGGTTCAGCCGCTACGGCGCGAGATTGATGAGAACGGCGCTCGGATCCCCGAATTTCTACGGCAACGCCAGCAACAGACCAACGATCCCACTTGAGGGAATTGGGTGACCCGGAATCCACGCCTGCTCTGAGCATCCCGTGTGGCTGCTACCTTCCGGTCCTGACCAGATTTGGGCGTCCGAGCCGCATGGCCCGAGTCCCCTTGATGCTAGCAATGAGCACTGTGGCTTCCAGAGCCCGTGCGTCCAGCTGATCTGATCCGACAGAAGCAGAACGGTCGAACGATCACGATCCTCACCGCCTGGGACAGTCTCTCTGCAGCCCTGGTGGAAGCCGCAGGCGCGGATGCTGTTCTGGTGGGTGACTCCCTGGCGATGGTGGCCCTCGGACATGCCACCACCCTGCCGGTAACTCTGGATCAGATGCGGCACCACACCCTTGCGGTCAGCCGCGGATTCGCCGCAGCTCCCTCCAAGCAACCGCTGTTGATCTGCGACCTTCCCTTCCTCAGCTACCAATGCGGGGCAGACCTCGCCGTTCAGGCCGCCGGAACGCTGTTGAAGGAAACACCCGCTGCCGCCGTCAAGCTCGAGGGAGCCGAGGCTGAGGTCCTGGCCGTGATCGACCGGCTGGTGCGGATGGGGATTCCAGTCATGGGCCATCTGGGACTGACGCCGCAGGCGGTGCATCGTCTCGGCTACCGGCGGCAAGCCGAAGATCCGGTGAGTCAGGAACGGCTGCTCAACCAGGCGATTGCCCTTGAGCAGGCTGGTTGCTTCGCGCTTGTGCTCGAGCATGTCCCCTCGGCGTTGGCGGGAGAGGTGCGACGACGACTCCTGATCCCTGTGATCGGCATCGGTGCTGGAGACGACTGCGATGGCCAGATCCGCGTCACCGCGGACCTGCTGGGCCTAACGGAGCAGCAACCACCCTTCAGCCCGGCCCTGATTCCCGGGCAGCAGCTGTTTGTGGAGGCGCTGCGGTCGTGGATTTCTGCACAGACTCCCACCACAACACCACCTCCAGCAGCACCCGATTGCTGAGGGCCATCCCCTCCGGATCCCTGAGTTGCCATCGACCGGAGCACTTCTGCAGCAGTCCCTGCTCCAGAAACGGTCGCCAGCGCTCCTCCAAAGCCTGACCATCGCGACCTGTCAGAACAACACCTTCACGACGACGCAGTCCGACGAGCAACAGTTCATCGAGAGGCATGCCAGTGCCAACGTTGAGCGGTGGAGGTGCCTCCAGCCAGCGGCGATACGCCTCCCGGGTTCGGGGGCGCGCTAGCCGTTCCCCCCTGACAGCTGAGGTGGCCCCCATACCGAAGCCCCACCAGCCGGCACCACTCCAGTACACGCGGTTGTGGCGGGAGGCATGGCCGGGACGGGCATGGTTGGAGATCTCGTAGCGGCTCAATCCAGCTGCGGCAAGCCGTGCACTGGTGTGGGCCATCAAGCGCACCGCCAGCTCTTCCTCCGGCAGGTCCAGCTCCGCCCGCTCAGCCCTGCGGGCAAACACCGTGCCTGGCTCAACGGACAGGTCATAGACCGACAGATGCGGGGCCTGACTGCCGATGGCCTGGTCCAGCTGGTCGTCCCAGTGCTCAAAGCTTTGTCCCGGCAGGTTCTGGATCAGATCAAGACTCCAGCTCTGCAGATCTCCGTCCTGATGGGCCGCATGCATCCAGCGGCAGGTCTCCAACAGATCAGCCCGTCGATGACGCCGGCCGAGGTCGATCAGAACGGCATCATCAAAACTCTGGCCACCCAAGCTGATGCGATTCACACCGGCAGCGAGCACTGCCATGAGTTGGTCCTGATCAAAGCTGGCGGGATCCATCTCAAGGGTGATTTCCGCACCCGGCTGCAGGCCGAACTGTCGACGCAGGGCTGCCAACAGTTCGGCGATCTGATCCGCTGTCAGCAGGGAGGGAGTGCCACCACCGATGTAGACCGTCGACAACGGCGGACCGCTCGCGGCGGAAGCGATCTCGCGGTGAAGCAACCGCAGGTAATCCTCAATGGAGCGACTGCCGGGGCCCTCCCTTGCGTCCACGCGATCCCCCAGCGGCACAACAGCGAAATCGCAGTAGTAACAGCGTCGATGGCAAAAAGGAATGTGGAGATAGGCGCTGCGGGGCGGTGGTGGATAGGGCATGCTGCGAACGTTCGACCTGAGCTGCCACGACCTGAGCCCATGGTGGATCTGCTCATCCTGCTTCTGTTCGTGGGGTCCGGCGCTGCCGCCGGATGGCTGGGCATTCATCTGCTGCCGGAACAGCTGGTCAACCCGAACACGGATGCTGAGCAACTGCGCCTGATCCTGACCGCGGCCGGGGGAGCAGCGGGCCTGTTGGCCGGGCTCGTGTTCAAGCGGTTGCGGGTCCGGTTGATGCAGCAGGTGCGGACCATGCCGACGGACCTGCTGGTCAGTCGTGCAGTTGGACTCATCTTGGGCCTGCTGGTCGCCAACCTCCTGCTGCTGCCGGTGCTGCTGCTGCCGTTTGCCGGCGGCGTTGTCTTGCTGAAGCCATTGCTGGCGGTGGTGAGCAATGTGTTCTTCGGAATCCTGGGCAGCAACCTGGCCGAGGTCCACGGACGCACCCTGCTGCGCCTGCTCAATCCAGCCAGCACCGAAGCCCTGCTGGTGGCGGACGGGGTGCTGACCCCAGCGACCGCAAAAATCCTCGATACCAGCGTCATCATCGACGGCCGGATCCGAGGAATGCTCGCCTGCGGATTGCTGGAAGGTCAGGTGATCGTGGCGGAAACGGTGATCAGCGAGATGCAGCAGCTCTCCGACTCCACCAACATTGAAAAGCGCGCCAAGGGCCGTCGCGGCCTGAAATTGCTGAAGGATCTGCGCGAGACCTATGGCCGGCGACTGGTGATCAACAGCACGCGGTACGACGGCAACGGCACGGACGATCGCCTGTTGCAACTGGCGGATGACACCGGTGGAACCCTGGTGACCGCTGACTTCAATCTGGCTCAGGTGGCCAGTGTCAAGAACCTCAAGGTGATGAACCTGAGTGAACTGGTGATCGCCCTGCGACCGGAGGTCCAGCCTGGCGATGAGCTCAATCTCAAGATCGTTCGCGAGGGCAAGGAGGAGAGCCAGGGAGTGGGCTATCTGGACGACGGCACGATGGTGGTGGTCAACGACGCCAAGCCATTGATCGGCCAACGAAAGCCTGTCGTCGTCACTGGAGCCCTGCAAACCCCAACCGGACGGATGGTTTTCGCCCGTCTCGGGAGCGGCACGACAGCCGCCGGTTCCAGGGTTAAGAGCAAGGGCAAACCGTCCAAAGCGAACAACCCCAAGGCCGAAGACCCCCGCTAGGCTCCTGCCACACGAGTCGAGACGCGGTAGATGACGACATCAGCTCCTTATTACGGCGACAGCGCTGTGATGCGGACTCCCCCCCCGGATCTTCCCTCGCTGCTGCTCAAAGAGCGGATTGTGTACCTGGGGTTGCCCCTGTTCTCTGACGACGACGCCAAGCGTCAAATGGGCATCGACGTGACCGAGCTGATCATTGCCCAGCTTCTCTTTCTGGAATTCGACAATCCCGAGAAACCCATTTATTTCTATATCAATTCAACTGGAACCAGCTGGTACTCAGGTGATGCCATCGGCTTCGAAACAGAAGCTTTCGCCATCTGCGACACCCTTCGCTACGTCAAGCCGCCGGTTCACACCATCTGCATCGGCCAGGCCATGGGCACCGCAGCCGTGATTCTTTCCGCTGGCACCAAGGGGCAGCGTGCAGCACTCCCCCACTCCTCGATCGTTCTGCATCAGCCCCGCAGCGGTGCTCAGGGTCAGGCAACGGATATTCAGATCCGTGCGAAGGAGGTTCTGCACAACAAGCAGGCCATGCTTGAAATTCTCTCCACCAACACAGGGCGTTCAGTTAACGAGCTGAGCAAGGATTCCGACCGGATGAGCTACCTGACCCCGGATCAGGCGGTGGAATACGGCCTGATCGACCGCGTGCTGAGCAGCCGCAAGGAGCTGCCGAACAGCCCCGCCATCTGAATCCCCCATCCTCGTTTTTCACTCGTTTCTCTCATCTCTGAGCCATGCCGATCGGTACTCCCAGCGTTCCCTACCGCCTCCCTGGCAGCCAGATGGAGCGCTGGGTTGACATCTACACCCGTCTGGGGGTGGAACGGATCCTGTTCCTCGGTTCCGAAGTGAATGACGGCATCGCCAACAGCCTTGTGGCCCAGATGCTCTACCTCGATTCGGAAGACAGCAGCAAGCCGATCTACCTGTACATCAATTCTCCAGGCGGCTCAGTCACAGCCGGCCTGGCCATCTACGACACCATCCAATATGTGAAGAGCGAGGTGGTGACCATCTGCGTGGGCCTGGCCGCCTCCATGGGCGCTTTCCTGCTGGCAGCCGGAACCAAAGGCAAGCGAGTGGCGCTTCCCCACAGCCGGATCATGATTCACCAGCCGCTGGGGGGCACCAGTCGCCGTCAGGCCAGCGACATCGAAATTGAAGCCCGTGAAATTCTGCGGATGAAGGAGATGCTCAATCGCTCGCTCTCCGACATGAGCGGCCAGAGCTTTGAAAAGATCGAGAAGGACACAGACCGCGATTACTTCCTCAGTGCCGAGGAAGCCAAGGACTACGGCCTGATCGATCGGGTGATCTCCCACCCCAACGAAGCCTGACCCTCGGGACGGCCACTGCGTAAGCTCGTGCATCGCACAGCTCCGCACGCCCGCCCCGGATGGCCCAGCTCTTTTACGACTCCGACGCCGATCTCGGTCTGCTGAATGGCAAGACCATGGCCATTATTGGCTACGGCTCCCAGGGCCATGCCCACGCCCTGAACCTGAAGGACAGTGGCGTGAACGTGGTGGTTGGCCTCTACGACGGCAGCCGCTCCGCAGACAAGGCCAAAGCCGATGGCTTAGAGGTCCTCAGCGTGGCCAATGCATGCTCCAAAGCCGACTGGGTGATGGTGCTGCTGCCGGATGAGTTCCAGAAGGACGTCTACGAGAAGGAGATCGCTCCTCACCTCACGTCTGGCAAGGTGTTGAGTTTCGCCCATGGTTTCAACATCCGCTTCGAGCTGATCAAGCCCCCCGCCGATGTGGATGTAGTGATGATCGCCCCCAAGGGTCCTGGTCACACCGTGCGCTGGGAGTACCAGAACGGCCAGGGTGTGCCTGCGCTGTTCGCGATCGAGCAGGATGCTTCCGGTCAGGCACGTGGCCTTGCCATGGCCTACGCCAAGGGAATCGGCGGCACCCGTGCCGGCATTCTCGAAACCAACTTCAAGGAAGAAACCGAAACCGATCTGTTCGGTGAACAGGCGGTGCTCTGCGGCGGTCTGTCCGAGCTGGTGAAGGCTGGTTTCGAGACCCTGGTGGAGGCGGGTTACCAGCCTGAACTCGCTTACTTCGAGTGCCTCCATGAGGTGAAGCTGATCGTGGATCTGATGGTGAAAGGTGGTCTCACCTCGATGCGTGACTCCATCTCCAACACTGCGGAATACGGCGATTACGTCAGCGGGCCCCGGCTGATCACTGCCGACACCAAGGCGGAGATGAAGCGGGTTCTGGCTGACATCCAGGACGGCACCTTTGCCAAGAACTTCGTGGCCGAATGTGAGGCCGGCAAGCCGGAGATGAAGAAGGTGCGCGACCGCGACTCCCAACACCCGATCGAAAAGGTGGGCAAGGGCCTGCGTTCGATGTTCAGCTGGCTGAAGGACGCCTGAAGCCATGGCGCTCCAGCCCGGAGTTCTGGCGGTTGCCGCCGCCACCGGGCTGGATTGGTTCGTGGGAGACCCCCGCTGGATGCTGCATCCAGTGGTGGTGATGGGCTGGTGGATCCAGACCTTGCGTCGTGGATTGGAGTCGTTGGCGAGGGACGACCCCTGGAAACTTCGGCTCAGCGGTGGACTCATCACCGTGGTTCTGGTGGTCAGCAGTGGTCTGCTGGGCTGGGCAATCGAATGGGTCTGCCGCACGGCCGGTCCGATCGGCTGGCCTGTTCTGGTAGTTGCCCTGGCCAGTGCCCTGGCGGGTCGCAGCCTTTACGAGAGCGTCATGGCAGTGCTTCAGGCCCTGCCGGAACAAGCCACCGATGAACCCACGCTGGCCCGGCAAAAACTGAGTTGGATTGTGGGCCGTGATGTGAGCGAGCTGGAGCGAGGGGGCATCCTGCGGGCCTGTGCGGAAACCGCTTCCGAAAACGCGGTCGATGGATTATTCGCGCCTCTGTTCTGGATGGCTGCAGGCTGCTTGCTGTGGCGCCTGAACCCCGCGGCGCCAGGCCCCCTGGCACTGGCCTGGATGTTCAAAGCATCCAGCACCCTCGATTCCATGCTCGGTTACCGCACAGGCCGGCTGCGTTGGCTCGGGACTGCAGGTGCGCGGCTGGATGATCTGCTCACCTGGCTGCCCTGCCGTGTGGTGATGGTCAGCCTGCCGCTGGTGAGCGCCCCCTGGCATCGCTGGTCTGCGTTAGTGCAAGCAGCGGAACAGGACGGAGCCCCGGATCCCTCCCCCAACGCCGGGCGTTCGGAGGCGATCTATGCCCATTGCGCTGGGGTGCGCCTCGGCGGCCGCAATCGTTACGGAGCAACCTGGGTCGAGAAACCCTTGCTGGCGGCCGATCAGCCGGAACCCGACCGCCAAGCCATCGAAACAATCCTCAAGCTGACGATCCGCCTGGAGCTGCTCTGGATCGTTCTTCTTGGACTGACTCAGTAAGCGCCGCGGTCCATCGGCAACAGCAGCACCCCAAAGGTGCGCAGGATGATGGCCAGATCCAGGTTGAAGGAGCGTCCCCTGGCGTAGGCGAGATCCAGCTTGACGCGTTTTTTGTAGCTGAGGTTGTTGCGGCCGCTCACCTGCCAGAGCCCAGTGAGTCCCGGACGGACGGAGGCCACTTCGTCCATGTAGGCGCCGTAGCGCTGCAGTTCCTTGTCCACGATCGGCCTAGGACCCACCACGCTCATCTGACCGCGCAGCACATTGAGGAATTGAGGAAGCTCATCCAGGCTGGAACGGCGCAGAAAACGCCCGATGGTGGTGATGCGTGGGTCACGCTTCAGCTTGAAGTCGCGTTCGTACTCGGCACGCAGCGCCGGATCGTTCTCCAGCACCTTGGCCAGAACAGCATCCGCATCCGGACGCATCGTGCGGAACTTGATGCAGCCGAAACGCTGATAACCGCGTCCGACGCGTCGCTGCACATAAAAGACAGGACCAGGGGAGCTCAGCTTGACCAATAGGGCCAACAAAAGCAGGACGGGTGATCCAAGACCCAGAACAGCCAGAGAGAACAGGATGTCGCCGCTGCGTTTCAGCCCCCGTCCCATGCGGCTCTGCTGACGGATCAGCGTCCCGGCTGGCAACCGCGAGGGAGGTGAGGAGATCACCGCCAGATGCGGCTTGTAAGAGCTTCGACCGATGGCCAGCCCGGCAGCCTGTCGCAAGGAAGGGCGGGAGGCCGTGATCAAAGGCTCATCTTGCGTCTCGGCATACTCAACGTCACAGCTGCAGGGCTGGCATCCCAGCAGGGTCACTCGCTGCAACGGCACAGCGGCTCTGATGGGCGGTCC
Organism: Synechococcus sp. A15-24; assembly: GCF_014280195.1. Taxonomy (NCBI): domain Bacteria; kingdom Bacillati; phylum Cyanobacteriota; class Cyanophyceae; order Synechococcales; family Synechococcaceae; genus Synechococcus; species Synechococcus sp. A15-24. Next base: position 1,438,784 of record NZ_CP047960.1, read on the forward strand.
AGGCCTGCCGGAGGGTTGCCTCAAACCGGGCCTTGAAGGCTTCAGGTCGAAACCGTTCGGCCCACTGCCGGATCGCAGCGGCATCCAGCTGCCGCCAGATCCGCTTCTGCTCGAACCAGCTCACCGCCTCCACCAGCGACCTGACGCTCTGCTGCGGGAACAGTACACCCGTGGCCTGCTCGAGACCGGTCGTGGCGCAGCGCACCGTATCCAGCAGGCCACCACGGCCGAGTCCGATCACCGGGGCTCCTGCTGCCATCGCCTCAACCGGGGCGATACCGAAATCCTCCAGCCCCGCATACACAAACGCCCGACAGGAGGACATCAGCGCTTCCACCTGCTCTTGGCTTTGGCGCCCCAGCAGGGTGACCGTGGGACCCGCCAAGGCTTCCAGGCGCTGTCGCTCAGGTCCGTCACCCACCACCACCAACGGCATACCCAGACGATTGAAAGCTTCCACCACCAGATCCACCCGCTTGTACGGCACCAACCGGCAGAGGCAGAGATAAATGTCGTCGCGCGGGGCATCCCAGCGGAAGCGCTCCACGGCAACCGGTGGGTGCAACACCTGGGCCTGACATCCCCAAAACTTCTGGATGCGCCGGGCGGTGAAGCGGGAATTCGCCAGCAGGTGATCGACCCGCTTGGCGCTGAGCTGGTCCCACTGGCGCAGGGCATGCAGCTGCCAGCGGATCAGAGGACCGACCCCCCGCCGCGCCAATGCAGATCGGCTGAGGTATGCGTGCATCTGATCCCAGGCGTATCGCACAGGCGTGTGCACATAGCTGAGATGCAGCTGATCCGGAGCCGTCAGCACACCTTTGGCCACAAGATGACTGCTGCTGATCACCAGCTCGGCATCACCCAGGTCGATCTGCTCAATCGCCAGGGGCAGCAGCGGCAGATATTGCTGCACATGGCTGATGCCCCAGGGCAACTGCTGGATCGGGCTGGTGCGGATGTTGCGCCCGGACAACCAGCTACCCGACCGTGATGACTCTCCATCAACCAGCGCCGCCAGTTGCGGCGTGCGATCGAGTTCGCACAACAAAGCATCGATCGCCTGCACCACCAGCTCAGCCCCGCCTGTGGATCGCGGTGTGAACCATTCGTGGGCCAGGGCGATGCGCTGGGGGAGATCCTCCTTTGCTGGAGCCATCGCGCCACTCAACCCCGAACGCAACGAAGTCTCTCAGCCCGTTGCGGCACCTGCATCTGGTGACGATGCTTGCGACATGTCCAGCACGAACACCACCATCAACCTCCTGCTCGAGGAGGCTCTGAATGAACCGGACATCGGCACCACGAATCGGTTCCGGTGGCATGCCACGGCCGTGGGCATCGCAGCGCTGTGGACTGATGACACAGCCCCGACAACACCTCCCTTCGACGACGCCCTGCAGGAGGGACTCAAGGTGGGACTTGACCTCAGTCGCGAAGAACGGGAGTTCCACCAGGTGCAACAGGGCCTGGTGCTGCTGTTTCACTCCTGATCAAAACGGAGAGGGTGGGATTCGAACCCACGAGGGTTTGACCCCTACACGATTTCGAGTCGTGCGCAATCAACCGGACTCTGCCACCTCTCCATACGCCAAATTGGCGTGAGTTAACTCTAAAGGCCGACCTCCATTCCGCCTTCCTTCAACCAGCGTCGCTCGGTGCGATTGGGCTGAAATCCAAGCCAGGTGCCATCGACATTGGCGGAGCTGCCTTGATCCTGCAGCGCCCAGAGGGCCTGGGGCCGGGGCAGCAGGCGCCAGCGCTGATCACCAATCGCAGCAGCATTGCCTGGCCGCGATCCGAAAGCAGCTCCACGGACAGCCCATCACTGAGGAGGCGCTGACCAACGACAAGACCGTCGCGCCCCTGATGCAGTGCCACCACGCGATGCCCCAGACCCTGCCAACAGGCCATCGCCTCAGTGGCCACGGGATCCAACAGCATCACCCAGTCCAGCCGTTGATGGCCATGGACATCCGCCAGGCGGCGGGCCATCCGGCAACTGCTGACATCAGCTGAGGTACTGACGAGTGCGCCACGGCCCTGATGGCGGGCCAGCAGCAAGTGCTGCCGGCTTCGCTGAACCGCCACCACACCATCTGCCAGCTGAACGCATCCCTGCACCCCCACAGCCAACAGCGTGAGCAGCAACCCCATCGGCCGCCAGCGCCCCCAGCCAGTCAACAGCCATGGCAGCAAGCCGAGCACCAGCAACGCCACAACCATGGGCTGAGGATGGCCAGTGACTGATCCAGCTCACCAGAGCAATCAACAGTGCAGCCAACTGCGCCACGGGCCAGGCCAGCAGCGGCAGTGCCGCCGCCGGCAACAGCAGCGATGCCAAAGCCAGACCCATGGCCGAGAGGGTCAACGGGGCCAGCAGTGGAGCCGCCAACAGGTTGGCCAGCAAGGCATAGAGGGGAGCAGAGCCGAAGTGCAGCAGCTGCAGCGGCAAGGTCCAGGACATCGCCGCGAGGGGAACAGCCAGGGCTGGTGCCAACCAGCCGAGCCGCGTCGGCAAGCACTCCGCCCACCACCGCTCCAGGCCAGGGCCCGTGAGGATCAAGCCCGTTGTGGCGGCAGCGCTGAGCTGAAAACCGATCGAGCGAGCCCAGGCGGGATGCACCAGCAGCATCAGGCTGAGGGTGAGCAGCAACACCCCGAAGCCACGGCTGCGCTCACCGGACTCCCGGATCAGCAGCGCCGTGGCCCCCATCAACACCGCCCGCACCACCGATGGTTGCGCCCCGGCGCAGAGCAGAAAGATCAACAAAGCCAAGGCCGCCAGGGCCAGTCGCAGGGAACGCCCCAGGCAGCGCCCCACCGCCAGCGCAGCACCCAGCAGCACAGAGAGGTGGAAGCCTGACGCCGCCAGGGCATGGGACAACCCAGCCACCCGAAAGGCCTGGCGCAGTTCATCGGGAAGCTGCACCTGGGCGCTCCCCAGCACTAGCGCCGCCAGCAACCCGCCTCGCTCTGGTCCAGCCGCGGCCTGAAGACGATCAGCAACCTGCCGCCGCAGATCGGCGATAGGGGTCCAGGGCCGGTTGAGCACCTCGATGCTCGTGGCCCGAAGCTGGCTCCAACTGCCCCGGGCCGCCAAGCGTTCCGCCGGACCAGGCAGCAGGGGGTGGACACCAGCAGCGGGGCGTTTCAGCGGCCCGCGCACCCGAACCCGCCAACCTTGGCGGGGCGGATCCGGACAAGGGCGGAGCTGAAGCTCCGTGCGTCCGTCACGACGAACCGCGTCGATCCACTCCACCGCCACCAGAGCGGAGCAGGCGTCATCAAACCGTCGGGCATCCGCCAGCAGCCGACCGGTCAGCTGCACGTCGGAGCAGTTCTGCTGGATCGAGTGGGATGGATCAGACGCTTGCGGCAGAGGAGCCCCCCAGAACAGCCCCCGCAGTAGCAAGGCCAGGCAGAGCAGCAGGGCGCAGGACTGAACAGAGGGGAATCGGGGCAGGAGTCATCAGGCCGCTGACGGAAGTGTTCCCCCCTCCAGCAGCGGGAATCCCAGCGCTTCACGCTCCGCCAGCCAGGTTTCCGCCACCTTGCGGGCCAGGGTGCGAATCCGACCGATGGTGGCGGTGCGTTCGGTGACCGAGATCACGCCGCGGGCTTCCAACAGGTTGAAGGTGTGGCTGCACTTGAGCACGAAATCCAGTGCTGGAGCCGGCAGCTTCTTCTCGATCAGGTCAGAGGCCTCGGCCTCATAGATGGCGAACAGCTGCTTCAGCCGCTCGGGATCGGAGCCCTCGAAGTTGAAGTGGCACTGCCCCTTTTCAAAAGGCAGCCAGATGTCGCCGTAGTTGCGCTCAGGGTTCCAGCTCAGATCCCAGATGCTCTCCACGTCCTGGAGGTACATGGCCAGACGCTCGAGGCCGTAGGTGATTTCGATCGACACCGGTTTGCAGTCGATCCCGCCGCATTGCTGGAAATAGGTGAACTGGGTCACCTCCATTCCGTCCAGCCACACCTCCCAGCCCACACCCCAGGCGCCGAGGGTGGGGGATTCCCAGTTGTCCTCCACAAAGCGGATGTCGTGGTCGGCTGCCTTGATGCCCAGGGCTTCCAGAGAGGCGAGGTAGGTCTCCTGGATGCCGTCCGGGGAGGGCTTGATCAGCACCTGGAACTGGAAGTAATGCTGAGCCCGGTTGGGGTTATCGCCATAGCGGCCATCGGTGGGCCTGCGGCAGGGCTCCGGATAGGCCACGGCCCATGGTTCCGGACCGATCGCCCGCAGCACCGTATGGGGGCTCATGGTGCCGGCCCCTTTCTCGGTGTCGTAGGGCTGCAGCAGCAGGCATCCCTGATCCGCCCAGAAGCGCTGCAAAGTCGAGATGATGTCCTGAAAATGCACTGCGAAGCGAAGGTGCCTTGGGGTTGATTCTGCCTAGGGAGTCAGCCCCCCTGCCCCATCGACCTGGCCAGCCCGTTCGTGCCAACTGGCCGAGCTGCCTGAGACGGGAGGAACGGCTGTCGAACTCGGGGATCCGCCACATCCGCTCCCGACCGGCGAACTGGCCAATGATGTTGATGCTGCGGCGACGCACCACTGGATCGCGGCGTGGGGTAACGCTGTGGACAGCACCGCGGGTGTTGAGGAACAGCACAAAGCAATTGCGCCGGTACGGCAACGAGTGCAACGGCATGCGCAGTTTTGGCGCCAGCTGCCGGCCGATGGCCTTGTCCATCCGGCGGATCGGCTGATCAAGCCGATGCAGGGTGAACTCACCACCGGATGCCTGATCTCGAGGTGAACGCATGTAGAGGAGCCCCGCATAGATCTCCTTGGGGTTGTCCACATGGGGCGGCTGATTGGTGGACGCCCCGCCGATGGGCTCGTTCAGCACGAACTGACAGTCGGTGACGAGATCCGATGGGCCACCCATCCGCCTTGGTGCCACCGAACCGGCAAGCAACCGCTGCAAGCCTCTCGGTCCGAGACAGAGCAGCAGTTGGGGCTCAAACAGACGCACCACCGCCTGCAAGTACTCGGCACTGGTGTGAAACCGCAGGAAGTCCTCCCAGATGGGAGGGAGATCGCTCCAGGCCAGTGCTTCTGGGGTTTTCAGACGTCGGGTGGGGCTGCCGCCATCCATCCGCTGGACCCGGCCCAGGATCTGCTCTTCAGGGAAGGTCGCCTCCAGTTCTGAATAGATCGCCTCCGGCAGCGCCGCTTCGGTGAAGACGTGGTGATAAGGGTGGTCTTCAACCCGTTGGATCGACTGGAGGCAACTGAGCCGCTCCATCACCAGAGGGATGCAAACGACCCGAGCCTGGCAGACCTCAGCTCTTCAAAGCCAGACAGCGGTGCAGGTGAGCAATGGCGTGATGGCGATGGGGGTTGCTGCCGTTCGGTCCGATCAACCCGAGCCAAAAACTGCCATCGCCCTGGAACACGAGCACCGGCTTGGCGCCGCCCTTGCCGTGGGATTCCAGCAAGGACATGCAGAGCTTTTCGGCCACTTCATGGCCCTTGGGTCGCTGGCGCAGGCGCCGGAGCAGGGGATCCACCTGCGAAAAGGAGACAAAGCTGGCGCGCGCTGAATCGGTCACCAGGATCAGTCCATCCAACCACTGCACCTCCTGAAGCAACTCCTCAATCGTGGGAAGCAGCGTCGGGAGCGGGAAAGCCACTGCAGACCCCTTCTTAAACTTGTCTTTAGCTTTACAACACCAATCGCCTGTGTCGCAAGCGACGCAACACAAGCTTCACCGTTGCAACAGCAGCATTCCCATCTGGCCCGCCACCAGGGTGTGATGACTGGCCTCTGCAAATCCCGCCTCCAGGGCCAGACGCTCCTGAGCCGTGCCATCGGGGAACCCTTTCAAGCTCTCCTCCAGATAGGCGTATTCCTCCTTGAGACCAGCCGCAGACGCCACCGGCACCACAAGCCTACGCAGATAAAAGCGCTGGAAGTCCGCGGCAGGCCCCGCCGTCGCCAGGCGATTGAAATCGAGCACACCAGCGCGGCGACCTGGTTTTAGCAGACGGGCCATCTCCTTCAGTCCCGCCGCTGGATCCGCGAGGTTGCGCAGGCCATAGGCCATCACGATCCCATCGGCCGAGGCGTCCGGCAGCCCCGTGGACAGGGCATCCCCCTGCTGGAACACAACATTCAGCCAGGGCTGACGGCTTTGGCGTTGACGGGCGAGCTCCAGCGGTGCTGCCGCGGCATCCAGACCCAGCACTGAGCCACCGGGCCGAACGCGGCGGGCCAGCTCAAGGGCGAGATCCCCCGTCCCGCAGCAGAGATCGAGCCAGGTCTCTCCAGCTGCGGGGCTGAGCAAGCACTGCAACTGGCGCTTCCACTGGCGATGCAGCCCAAGGCTCAGCAGGTCATTGAGTTGGTCGTAACGGGATGCGACCGAATCGAACAGCTGCTCAACCGCAGCGGGGTCACCTGGTTTCACGGACGAATCGACAGACCTCGCGCCAGCAGATCCTGCTTGATCTCCTCGACCGTGAGAACACCGTCATGCAACAGGGAAGCCAGCAGGGCAGCGGAGGCATGGCCACCGTCCGGTCCTGTCTCCAGGGCCTGGGCGATGTGGTCCATGCAACCGGCACCACCGGAGGCGATCACCGGCACCGGCACTGCATCCGCCACTGCACGGGTCAGGGCAAGGTCGTAGCCCGCCTGGGTGCCATCGCCATCCATGGAGGTCAGCAGGATTTCGCCAGCACCGAGCTCCGCCACCCGTCGCGCCCAATCCACGGCATCCAGACCGGTGTTCTCGCGCCCACCCTTCACAAAAACGTCCCAGGCATCCACATCCCGCCTGCGGGCATCGATCGCCACAACGATGCACTGACAGCCAAAACGCTCAGCCCCCTCACGCACCAACTCAGGACGTCGCACGGCTGAGGAGTTCAAGCTCACCTTGTCGGCCCCGGCCCTCAGCAGATCGGTGATGCCCTCCACCGTGGAGATCCCGCCACCCACGGTGAAAGGTATTGTGACCGATTCAGCGGTGCGACGCACCATGTCGATCAAGGTGCCACGCCCTTCGTGGCTGGCCGCGATGTCGAGAAACACCAGCTCGTCCGCCCCAGCGCCGCTGTAGCGACAGGCCAGTTCCACAGGATCACCGGCATCCCGCAGACCGACGAAGTTGACGCCCTTCACCACCCGTCCGCGGGCGACATCCAGGCAGGGAATCAAGCGGAGAGCAACCATCGGAACGGCGCAAAAGCGACTGTTAGGGTTGCGCCACTATTCAAGCCTTGCAGGCCATGTCCCAGGCTGCGTCGATCAACATCGGCTCCAAGATCCGCGTCACCCGTGTGCGTGATCGGATTCCTCAAAGCCTGGTGGACCTGCTCAAAGCTGACGCCAGCGGTACGGTGAAGGAATTCCGCACCGTGGACGGCAAGGGCATCGGTGTGGTGGTGGAACTAAGCGATGGCTCCACCAACTGGTTTTTCGAAGACGAAATCGCAGCTGCCTGAGGACATTCCCTGTGAGCGACGCACGTCAGCTGCTGGGCATGAAAGGTGCCTCCGGCACCACCAACATCTGGAAGCTGCGGCTGCAGCTGATGAAACCGGTCACCTGGATTCCCTTGATCTGGGGTGTGATCTGTGGTGCCGCGGCTAGTGGCAACTACCAGTGGAAGCTGGACCACGTGCTGGCGGCATTTGCCTGCATGTTGATGAGCGGCCCCCTGCTTGCGGGCTTCACCCAGACCATCAACGATTACTACGACCGCGACATCGACGCGATCAATGAGCCCTATCGGCCGATACCTTCCGGTGCCATTCCTTTGGGACAAGTCAAGCTGCAGATCTGGCTGCTGCTGATCGCTGGCTTGGCGTTGTCCTACGGCCTTGACCTCTGGGCCGACCACAGCACTCCGGTGGTGTTCCTGCTGGCCCTGGGGGGATCTTTTGTCAGTTACATCTATTCAGCTCCACCGCTGAAGCTGAAGCAGAACGGTTGGCTGGGAAACTACGCCCTTGGAGCCAGCTACATCGCACTGCCTTGGTGGGCTGGCCAGGCCCTGTTCGGTCAACTGACTTGGAGTACGGCTCTTCTGACCCTTGCCTACAGCCTCGCCGGCCTGGGCATTGCCGTGGTGAATGATTTCAAGAGCGTTGAGGGGGACCGGGAACTGGGGCTTCAGTCGCTCCCCGTTGTGTTCGGGATCAAAACGGCCAGTTGGATCAGCGCCGGAATGATCGACATCTTCCAGCTGGCCATGGTTGCCGTTCTCATTGCCATCGGTCAGCATTTCGCTGCTGTTCTGCTGGTGCTGTTGATCGTGCCCCAGATCACCTTCCAGGACATCTGGCTGCTGCGGGACCCCGTGGAATTTGACGTCAAATACCAAGCCAGCGCTCAACCCTTTCTCGTGCTCGGCATGCTGGTGACGGCGCTGGCCGTGGGCCACAGTCCACTCACTCAGCTGATGTGAACCGCTCCCGTCTGCATTGGGCCCTCATCGCCGCAGCTGCAGCGGGTGTAGGCGTCGGTGCTGCTCTCGGAACTCGGGCGCTGACCAAGCTGATCGACACGGCTCTGCCTGATGCCCGCGGCATCGCCAACTTCAATCGCCCAGGAACCATCACGCTGCTCTCCACGCGGGGGCGCATCATCCAGAAACTGGGGCCAGCCACCCGGGACAAGCTGGAGCCGGGCTCCATGCCCCTGCTGGTTCAACAGGCTTTTATCGCCGCCGAAGACCGGCGCTTCTTTGACCACGACGGGGTCGATGGTTGGGGAATTGCCCGCGCGGTGGTCACCAACGTCCGACAGGGATCGGTGCGGGAAGGCGCCAGCACCATCACCCAGCAGCTGGCCCGTACGGTCTTTCTCAGCCAGGACCGCACCATCATTCGAAAACTCAAGGAAGCAGCTCTGGCCCTGAAGCTGGAACGTCAGCTGAGCAAGCAGCAGATCCTTGAGCAGTACCTCAACTTTGTGTATCTCGGATCCGGTGCCTATGGCGTGGCGGACGCCGCCTGGAACTACTTCTCCAAAACACCAGATCAGCTCACGCTGCCGGAAGCCGCTCTCATCGCTGGACTTCCCCCGGCACCATCAGTGTACTCGCCTCTGGTGAATCCAGAGCTGGCGCGGCAGCAACGATCGATCGTGCTGGAGCGGATGCGTCAGGAGGGTTTCATCACCAGCACCGCGGCCTCAGCGGCCAGAAACTCTCCGCTCAATCTGAAGCCGGCCACACCGAAATACTTCAACAGCGCAGCACCGTTCTTCACCAGCTGGGTGGCCCAGGAGCTCCCCAAAATCGTTACCCAGGAACAGCTGGAAGTGGGCGGACTCAAGGTGCGCACCAGCCTCAACCTCGACTGGCAAAAGAAGGCCCAGCAGGTCATCCTTGGGCATGCCCCCTTCGACACCGAGGGGGCTCTGGTCTCCATACAACCGGGCACCGGTCTCGTTCGCGCCATGGTGGGCGGGAAGAGCTACGTCGCGAGCCAGTTCAATCGCGCCACCCAGGCCCTTCGATCGCCGGGGTCCACCTTCAAGCTCTTCCCCTACGCGGCAGCCATCAACCGGGGCATCAAACCGGAGGACATCTTTTTGGATACGCCACGTTGTTGGCGGGGTTACTGCCCAAAGAACTTCGGCGCCAAATATTTCGGACCGGTCTCCCTCGCAGATGCTCTGAAGAACTCACTGAACACGGTTGCCGTCCAATTGCAGGACAAGGTGGGCTTCGACGCCATCATCGAGACCGCCAATGGCTTTGATATCGGCACGACCCGTCCGCTTGGCAAGTACTACCCGATGGCGATCGGGGCCTACGAACAGACGGTGCTGGAGATGGCCGCGGCCTATGCCGGTGTGACGAACCGCGGGGTATTTGTGCAACCGACACCGTTCGAAGAAATCCGCGGTCCCAAGGATGAATTGATCTGGAGCCGTCGCATTGATGGCGATCGCGGCCGTCGCGCTCTGGACAGTGATGTCGCTGATGCCATGAACTGGATGCTTCAACGGGTCGTGACCGGTGGTACGGGCATCGCCGCCAAGCTGGACAACCGAGCTGTGGCGGGCAAGACGGGAACCTCCGAAGGTGCCCGCGATCTCTGGTTTATCGGATCAATCCCGCAGCTCACCACAGCTGTGTGGTTCGGCTACGACAACAACAAAGAAACAAAGAGCAACAGCGGGGAAGCCGCTTGGACCTGGAAGCAATTCATGGTTCAGATCGAGGACGAGTTTCCTCAGCAGCCGTTCCCGGCAAAACCCGTTCTGAAACGTCCGTTCAAGCCGCCAGGCAAAGCCAAACCGAAGAAAACAGACAAAAAAATCCCTTACCGCGGCTACGACTACGCGCCAAAGCCCGTTTACACAGCCCCACGCTGGGAACCCGATCCATCGATGGCTCCTGCGCCTGTCCCTCTCCCTGCCCCGGTCCCTTACACCCAGCCACTTTTTGAGCAAAGTCCAGGCCCTACAGCTCAACCCGAACCACCGGGTGAGCCTCCTGCTGAGGTGAACGGCCGGCGCAACTGGCTCAAACCGCAGATTCAACGGCGCTGAAGAACCGCGGCATAGAAACCATCACCACCGCTTTCAGCATCGGGCCAGCGCTGGGTTTCATCGAGCAAGTTGAGCTCAGGGTGATGCTTCAGTAGCCACCGGACCTGAGACGTGTTCTCCGCTGGGTGGATCGTGCAGGTGGCATATACAAGGGTTCCGGTCTCGGCCAGCAACGGCAGTAGCCCCTCCAACAGCGCCCTCTGGAGGGGCAAGAGACCTTCTATCGCAGAGGGGGTCATCCGCCAACGCGCATCAGGATGCCGGGCCAAAGTGCCAAGCCCAGAACAGGGGGCATCGATCAGGATCCGCTGGAAACGGCCGCGCCACTCGGGACGATCCTTCAAGAGCTGCTCGGCATCCGCTGCCAGGGCCTGAATCGAACCATGGCCAAGCCGGGCAGCATTGGCCGCCACCCGTTTCAAGCGACCGGCCGAACGGTCCACAGCCCAGATCTCAGCCTGATCCATTACCAGCTCTGCCAGATGGGTTGTCTTCCCCCCCGGGGCAGCACAGGCATCCAGGATGCGATCACCGGGCAGTGCAGCCAGCAGCGGTGCCACCCACTGCGCTGCCCGATCCTGAACACACCAATGGCCGTCGTCGTAGCCGGGCCAGCTGCGCAGGTCACCCTTGTGACCCTCCACCTGCAAGCCCTGGGGACAACCATCGATGGGATGACTGCTGATCCCGGCACTTTCCATGGCAGCCATCACCTCCTCCCTCGATGCCCGCAAGGGATTTACCCTCAGATCAAGGGAGGGCACCTGATTGCAGGCGGCCGCCACGGCGGCGGCACCCTCTGCCCCTCGCCACTGCAGCAGCAGCGGCGGTAACCAGTCCGGCAATGAATGCTCAAGGGCGAGAGCGGCAGCCCAGTCGGTGGGTATGTCCAACAACTGGCCAGACTCCTGAGCCCGCAGAGCGGAGCGCAGCATGCCGTTGACCACAGGAGCCAGACGGGCCAGACCAACAGCCTTCGCCAGATCCACGGTGGTGTTCACCGCAGCGGAGGCGGGAATGCGCTCCATCCAGAGCAGCTGATAGAGCCCCACGTGCAGCAGCCAGCGCAGCTTGGGCGGTTGTTTCGACGCCGGAATCTTGCCCAGCCGGTCCAGCCAGGCATCCAGGGGGCGACGCCGGCGGATCGCTCCATAGGCCAGTTCCGTGGCCAGGCCCCGATCGGCTCCAAACAGGGGACGCTCCCGCAAGGCCCGTTCCAGAGCAACATCGGCATAGGCACCTGCTGCCACCGCCTGCAGCACCTCCCAGGCGAGCCTGCGTGGAGCCAGTCCTTTGGTTTGCGGCTGCGTCAATCCAGTCAACCCTCAGGATCCAGACATAGCGTCCGGCCGCCACAGCCGTTCCTTCAACGGCAAACGACCCTCCTCATCCACAGGAACCCCTTCCGCCAGCAGCATCTCCCGCTGGATCCAGTCGCTGCCCTCGCGGCTGAGGCTCATCGATATACGCCCCTGGGCATTCACCACCCGATGCCAGGGCACGTTTGAGGGCAACGACAGACGACGCAAAGCCCACCCCACCTGCCGGGCACAGCCATAGGCACCGATCAGATCCGCGATCTGCCCGTAGGTGGCGAGCTGTCCAGATGGGATGCGCGACACCATCAGCCACACGCGCTGATCAAAAGAGCGCTCCACCGAACCAAGCAGCCGCAGCGTTCTTCGCCAAAGTAAGCCGAAACGTACGAACGTTAATGTCTCAAAATTCCGTGACTGAGCTCACCACGACGGTGTTGCGCAAGTCGAAAGGCCGCAAGCTTCAAGACGGCGATCGACTCCTGGTGCATTACCAGGGCGAGCTGCTGAACGGTGAGCAATTTGATGCGAGTTTCGACTTCAGCAGTTTTGAACCCGAAGAAGGCCGCACCCCCTTCGACTTCGTTCTCGGAGCGGGGCAAGTGATCCAGGGCTGGGATCAGGGGCTGAACGGTCAGAAGCTCGGTGAGGTTGTGGAGCTCAAGATCCCCTCGGAGCTTGCCTATGGGGAGCAAGCCATTGGCGACACCATCCCCTCGAACAGCCCTTTGATTTTCACCGTTGAGGTGCTGGCGGTGCTTCCCGGTGGCGAAGCCGTTCCGATCTATCTCGATTTCAAGGACATCGGGATCAAAACCAAGAAGCTCGGTCTGACGGACGAGCTCCTGGCAACAGTCCAGTTCACCCAGACAGGCTTGGACCTCAATGATGAACTGAACGGACGAGATCAAGCTGATCTGCTCATCGGACTTAAAGGCAAGGACACCCTTCACGGCGGCCTGGGCGCCGATGTGCTGATCGGCGGCAAAGGCAAGGACCGTTTCCTTTACACCGCCCTGGAGGACTCGTTGGTGAATGAGGAAGGGCGCGATCACATCCTTGATTTCGGCAAGAAGGACAAGATCAATTTGCAAGCCCTTGCTGATGAGCTGCAGTTCATCAAAAAGGGCAAGTTCTCAGGAACGGCCGGCGAAGTACGGTTTGCCAAGGAAACCCTTTCCCTTGACATCGATGGCGACCAGTCGGCAGAGTTTGTCGTTGCATTGCCTGGGGTTGAGAAGCTGAAGGGATCCCATTTGCTCCTCTGACGACTCAACTCAGATATGCCCCTTCTGCCCAGACGGTTTGAACGGCTGAAATCCGTTTTGAACCATCGCATGGCAGATCTGACGGTGCTGCTCGAGCATGTGGAGAAGCCCCACAACCTCTCCGCCATCCTGCGCAGTTGCGATGCGGTTGGTGCTCTTGAAGCTCACATCGTCAGCCTGCAGGGACGACCGCGCACCTTCAACAGCACCGCCCAGGGCAGTCAGAAATGGGTGCCCCTTAACGACCATCCAGACATCGAGACCGCAATCAGCAAACTCAAAAAAGAGGGATTTCGGATCTACGGCACCCACTTGGGGGTTGAAGCGAAGGACTACCGGGATTGTGACTTCACCGCTCCCACTGCCTTCGTACTGGGGGCGGAGAAATGGGGCCTGACCGATCGAGCCCGGGATCTGATGGATGAGGCACTGTTCATCCCGATGCGGGGCATGGTGCAGTCCCTTAATGTTTCGGTCGCCACGGCCACCCTGCTGTTCGAAGCACTGCGACAGCGCCAGGCGGCCGGAACAGCGCCAACCCAGGGGGAGGGGTTGTCAGCAGATCACTACGCAAGGCTTCTGTTCGAGTGGGCCTATCCGCAAGTGGCCGCCTGGTGCCGAGAGCAGGGTCGTCCTTACCTGGAACTCAATGAAAAGGGAGAACTGCTGGAAGAGCTGCCCCGAACCGTGAAGTTGCGCTGCTGATATCCGCCCGCCCCCTTGCCGATGGAGGCGCTGCTGAGCCATAACCGAATCAGCGAATTGTCAGGAATGGACGACAAAGCAATGCACGACTACGCCGTGACCTACCACTGCGGCGAGGAATGGGGCGAGGAGATGCTGCAGTCCGTCGATCTCGGCCAGGCAGTGGAGGCAGCCCATGCCCTGTTCCCCAGCTCCTGCAGGATTTCCATCCGTGAGGTGAAGCCCCCCTCCTGCCGCTGAATCATCAGTCACTGAACCATCAGTGGCTTGATCGCGACGCCAAGGGCAAGCGCAGGGCCGCAACCAGAGCCACGCTTTCCAGCAGCAGGTTCTGGCTGACCAACACCACCACAACGATCAGCAGTGCTGCCAGGAACCGCTCCAGCAGTCCGATCACATCGTCAGGATTGTTGCGGCCTGACATCCACAGCATCACGGAGATCGCCAGGAACAACAGGCTGATCCACCAGGGCATGGCGTGAAAAATCGCTGCCGTCAGTTTGACGTCGGTCGGTTCTCCGCGCCGCTCACCCATGCCTCGATGCCTTCGCCCAGGAAGGACAATCCCAGCACCAGGATGAACATGGCCAACCCTGGGAACAGAGCGGTCCACCACACCCCGGTGGGCACGGCTGCCAGCGCCAGATTGAGGTCTCCACCCCATTCGGGCACGGTTTCCGGAAGCCCAAGGCCCAGAAAGCCCAGGCCCCCCAACACCAGCACAGCATCGGCTGCGTTGAGGGTGAGCAGCACAGGCACCGAGGTGATCACGTTGCGGAAGAGGTAGCGGCGCAGGATCCACAACGGCCCTGCCCCGAGGGTGCGGGCGGCTTCCACAAACAGCTCACTCTTCACCTGAGCCGTCTGGTTGCGCACCACCCGGAAGTACTGCGGCACATACACCACACAGAGGGCAGCAGCGGCATTGGGGATGCCCTTGCCCAGCAGAAAGGCCAAAACCACAGAGAGCAACAGCACCGGCAGGGTGTAGAGCGTGTCCATCAACAGCACCAGCACACGGTCCACAGCGCCGCCGATGTAGCCACTCACCATCCCAAGGGGAACACCCACCAGCAGGGCCAGACCCACCGCCAGCAGCACCACCTGCAGGGCCACGCCACTGCCGGCCATGGTGCGCATGCAGACATCGCGCCCCAGGCGATCCGTGCCGCACCAGTGCTCAAAGTTGGGGGGCACATAGATCGGATTGGCAAGGCCAGCATTGGCATCGGGCAACCAACTCAAGGCCACCAGCAACGGTGTGATCAGAGCGATGAGGCCATAAATGCCCACGATCACGAGCCCCCAACGGGCCATCCGTGTGGAAAGGCTGAGGCTCAAAACCAGGCTTCCAATCAATGGGTGCATCATCCCTCCAGGAACGGGGGAATGGGGGATGGACAACTCCGCGATCCTGGCGACGGCACCTGCTCGGCAGTCTTCAGGGGCAGCTACAACTGGCCACCTATCTCGCGGTCTCTATTGGATTCACAGGAGCTTCGGGGGTAGGCCTGTGGATCGGACAACGCAACCTGATCCAAAACGATGAGCGGGAGTTGCGTCGGAGCGCCGACTCCATCCAGATGTGTCTGGTGAAAGGGGAAGGCAATCCCAAGGTTGTGCAGCAGGAGCTGCTGCTGCACTCGAGCATGCGCACCAGCCTCTGGCTGGAGAAAACGGATGGCGTTCTGGTGCTGCCGGAGAGCGATCACCTGGCGATCTCCGATCGGGCCATCCGGGCCTCAATGGAGCTCAACCCTGAACGGGTGGTGGGACTTCAAAAGCTGGTGGACGTCGATGGACAGCAGCAAGAGAACAGCAATGCGTCACTTTGAAATTTATTGAAAGTGTTCAACTCCCCCCGCCATCATTCAGCTTCAGCACCGCCATGAAGGCCTCCTGTGGCACATCCACCTTGCCCATGGCCTTCATCCGCTTCTTGCCCTTGGCCTGCTTCTTCAACAGTTTCTTCTTCCTGGAGATATCGCCGCCGTAGCACTTGGCGAGCACATCTTTGCGGATAGCGCTAATGCTTGTGGAGGCAATAATGCGGCTACCGATCGAGGCCTGGATCGGAATCTTGAACTGCTGGCGAGGAATCAGTTCCTTGAGTTTCTCCACCAACGCTTTGCCCACGTTGTAAGCCTTGTCTTGGTGAACGATCGTTGTGAGGGCATCGGCCCGCTCGCCGTTGATCAACACATCCAGGCGCACCAGCTGGTTCTTGCGGTAACCAATCAGGCTGTATTCCATTGAGGCATAGCCCTGGGTGCGCGTCTTCATCTGATCGAAGAAGTCGGTCACCACCTCCGCCAGAGGTAATTCGTAGATCAACGTGACCCGGTCAGTGGTGATGTATTTCATATCGATGTACTCACCACGCCGTTCCTGGCAGAGGCCCATCAACGCACCGTTGTATTCATTCGGTGCATAGATCTCCATCTTCACGTAGGGCTCTTCGATCGATTCGCGCTTCTGCGGATCGGGAAGCGTGGCGGGGTTGTCCACCATCACTTCGGAGCCATCGATCATGTTCACCTTGTAGATCACCGATGGCGCGGTGACGATCAGATCAAGGTCGTATTCACGCTCAAGCCGCTCCTGCACGATCTCCATGTGCAGAAGACCAAGGAAGCCACAACGGAAGCCGAAGCCCATGGCGCTGCTGGTTTCCGGCTCGTACTTCAGCGCCGCATCAGACAGCTGCAATTTGTCGAGGGCATCGCGCAGATCCGGATATTGATCGGCCTCAGTGGGGAACAAACCGCAAAACACCATCGGCTTGGCCTCGGTGTATCCGGGCAAGGCCTCATCCGCCGGCGCATTGACCAAGGTGATGGTGTCGCCAACGCGGGCATCCGCCACGGCCTTGATCGAAGCCGCCAGATAGCCCACCTCACCGGCGTGGAGCTCATCCACCTTCTTCTGATCCGGCGCCATGATCCCGATTTCATCGAGCTCATAGGTCTTCTTGCTGGCCATCAACAGCACTTTGTCTTTGCAGTTGATCCGGCCGCTAATCACCCGGAAATAAACGATCACGCCACGGTAGGGGTCGTAATAGGAATCGAAGATCAGCGCCTTGGTGGGTTCCTCCACCGCATCCTTCGGTGGGGGCACCCGATCCACCACCGCCTGCAGGATTTCAGGAACACCAAGGCCGGTCTTGGCCGAACAGGGGATGGCGTTGTCGCAATCCAACCCGATGATCGCCTCCACCTCCTCCTTGATCCGATCCGGATCCGCCCCAGGCAGATCGATCTTGTTCAGCACCGGAATGATCTCGAGATCGTTGTCCAGCGCCAGATACACATTGGCCAGGGTCTGGGCTTCCACGCCCTGGCTGGCATCCACCACCAGCAGCGCCCCTTCACAGGCCTGCAGGCTGCGGCTCACCTCATAGGAGAAGTCCACGTGGCCAGGGGTGTCGATCAGGTTGAGGACGTACTCCTCCCCATCGGCCGCGGTGTAGTTCATCCGCGCGGCCTGGAGCTTGATCGTGATCCCCCGCTCCCGCTCCAGATCCATGTTGTCCAGGAACTGCTCCTGCATGTCCCGGTTGGCCACCGTGCCGGTGTCCTGCAGCAACCGATCAGCCAGGGTCGACTTGCCGTGGTCGATGTGGGCAATGATGCAGAAGTTGCGGATCCGTGAGACGGGGGCGTCGGTCATGCAGCAGCGGAATCCCGTCTCGGGTCCAAGGTTCTTCGTTGAACCAATCCTAAGGAGGGGTCACCAGTGCCGATGAACCACCGATGTCTCTGAGCAATCCCTGGACCCTGCTGCTGCTGGCGATCAGTGCTGAGGTGATCGGCACCTCCTGCCTGCGCCTGTCGGAGGGCATGACCAAGCCCGTACCGACCCTGCTGGTTTTTCTGGCCTATGCCATCGCCATGGCTCTGCTCTCCAAAGTGGTTCTGAGCATTCCCCTGGGCATCACCTATGCCCTGTGGAGCGGTATCGGCACCGTGGTGATCGTGCTGGTGGGCCGCTTCGCCTACGGCCAACTGCTCAATCCAACCCAACTGATCGGCATCGGCTTGATCACCGCCGGTGTGGTGCTGGTGAATCTGGCCAAATAGGACTCAGCCCTTCAGGTCCAGCAGGGCATCACTGCGCTGACGCATCGCCAGCAGCAACGCAGGATCCTGAACCGGGTCGCCGTGAATGCTCGGCAACAACGCCTGCAAACGCTCGTTCCAGGAGGCACTTTCCAGCTGTTGCTTGAAACAGCGCTGCAGCACCTCCAGCATGATCGTCACCGCTGTGCTGGCTCCGGGCGAGGCCCCCAGCAACGCCGCCAGCGAACCATCCTTGGAGGCCACCACCTCCGTGCCCAGCTGCAGCCGTCCCCCCTGTTTGCTGCGCTTGATGATCTGCACCCGCTGGCCCGCCACCGACAGGCTCCAGTCCTCCGAACGGGCCGTGGGCATGAACTGCTGCAGCGCGTCGTGGCGTTCTTCAGGGCTTTGGCGCAGCTGGTTGATCAGGTACTGCACCAACTCGATGTTGGTGGCGCCCACCTGCAGCATCGGCAGCAGATTGGTCGGCCGCACGGAAGCCGGCAGATCGAACAGCGACCCCTGCTTGAGAAATTTGCTGCTGAATCCCGCAAAGGGACCAAACAGCAGTGAGCGCTGACCATCGATCCAGCGGGTATCGAGATGAGGCACCGACATCGGTGGCGCCCCCACCGCCGCCTTGCCATACACCTTGGCCCGCTGCTTGGCCGCCAGCTGGGCATCACCGCACACCAACCAGAGACCGCTTACCGGAAAGCCTGCGAAATCATCCGCTTCCGGAATGCCGGAGCGTTGAAGCAGCGGCAGGGCGCCACCGCCTGCCCCCAGGAACACAAACGGCGCCCGCACCTCCCGTTTGCCGGAGGGACCCTGCAGGATCACCCGCCAATCGGCCTCCCTCATGTCACCCCGGCGCAGACGCTTGAGATCACGCACCTGGGTGCCGTACTCCACACAGAGCGCACCGCTGCGCTGCAGCGGCTCGAGATAGGCGCGGGTGAGGGCGCCGAAATCCACATCAGTGCCACGCTCGATCCTAGTGGCCGCCACTGACTGCTTCAGATCCCGCCCTGCCATCACCAACGGCATCCAGTCGGTGAGTTCCGTGCGCTCCTCGCTCCAACGCATCGCAGCGAAGGCCGGAATCTCACTCAACTGCTCAAAACGCTGCCGCAGAAAGGCGATGTTCACCGGTGTCCACACCGCACTGATGTGGGCGGCCTGATGCAGGAAAGTGCTGGTGTCGAGCTCGCCGCGTTCCCGCAGGGAGCCCCAGAACTCCAGGCTGCGCTCGAAACCGGCGTTGATGACCACCGCTTTGGCCGTGGCCACGGTGCCGTCGGCCTGCATCGGGGTGTAATTCAGCTCGCAGTTGGCGGCATGACCCGTGCCGGCATTGTTGTTGGCCGCACTGCTCTCCCGGGCGGGACCTTCCAGACGCTCCACCAGGAGCAGCCGCAGCCCTGGATCCAGCTCATGCAGCAGTGCCGCCAGGGTGGCGCTCATGATTCCGGCGCCCACCAGCACGGCATCGAAGCGAGCGTCTGCGCTGAAGGAGCCGTCCTGCTGCACCGAGAAAGGGTGATAACCGCTCTCGTCACCCTATGGGGCCGCTCCGTAGGCTTGGCGAGCTGATCCTTGCCTGAGCCCGATGAGCACCGAAACCATGGCCCTGACGTTGGAGAACGTGGAAAAGGTGCTCGATGAGCTGCGGCCCTTCCTGATGGCCGACGGCGGCAACGTTGAAGTAGTGGAACTGGATGGGCCGATCGTGAAGGTACGGCTGCAGGGCGCCTGCGGCAGCTGCCCCAGCAGCACTATGACCCTCAAGATGGGCATCGAGCGCAAGATGCGTGAGTCCATCCCCGAGGTGAGCGAAGTGGTACAGGTGCTCTGAACCAGGGCTGTTCGTGGATCGCCTGTTCGTTTACGGCAGCCTCAAAGCCGGCGGCAGCGCTCATCAACTGGTACTCGGGGCCCTTGCCGAGGCGGGAGGGGCCTTGGATCAGGTCGACCTGATCGAATTTGACGGATATCCGATGTTGCGGGCCGGCTCTACTCAGGTGGAGGGTGAGGTTTATCGGATCCCTGACTCCTTTTGGCTGGCACTGGATGCCTGGGAGGAGGTGCCCAGGGTCTACCAACGCTGCCGACGGGAGCTCATCGACGGAAGAGAGGTCTGGGTTTACGAGGCCTCCTGAACCAACACGGGAGGGCACTCCCTGGCTGCGAAATCGCAGGAATACACCGCCGGCTTCTGCCAGCTCAGGGGAATTTCCAACAGATCACGGCTGCCGCTGATGGCCTGGCCCAGAAACAGCACCGCAGCCAGAACCGAGGCAGTGATGTGCAGGCGACGAAGCCGTTGGTCCTTCAGAATTTCTGGCTTGGCACCGAGGGAAAACAGCATCAGTCCGGTGACGCCAACGCCGGACCAGTAGTGGGACTGCCAGAAGGCCGCTGATAAGGGGTTATCCGACAATCGCCAGACTTCTGGTTGGGCGCCCAGGCTCAGCACACCGATCCAGGTGATCAGGCTGAAGGCAAGACGCAGGGATGCGGCCTTGCAGCGGAGCAAGGCCACCAGGCTGGCCACGGTGCCCACCAACACCATCAGCAGTTGCGCAGCCCGCCAGGCCCCACCGGCGAACTCAGCTGGGGTGGTTTTGGTGCCGATCACCACAGTGAGGGGCACGAGCACGATCAGCACCACAGCCGCTGCAAGCCAACGGCCGAGATCGCTGTGATCGCGGCCCACCGTGACCGGATGCTTCACACCGGCCAACCGCCGCTGCCGCGTTTGCCAGGCCAGTCGCACCACCACCCCAAGCAGGGGATACACCAGCACCACCGCAAGGGCCGGATGCAGGATCCAGAGCCAGTCGCTGGTGGTCATGGGGTTCTCCACAGGTCTCGGCCAGAGACCGTTCCGAAAGACACTGGGCGTTGCTTGATGCGCCAGGCCAAGCGCAAGTTGATGGCAATCGCCGCAGCCAGTGCCAGATGAAAGAAATTGCCGTTGGGAATTCCCATCCCCTGGAAAGCGATCCAGGTATTCACAATCAGCAGCATGCCGTTAATCAGGGACCAGATCACGGCAAGCGCAAACTTGGCACGTTGACGATCCTTCAGCATCAATCTGACGGCCAGGCCACAGGTCAGCAGACCGGGTATCAACCCAATGGAGCTGTATCCATGGAGGATGCGCATCGAGGCATCTGAATGCGCATGGCTGAACAGGGCCGCCAAGAGATTGAGCGAAATCAAGGCCCCTGGATAGGGCCCCAGGGCATGGCGCAGAGGAGCCGCTCCATTCATCCAGAGTGCACTTCTTAGAAGCGGATGATGCGGCTGAGGCTGCTGAGACATCTCCAGACCGTGAAAAGTGCACAACTCCCCTAGTTTCAGCAGATCCAGCGGTGTCTGCCAGATGGCGTTTCGGGAGTTGTGTCCAGCCCTGCTCAACAAGACCTACTTCAACTAGGACGCACTACCATTCTGACAAGCCTAGATCTACTGCAGCACAACGGCTTTTAGAGAATAGCGTTGAGAGCATTAGTCACACCTTTAGTCACAGAATTTGGACTCCATAGTCCTGAGGACCAGTCGCGCCAGCTGTTTTCAGGCGTTGTTTGAGCAGATGCTGCTGAAAGCTTGAGCAGACCCAGCTACCAGACATATATTGGTACGTATGTACTGATGTCAGGCTATGGGGTCAGAGGGCTTCATTCAAGATCCGGCGACCAAAGAAACCAAGCGGTTCCATCGAGACGAGAGGAGCTGGATCAGAGACCCCAAGGTCTTTGTCGATACAGGCGTCCCCATTCCAGGCGAGCCACCACTCCTGAAGACCCGTGTATGGCTGCGCAGGGACGTTGCAGAAGCTCTTTGGAGAGACTTGCTGCGAGTGGGATGGAAGCCTGTAGAGGCTGTCTGGGGACCCTCTGCTGAGCCTTAGAGCGACGGGGGTATGGGGTCAATCAGCTACTTCGTAATCCGTAATGACCTCTCAGAAATTGTTGTTGTTTTTCGATAGGTAGGAATTGATGAGAGATTTGCACATACACACCGACTCGTAGTAGTGCTGAAGACAAGCAGTCGTAGTGCTGAAGACAAGCAGTTTTATCAAATGTTGCAATTACAAAAGTAATATGCTAAGGATAAAAAGATGATTTTTCAGTTGAAATGTCCGAGTATTACTTCGAGTGGGGACAACATTCGGCAAACGAGAATTACTATCTGGAAGCATCTGTAGCGCCTGGAGGCGTCTACGACGTTTACTTCAATGTTGGTGGAGCACAGACTATATACACATATTTTGATTTGTATGATTTTACCGACGATCTAGACCTAGACCTTTTCAAGTATAATGAATTGACGGAAGCGTATGACAGTATTAAAAAATCGCAAGAAGCAGGGAGCACAGAAGAAGAACTATTTCAAGGGCTTGTTCCTGGGGATTACATTCTAGAAATTTCACACTACGAAGACTTAGACGGATACAATTCAGACTCAGGTTTCAGCGTGGGATTCGATAGTGTTACCTACTACGAGAATGCTGCATCGGCTGACGAAACTTCTGGAAATATTTACGAATGGGGACAACATTCAGTCAATGAAAATAGTTTCTTAGAAGCATCCGTAGCGCCTGGAGGTTTCTACGACATTTACTTCAATGTTGGCGGAGCACAGACTATATACACATATTTTGATTTGTATGATTTTACCGACGACCTAGATATTACTCTTTTCAAATACAATGGCGTACTTAACGAGTACGAAAACATTGCTACGGCACAAGAAGAAGGCAGCTCCGATGAAACACTATTTAAAGGACTAGTCCCTGGAGATTACATTCTAGAGATTTCACATTACGAGGATTTAGATGGCTACAATTCAGATTCAAGTTTCAGCGTGGGGTTTGATAGTGTTAGCTATTATGAAAGCGCTGTATTACCCGATGACACTCTATTTCCAAGTCAGTGGCACTTAATCAATACAGGACAAGCTGGTGGAATTGACGATCAAGACATTATGGCTCCTGAAGCATGGAGCTACAGAACAAATGCGTCAGAAATCGTTGTAGCTGTCATAGATACAGGCATACAAACTGACCACCCAGATCTTGAAGAAAATATCTGGATTAATTCGGACGAGATCTTCGGAAATGGAATAGACGATGATGGAAATGGCTATGTAGATGACTTGGTCGGCTGGAATTTCGTCACAAATTCACCCTACGTAATTCCTGATGACCACGGAACACATGTAGCCGGAACAATTGGTGCAAAAGGCAATAATAGCAGGGGTGTAGCAGGAGTTGCCTGGGACGTACAGCTGATGTCCTTAGATGTTTTTAGTGGATACGATAATTATTACACTTCGGATCTGATTGAAGCTATTTACTATGCGGTCAATAATGGCGCACATGTAATTAACATGTCATTGGGGGGTACATATCAATACTCAACAATTGACCAATGGCGTATTGTAGATCCCAATGGATACGCAAGCTACTATGAAGCATTAAAGTATGCTGTTGATAATGATTGCACAGTCGTAATCGCAGCTGGAAATGATGATCTCGACAACAGCATACATCTAACACTCCCAGCAGCTTTTAGCAGTGTTTTAGACGGTGTCATTTCAACAGCTGCTGTTACAAATACAGGCGAAAAGTCATGGTATACAAACTATGGATCTTCTGTCACGATTGCAGCACCAGGTGGAAATTTGGATGGAGTTGCAGGTAGCGGAATTTTAAGCACAGTCACAAATTCAGCGTACGTTGATTTAAGTGGCACGAGCATGGCAAGCCCAGTTGTTGCCGGAGCTGCTGCATTAATTAAAGCAGAGAATAACAATTTCACTCCTGCTGATATTGAAGAAATTCTCACAGAGAGTGCAGTCAAATATCGTGAACTTAACACTTTAGTAGAAGATGGTAACTATCTAGATCTGAACTCAGCCCTTACGTTAGCTAGAACTTTTGTTGCTTCTGGAACGACTCCGGCGCCAACTCCTGCTCCTGCACCTGAGCCAACTCCTGCTCCTGCACCTGAGCCAACTCCTGCTCCTGCACCTGAGCCAACTCCTGCTCCTGCACCTGAGCCAACACCGACACCTGAGACAACTCCAGCGGAAGAAATCAATATGGTGCGTGGTACACAAGGCAACGACAAACTTAAAGCGGAATCCATAAATGCAAGTATTTATGGAATGGATGGGAACGATAAAATCACAGGTAGCAACGGAGACGACATACTCAACGGTGGACTTGGAAATGACAAGATTAAAGGCAAGGGAGGAAAAGATCTCTTTATTTGTCTTTACGGTAGAGACATAGTTAAAGATTATGACTCAGACGAAGGAGATTCAATTCAAGTCAATGGAGAATTCATTATTTCCAAAAAGAAAAAGCATTCAATAATTGAGCACGAAGGTGGATCAGTCCTGGTGAAAAAGACTAATCCTGAAGACGTTGAAGTTGAAGGTGGAGAGACTCGTGAATCCGTAGAGCCCAATACTTCTGAAAACACTTCTGATTATTTAGAGCTAGCCAGGGAGTCTTCTATTCCAAGAAAAAAGGGAAACATTAGAGGTACCTGGGAAGACGACATAATTGAGGTGCAAAGATATTATGAGCAAGCTTATATATTTGACATAATCAGAATTGGCATGGGTTCAGACTTGTTGGTCTTCGACATTCCTCCTTCTTATCGTGTCAATAGAAATGGTGTAGAAAAATTAGACTCTTCATCATACTGGCTTAGTGAGTTTGACCCTTTGACTGGTGACAAACTTTTATTCGATTCCGCTTTCTTTAATAAATATGATAACGCTCTTGCAACAGCGAGGTCTATAGAAGGGGTTTACGAAATTGCACAGAGCAGCACTTCATTCATTCTCTACGATGATATTCTATATTACAATGAAAATGGCTCTGCCAACGGATTGAGTATTGATAGTGCCGATGAGATTGATTGGTGGGATGCCAAATTTATTCTTTTTGACAGGAAGAATGCTAATCTCGAATCACTATCTCAAGCAATTGAGTTCATCTGAGATTAGGAAATCTCTGATCAACATCTCGTTATTGGCATTATTTTGTTCTTCCTTCTGTTCTTTGCCTTAGCGACTGCCAGTTAATAGATATATTATACGTCTTCAGGCAGACAACTCCAGAAGATATTGATTTTAGATGGAATTTTCTTTCAGGCCTTTTCGAGACAAATAGATACAGCAGACCAAATATTGCGATTAATTCAGATAATTACTCGGAGCAAGAATTAGACGATCTTTTTAAAGACAGTTATGCGCAGCCATCACCCACACCCTCACCTACACCCACACCCTCACCTACACCCACACCCTCACCCTCACCTACTCCTACTCCTACTCCTACTCCTACTCCTACTCCTGATACTAATACTGATGACTATTCCTATGAAGACGATAGTGACTACGACGACGACTATTACTATGAAGATGATAGCAACTACGATGACGATGGGTCCAATGTAATTGTCAACGACAACTTAATAATTGGCATCGACAACACAGGAAATAGCTCAGACTCAACACCTACTCCAACACCAACACCTACTTCTGATACTAATACTGATGACTATTCCTATGAAGACGATAGTGACTACGACGACGACTATTACTATGAAGATAATATTGACTACGGCGACGACTATTACTATGAAGATGATAGCAACTACGATGACGATGGGTCCAATGTAATAGTCATCGACAACTCAGGAAATAGCTCAGACTCAACACCTACTCCGACACCAACACCTACTCCGACAACATCAGATCGTACTTATGTAGAGAAGGATGGTGATACACATCTTTTGATAGATGATAATGGGCTTTATTATGCGCAAAATGCAAATGGTTCCGGCACGTTTGATGTACTAACACCTGACGGAACTCATTCTAGAAAAAGCAAAAAATGGCAGTTGCTTGCATTAGAAAATATTAATGGCACAAATACTGGGCTATGGCAATTTAAAAATAAATTTTACTCTACCTGCGAATACAATGATAATTGGAAAGAAATTAAAAATTCAGATATCAGCGTAACGGTTAGTGAAGCTGAGAGTTTTGGCCAAGACTTTTCGATACCTCAAAATGATCAACAAGATAATTCGAATGGCATGAATATCATTGAAGGAAGCAACAAGAAAGACAAGCTAAAAGGAAGCAATGGTGCAGATAAAATATTCGGCTACAAAGGCGCTGATAAGATTGATGGCAAGGAATGCGATCACATCATTGATTCTGGTTTATGGAAAAAAGGTAAATACGATGTTGTAAAAGGTGGTAGTGGCTCAGACACGTTTATTCTCAAGGATGGCTATCGGGCTTACATTAAAGATTTTAAAATCTTTGAAGACAAGCTAGACCTAAGTGGAATTAGTGGAGACTTCTCCTGGGAATACTGGAAAAAACGAACCTATATTTGTGATTCCAATGACATTGAAGTGGCTCGAATAAAGGGGAGTGTCGATATTGATTCGGCAGATTTGATTTTGTGACCAAGTCATTGAACTAGTAACTAGTTGAGCACTAGTCCGTGACATCCCGAAGAGAGACGCCATACGAGTCTTTATTGATTGCTAGATCCTTCCGTGATGGAATCCCTTTGTTTTGTATTTTGGATACCTTGTAGAGGCTGTCTGGGTCCCTCTGCTGAGCCTTAGAACGACGGGGTATGGGGGTCAATCAGCTCCTTCGTATATACGTAAAGACCTCTAAGAAATTTTTATTATTCTTTGAGATCCCTTGTATGGCTCAAATAAAGAAAAATTGCAGAAGAGTTTTTTAATGCTTTAACGGCATTCAAGGATCTTCTCTAGAAATCTCCGATCCCAGAAACTCAGTGAAACCTGCCGAGATAATGCCGATTGGGATTGCAATCACAGCGATCCCGCATATGGCAGTCAATGCTGCCACAAGTTTCCCCAGTGCTGTTATGGGATAGGTGTCCCCATATCCAACTGTCGTCACTGTAACTACAGACCACCACAGGCATCTTGGTATTGATCCAAACTGTTCTTCTTGTACACGCCCTTCCACTAAAAACATTAATACACTACTAATAAAAATAACAACTCCCGAATAAATTGCGGAAATTTGAAGTTCTTCTTTTTTGGCAGTCAGTGCTTGGTTGAAATACTTGATGCTTTTCCGAAAACGCTTTGAACGACCTACTCTTCCGATCCGCGTCAGTCTAATAATCCTGAGCAAATACAGTTCAGGGGAGATGAGACCAAAGATGGTTGGTGCGATTGCAATTAGATCCAGGATTGCCAAAGGCGTAATGGCGTAGTCCAAAGCACCTTGAATGCCTCTTCTTGCTCCGTCCCTAAGTGGAGCGACCCAGAGTCGCGCTACATATTCGATCAGGAAGATTATTGATAACGCGACATCAGCTTTTACGAGTAAATCTCCCAGTGATGATCGAATAACAGGTTCCGTAGCGATGATCGCCACTCCAATGGACAAGACGATCATCAGACCTATTGCCTTGACGGCATTAGTCGCCCTTCCTTGCTCGTCCGCAGAGTTCAACGAGTGGAAGAGTTTTTCTCGGAGAGTGTGCACGACAACTGGACTTTGCCAGTCCTTATCTTGCTGTAACTCATCGTTCGGCGCCACTAGCATCACTTTCGCCAGATCCCCCCCCCCTTGACCCAAACACCTGAAGCAGATGCAGAACAGGTGTGCTGGACGCAAGTTCGATCTAAACGGAAGAGAAATGGGACCTTGTGGATGGTCTGAAGTAAGCCAGGACCTCATGCGTCTGTATGACCTGACAGCTCTTCTCCTATGTCAGCGACCAACACTGCTACACGTTGCTGACCTGGGCAAGTGAGGTGCAGTCAAATACGTAATGACCACTCAGAAATATTTTCTTGAAATTTTTGAGGAAGCTAATACAATAAAATAGTAATCAAGATTCGACTCTGGAGTCAAAGCTCTAAAAAACATGGCTCAACTCTATCTAGTCGCTTTCAAGGAAAACAACTACGGCCCTGAGCCTGAAGAGAATTACGCACTGCGAGAACTGCTTCAGCAACACTGCAGCTACTGCATCCCAGCCGGCAAGACTGAAGTTTGGGGTCCTTACACTCCTAAGCAAAGTCTGGCTGAAATCTGCTGGCTCACTCAAGAAATCGGTTTCACAAGCCTTGATTACTCGGAGCTGATCAATAATTTACGCGCGACATATATGAAAATCCATGGATATGAACCACCGGAGTGGAGTAAATATTTTGAGGATAACAAAGAAGAACGTCAAGCAAGACGTCGGCGAGAAGAAATATGGAGACGAGAAAAGGGTTGGCTGTTTCAACGGCTGATTGAGAGATGGACAGAGAAGCTTCGTAGAGAACGACCGCTGCCACCAGAGGAGGACCAATGAACGGAAAACTCCTCGTCGGCGGTATCGCCACCTTCTTTCTTCTTTTCTTTGTCTATGAGTCCTGGTTGATAAGAGGTTTGCCACATTGATTGGCTTCCTTATATCAATTTGTCTATGGACATCGCGTGAACAGCGCAGACGTGGCCGACCGGCGCGGCAAGGGTATGAGTCGATGACCCTGTCAGAATAGTCAAAGCTATGGGTAGCTCGATGAGCTGGTTACTGGTTGCCTTGAGTTCTGGGTCGGCAGGGGCAGCACTGTGGTGGGCGCTAAAAATGCGAGGTCGCCTTAATCAGATACAGCAAAAATATGCACCTGCATTACAAATCGATAAATATGTCAAGGAACATGAAGAAATAGCTGACAACCTGAAGCGACGAGCCGAGCAACACAAAAAAGACAAATGAGTGGCTTCAACGAGCCAAAAACTATTTTGGACTTCAGTAATAGAAGGTAGCATTATAGAACCAATCCCTAACACTTTATTGCCTTGTTGAAACCAGCAATTGCTCCTTGATAATCACCTAAATTATCCTTGGCAATACCACGACTATTGTAGGCAATTGCATCCTGAGGATTAATCTCTATTGCCTTACTCCAATCATCAATTGCTCCTCGATAATTGCCTGCCTCATATTTCTTTACTCCTTGATTGAAATACTGCCTTGGCAATGGGTTTGCATTGAAAGTAATAAACGGAGATTCAAGTGCAAGTACAGACAGTGCCGCAGCAATGGCAAAAGCTCGGCGTGACATTGGCGTCGGTTGAACTACTGAGCTGATTCATAGTAAGCAGGTCACATAGTGAAGGCAAACTTAGCCATTAAGTTGAGTGGACAACTTATTGGCTAGGTTGCGTCCCTGCTGTGTAAGTCGCAGGTAACGTAGCCGCTTGTTTGGTTCGTATACCTTCTTGGTGATCAGGTTCAGTCCTCGATCCGGATTGCTCCGGTGCTGACCAGTTAGCCACGTTGTGTTGCGCGACATGCTGGCAGCCGTAAGACCTAGCTCCTCTTGCATCTCAGCTGTAGTGCAACCGTCAGGACGACTGGCTATGAATAGGAAGCAAGAGATGACCTGAGCTGGCATCTCGACGTCTAGAACCCGAAGCGTTTCGATCACATCCAGCAATCGGAGGATATCAGCACGGACTGCGAACTTGAGATCTTCTCCAGCCGTCTCAGGATCAGTCAGGACGTTATTGGAATCCTCAGATTCAATCTCCTCCTCTAACTGTAAGTAAGAACGATCAGCCATCCCTCGCAGCTGGTCTGGCGTAAAGACTGGTTCGTTCTGACCCGACTCAATGTTATGCAGATGCCAGGCAGCAAAGGCTTTGTACACATTAGTTTGCTGGTTGAGATATGGCTTGCTCTCTAAGCTAAAAATCTCCTTATGCTCAGCAGAGTTAATCTCCTTTGAATCAAGGTCGATTTGCTCAAACATTTCAATGATCTTGATGTCCCCTAGGTGGTCCCAGAACTCCTTGTATTTCTCCTCAGCGTCTAGCAATAGATCGTATATCCCTAACCTCTGAAGGTTGTCACGTATTTCATTAAAAGCTTGCTGACTACTTGCATTTTTAATTGAAGCAAGATGCTCGAGAAGCTCTTGTACGGATACGTTTCTACCAGGTGTCATCGATTGGATGAATCGTTGAAATAGTTATAGCACCCGCAAAAGAGCACGTTAGTCATAGAAACTAACGCGCAGTAGGTGAGCAAAAGCTTTTGGCTGATCAAAGTCGTGTGATTTGCTTTGCTTATTGACTACAAGCGAGGCAGATCCCAGTCAAAGCAAGGGATCTAAGGTAGTCATGTTAGTTTCTGTAACTAGCGTGCGCCCTTCAGATGCTCAAGCACATCAAGAAGACTTGGTAAAGCCAGCTCAGATTATTTTGGCTTGATCTCAGTAGCTTTTGTTTGATTGCTTGACCTGAATCGGTCAAGAGCTTCTTTCGGTGTTGGTTCTTGGTTCATTTTTATTTTGTGATCATAGAATGTGATACAATAAGGTTGTTATTTGCAAGCGAGGCGGACGCCAGTAAATGCATGTATCTTTGAAAAGGGCTATTAATTCAACTGCCAACTAATCGTTCAAGTCAATGGACATTAAAGTCGAAACCCTTCAGGCTGAATGGCACCTCCAGTTGGTACTGAAGGATGACAAGACTGCAACTCCAGATCAGAACGCTGCTGCAGTTAAGAGCTGGCTTCGATTAGATCTACAGGAATTAATGCTGAGATAACAAACAGCCTAAAGACCAACGAAGTCTTATCTCAAGAGTTCGAGGATTTCGCTTACGGATACAGCGCCAGTGATGTGGCAGCTACCACTGAACAAGAGTTTCTTGGTCGCATTGAGTGGGAGAAGGTACACGAGTGGCTTAATGGCGAGTGGCGTCTTACCTACGAAGCCAATCAGTGGATGCGCTTTGAGTTTCGGAAGTGGGCTAAGGCATTAATGCCTGATCCAAATGCGGTCAGCAAGTGGACTGAGATCCGAACCAACGTCGACCCCAAAGACATCACAAGATACCAGTTCGCTAGAGCAATGGAGCTTCTCCATCAAGGAAGTACCACTGGTAACGATCTGTTTAACCAATTCCGTAAAGGTCATGACGCTCAAGCCGTTATGACCGTTGTAAAGGAGTTCACATCGTGATTGACCATTCCGACCGACATTGGAGGTTCATAAGGTCGTTCATATCTAGGACGTGGAGACACACCATTCCTGAAGTCCTCACACCTTCCCAGTGAGTTGTCAGCCCACTTCTTGAACTCTTCTACTTCTCGTTTGTAGGAGTCAGACATTGGTTCATTCATTTCTTTGAATCCTTGGTATTTGTATTGATGTGATCATAGATAGAAGGTAGACCTGAAGGTTGTTTCTTTGGTTCTTTCAATCCCATTTGCTTGAGCCTGACTTTTTCACGTAGTTGATCTAAATAATTTGACACTGATAGATTGGTTTTAATTGTTTATTGATGATTGTGGTTGAACACCTTTACGGTCCTCCTCATACTCATCGTGCCAAACCCAGGCCATCATTCCCATGCGTCTAGCTTCCTCCATGCGATACCTACGGCCAGTTCGTAGCCATGGCATCGGTCCATAAACTCCAGGATTCTTATCAAGACCAAACTCCAGCCACCAACCTTGATTACTTGGAAGGTTCTGAGGTGGGCTACATACCTTGCAGGTGCGTTCCATGGCAGCCTTGGCTGTCATGGTGTCTATTCCTGCGTTGACGTACGTTGTGGCTCCACAGGACTGGCACTCAATGACTGTCCTGACACGGTTATTGAATTTAATTTCTCAGACATCAAGACTACAATTGTTAATACCTTGCTGATCGAGTGCTTTATCGGTGCTACCTATGCATTCCCGATCACAAGGCAGCTTACTGCAGAGACAGCTGCTTCTTGATACTTGCTGTAACAAATGTCGTCCTATAGATGATCACTCCGGGATCAATACAGTATCAATCACGTGGATTGTGCCATTCGTAGCTTTGATATCTGCCTTTGTGACTGTGGAGTGGTCAATAAAAACCATTCCATCTTTTGTCTTGATTGTAATTGACTTACCATTGAGTGTTTCAGCACTAGACAACTTGACGACATCTGCAGCTTTTACATTTCCAGCAACAACGTGATACGTAAGGATATCAGTTAATTTCTCTTTGTTTGAAGGCTTTAACAACAATGCAACTGTCCCATCAGGAAGCTTTGCGAAGGCCTCATCTGTTGGTGCAAAAACGGTGAAAGGACCTTCACCCTTGAGTGCTCCTACTAATCCAGCCTCACCAAGCGCTGCCGCTAGGGTTTCAAAGCTGCCCGCAGTAACAGCCGTGTCAACTATGTCCATGGAGGGCATGGTGTGATCCTTATCACCCATATGACCTCCTGCGAAAGCGCTCGTAGAGGTCAACAGGCTTAGGGACAATGCGGCAGCCCCTAAACGAAGCGTGTGATGGAGAACTGACATTTGCGTGAATCAAAGTCCATATATCTTAACAAGGCACCGGTCTCTTCGGTGAGACATCCTGGCTTGGCTCTGGTTTCAGTGAGCCATAGAAAGAGAAGGCGGGGCACGAAAAGATAAAACCTACAGAATTGACAGGATGCAGTTGCTACCTGTCAACCCTGCAGATCTGATCGAAGACTCTTGGCGTAATTTCTCTTGCGTGCTTCACTTTCTTAGTACCTTTGTCTGGTGTAGAAGGGGATGCTTATAACCTTGACTTCTGATGTAGTCAGCCAATTGTTCAAGCTCGTTTTTCTGATAAGTCATGTTTGACAACTCCTGTTCTCTGCTTTTCTGGATGTGATCACTATTGATTTGATTGTACATTGATAAATGACTATTGTGATTTTGATTAATCAGATGTTAGATTAAAGATTGGGTATTAGTTCACCTACATCACGAAGGACGTAGGAGACTAATACCAATACGAACCATTGGAATTGAACCAATGCAAGGTCACCAGACGTTCGTTGAGCTAAACATACCCATCCATAAGGACGGCTTTTTTTATGACATGTGATTTAGATGAACCAGTGCACCCAATGGTTGCTAACGGCCAATCACCTCCGTTAGCTAAGACAACCAACAGGTAATGCTCCTGTTTTTTATTCGCTTGAAGGTTGTTGTATCCATACAGTATGAATAGTAATATCAAGATGTCCCTTCAATGGACATAGTGATATTCAGATTCAAGCTTGGCAAAAAGATCAAGCAAACCTATTTATTAAACATGTTGTTTATTTTGTCCATCGAGTAAACAAAGAGTTGATAAGTAGTAACACAAAGCGTTTCCAAAATCAACCAGGAGTTAGTACAAGTTAAATCAATGTGTCTTTTGGTTTACTTGTCTTTGGGCGGTACTTACAGAATGTCCGTCTCGCTGCGCTCGACCTGGACATTAATAAAGGGGATGGTTTGTCATCCCCAAAGGTACAGAAAGAAGAGTACACCCACTCTCTTCCCCCTGTATACGTGTCGGACCGCTTTAAACCCAGGTGGGGACTGAGGTCATAGGATTACCTCTTGCTTGTCTTCTTTGGTCAATATTCATACCAAAGACCATGTGATTTGCAGCAGCTTGAGGGTCGTCTTGCCATTCAGCAAGCATTTCATTCCACTCTTCCATTTTGCGTGATTTGACTGCTTCAACTTGACGTGCTCACAATGCCGCCTGAACCCGATTACAAGTAATTGCTAGTGAGTGTGAAATTGATTGAACTTTTGTAGTATTTGAGTAGGCTTACGAATGATGCTGGACAGCCTTGTCCATTTTGTTTCTTCAAAGTCTTAGAGAAGATTCACAGCTCGCTTCAATTCACTCCAAGGAGTAGCGCCATATGCCATAGAAATAGAATTAGGTGTGTGGCCAAGCAAAGTAACGACAACAGCCTCATTCATGTTATGTGCTCTCAATATGGTTGCCGCTCTGTCTCTAAAACCTTTGGGAGTTATTCCAACTATTTTCCTACACGGCTTTGAAAGATTGACTCCCCAACGCTTATTCGCCCCTTGGTACTGACCCGGCCACAAAAGATCTTTCCTTTCGCGCATCTCAATAGACAAAGACTTCAATCTTGGATGAATTGGAATTGACCTCGCAGAGGAATCGCTCTTCAAGGGTCTTAACGCATTGGGTCGGATCAGTATCCGGTCATCAAGCAGGTCTTCTGCTTGCAAGCCAGCAATCTCAGCAAGTCGAGCACCAGTGAAATAAAGGAACTTGAAAATCTCTATCTGTTCACCCGACCCATTCCACTGTGATGGATCAGTGATTGTGACATCAAGTTTTCTGACTTTAACGACCTTGATCCGCGTATTTAAGCCCTTGAATATATGGGTGCAATCCGGTCGTAGTTCACAAAGCACTGACCAGAGTCCACAAAGAAATGCGAGACGCGTTTTGACAGTTGAAGGACTTAGACGTGACAGCAACGAGGAGCGATAAGCAACGGCGTGTTGGCGTGAAGCAGACGTTGGGTACGTGACTGCAGAGTGTGTCAAGAAATCGTCCAAGGCAGCCTTCCAAGCGATCTCCGTCCGTGCTGCAGGTGACTTCAGTGCCTTGGCCTGCTGGATCAGCTCTTCTTTGGACAGGTGGTCTGGTGGCTGCTTCTCACCCTTCAAAATCGCTCTGTATCTGGCCGCTTGATCGAGAGTTATCGACCCTTCCTCAACCTCAACATCACAGCCAGTAAGCAGCGTTTCGACAATTTCTGGATCAGACAGATCAAACCGTTGAGGAACAAAATCAATTAGCTCGTCGCCAGTCAGTGAAACCTCATTGCGAGCCTCAGCAATCAGTCGATCTGTCTTTGCTGCAAATGCAGCTGAGAGCCTCTGTGCGACGCGGTAGGTCGATCCAGCAGCCTCAACCCAAATCGTTTTGCCTATGACTGGCTGAACGTCCTTGGGAACGCCACGCTGCAACTGGTAGCCATTGCGGGCCTGACGCACGTATGTCGGATGCTTCCGAAAAGGCACCTTTAGTCACAGCTTTAGTCACACCCTAGTCAGGAAAAAGCAAGATGGACACAAACGAGTTGCGATCACAATGTCCAGCCCTGCTCAACAAGACCTACTTCAATTATGGCGGCCAGGGGCCCCTGCCAACACCATCGCTGGAGGCCATCCAGGCCAGCTGGCGACGCATTCAGGAACTCGGTCCGTTCACCACCGATGTGTGGCCGTTCATCGGCGCCGAAGTCTCCAGCACCCGAAGACGCCTTGCCCAGCTCTGTGGGGTGGCGCCCCATCGCCTGGCCCTCAGTGAAAACGTCACCAGCGGCTGTGTCCTGCCGCTGTGGGGTTTGCCCTTTATCGCAGGCGATCGCCTGTTGATCAGCGACTGCGAGCACCCAGGCGTTGTCGCAGCCTGCGTGGAGCTGGCCCGGCGTGAGGGCCTGTTGATCGACACGCTGCCGGTGAAGCAGCTGCGAGGCGATCAACCCAGCAGCGATGCGGGCGTGATGGATGCTCTTGAGCAGAGCCTCACCCCCCGCACGCGGCTGGTGGTGCTGAGCCATCTGCTCTGGAACACCGGTCAGATCATGCCCATCACCGCCGTTGCGGAACGGCTTGCTCTGCACCCTCAGTCGCCCTACCTGCTGGTGGATGCGGCCCAGAGCTTCGGACAGATTCCTGTGCAGCAGGCCGCTGCTGCCGCAGACATCTATGCCTTCACCGGCCACAAGTGGGCCTGCGGCCCGGAGGGTCTGGGGGGCATGGCCCTGTCCGAACGGGTGCTGGAACAGGGCCAACCCACCGTGATCGGTTGGCGCAGCCTGCGGGATGAAAGCAAGGCAGACCTGAGCAGCTCAGATCCGTTTCATCACGACAGCCGCCGTTTTGAGGTGGCCACCAGTTGCGTGCCCCTGATGGCCGGTCTGCGTTGTTCGCTTGATCTACTGGATC
Source organism: Synechococcus sp. A15-24 (assembly GCF_014280195.1). Lineage (NCBI taxonomy): Bacteria > Bacillati > Cyanobacteriota > Cyanophyceae > Synechococcales > Synechococcaceae > Synechococcus > Synechococcus sp. A15-24. The sequence goes on from NZ_CP047960.1 coordinate 1,474,493, forward strand.
AGGAGGGGACGAGTTACGAACGCTGGGTTCGGATCCAGTCGCGCAGTGAAGCGCTTTGGCAGGCCTTGAACAACTTGGACGGGTTGACGCCGCTGCTGCAGGTGCCCCCCGCCAGCGGCCTGGTGAGTTTTCAACTGCGCCATGACGCAGCCCCTGCAGAGGTGGTGCAGCAGCTCGGACAACAGGGCCTGTGGATCCGCGGCCTGGCGGATCCCAGCTGCCTGCGCGCCTGCACCCACGTGACCACAACAGAGGCTGAGACCAAGGCACTGACCACAGCGATTGCACAATATTGAAAACATATTTTACTGATATTTCACCTATTTCGTGCCACTTACGGTCGTCCTCTCAGGGCCTGCTCCGCCTCTTCCCGATCATCGAAGTGCACTTTCTCGGTACCGAGAATTTGATAGTCCTCATGTCCTTTGCCGGCGATCAACACCAGGTCCGCCGCTGACGCATCAGCAATGGCCTCCGCGATCGCCGTGGCCCTATCGCGCTTCACGCTCAGGTCGGTACCGGAGGGGATCCCCGCCACCACATCGGCAAGGATTTGATCGGGATCTTCCGTGCGCGGGTTGTCGGAGGTGACCACCACCCGGTCCGCCAGGCGAGCAGCAATGGCTGCCATCTGAGGCCGCTTGCCCCGATCCCTGTCGCCACCACAGCCAAACACGCAGACCAGCCGACCATCGGTGAAAGGCCGAGACGCTGCCAGGGCATTCTCAAGACCATCAGGAGTATGGGCGTAATCCACAAGAACAGTGGGCAAGGCGGGAGCTTCAGCACCGTTCACGACCACCCGCTCCATCCGACCAGGCACGCCCCGAAAGCTGCCGACAGCCTCCAGCAGCGGCTCCAGGGGCAGACCCCGTTGCAGCAGTACGCCCACCGCCTGTAACAGGTTCATCAGGTTGAAGCGCCCCAGCAGCGGAGAACAGAAAGCGCCGGATCCGGCGGGACTGAGCAAGCGTCCATGGACGCCCTGTCCGGTCATCTCGAGGTCGACCATCTGCAGCTCCGCTTGCGGGTCTCCAAAGGAGCTGCGCCAGCAACGACCCCCCAGCTGCTCGGCGAGACGGCTCCCCCAGGGGTCATCGCTGTTCACCACCGCCGAAGGTCCGTCCCCGTCCAGCAGGGGAGGCGTGAACAGACGCGCCTTGGCCTTGTAATAGGCCTCCATCGTGCGGTGGTAATCAAGGTGGTCCTGGGTGAGGTTGGTGAACACAGCCCCCGCGAAGCGACACCCCGCCACCCGCTCCTGAACAAGGGCGTGGGAACTCACCTCCATCGCCGCCAGCTGGCTGCCGGCACTTGCTGCTTCTGCCAGCTGGGCTTGCAGGCGATCAGCCACCGATGTGGTGTGGGTGGCCGTGATGCTGTGGCCAGGCCAACGGTTCACCAAGGTGCCGAACAGGGCGGTGGGCTGACCAACTCGAGCCGCCAGATGCTCGATCAGGTGTGTTGTGGTGGTTTTGCCATTGGTACCGGTGACACCGATCAGTGCCATCCGGCGGCAGGGATGCCCCCAATAGGAAGCCGCTAATTCACCGATGCTGCGCGCCACTGGCTCGCGCAGCACTAACACCGGCTGATCGGCGGCGGGAGGCAGCTCCTGCGCGGCGGAAGGTCCGATCACAGCAGCGGCAGCACCTGCCTGCAATGCCTGCCTCCAGAAACGACCGCCATCAACGCGCTCCCCCGGCAGGCCCAGAAACAACGATCCCTCACCCACCAGGCGCGAATCGCTGGTGATGGACATGAGCTGGGGATCGACCAGACCGGCAGGCACATCCAGGCCGACATCCCGCAGCAGGTCATGCAACGACTGACCCATCCGATCGGCCACAACTCGGCTCGTTCTAAGCCGATCCAGCAGGGTTGGACAGGGTCCGTTGCAACCAGTTGAACAGGCCCTCACCGGCCAACCGCGGTGACACCCGTGGCAGCTCCCGGCCCTGGGCCACCAGCACCGGCACCTCCAGGTCGTATCGGCCCTTCAGCTCGGTGGGTAAGTCGTGGCCGTCGATGTCAATCACCTGCAGCGTGATCCCAAGCCCAGCCAGGTTGAGGGCCATTAATCGTTGTTCGAGCCCCTCACAGAGACAGCAGCCCTGGCGGCTGTACAGCACCAACACCTGCATCAGTCCGGCACCGGATCACATCCGCAGGGGGTGAAGGGGTGGCAGCGCAGCAGCCGTTTCACGGTGAGCCAACCACCCCTCCAAGGGCCGTGCCGCTGAATCGCCTCCAGGCCGTAGGCGCTGCAGGTGGGGGTGAAGCGACAGCGGGGACCGATCAGCGGCGAAATGAAACGCCTGTAGAAATTGATTCCAGCCAGCATCAGCCAGGCCAGCGCGGCGTTGATCGCAGCGAGTACGGAACCCAATGGGCTGACCGATACAGTGGCTGGTTCGTGCACTTGCGGCGTCACCTGGGACTGATCCGGTTCCAGCATGGCCAAGCCCGGCACGAATCCAACCTCTACCTTCCCATCCATGGCTCGATACCGCGGCCCTCGTCTGAGGATCACGCGGCGCTTGGGAGACCTCCCCGGTCTCACCCGGAAGGCCGCAAAGCGGTCCTATCCCCCCGGTCAGCACGGCCAAGCCCGTCGCAAGCGCTCTGAATACGCGATCCGTCTCGAAGAGAAGCAGAAGCTTCGCTTCAATTACGGCGTCTCCGAGCGTCAGCTCGTGCGTTACGTGAAGAAAGCGCGCGCCCAGGAGGGTTCCACCGGAACCAACCTGCTCAAGCTGCTCGAGAACCGTCTCGACAATGTCTGTTTCCGCCTCGGCTTCGGTCCAACCGTGCCCGGCGCCCGTCAGCTGGTGAACCACGGCCACGTGACCGTGAATGGCCGTGTCACCGACATCGCCAGCTACCAGTGCAAACCCGGCGATGTGGTCGCCATCCGCGAGCGCAAGTGCAGTAAACAGCTGGCTGAAGGCAACCTGGAGTTCCCCGGTCTGGCCAACGTGCCGACCCACCTGGAACTGGACAAGGCCAAGCTCAGTGCCAAGGTCACCGGTCGCTGTGAACGCGAGTGGGTTGCCCTGGAAATCAACGAACTGCTGGTGGTGGAGTACTACTCCAGAAAGGTTTAAGTTCGGTTCATAACGAGAGCTCTCAGCTTTTTACGAGTACCCATTCAAACTTTATTCAATCTCCTGATACCGTTTTTATTGAACGGTATCAGGAGATTTTTTTTGATTTTTTCCTTTTAGTTAAACACCATTTTGTCTAATTAATTAGTGCCTGATACATTACCCTTGAAAGCAATCTAATGCCATCGTCATCTTTCAAAGTTTTAAAATCAGGCATATTATTGTAAAAAATTGACAAATCATCTAGCAATTCAGGATGAAATTGGAAAGTAAACGATTTTCGTATTTTTTGAGTTTGATAATCTAAATAATTTATGCAAGTAGCTGCTACTTCTGTGCAGACTTCTCCATTTATACGAGTTGAGCAAACAATTTCAACAGATGTTGGTAGATTCAAAATCCAAGATAGATCTGATATCAATATCTTCTTTCTTATAGGATAAACTGCCTTGTGCAATTCTCCAAATGCCCAATTAGCAAAAAGAATTGCTTCCTGGTTAACTACATCGCTATGAAACATTTCTATATGGAGGTTTTTTTCATAAGTAATAAATTTTTCGACAACACCCAGTTCATGCTCGTGAGATAGCTCATGACACATAAGTAAATTTGAAAATTCATCACTAGGATGCAGTCCAGAATGCGAATATTTCTTTAGGTCTACTTTGCCGACCTCAGGCTTAAGGTTAAGCGCAACTGCAAAACAACTATCATTCCAGCCTTTTGCAACTATCTTTTCATTTCTATAAACACATAAACTTTCTCCAACCAAGATAATTTCCGTACACTTCTTCCTGAGATTGTCTAGATAGTAATTACTATCTTCACAATTAATCAAAAATGATAAACAGTCATCAGTCGCTCTTTTAATTATCTCTATATGAGCCTGAGCAGCAAGTTGATGACCTAGGCAAATAAATATAGCAGGAGATGAGTTTGAATCCCTTGAAAGTATAATTTCCTCAGCAACTTCTTGCAAATCTTCTAGCTTAATACTTGTATCATCAAAGCTTTTGCAATCTTTTAAAGTTGGATAACCCCCCTCTACGAAACACATAATACAGTTTTTAATCAATTCTATTAAAAGTTCATTATTTAAAGGACCAGCCTCCCAGAGTGGTATCAATATTGAATCGCAGTCGGCTATATATTGAGACAAGTACGCAATATTTATAGATGCTTTAACCTCATTCCCATATGGATTTACTCCGACATGCTTAGCGGGCTCTATTATACAAATAGAATTTCTATAAATTCCAGGATATTTTAGAATTTCTTTTAAATCATTATTCGATCTTACAACTCTTTCCAAAGGACCTTCTTCTCCCCATTGACTATTGGCAAGTAAATCCAATTTCTTATCATAAAAAGGTTCAAGCAAACTATTTGAATCTCTATCATTTATGAAATCGGCCAAAAGAAATTCAATACTTGTTCGATTCGATTTTCCAGGCCTGAAAAAGCCAGCCATAGCTTTAAATACTGACATTTTCAATATTAGCCTCTTTGTCAACCGTATTTTAGTATCTAGTACGACAGAGTGGCATGGCATTAGCGCTTTAATGATAATTAAAACGTAATCGATAGTGAAATAGAATGTCTATTTATTGCTTATCTAGTGTGTCAAGCGTCCACTCACAAGGGCGAGCAATCAAGATCTCGTTGACCACTGTATTGGGAGCTGCTGAGGCATTTATTGCCAAGTACGCAGAGTGGATCAATAGTCACGGCGTTGATCTCACCTCGGCTCAACCAAGCGAATGGGCGGCTAGCTAAAAATCAGTGTTGGCAGCGGTTCAGATCCTTGGAGCGTTCTGTGTCAGAAGGTCAGCGGCATAACCAACGCTTAGCCAGCTCCAGGAGCCCAACCAGCCTCAGTACGCCAAGTTGGTGCTAGAGCTTGCACCGGTTTTTATGCGTGCTGAAGTTTTCCAGATGGTTCGATCCAATACAGTTCACACCCCTAAAGGAGCTTTACAACGGACTTACAACTGAAGGAGGTGCCATGAGTCGATCAAGGTCGTACAACCGCTTTCATCGTTATCTGGCTCGGCAGAAACGCCGTGGACTGCGCTCCGTCCTGCCGCAGTACCAGATGGAGTATGAGTACTACGGAACGCCCATTGATCACAGCCAAGACATGCTCAACAGGCTGAAAGGACGTGAAATCGAGCTTGAGCTGCTGGAAGCTCAGGCCTGACTAACTAATTAGCCAGCTTCAGGAGCCCAACCAGTTTCAGCACGCCACGTTGGTGCCCAGAGCTTGCAACTCTTCTGAGAAGGGCGCCTGGGCCAGCTGGCCTCAGAGCCTTCGGTGGAACGCACAACGTGATCGACATTAATTGAACGGGCAGAACGTTGAGCTCAGCTCGCTTTGACTGACTTCTCAGAGCTAGAGGCGCATCCCGGCAATCGTGACTTCGAGAGAGTCAATGCACTGGTCTGCATGGGCTGGGAAGGCATCGAGTCAGCAGCAGTCCAAGAAGAGCCAACAGCAGAACTCTTCATCGCAGAAGACAAGAGCTTCGTGGAATGCACATGGACCGCAGGCTTCAGCCTGAGTTCAGGCTCCTACGAGTTTTACGGCGAGGGCGAGACCTACACCGGTGAAGAGGATGCTGTCGAGAAGTACGACACCAGTTCACTGGAGGGCGGCCTTCAGGTTGCAGTGAGAGTTCTTGAGGAATTGCTTGGCGATGACCAAGTCGAATCAGCAAGAAAGATCGTTGAGCAACTTCAGGAGACCAATCCAGAGTGATTCCGGCTTAGTTCCTGAACAGCGCCGCCTCCGTATTCACTGCGCATTCCTAATCAACTCGTCAAACTAGTCCAACCAAAAAGAAACCCCCGCTTGAGGCAGGGGCTTGGGATCTGATTCAGCCTTGATCACTTGGTGTACGAAGCACCTCGGTAGGTCAGGCGTGGATGAGCGTTGCGAGCGACTTCTTCGCGGCAGGTGTTGTAGTGCTCGCGGCGGTAGGTCAGCTCGACACAAGCTTTGAGCGAAGGTGCTTGGGCTTCGTAGGAGTGACCTCTGTAGAGAAGAGCAGTCATGGTTTGTCCCTCAGAAAATTCCAAGTCCCCGTTCCGTGGCTTGGAGTGTCTGCGCCCCTGCGTACAGAGGTGAACGTTTTGTAGCAGTTGCTACAGACAGATCATACGCCCGTGTCAAGCCTATGAACGTGCGTAACAACCTCGCTTCATCATTCGCGCAGGCTTGTCGCTATCTGTCTTTGTTGAGCCAAGTGCCTGACGGAATGAGGCATTTGCTCAAACCCTACTCAAACTCTCCAAAATTTCTCAAAAAGCAGTACAGTACTAAAAAGGTGGACTACTCAAAAAGGTCTGATTTTCAATTCTGGCCACAGCCTTGGTTGTGCCGAAAGCTCTTTCAACTCCTGCCACCTTCACCAGGGGTTGGCAGGAGTTTTTTTATGCCAAAAAAACCTGATCCCAAGAAGTCACAGTCACTCGGCGATTTTCAAAGACTGCTCTAAATGATTGACGTGTCTTTCCAGGATAATTTCACGACGGTGCATCTCAAGCTCACGCTTATGGGTTTTCTCATCGATCCGGGAGCGACCACCATTCATCATCTCCGAGTAAGTAAGAGCTCTTGGTTTTTTTTGAGGAAGGCCCTGGTCGTCCATCCAAATCATGGATTAATCGATTAACATATTGAACAATCTAGCGTCATTCGAGAGAATGACGTCCCAATGCATCAATACAGATCAAATCCTTAAGAATTCAGCTCAAACAATTCAGACAAGCGTTCCGAACGAACTATTTCAAGATCAACAATCCAACTGAGCTCATTCCCTTGACACATGACGCCACCACAAACCTGTCATCAAGAGCCCTTAGGCGCATTGATTTAAACATCAAGCCTTACATGCAAAGCGACGACGGAATTGCGACCTGGCAAATTATCAACACGATAATCCCGTTGATCATATGCTGCATTGCCATTGGCAATCTCACCAACGAACTAACATCAGTCTCGCTCGTTTTAGTCCCAGCACTTTTTATATTAATCATTCTATTTTTGAGCAGAAGCTTTTCACTGATGCACGACTGTGGTCACCACAGCTTATTTGGATCGAAAACTGCTAATCGAATTGCCGCCTTTCTGTTGAGCATTGTCCACGCAATGCCTCATCACCCCTGGTCAAGAGGCCATGCATTTCACCACAAACACAACGGTAATTGGAATCGATACAGAGGCCCGTCCGCTCTCACAACACGTCGCGAATACAACGCAAGAAACAAAAGCTCTCAATTCATGTACCAATTTTTACGTCATCCAGCAATACTTCTCCCAGGGGGATTCTACTATCTTGTTCTCAAACCAAGAGCAGCACTAATGCTTGGCCTTATTGAGCTCACCGCCAACGCATTCTCGGATGCATTTTGCAAACTTTCAAGCGGGCAAACATTCAACATAAGCTCATTTATCAACAGTCATAAGTCAAGCTTCTTTTACACTAAAGGAGAAGTTTATGACACAACTGCCAATAGCATCTGTGTTTTACTGGCCTGGTATTGGATTGGAAATACGATTGGTCACTGGCATTTTTGGATTTTATATTCAGCCATCATGAGCGTCAGCGCCGCAATTATGATCGCTGTCTTTTTTGTTCAGCACAATTTCCCAGAATCATATGCTAGCGGCGACAAAGATTGGAGTTACCTCAAGGGAGCAATTGACGGATCATCTTTTTTAATTATGCCTCGTATACTCAACTGGTTTACAGCAGACATTGCCTACCATCACGTTCACCACTTGTCCGAAAGAATCCCTAATTACCGCCTTCGTATGTGCCATGAATATAATGAGAACAAATTCAGCAGCGTTAAGCGACTGCAACTTCATCAACTCTGGAACTGCTTTTCATTGATCCTTTGGGACGACGAAACCTATCAACTCACCTCAATCGATTGACAATGATTTATTTTTACATAAAGCAATGAGAACCTCATTAAACTTCCTTTCGCATTATCGAAAGAATTCACGTTAAAGATACGTGCTTAGTGCAATAACATCGGTCGTTGTGAGCGCTGGCGGAAAATCAAGATCAACGAATATGGATCGTGAGGCAAGTCCACCGCAAGGTCCGATGCGCTTTGCCCCCCTGTGCCCCCGATGAGCGACCCTGGTCTAAGGATTGCAATTGTTTTTGGCTGAATCTGAGGCTCTGCAGAACCTCAGCTCCCATCAATGGTGGGGGCTGATCCATCCGGTGGTGATGATGTTAATCGTCTACCCCGTGACGGGAGCGACGATCCGATTGGGAATCCTGGCGCGGGAACGGCGATTGGAGATCAACCCGATTGCGGACACGGTGCCCCTTGAGCATGCCCAGCACGGCGCCTGGGTGACCGGCGGAGTTCTGGTGGCGGTGCTGATCGGCCTCAGCCACAGCCTGACAGGAGCAGAGATCGGCCTCGTGCTGCTGTCGGGTTTTGTGGTGCTGATCGGGTACATCTCCTTACTGCGCAGCCGCCTGATCTGGCAGCGGCTGCTGGCGGCTGCCATCTCCTGGGGAGGGATGTTGACCCTGGGGCTTCAACCGGCCGTGGAACGGCTGAGTGATCAGCCCTGGACAGGATTGTTCTGGCAATCCCACTTCTGGATGGGCTGGATCCTCACCGGTCTGCTGCTCAGCTCAACGGTGATCCAACCCCTGATCGGTCGCAGCACACGGCTGCGGCATTGGCATGTCGCCACCAACGTGCTGGTGGCTTTGCTGCTGGCCATGCAGGCGATTTCCGGAAGCCGCGATCTGGTAATCAGCGGCCTGTTGCGGCTGCATGGAGCAAGCTGAGCTCAAAGCAAGAAACTGATGTCCAAAGCCAGGGATCTGATCAACGCCCATCTGTATCCGGTGCTGGCCACGTTCACCGTGATTTACGGCTCGATTCAGATCGCACCCATGGCACAACAGGCCCGCTACCTCAACCGTTGCGTCGAAGCAGCGCCCAAAGGGATTAATACCGCTCGAGCGGTGATGTTCTGCCACGGCCGACCAGCGATGCCTAACAAGGCAAGTCGAGAATTAAAACTCTGAACATTCCCGAGAGCGAATGAATGAATAACGCTCCGAGTCACATTTTCTTCATTATTCAGATTGTTTTAAGCGGCTTTTGTTGAGATGACCACGCATATCGCCTACTGCTTCGCTTGACTTAGCAGAACGGCACCCAGCGAATGACGACGTCGCCAAGAGCACGGCTGAACAGCCTCTTGGCGCATCGCTGGAAGGAGATGGGCGAGCCATCCTTGATGCGTCAGCACAAGTATTCATTACTACTGAGGAGCATTCGAGCCGAGAAACGCCTTGTCGCCCTGGAGCTGCTTGATCTCATGCTCGAAGACACTTGCCAACAACTCGACAGGATCTAAATCCGTCAAACAGTTTGATCTGATCAAACAGAATGATGACAATCTTGACCCTGCTCCTTCTCTCCTCAGCAGCACATCTCCTCGCTGCCGAAACATCTCAGTCCCCGAAGCAATGGATCGGTCGCTGTGAGCCGGTCAATGCCGTTGTGATCATGAATCAAGCGCTCAGCGAAGGCAGAACCGACGCAGAAGCCTTCGCTGCTGTCGTGGAAGCACGGTCATTTGACGGATCAAAAGCTTGCATCGACTTCATGCGAGAAGCCTCCATGAACATGCGGGAGGGATACCCAAAAACGTTCAAGTCGCTGTGGATGGACTGAACGCGGCCTGGGAGCCACACCAGATCTGGTGTCCCGTACGGCTGAAGCCCTCGGCAATCCAACAAAAAAGCCGCCTCTGCGGGCGGCCAGGTGATGGGGATATCCACAAGCTAGCTCAGAAACCAAGTGGTGCCAGCCCTTTCCAAATTCAACGTGACGAAGAACACAAAACGGCTGTCCACAGCCTGTGGAGTGTCAAGGCAGCTCAACAAAGTCTTTACAGAAAACCCACTAGATCTAGTGCATTTTTCAAATTGACCGACCCACAGACCCTATCTTTGGTGCGTTGGTCGGGTGATGGGGATCGCCTGCGCTCGAGCCCCCTGGATGAAGGGGGCTTTTTGATGGCTGCCAGTCTTCTTGCTTTGAACGCGCCAGCAACTGAACCATCACAATCACTCAACCCCATCACCATCGGCGAAGGACAGTCCTGGAAACTGGCCCGATCTGACTGGACAGGATTCGAGGACAATCCATGACGCTCATCCTCGTGACAACAGGCTTTCTCAGCTTGCTCTGGCTGACGCAAACCCTGGTGAGACGAAACCTGGACAACCGCAAGGACCCGTCATGAGGCATTCACCGTGACGCCGAGCCGTCATGGTGGCGCTCCAGCCTGATCCGTTCATAGTCCGCATCCGACAGCTCCTGCATGCACAACATGGCGCTGAGACGACGGTGGTATCGGCAGTAGCCGAGAAAGGCATGCACACCGATCAGCAGGCCCCCGAACAGCAGCAACAGCGACTGGTCGGCTGTAGCCCCCACCAGCGCAGAAAAGCCCCAGGTGAGCAACAACGCCACAAGGGCGCTGCGCATCAACCGTCGTAGGGGCAAGACGACCATCGGAAAGCCTGACGTCAGTCTTCGGTGAACTGACCGCTGCGCGCCAGGATCTCTTCCGCAGCACTGAAGTGAGGCTCGTCCAGCACCATATCAGGGTTGTAGCGGTAGTTCTCATGCAGAAACCTGGACTGGGTGACAGCGTCTTCAACGCCGTTGATGGCACCGACTGCCCGTGAACGAACGCTCTTCTGCTGCTCCAGGTCGTCGGAATGCAGAGAGACCTGCAATTCATCACGCAGCACCGAAAGATGGGCTGCGCTTTTCACCACGCCGTAGATGCGTTGCACCCGATCCCGTTCGATCGACTCAACCCCCAGGGTGTGTGCCCGCTCCAGCTCCGAATCCAGGCTCGGCCAGTACCGGGAGGTGTAATACGCACCGGAGTCCTGGTGGTACCAGGATTCACTACGGGCGATGGAGGAGGACACGGTGTTGTGCAGCTTCCAGAGGAACAACCGCAGCGAATCACCATCGCTCACGCGCTCCAGCTTGTCCTGCAGGGAGACCTCCAGAGTGCTGCTGGCCTCATCCGATCCCAGCAGCAGGTACTCAATCGGATACATCGACACCTCGCGATTACGCACCACGTAGCGATTGAGATGAAAGCGGCAGTAGGGGCAGGGATACATCGTGGCCAGTGCAGCAAAGAAGGCCTTGAACGTCTCCACCGATTGCTGCTGCTGCCCACCCGGTTGGGCGGCGATCAGTTCAGCACTGGTGTGCATGAAACGCCAGGTCGCCGGTCCGATGTAGTAAGGGAAACTCACCCGCATCTGGCTGGCCTCCACGTCATGCCGGCCGACGTGCAGATCCAGAAAGGCGACGTACTGGCAGAGGAAACCGGATTCACGCCCGAACTCCTCCCGCTCCCGGCGTTTCTGGACACCGTTGAGGTAATGGCGGGTCAGCTCCCAGGCCCGTTTTAGCTCCTTCTTGACCTCCAGAGGACGGGAGTTGAAGGCCTCCTCAGTGGCATGGCCGTAGAGATCAAACTCGCCGGCGGCATGGCGTTCAGCGAACCAGGCATTGAGATCGGTGTCGTCGGCGTTATCCCAAGCGAAGATGTCGTCTTTGCTCAGAACCGAACTCGCCCGCAGCAGCAGTGGCATGAACTCGTCGTACCAGTAGGCCGTTGGCATGATCGAGCCGGCGAAGCGCTCATCACCGGGGTCGACGATCACCCGCTGCCAACTGTCGTGATAGGGACGTGTTGAAGCGGGTTTCTGATGATCCAGCTCAGCGGTGACCTCACGATGGTCATCAAGCTGCCGAAGGCGATTCAGCTCGTGGCTCTGAAGATCCTCATGGGTGACCTGATCCGGGCTGTGGCCATGCAGTGCCGCCGTCAGCAACACCTCCAGCACCACGGACACGATCTGATGATGGTGGTCCAGCTCCGCCAGTTCCTGCTCCAGCCGGCCCTCCGCCTCCAGCATCGCTTCAGTGGGAGAGATCGACTCCCAGTTCGCCATGCGCTCGCGCAGGGCCTCTTCGGCACCATTCACAGAAGTCTTCAGGCTCTCGAACGGCTCTTCAGCGCCAGGCTCAACGATGCCGAGGGACAGGTAGAGATCAACGGCCGCATTCACGAACCGAACAAAGTCCGGAATCGTGTACGGCAGGTCGTAGGCCCGTAGGTGGGTCTCGGAATTGGCGGAGTAGCTCTCACGAAAACTGCGGTAAGCCGCCCCTTGGATCAGACGGAACCAACCGATCTGCATCTGCAACGGTGACGTCCCCTTGTGATTGTTCAGACCACCCTGATTGCCTCGCCCTGCTGAAGAAGTACCGCGGGAGACCCCATGGGGATCCACCGCCCGGTGCCCGCCGCTGTAGGCGCGCGGATGCGCTTCAAATCCCTCTGGCAGGTAGTCCAGCAGTCGCTGGAGGTCGATCCGGTCAGAACCGTCCCGAGCGATTTCGATCGCAATGGCATCGGCCGTTTGCTCAGACACCTCAAACAGATGGATCAACCGCTTGAGATCCGCCAGCTCGATCCAGCCATCACCGTCCTGATCGAGCAAACGGAAGGCCTCACGTGCCTTGAGGCCGGCGTCACCCACCTGCAGTGCCAGCAGAAGGCGCCACTCCTGAAGACTGATGGCTCCATCCTTGAGCCGATACGCGTCAATGGCACCGTTCAGGTCGTCCATGGTGAGATCCGCGCCGCTGGATTGCAGGCGGCCTGCCATCTGCCCCGCCGTCAACCCAGTGGGCGACAACCCTGAAAAGACAGTTTCAAAGGCACTGGAGGAGAGAGAAGCCACAAGGATTGGTCCGATGTCGGAACGGTAATGAGATCAACGGCCTCCGGCCGTTAGCGGCAGCACGCTGCCCAGATCCAATCCGTCTGCCAGCTGATCCCCTCGGCGATGCAACGCCCGCAGAGCACGGCGTTGAAACTCCCGCTCCGTCGTCCATTGCTCGCCGGCGCGGGTCACCAGCAACACCTGCATCTGAACCCCAAGAGCCGTGGTGCGCTTGACGCCCCGCAGGATCGGATCCCCCAGCAGCCGGCTGCCCCACACAGGGTCGAGAGAGAAGTCCTCGATCTCGAGCGCCAGGGTTCTGTAGACAATCTCCAGATCCGTTTGTCGATGTGAAATCACAAACGTGACCAGACTTCCCGAGCGCAGCTTCGTGTGGTTCCGCATCTGCAGGATCGAGGAGTTGTCGAGGATGTTCATCCGTTGGTCCAGGCAGCGGATCTGGGTGCTGAACAGGCCCATCTCAATCACTTCTCCCTCGATGCCCTCCACCTCGATCCAGTCGCCGATGGCGTAGCGGTCCTCCAGCAGCATCACCAACCCTGCAGAAAAATCCCTCAGCAATCCCTGGAACACAAACGCCAGCGCTCCCAGCAAGGCACCACCGGCCAGCAACAGCGACACCGACGCGGAACGAACGCCAGGGATATCCAGCAGCACCCAGAGCAGCACCACCCCGATCCCGACCACGTTGATCAACCGATGCGTTGTGCTCAGCAAACTGCAATAGCGCTGCTGACGCCGGGCCTGAAGCCGCTGAGGAACATCCACATCCGCCGCCCACTGGCTGAGCAGGAAAGTGCTCAAGCTGCGCAGCAGGAACGCTGCCAGCGTTACCGCCAGAAACTTGATCACAGCAAGCGATGGCTGCAACACCAGCTCAATCCCCAGGGGAACCTGACTGGGGATCGCCACCACCACCACACCGAACATCAGCACCAGCAGGTAGAGCATCAGCAACAGCACGCCGATGCTCAGGGCCTGTTCTGCGTGCAACCGAGTTTCGCTCCTGCGATCAGAACGCCCCCGGGTCCGCAGCTCACCATGCAGGCGTGAAGTGCGTTGCCGTAGTCGCCGCCAGAGCAGCAACATCGCCGCAAACAACAGCAGCAGCAGCAGTTCCAACACCAAGGCCAGACGGAAGCGTCGGGCCAACTGCGGCGGTGCATAGATCCGGCGGGCATGGTTCAGCCGCTCCTCCAGGTGTTCCCGCCAGGCCTGGGCCAGGGCCAACTCCCGTGCCCCATTGATCTCCGCATCGGCACGGGTCACGGTCAACAGCGGGAAGGGTTGCTTGCGTCCCGGCAGCCGTGCCGCCAGCTCATAGGGACCACTGCCGTTCCGCAGCACCTCCAGGGTCAACGGCGTGCCGGACCGATCCAGGCCGTAGCGCTGACCAGCCGTGCAGACGTGCGCATCGGACTGAAGAAGGCTGTCCAGCATCCACTCGCTGAGCCGCTCGCTGAAACTGCAGAGCTGGTTTGGGTCGTAAAGAGCGCGCAGATTGCCTTCAATCACCCTGGCTCTCACCGAGGCCTCAATCCCGCGCTGGTCCCCCAGCTGCACCGGGCTGGCGACGGTGATGGCGGGCACCCCGAGAATCCGGACCTTGGCCAGCTTGAATTTCCTTCGAACTGCGCCTGCTTGTCCTGCTGTTGAGCAGGAGATCCCGCCGGACCGGTCGGGATGAAATCCAGTATCGACGCCTGAGCCACAAGCGGCATCAGGGCCAACAGCACTGCCGTTGACCAGAGCCCCAGGCGTCGTCTGAGACGGAACACGGCTCAACCTGGCGTTAATGAATTCATTGTGCTGTCCCTGAGAATGGATCGCAGCCAAGGCAGGCTCAGGCCGATCACGTTGGAATAACAACCTTCCAAACCGGCAATCAAAGGAGCCCCGCGGCCCTCGAGGGCGAAACCGCCGGCACAGTGAAGCGGCTCTCCGGTGGCGACATAGGCCTGGATCTCTTTTTCAGTTATTGCAGCGAAATGGACGCGGGTGCTGACGCAGGCCAGGCGGTTCTCGCCGCTGCGAACCAGCAGGGCGTGCCCGGTGAGCAACTCGCCGCTGCCTCCGGCCATGCGCCGCCAGCGCGCAGCAGCTTCCTCCGCATCCTGCGGTTTGCCAAACACCTCCCCCTCGAACAGCAGAAGCGAATCGCACCCCAACACCAAGGAGATCTCAGCGTCGCTTCCGTCCGAAACAGCTTTGGCCTTCGCCAAGGCCAACTGCTGCACCAGCTGGGCGGGGTCGTCGTTCTTGATGGTGCTTTCATCCACTCCGCTGACGCGCACGCGATGGGGAATCTGCGCCAGTTCAAGCAGCCGGCGGCGAGCCGGCGAGGCAGAGGCCAGAAGCAGCACAGAATCACTCCGCTGGGAACACTCCGTAGGCTGCCAACACTGGGGGATTCCGCCATCGAACATCCCACTGAGCTTCTTGATCAACGCAGCCATGCGCGTGCCCTGCGCTCGATGCGCTGCCTGCCCTTCGCGGCGGAGCTCTACCGGGAGCTTCAGCAGCAGGGGCTGGATGCCCACACCATCTGGCAAAACAGGTCTCGCTTTGGCCGTGGCCCGTCCTGGCCAGGCGATGGGGAACGACTGGAAGACGACCTGCGCTGGCTGATCACCGTTGGTGTGCTGCGACGGGAAGTGGACGGCCAGGGGCTCACCAGTCGCTTTCGGCTCACCCCCCTCGGACGTGACCTGCTGGATAGCCATCAGGCTGAGCTGCTGAAGCCAGCGGACTGGAACGATCGCTTGCGGCATGCGCTGCGGCGCCGCTGGCCCTTTTGACCGGCAAGCGGCCACTGATGGTGCTGGGGACCTCCAGTGGGGCCGGCAAATCCCTGATGACAGCAGCCCTCTGCAGGGTGCTGCACCGCCGCGGTGAACAACCGCTGCCCTTCAAGGGGCAGAACATGAGCAACAACGCCTGGGTGGATGCCGACGGCGGCGAGATGGCGTACTCCCAGGCGATGCAGGCCTGGGCCGCCCGTCTGGAGCCTTGCTGTGCCATGAATCCCGTGCTGCTCAAGCCACGGGGCGACAGCACCAGTGAGGTGATCCACGGCGGCAACAGCGTTGGCCTGGCCCGAGCGGAGCACTACTACCGCGACTGGTTCCGTCCTGGCTGGCAGGCGATCCGTGAAGGGCTGCAGACCTTGCAACAGCGATGGCCCAACGGTCGGCTGGTGCTGGAGGGGGCCGGCAG
Organism: Synechococcus sp. A15-24; assembly: GCF_014280195.1. Taxonomy (NCBI): domain Bacteria; kingdom Bacillati; phylum Cyanobacteriota; class Cyanophyceae; order Synechococcales; family Synechococcaceae; genus Synechococcus; species Synechococcus sp. A15-24. The sequence continues at coordinate 1,490,655 of NZ_CP047960.1, forward strand.
TCCGGTGGAGGTGAATCTGCAACGACGGGACCTCACCAACCTGCGGCTGGCCCAATACCTGCGAGCCAACTGCCTGCTGGTGGCGGACATTGAACGTGGCGGCGTGTTCGCACAGATCGTCGGAACGCTGGAACTACTACGCCCGGTGGAACGGCCGTTGATCAAAGGGATCCTGATCAACCGCTTCCGCGGCCGGCGGGAGTTGTTCGATGAAGGACGCACCTGGCTGGAGGAGCACACCGGTGTGCCGGTGCTGGGGGTGATGCCCTGGCTCAACTATCTGTTTCCGCCGGAGGATTCCCTCGATCTGCTGGAGCGCAAACCCAACCGAGGACCCACCGATCTGGAGATCGCAGTCCTGAAACTGCCGTCGATCAGCAACTTCTCCGATCTGGACCCCCTGGAGGCGGAACCCAGCCTGCGGCTGCGCTGGGTGCACCCTGGCGACACCCTCGGAAGCCCTGATGCCGTGCTGCTGCCTGGCAGCAAGCAGACGCTGAACGACCTCACTGTTTTGAAAACATCTGGCCTGGCCGACCAGATCAGACGCTATGCCGATCACGGGGGGAACGTCTTCGGTATCTGCGGAGGTATGCAGTTGATGGGAGAGCAGCTCGAGGATCCAGATCAACTGGAAGGAGGTGCGTTGCAAGCAAGTGGTCTGGGTTTGTTGCCACTGATCACGCAATTCACGACGTCCAAGGTCTTGCGTCAACGTGAGGTTGAATTGAGCTGGCCGATTAGAACAACGGTGCAGGGATATGAACTGCATCAGGGTCTGACGCATCCAACGGAACGATCACTGGCGGCGTCAATCAGTGAGGAAGAAGGCCTGGGTTGGCACGTTCAGGGGAACAATGCCGGCACCTACCTGCACGGAATTTTCGATAACGGAAGCTGGAGACGCAGCTGGATTAACCGCCTAAGAACTGCAAAACAATTGCCATCACTTCCACTTGATCAACCGCATCACGCATTACAGCGAGAACAACTGCTTAACCGATTAGCAACATCATTCGACGAGCACGTGCAATGGCACAAGCTACTGCAATAATTTAACAATATCAAAACTCTAAGTACACTCGCGCAAAGTAGAGCTTACAAAACAGTGACTCTCATGGCTCATTCTGTTACCGCCGAACAATCTCTCCCTACAGAACAGTCCATCGATCACATCTTGAATTGGTGTGGAGTTTTACTCGACTGCGAGACCCATCGGGAAAATTTTTTCAGTCGCCCCACGGGCCAGCAGATTTTCTACTGGATGTACGCGGGGCCTACGCAACTTGTCAATATTAATCGGAGAGGAACATCTGGTTCGGTAGAAATCGAAGCAATCCAAGTACGAGACGAGGATTACCAATGGGCCGTTGATGTCTTTGATACACTTGATTACTATTTAGAACCTGAATTTGTATTAATCAACGATATCAATCAAGCCGATTTAAGGCTTTGGGGAACCAGTGGTCACAATTTAATAAGTGAAACCAGCACATTATTTGGCTTTGCCACACCATTCAACGCCGACGAAAAGGGATATGTTGACGTTGTTGTCAATGTAGAAGCGGGGAACTTATCCGGCGTCACTGCTGACTTCGCCCCTGAGAACACAAACACAGCTCTTCATGAGATTGGCCACGCACTTGGACTGAGTCACCCAGGGGTTTACGGCAAAGACCTTCCGAACTGGGAATTATATGACTCCGAAGACACGATTATGAGTTACAACAAGCCTGAAGATGGCATTCATGCAGGCTTTTACAGCGAAGGTGACATCCTGGCATTACAAGAGATCTGGGGAGCTGAAGGCAGCTACAAAGCTCCGCCTCAATCTGAGTCAAAAGGCTCCGGGGGAAGTACTCCAGAAAATAACGACATTGAGTTTATTTACGCCATAGCAGGCAAGGGAAAATTAAAAGGCAATACCAAACATTCGACTAATTACATTTTCGATGGCCTTGATGTATTTGGGAAAAAGGTGCTGACAAAATCACTAAGTTCATCCCCAGCTCAGGCGACTCCCTAATCTTCACAACCAATGCATTGCCTGAGCTCGCCAATCGAGAGCAATTCTTTTTCAATACCGCTAAAAACAAAAAACAGCTCAAAAAATTCTCTAAAGAGTGCTACGACTTTGTTTATTATCAGAAAAAGGGGATGCTTTACTTTGACGGCAACTGCGAAGCCGAGGGCTGGGGCTCAACCGCCGAGGGAGGATTAATCGCTATATTGAAAAACAAACCTGAGCTCACAATTGACAATCTGACAGTTGAAATTATTTAGGATCATTTGAAGATTGTTTTCAACTATTCACAACGCACCTTTAAAAACAACCCTCCTTTGTCAACCACTACAAGAAAAGTTCATGTTCTTTGGCCCAACGGCCACCAGACCATCGAGTCAATCGGCACCGACTGGCTGCAGGCCGCAGCAGACGCGGGGATTGCCATTCCCACCGGTTGCCTCGGCGGCAGTTGCGGCGCCTGTGAAATCGAGGTGAACGGCAAGGTGGTGCGGGCCTGTATCAGCACGGTGCCACCATCAAAATCCAGGCAGTTAACCGTGGAATTCGCCACGGACCCCTACTGGTGACTCAACTTCGTCTCAGTGTGCTGGCTTTGCTCACTGGAGCCATCAGTGGAGCAGGCGTCGCTCTGTTCATGGCACTGATCGGACTGATCACCCGACAGCTCTGGGGAGATCCGGTGGTGGAAGGACTGGAACGGCAGATTCCATTGGTTTGGTCGATCACGATCTGCGGAGGCATCGGCCTGGTGCTCAGCCAACTCCATCGCGCCGGTGACCACACACTGCTGCCGGAACTGCCGGAGACGATCGCCGATCTACGGGAGCCAGACCATGCTCCGCCACGGGACAACAGACGAGCCATCCTCGGCGCCGCTCTGGCCCAGATTGGCGGCGGCAGCATCGGCCCGGAAGCCCTGATGACCCGTCTGGCTGCCTTGATCAGCCAAAGGATCTTGCGGGGCCGAGACCATGAGCTAAAATTCGTCGCCGCCGCTGGCAGTCTCGGCCTGTTCGGCTTTCCGCTCCTGGGGGGAGCCGTCGTTCAGACCCGTCAGCGCCGAGATCTGATCGCTCGCTGGATCCCTGGCGCCCTGGGGGGCTTGGCCGGCTTTGCTGCCTTCCATGGCATCAACGAGGCCAGTGGCGGCAGCCTGCAACGCATGGCCTACAGCTGGCCCAGCAACCTGGGGGAAGATCTGGGCACCCTCAGCTCAGGTGCCCTGGCAGGCGTGGTGGGGTGGGGGCTCGGCTGGCTGCTGCTGCGCTGGCGAACGTTGCTTGAGCGGCGGCAACTCCTGGCCCACTGGTGCTGGTGGCCTGCGCTGACGGGACTGTTGCTGGGCATCACAATGCACTGGCTGCCGCTGGTGCCCTTCGCCGGAGAGGAGCAACTGCGTCCCCTGCTGGAGGGTGCAGGCGGCACAAGTGCCTTTCTTCTCATCATTTCGGCGCTCGTCAAACTGGTGCTGGTGGGCCTCTGCCTGGAGACCGGCTGGCGCGGAGGCATCTTCTTTCCGCTGTTCCTGATCGCCTGCGCTGTGGGTGTGGGTCTGCACGACCTCTGGCCAGGCCTGGGCAGCCTGGGGAGTTGGTGCGGCGGCATCACTGGCGCGATCTATCTCACGGTGCTGCGCTCACCCCTCGTCGCTCTCATTCTTGGGCTGGGTTTGCTGCAGGGCCATGGCGCCACTGGCGTGGTGGTGGGTGTGGCCATGGCCTGGCTGATCACGCACCGCTCGCCACCGGGTGATGGCCCTCCACGTGCCCAGCAAACACCCGACTCGCCCGGATGTCCGGAGCCTCAATGGTGATCAGATCGTCCTTGGTGAGTGCTTCCGCCATGCGGGCAAACAATCGATTGGCCTGGCGCAGCCGGGCCCGGTCGATGGCATTGCGGATGGAGCGGGCATTGGCAAAAAACGGCAGCTGGCGTCGCAGCATGATGTATTCCGCAAACGCCTGCTCAGCCTCCGCACTGAAGCGGTACTGCTGCGCGTCCAACAGCAAGCCGGCAATCGCCATCAAGTCCGCATTGCTGTAATCAGGAAAATCCAGGTGATGGGCCACCCGGGAGGACAGCCCGGGATTGGAGCTGTAAAAGCTGTCCATCCGATCCTTGTATCCCGCGAAAATCACCACCAACTCCGTGCGGCGGTTTTCCATCTCCTGCAGCAGGATCTCAATCGCCTCAGCGCCGTAATCGCGTTCGTTGTCGGGCTTGTAGAGGTAATAAGCCTCATCAACAAACAGCACACCGCCCTGGGCCCGCTTGAGCATTTCTTTGGTCTTGGGCGCCGTATGACCCACGTACTGCCCCACCAGATCATCCCGAGTGGCCGTCACCACATGGCCTTTGCGGAGGTAACCAAGGCGATGCAGGATCTGCGACATTCTTTGCGCCACAGTCGTCTTGCCCGTCCCGGGATTGCCGGTGAACGACATGTGGAGGCTTGGCGCAGTACTGGCCAGTTCCAGTTGCTGCCGCGCCTGATCCACCAGCAGCAGCGCTGCAATTTCACGGATCCTGGTCTTCACCGGGGTAAGGCCGATCAGCTCACGGTCGAGTTGGTCCAGCACCTCTGCCACGCCGGATTCGGCGTAATTAGCCGCCAGATCAACCGAGGAGGGCATCAATCTGAGCGGCAAAGGCGCGATCGGCTTCGTTCAACTGGGCATCAGGATCGTCATTCTCCGGGCGGATCGTGATGTTCACGTAGGTGCTCCCGAAGCTGATGTCCGGAAAGCGCTGGGTGGCTTCGCTGTGCTCGCCCAACTTGTCGAGGAAATCCCGGGTGGTGCTGTAGCCGTCGAACTCGAAACGTCGCTCCAGGCAGACCGGACGCTTGCGTTCCTGCCACTGATCCATCGTCGTCCGAGAGCCTGATGAAAACCTAGAGGAGCGCCACCCGCTGGCAGCCCATCAAGCGCCCGGACCAGGCCTCGGCATAGGCCCGATTAGCCGCCTGCTGTTCCGAATCGTCGGTATCCATGGGATGGGGCATGGTGCCGGCGATGGCGGCATTGGTGACGCAGAACATCGACTTCTGGAAACTGACGCAGATCTGAACGTGCGCATCGGTCTGCCCCCGTCCGTTGACGTCGTACCAGCGGCTCAGCTCCTCCGGCAGATGGCGGAACATGTCCTGCATGCACAGGCTCGGCGGGATGCCGGCCCCCATGCTGGGAATCGGATCGGCGTACAGCGCTCCGTACTTGAAATCACTGATGTCCGGTGAGATCTGACGGGCCTGGGCGTTGTAGGACACCGTTCCCAGGAACGGCATGCCGCGGAAGAACACTGCTTCCACATAGGGCACGGCCACATCCACCAGAAAGGTGAGACCAGCCTCAGGAGGCAGCACCCAGATGTCTTCACCACCCACCGTCACCTGGTAGGTGATCGGATTGCCAGCCGCTGCCACCAGACCATCGCGGATGTGATGCACAACATCGTTAACGCAGGTGACCTCATTGATTGCATAGCGACGGGCCAGGTCGACAAAAATGTCGCTCATCACGCGCCAGAACAGACCAAGGCAATAAATGGTGGTGAGTGAACGGATCGATTCCGGGGCAAAGCCGGGATAAAGCCGATTGGTGAGCGCCAGCAATGGATCCCGCGCCGCCTTGCGTTGGATGATCCGTTGGCAGGCGTCAGCAAACTCCGGGGTGTCGAGATAGGCATCCAGGCCACCGGTGCCGTGCCAGAACATCGCCTTCTGGCAGTACTCGGCGTACTCGAAGTTGATCCGGTCCCCCAGCAGGTGCTGCCAAAGGCGCTTCAGGTTGAAGCCCTCATGAAAGAAACGGAACACGGGGAAGGGATTCAGCAGCTGCTTCTCCCCCTGATCCACCAGGTTTTTGCTGTAAGCATCGAGCACGATGCCGTAACTCTCGAGAACATTCACCACCTGCAGCAGATGGTCCGGTGTGTCCTTGAGCAATGGCGTATCGCTGAGCAGGCGCCGGATCAGCTCCTCCTGATCCGGCAACTGGGGAGGAGCCACTGGTGTGGGCTTCAAGGTGGTGGTCATGAGAGTCCTCCGCTGATCTGACTCAGGCCCGTGGTGGCTGCTTCACTGAGGTTGGACAGCAGTTCCGGCGCCAGGCCAAGAACCAGAACACCAAGGCTGAGGGCAATGGCCGGCACCTGTTCCCGCAAGGCAACCCGATCGAGAATACGGGGATTCACCACTTCGCCGGGGGCAATGGCAAGGCGCCCGAAGAAGGCCCGGTTCACCAGCAGAAGGAAATACACCGCCGTGAGGCCGGAGCCCACCATCGACAGCAATGTGGCGATGGGGAACGGCTGCAGGCTGCCGCGGAAGATCAGAAATTCAGAGATGAAGCCAGCCATGCCTGGAATCCCGGCACTGGCCATCACACCGATGATCATCAGGGAACCGGTCAGCGGCAGGCCCCGCTGAGGGTTGAGCAGACCGCGCAGCACATTGAGATCTCGAGTGCCGGTTCGGGCGTAGACCACGCCCACCAGCAGGAAGAGCACCCCGGAGATCAGCCCATGACTGATCATCTGGAACAGGGCACCCATCAACCCAAGCGGCGTGGCAGCAGCAGCCGCCAGAAGCACGTAGCCCATGTGACCAACGGAGCTGTAGGCCACCATCCGTTTCATGTCGGTTTGAGCGATGGCGGCCAAAGAGCCATAAAGCACCGAAATCGCCGCCCAGGCCGCCAACCAGGGGGAGGCCAGTTGCCAGGCCTCGGGGAAGAGACCAAGGCAGAACCGCAGCAAGCCATAGGTGCCCAGCTTGAGCAACACACCGGCCAGCAGCACCGACACCGGTGTGGAGGCCTCGGTGTGGGCATCCGGCAACCAGGTGTGGAACGGAAACAGGGGGATTTTGATGCCGAAGCCGATCAGCAGAGCGCCCATCAACACCAACTGAGCCGTCATCCCCAGCTCACCGGCCATGATCGGCTGAAAGCTGAAATCCATCGTGCCACTGACGAAGGCCAGCCCGAGGAAGGCCGCCAGAATCAGCACGCCGGATACCGCCGTGACGATCAGAAATTTTGTGGCGGCATAGGCCCGGTTGGCACCACCCCACACAGCAATCAACAGCCACAGGGGAATCAGTTCCAGCTCGTAGAACAGGAAAAACAGCAGCAGGTTCTGAGCCAGGAAGGCACCGTTCACAGCGCCGCTGATCACCAGCAGCAAGGCGAAATAGATCCGAGGCCGGTTATCGATCGATCGCGACGCAATGGCGGCGACCAGGCAGAGCACCCCATTCATCAACACCAGCGGCAGGGACAATCCATCTACCGCCAGGGCGTAATCCAGGCCGATGGCATGGACCCAGCGGGCCTGCTCGACCAGCTGCAGACCAGCGTCTGCAGGGTCGAACGGCAGCAACAATGCAAAGCTGGCCACGCATTGAACGGCCAGCAGCACGATCGTGACCTCGCGCAGCCGAGCACTGGTGGGTGCCCCAGGCCAGAGGATCAGGACCAGAGCCCCCATCAGGGGAATCAACAGCAGCAGGGAAAGCAGCATCTCAGGGCGATCAGGTGAGGAACCAGCTCACCGAGGTGAGAAAGAGAACAATGGCCACCAGCACCGTGAGCACATACGACTGGGTCTGGCCGCTGACGCTGAGCTTCAGGCCTTCGGCGCTCTGCAACGACAGGCGGGCCACACCGTTGAGCACACCGTCAACAACGGTGCGATCAAACCAGAAGGCCAGACGCGACACGCGGGCCACCACATTCACGATGGTGAGGCGGTAAAAGTTCTCGGTATAGAAGTCGTAGGCCAGCAGGTCCTGGAACCAGCGCAGCCAGGGGTTGAGTGAACGGGACCAGGCCTTGCTCAACGGCAGCAGAGCACCCGCAACCAGCCCGATCAGTCCGCTTCCCACCACCAAGCCCGCTGCCCAGAGCGGGAACGCGAGCAGGCCATCGAGGGATTCCAGCCGCACCAGCAGCAGAGGGGTGAGCAAAACCACCACCGACAAGGCCACCATCGGCAAGGCCATCTGCCAGTTCACTTCAGCTGAACGTCGCGACTTGATCAGGGGGTTGCCGAGGAACACGTGACGGAACACCCGCACCAAACCAAGAGCCGTCAGGGCGTTGGTGAGCAGGAAAACACCCATGAAAGGGATCGAACGCACGCTGAGAAGCTCAATCGACTGGGCCAGGGCCAGGAATCCACCCAAGGGCAGGAAACCCACCAACCCGGCACCACCCACGACAAAAGCTGTCGTGGTCGCCGGCATCCGAGTTCCCAGGCCACCCAGCTCGGTGATGTCCTGGCAATTGGTCGACGCAATCACGCCACCAATGCTCATCGACAACAACGCCTTGGATACAGCATGGGAGAACAACAGCAGCAGAGCCAGAACAGGAATCTGCAGCGCGATGGCAATGAACACCAGACCCAGATGGGCGGTTGTTGTGTACGACTGGGTGCGCTTGATGTCCACCTGGGCGATGGCCACCAGCGAGCCGCCGATGGCGCTGATGCTGCCGATCACCAGCAGCACCCCTACAGCAATGGGGGAAAGCTGCAGGATTGGCATCACCTTGAGCAGGACGATCGCCCCGCAGGTGACCACTACGGAATTGCGCAGGATGGAAGCCGGGTTTGGCCCCTCCATCGCTTCATCCAGCCACAGGTGCATCGGGAACTGGGCGCACTTGCCTGTGGGGCCGGCGATCAGGCCAAGCCCCAGCAACGTTGCGGCCAAGGGGGACAGGGCATCCTGCGCGGCCCAGGCGTAGAGGTCGTTGAACCCCATGGCACCGGAATAACTGCAGAGGGCCACCACACCCATCAGCAGGAGCACATCGCCAACACGCTTTGTGAGGAAGGCGTCCCGCGCGGCCGTCACCACCAGCGGCTGGGCATACCAGAAACCCACCAATAAATAGGTGGAGAGGGTAAGCATCTCCAGCAGGAAATAGCTCTGGAACAACGAATCGCTCAGCACAACGCCGCTCATCGCCCCCTCAAAGAAGCCAAGCAGGGCAAAGAAACGGGCCAGCGCCCACTCCTTGTCCATGTAGCCGAGGGAATAAACCTGGGAGAACAGGCTCAAACCGGTGATCAATTCCAGGGCCACCAGGTTGGTGAGCGAAAGGCTGAAGCTGATGTCCAGCTCCAGATCGGCAACGGTGAGCCAGGGGAAAGCCAGGTCCACCGGGCCTGACTGGAACACCTGCTGAAGGATGAGGCTGCCGTGGCCGAAAGCCAGCAGGGTCAGAAGAATATTGAGATAAGCCGCCGGACGATGGGCGTCACGACGAAACAGGCCTGAAGCCCAGGGCAGTGACACCAGCATCCCGGCGAATCCATAGAGAGGAATCAGCCAGGCGGTCTGGATAGGAAGCGAGAGCTCCTGAGTCAAAACGGCAAGCGGGATCGGGATCGGGCTGGTCGTTGATTGGCCGGCGAATCTAGGTACGACACCGTGTTCTGGGCGCTCTTTGTGAACGGCTGTAGTAGTGGTGCTGTGGTATCAGAGACGACGTGTGGCACCGCTGACGATCAGAGCGGGCTCTACTTCCTGATGGGGGCGAGCAATGATGTGAGCGGCGACAAGTCCGTCACCCACACGCTCACAGGCATCTGCCCCCGCGCGAACAGCAGCGTTGACTGCACCTGTTTCACCACGAACCATCACGGTGACGTAGCCACCACCGACGTACTCGCGGCAGATCAGGCTGACTTCAGCCGCCTTGGTCATGGCATCAGCCGCTTCGATGGCAGGGACCATGCCACGGGTTTCGATCATGCCCAGGGCAATGCCCTGCACAGGGCTTGCAGCGGGAGCGGTGTTGCTCACAGGCTTTGCAACGCTGCCGCCACCTGCCGAGCCCGACGCTGCGCTTCTGCGGGTGGTGGTGGTGGTGTTGCTGCGACGGGTGGTTGAGGGTGCTGGGGTGGGAGCCGGCGTGGAAGCGGCCGAAGCAGCGGGCTTTGCGGGGGTGGCCACGGGCTTCACATCAACGGTCTTATTCGCTGCAGCACTGCTGCGGGTGGTGCGGCGACGGGGTGTGGGGGACGGGGTGGCCATGGGGAGAAGGGAGTGGAAGCGGAACGGAAACGGCGGAAGGAGGGAAAGCTCCCTATCCGTCCGGATTCCAGTGATCAATGATCCCGCCGATGGTTAGATCGGTGAGAACCTTGTTGTCCGGGCAGGCATGCCGGGCAGCGGAGCCGCTGGCAGTGAACACCCAGTTGCCCTCACAGGCACCCACGGGATCCACGGCCACCAGCTTCTTGCCTTTGGCATTGCGAAGGATGCGCAGGTGCATGTGATCCAGCCCCGCCACGCGGAAGCTGCACACCAAGGTGCCCATCACCTGCATGATCTCCATCAGACGCTCGCGCCTCCGGCAGGATTTGCTGTGGGTGCAGGGGTGGGAGCCGGCGCAGGAGCTGGGGTCTTCGGTGGGTCAGGTTCCCAGTGATCGATGATCCCCACGATGGTGAGGTCACTGGGATAAGACTTACTGCCAGCCGCTTCACGGGCGGCGGAGCTGCTGACGCAGATCACCCAGTCTCCGGGTTTCGCACCGACCGCATCGACAGCCACCTTCTTGGCGCTGCCGTCCTGCACCACCTGAAGATGCTTGTGCTCGAAATCCGGAATGCGGTTGGTGGAGACGAGCGGCTTGATGACCTTGACGATGAGCATGATCAGTGAGCCTCCTGAAGCGGGGGGGCGAGGGTGGAACCGACCACCTCGGCGGGGGCCGTCTGGTTGCGATCCCGAACGGTGAGGCAAGTGTGGAGCAGGCCCTGGTTCACAAACTCGCCGTAGCGATCTGAGATGGCCTGATTCACCCGCTCACAATCGGCAATCGCCCGCTCCCGGGCACCGGGAACACGGCCTGAATAGTCGAAGCGAACGACCACCGGGATCGGCAGATCGCGGGACACATTCAGACCTTTGAAGATCTTGACCCCGACATCGAGATCAGGAGCACCTTCTTCAACGGTGTCCAAATGGGCGAAGTAGGTGAGATTGCGAAGGTGAACCTCCTTGAAGCCGATCCCGACACCGATGAAACGTTCAGCGTGGCCTGCATCGGGGTATGGCGCTCCGTGCAAATCCTGCACGTAATCAATCTGAGAAAAGTTGTTGGCGATCAAGCGGGTCAGAAACGCCACCGTGCCGGGCTCCATTGGTCCCGGTGCTTCAGCCTCGATCGCCTCGGCGATCTGAGCCATGGCTTGATCCGCCGTCATCGACGCCGTCGCGGCATGGAGTTCACGCGCACAGAGCCATTGATCAAGCACCATCTCGCTGTCCCGAGTCGGGGGATGGACCCGAATCGCGTCGGTGTCGGTGTCAAGGCCGATCAACAACAGATCCACGGACGCTCCGCAGCAGAAGCTGTTTTCCACCGCTTCACGGAAATCGAGCAGCCGCTGGTGGCCAGCGGAAGCGGCAAGTTCATCGTTGCTGCCATGGGCTGCGCAGCCCTGGTGCTGAGGGTCGAGGGAACTGAAGTGGTAGGTCACCACCTTCAGGTACCGGGTCGGCTCCGTGGCGGGATTCGGCATTCCCTCGCGGTGTCGCCGGTGCTCAGTCTTCACCCAGCGGTTGACTGTGTTTTCCACATCGAACATCGCGCCAGCATGGGAGCGGCGGCGCACAGCACTGAATGGAATGCGCAAGGCGTAAGCCACCGTGTGGGCCAGACGGCCATCGGCGCAGGGACTGACATCGAGCAGATGGATGCCGCAATCGAGCAGAAATTGCTCGAAATCCCTGGCGGCGGCGCTGCCAGCGGCCCCATCAAGCGGGTCGTCCTGAAAAAAACGATCACTGAACAACCGATGGCTTTCAAACACGCACCAGGCGAACAGCGCCCGCATATCGAGGGGTCGCACCCAGGCTCTCTCGAGGATGTGCTGAGGGAGGTCGAATCCCAACTCAGCGCGTGTAAGTCGCTGCGATTGCTCAATGAAATCAGGCTCATGCTGGAGCGCTGAAACCCGTTGCAGCAGGGGAACAATGCGATCAAATCGCCCCTTCACCTCCTGCTCGTAGGCGCGCAGCCGTTCGTTGGCAGCGGTATCGGTGAGGGGGTGCTGCCGATGGGTGATCGGCAGGGATGAGCGACTCAGGTTGAACAGCACCCCGGAGGTTGCGCCCTTGTCGCGACGGACCCAACCCGGTTGGCGTTGATCGCGGGCGGACCGGACCCGACCACCACCGATGGAACCTTGAACCAACGTGGCCGCTTTGCCGGCTGTGGTAAGTGCACGCCTGCGCTGCAGAGCGGCATCTCGGGTTGTGGAGACGACCGCTTCAGACGCGCTGGCCTGGTTCTTTGATTCAGCTGCAGAAACAGTGTTCTGCAGCTGCCGGCGGGTTGGTGCCGTGGGGGCCTGAGGTCGCCCGCCGCGGAGAGGCATGGAGCGAACCATCAGCGGATCAGCCCCTTGCGCCGCCTGAGACGGTAATCAGGGAACCCTTTTCGGTGTTGCCGCTGGAACCAGTCACACGGCTGACGGGCCACTCGTTCTCTTCATTGCGCTTGCGCTCGTGAGGAGCCATGGCACTCATCGGGCCGGGACGCGTGGGGTTACGACGACGGGCGGACACACCCTCAGTTCCGGTGACGTGCTCACCACGGTCCCAGTCGTCACCTGTGATTTTGGTGGAGGAACCCTCCCCGGTGACCCGGGAGGCGGGCTGTTCAGCCGGTTCGCTCACCACCGCCACGGTGGGTTGGAACTGACGACGTTGGAATTCAAGGTTATCGAAACGGAACTGCTCGGTGCCGGTGACCTTGCCACCGGCCAGATCAAAAGGGCCTGTGATGCGGTTGCCCTGCTCGTAGGAGGTACCGGTAACAGCACCCTGGCCCTCGCGCTGCTGCTGAGCGGCACGGGCGGGAGACATCACACTGAAGCGTGTCCAGGCCGCACCTTCAGGGGCTTGGCCATGGCTGTCGGTGCCCACTGGAGCCTCGTTGCCACAGGCCGTGGCGAGCTGGTCTGCGCCGAGATAGGGGGTGCCGGTGACGGCTTCACAGGCTCCCTTTTCACCTCCCGTCATCACACCACCCACACCGGGCTGGATGCCGGTCATGGCAGCAGACGGCGTACCAAGACGCACAGGAGTGCGCTCGCGAATGGCCTGAACAGCAGAATTTCCGCAGTGCTGGCCAGCATTTTCGAGTCCGGCATAGGGGGTGCCGGTGACGGCCTTACAGGTGCCGGGTTCATCGCCTGTGACTCGCTCGGAGCGACCAGTGCGGGTGCCACTCACCACCTGATTGCGGTTGGTGACGCTGAAGCCGACCTTGGCGGCTTCCGGCTCAGGTTTGCTACCGCAGAAGGCATTGACCTGTTCAGCGCTGATGTATTGATCGCCGGTGACGCGATGGCAAGAACCAAACTCATTACCGGTTACCTGGGAGGAGCGACCCACCATGGTTCCTGTCACACCCGTACCAGAGAGGGTTCCCGATTGGCCAACCTTGGCGGCAGGGCGACCGTCGGGGAGGGGATCTGACCCGAGATATTGATCACCGGTGAGGCTGCGGCCAGCCCCGGCTTCATCACCGGTGACGCTGGAGGAACGACCCACCATCACGCCGCTGACCGGACGACCCTGCTGCGTGAGGCTGCGACCCACCTTGCGGGGTGACACCTGCGAGCTGCCGCAATAGGCAGCGGACTGGTTAGCAGAAATGTATTCAGTACCCGTCACGCTTTTGCAGGTGCCGGGCTCGTCACCGGTGACCTTTTCGGAACGGCCGACTTCATTGCCGGTGACGCGGTTGCCATGGCTAGTGGCGGTGACGCGAACCTTGGGGGGGGTGGTGGGCTCAGGTGCCTGCTGGCAGAACGTTTGGAACACTTCGGCACCCAGATATTCGGTGCCAGTAATCGAGCGGCAGGTGCTGGCCTCGTTGCCGGTGGTCTTCACCGAACGGTTGGCCTGAGTACCGGTCACGGTCTGGCCGGAACTCGTGGTGCTTTCACCCACCTTCCAGTGGGCATCCGCTGCAGCAGCCTGCTTGGCGCCGTGGCGGTTGGGACCGGTTGGGCGGGTTGCACCAGCGCTTTGCTTGTTGCGCGCACCAGCCTTGGTGCGCAGCTCACGCACCCGCTGAGCCAGCTCGCGGCTGGTGAGATCAGGGTTGGCTTGGCGGGCGACAGCAGCAGCACTGGTGGGTTGCTTACCAGCGGTTTTGCCGTGTTTCGCCATCGCTTCGCGGCGGGCCAACACCAGCGCACGGCTGGGGTTCTCGATGGCACGGCGCTTGGGCGCTGCACTGCGACGGTCGGAACGGGGCGTCAGAGAAGTGGTACGTGCACTCAGTTGATCCTTTTCAGCAGCGCGCTTGCCGCCACATCCACAGGATTTTTGCTCTTCAACCGGTGCTGCAGCAGGAGCAGCAGCCTTGGTTTGGCGAGAGACATCAGCGCGGTTACGGTCGCGGCTGGTGTCTGCGGTCTTGCCGCGGCGGGACAGGGCATCACGGCGAGCCAGCACCAGGTCCCTGCTGGGATGACGCTGAGGCTTCACATGAGAACTACGGGAGGGGGAAGCCGGAGTGAACGACACCGTGGGTTTCACGGGAGCGGAGACTGCTGGAGCCGTGGGCTCAACAGCGGCCGCAGCGTCCGTGCGGGTGGGAGGTGCGTCGGAGGCAGTGCGCACGCGATTGGCACCATCTCCTGCAGCCACAGAAGACTTCTTACCGGAGGTTGTCAGCGCCTTGCGGCGCTCAAGTGCGAGTTCGCGACTAGAAAGTCTTGCCATGTCCGCCCGAGGGTGTCGTCGTGAGGTGGAAGGGCACCTGCCCCTCCGGAAAAAACTGGAGCCCTGATCAGGTCAGGGCTCGGAACCAAAGGTTCGAAGGATCAGCGTCCTTCGAAAACCACGAAGCATGCACCCTGGCTCTGGGTGTAAGCGTCGTAACCGACGATGCGCACGTGGTGGTCGGGGTATGCGCGGTGGCAAGCCTCGAGCTCACTGACGACAACGTTCAGATCCTTCTCACCGAAGAAGGGGAGCTTCCAATAGGACCAGTAGGTGGCCATGGAGTTGCTGGGATGGACGTGCTCAACGAGCGGGCTCCAACCCTGGGCAATGATGTACGCGATCTGGTCGTAGATCTCGTCCTGGGTCATCGGCGGGAGGAAGCCGAAGGTCTCCAGGGTGGCGACTGTTTGGTAGTCACCCACGGTGCTCTGGAAAGGCATGGGGATCCTGGGTTTAAGAAAAAGGGTTGGCCGGTTACATCAACCGGCCGAAGAAACGATCAGTTCTGAACGTCGAGCTTGTCGACGGTGTCGAACTCGAACTTGATCTCCTTCCAGGTCTCGAGGGCGATAGCCAGCTCGGGGCTGTGCTTGCCGGCTTCCATAAGGATGTCGCGGCTCTCTTTCTCGAGATGACGGCCGGCGTTGCGGGCCTTGACGCAAGCCTCAAGGGCCACGCGGTTGGCCGCAGCACCTGCAGCGGAACCCCAGGGGTGACCGTGGGTACCACCACCGAACTGCAGAACGGAGTCGTCGCCGAAGATGGTGACCAGGGCGGGCATGTGCCAGACGTGAATACCGCCGGAAGCAACGGCGAACACGCCAGGCATGGAACCCCAGTCCTGATCGAAGAAGTTGCCGCGGCTGCGGTCTTCGGGCACGAAGGATTCGCGCAGCTGGTCGATATAGCCGAGGGTGGTTTGACGATCACCTTCAAGCTTTCCGACCACGGTGCCGGTGTGGAGCTGGTCACCACCGGACAGACGCAGACACTTGGCGAGAACGCGGAAGTGGATGCCGTGCTTGGGATGACGGTCGATCACCGCGTGCATGGCACGGTGGATGTGCAGCAGCATGCCGTTCTTACGGCACCACTTCGACAGACCGGTGTTGGCGGTGAAGCCACCGGTGATGAAGTCGTGCATGATGATCGGCATGCCGAGTTCCTTGGCGAACTCAGCGCGCTCATACATCTCTTCGGGAGTGTTGGCAGTCACGTTGAGGTAGTGACCTTTGCGCTCGCCGGTCTCCTGCTCGGACAGCTTGATAGCTTCCGCAACGAATTCGAAGCGGTTCTGCCAACGCTGGAAGGGCTGGGAGTTGATGTTCTCGTCGTCCTTGGTGAAGTCCAGACCGCCACGCAGGCACTCATAGACAACACGGCCGTAGTTCTTACCGCTCAGGCCGAGCTTCGGCTTGATGGTGCAACCCAGCAGGGGACGGCCGTACTTGTTCATCCGGTCACGCTCGACCTGGATGCCGTTCGGCGGGCCGTAGCAGCTCTTGATGAACGCCATCGGGAAGCGGATGTCTTCCAGACGGAGGTGACGCAGTGCCTTGAAACCGAACACGTTGCCGACCAGGGAGGTCAGAACGTTGGTGATGGAACCCTCTTCGAACAGGTCGAGGGGGTAGGCGATGAAGGCATAGAACGACTCCTTGTCACCAGGGACGTCTTCGATGCGGTAGCAGCGGCCTTTGTAGAAGTCGAGGTCGGTGAGGAGCTCGGACCACACAGTGGACCAGGTGCCGGTGGAGGATTCAGCAGCCACAGCAGCGGCAACTTCTTCCTTGGGCACACCGTCCTGGCCGGTGCACTTGAAACAGGCCAGCAGGTCGGTGTCGAGGGGAACGTAATCAGGAGTCCAGTAAGTGTCCCTGTACTCCTTGACCCCAGCGTCGTACTTCTTGCTCATGGGAAAACTCCGTTAGGTCGGTGAAGGGGGGATGAGACGTTCGCGTGCCTCGTCAGAGGCTCAGCGGAAGATCTCAGTCCTTCTGACCGAGGAAGTTGCCGTTGCCCAGTGCAGGCTCCACTTCGCGGTGGGGGCGGGCAATGATGTGAGCAGCCACGAGGCCGTCGCCGACGCGCTCGCAGGCATCAGCGCCGGCGCGCACAGCAGCGTTCACAGCGCCGGTTTCGCCGCGCACCAGAACGGTGACGTAGCCGCCGCCGACGAACTCACGACCGATCAGGCGCACTTCGGCAGCCTTGGTCATGGCATCAGCTGCCTCGATGGCGGGGACCAGACCGCGGGTCTCGATCATGCCGAGGGCGATGCCCATGGTTTCGTTAGCCATTGCCTACCGGGAGAAGGGGTGGAATGTTCGCTCGGGACATTGGTCCGCCAGATCCCTTCCCGTCAAGCAATTGGGCACACAGCCAAGATCACTGTCCATAGTGAACCTGATAAGCCCGGCTTATCACCCTGTCCCTCACTGTTCCGCACTGCTGTGGTAGTTCCTGTGATCACATCCGCACAAGTCGTTGCCGCGACAAGCCTTGATGCATACCTTCACCTGAACGAATGGTCCTGATGCCATTGGCTGAGGGGTGGAATGTTCAACCCATGCCATTCGGTTCTGATGGTGATCGAAAAATACCTACCGCTAAACCCCACAATGGTGAGCCTTTCTGAGCTCTCCGTTCGGTGCGACGTCTAACCATTGCCACCGGCAACCCCATCAAGGTCGCCGAGATTGAAGCAATGCTTGGACCGTTGCGTCTCGAGGTCCAGCGTCAACCCAATGATCTCGACGTTGACGAGACAGGAGCGACTTATCTGGAGAACGCTTCATTGAAAGCCAGTGCCGCTGCGTTGCGCACCAACGAATGGGCCCTGGCGGATGATTCCGGCTTGGAAGTTGATGCCTTACGCGGTGCCCCGGGTTTGTTTTCCGCCCGTTACGCCAGCGGCAACGACGCCAAAATTCAGCGTCTACTGGAGGAACTCAACAGTTCCCCCTATCGGAGTGCCTGTTTCCGCAGCACGATGGTGATCAGCGATCCTTCCGGCACTTGTGTGGCCTCAGCCGAAGGGGTCTGCTGGGGTGAACTGCTGCTGAAACCGGCCTATGCCGGCGGTGGCTTCGAATCGCTGTTGTGGGTGCGGGAAGCCCGTTGCACCTACGGGGAGCTCAACGCAGCCCAACTCACCCGTCTGGGGAGCCGTGGCAAAGCGGCACGCGCCCTGGCACCGGATCTTCGACGCCTGCTGAGATTGAACTGAGGCTCAGCGCAACGTGGAACGTCGGTTGACGGTTTCAATGGCCCGCATAGCCGCAGCAGCAGCCTCCTCCACATCCCCTTCCCGTCCGGCCAGGGTGAGCCGGCCAAAGGCACCGACGGCTTTCACGTCCACCAAGGTGATGTTGGACGCTTTTTCCGCTTCATTCGCCGCAATCAGTACGTAGCCAGCGGGCTCTGTTTCGAGAATGAACATGCTCATGCCGGCCTCGATCATCGAGCCACGGCGGTTCTGGCGGTTGATCAACACCGCATGATCCGGGGTGATCGCCCGGATCACCTCCGTCCAACTCACATCAGCGGGGGAACGCTGCTCGATGGTGCTGCCGATCGCTTCCAGCACCACATCACCGGAATGAAGCACCGTGCTCTGGTCACGGTGATAAAGCGCCATCGATCCGAAGGCACGTTCCACCACCATCTGGCCAAGGCGCACATCACTCGCCTTGAGGGCGATGTCCGTCACGCGGTGAACCGCCATACCCGGCGACACCTCCATCCACAGACAGGCATCGCCCGGAATGGGCAGAAATCCTTGGCTCACCGAACCCATGTAAGCCGCCAATTGAGGCTGCAATGAGTCGATGAACACATGGGTGCGCAGCTCGATCGACTGCACATGGCTGTTCTGGCGTTGCAACCTGGGGGATTCGGAATCCGTGGTCACAACACAACTCGCACCTCCCTGGGGAGGTTTCACCTCAGTGCCGGTCACGAGAGCGCTTCCACCGCGCCGCCGCTCCCGGGCCTCGAAGCTGGCGAAACGGGTCATGGCGGGGAGTGTACCGGATGAATTCGGTGTTTCCGGCTGTGATCACAGCCGTGGGAAGCGGTCTTGCGTGCCGAAGCGCAGCCGATACTGTCCGCTTATCAACACTGAGGACTCCGGTGATGAGCGAGCAATCCCCCCTGAATGCGGTTGAGTTGAATGCCGACCAGGCCCTGGGCATGGTCAGTTTCGGCTTGATGCAACGGCTGGCCAAGGATGGACAGGTGGATCTGCCCTGGCTGGAGACCGCCGTGGACAGCGAGGTGGAACGGGCCCGGCAGCTACGCCAACGCCTGGAGCTCACCGCCCTGGCCATCAACACCGGCGCACCGCTCACCACAGCGGAGGTCACCCTGCTGCTGGGGGCCCGCCCTGGCAGCGAGCAGGTTGAGCGTGGCGGACTGATGGCGCGGCGCGTCAGCCGCAACGTCTGGCGGCTCAGCAAGCTGGAGGACAGCGATCGTTCCGACCGCTACGACGGCTTCCGCCGTCGCCTCTGATCCGGAAGAGTTTCAGGGGCTGAGCGTCACCAGCCCGCTGCCGAGGTCAGGTTGTGGGCTGATTCCTCGGGACATGGCCGATGGCCGGGCCAACCCTGCTGAAGGAAAGCGGACCGCGGGAGGTGTTCTGCGGTCTTACCTCGATTGTGTGGCTGCACCGGCGCATGCCGGATGCCTTTTTTCTTGTTGTGGGGTCACGGACCTGCGCACACCTGATCCAAAGCGCCGCCGGCGTGATGATCTTTGCCGAACCTCGGTTTGGCACCGCCATTCTCAGCGAGCGGGATCTGGCGGGCCTGGCGGACGCCTATGAGGAACTGGACCGTGTGGCTCGGGAACTGCTGCAGCGGCGCCCAGAGATCCGCACCCTGTTTCTGGTGGGGTCCTGCCCCAGTGAGGTGATCAAGCTGGACCTAGCCCGGGCGGCCGAGCGGCTCAACGACGAACTGCAGGGCCGCGTGCGGGTGGTGAATTACTCCGGCAGCGGCATCGAAACCACCTTCACCCAAGGGGAGGATGGAGCGTTGGCGGCATTGGTGCCGCTGCTGCCCAGCAGCGCTGAACGGCAGCTGCTGCTGGTGGGCACCCTCGCCGACGCTGTAGAGGATCGCCTGATCCACTTGTTCGGACGCCTGGGGATCGACAGGGTCCGCAGCCTGCCGCCGCGCCAGTCGACCGCGCTGCCACCGGTGGGCCCCGGAACCACCGTGCTGCTCACCCAGCCGTTCCTCACCGACACCGCCCGCCTGCTGCGCAACCGCGGCGCCACGGTACTCACCGCCCCCTTCCCGCTGGGAGCGGAGGGCAGTCGACGCTGGATGGAGGCGGCCGCCCAAGCCTTCGAGGTGGCACCCAGCCACGTGGCAACTGTGCTGGATCCCCTGATGGAGCGGGCGCGCATCGCCCTGGAACCCCATAGGGAGGTGCTGGCGGGCAAGCGCATCTTCCTGTTGCCCGAATCACAGCTGGAGCTTCCCCTGGCCCGTTTTCTGCAGCGGGAATGCGGCATGGAGCTGGTGGAAGTGGGCACGCCATACCTGAACCGCGATCAGATGGCCGAGGAGCTGGCCCTGCTGCCGGAGGGCACCCCCGTGATGGAGGGACAGCACGTGGAGCTGCAGCTCGACCGGGTGCGTGACAGCGCACCGGATTTGGTGGTCTGCGGCATGGGGCTGGCCAATCCGCTGGAGGCCGAGGGCATCGCCACCAAGTGGTCGATCGAGCTGGTGTTCAGTCCGATTCACGGCATCGACCAGGCCGGAGACCTGGCGGAGCTCTTCTCCAGGCCATTGCGGCGTCGCCAACTGATTCACCCCGGGCTTCATCCGACACAACCCGACCAACCCGTGCACGCCTGACACCATGGATCTCACGCTCTGGACCTACGAAGGACCACCCCATGTGGGGGCCATGCGCATCGCCGCCTCCATGCAAGGGGTGCACTACGTGTTGCATGCACCGCAGGGCGACACCTACGCCGACCTGCTGTTCACGATGATCGAACGGCGCGGCCAGCGCCCGCCGGTGACCTACACCACCTTTCAGGCCCGGGACCTGGGTGGCGACACGGCCGAACTGGTGAAGCGCCATGTGCGGGAAGCGGTGGACCGCTTCCAACCCGATGCACTGCTGGTGGGGGAAAGCTGCACGGCTGAACTGATCCAGGACCAACCCGGTGCCCTGGCGCAGGGCATGGGGCTGACCATGCCGGTGGTGAGCCTTGAACTGCCGGCTTACAGCAAAAAGGAGAACTGGGGCGCCTCAGAAACCCTCTATCAGTTGGTGCGGGGTCTGCTGAAACAACAGGTGCCGGCTGAGCCGAAGCATGACCCCAAGCGCTGGCAGCAACAGGGGCGTCGACCACGGGTGAATCTGCTGGGCCCGTCCTTGCTCGGGTTCCGCTGCCGCGATGACGTGCTGGAGGTGCAGACGCTGCTCACGATGCACGGCATCGATGTGGCGGTCGTCGCCCCCCTGGGAGCTGGCGTAGAAGACGTGCACCGTCTGCCGGAGGCCGACCTGAACATCTGCCTCTACCCGGAGGTGGCTGAATCCACCTGCCTCTGGCTGGAACGCAACTTCGGCATGCCCTTCAGCCGCACAGTGCCGATCGGTGTCGGCGCCACCCACGACTTCCTGGTTGAAGTGCACACAGCTCTGGGACTGGAACCACCCTCGCCGCAGGAAGGCTATCGCCGCTCACGCCTGCCTTGGTATTCCGAATCCGTTGACTCCACTTACCTCACCGGCAAACGGGTGTTCATCTTTGGCGATGGCAGCCATGCCATCGCTGCCGCCCGCATCTGCAGTGAGGAACTGGGCTTTCAGGTGGTGGGGCTGGGTACCTACAGCCGCGAGATGGCTCGGCCAGTGAGGGCCGCTGCGAAGGCCCTGGGGCTGGAGGCCCTGATCTGCGACGACTATCTGGCGGTGGAGGCGGCCATGGCCGAAACAGCTCCTGAACTGGTGCTGGGCACGCAGATGGAACGCCACAGCGCCAAACGGCTGGGGATTCCCTGCGCGGTGATCAGCACGCCAATGCACGTTCAGGACGTGCCAGCCCGGATGAGCCCGCAGATGGGCTGGGAAGGGGCGAACGTGATCTTCGACAGCTGGGTGCACCCGCTGATGATGGGCCTGGAGGAGCACCTGATCGGCATGTTCCGCCACGATTTCGAATTCGTGGACGGCCATCAGAGCCATCTGGGCCATGCCGGTGGCTCCGGAGCATCCCAGCAGAGCAGGTTAAGCGACGTTCCCGAGGCCGAGGAGGGCGACGTAGTGTGGACCGCTGATGGCGAGGCGGAACTGAAGAAGATCCCCTTTTTCGTGCGCGGGAAAGTCCGCCGCAATGCCGAGGCCTACGCCCGAGAAGTGGGGTGCCGGGAAATCAGCAGCGAGACGTTGTACGACGCCAAAGCCCACTACAAGGCATGAGCATTTGCACTCATTTTTTTTATTTAATTGAAAGAAATTCTGTTTTTAAGGCTCAGCCAGAAACCAGATCTTTCATTTCTTAGTGAAAACCAACCACGGCACATCTGCTGCTGTTGAATGAACCTGTCTCCTCTTGTGAAGGTCGCTGAATGACCACGACCCTGACGCGTCCCACGGACGGCGAAGGCAGTGTGCAGGTCCACCAGGACCCTGGCCTCAACATTCACGAGGAAACCCTGGTGATCGCCGTTTACGGCAAGGGTGGCATCGGTAAATCCACCACCTCCTCCAACCTCTCGGCGGCCTTCTCCAAGCTGGGCAAGCGGGTGCTGCAGATCGGCTGCGACCCCAAGCACGACAGCACCTTCACCCTCACCCACAAGATGGTGCCGACGGTGATCGACATCCTTGAGGAAGTCGACTTCCACAGCGAGGAGCTGCGTCCGGAAGACTTCGTCTTCACCGGTTTCAACGGTGTGCAGTGCGTCGAAAGCGGCGGCCCACCGGCAGGGACCGGCTGTGGCGGCTATGTGACCGGGCAAACCGTGAAGTTGCTGAAAGAGCATCACCTGCTGGAAGACACCGATGTGGTGATCTTCGATGTGTTGGGCGATGTGGTGTGTGGTGGCTTTGCCGCCCCGCTGCAGCACGCCAACTACTGCCTGATCGTGACCGCCAACGATTTCGATTCGATCTTCGCGATGAATCGGATCGTCCAGGCGATTCAGGCCAAAGCCAAGAACTACAAGGTGCGGCTTGGAGGTGTCGTGGCCAATCGCTCGGCAGACACAGATCAGATCGACAAGTTCAACGAACGCACCGGCCTGCGCACCATGGCCCACTTCAAGGATGTGGATGCGATTCGTCGCTCACGGCTCAAGAAGTGCACAATTTTCGAGATGGATGATGACGACGAGGCGGTGCAGGCCGTCCGTGAGGAATATCTGCGCCTCGCTCAGAACATGCTCGACAAGGTGGAGCCCCTCGAAGCCACATCCTTGAAGGATCGGGAGATCTTTGACCTGCTCGGCTTCGACTGATCAAAGGCCGACCAGCTGCATCGACAGGTCCCAGACCCGTCGAGCGGTGTCTGGGTCGGTGGCCTTGACCGACAGCTCCTGGCTGAACTGCTGGCCATCCTTTTTCTGGCGGTTGCCCCAGCTCCAGTGCACCCCGGATTCGGCGAAGTCGGGATTGGCCACCACATCCGCCACCCGTTCTCCGGCCAAGGCCTGGGAGACGTAGCCGCCGGTGATGTTCTTCTGGAACCAGGGAAAGATCGTCTGGAACGCCTTGGGGGTATTGCGGAACAACGGGGTGTCCGCCACACAGCCCGGGTAGAGCGACATGAAGGTGATCCCCGTCTCACCGTGCAGGCGGCGGTGCAGCTCCTGGGTGGTGATCATGTTGCAGAGCTTGCTGTCTTTGTAGGCCTTACCGGGCTTGAAGGCCTTGCCGCTTGCCATGGCAATGGGCTCTTTGAAGCCAGCTTCAAAACCGGAGAGATCCCCCAGATCGGCCGGCGCCGGAATGGGAATCTTGCCCCCCAGTTCTTTGGAGTTGGCCGTCACCGTGCCCAGAATCACCACCCGCCTGGAGGGATGGCTGGAGGCCTTGAGCCGATCCAACAGCAGCTGTACCAGCAGGAAATGGCCAAAGTGGTTGGTGGCCATCGAGATCTCATAGCCCTGCGGCGAACGCTCCGGCTGTTTCAGCTTTGGCTTATACACCGCCGCATTGCAGACCACCGCATCCAGACGATCGGGCAGGGCATCAACAACACGCCGCACACTGTCGAGATCGCCCAGATCCATCAACACGTGCTGGAGCCGCTCCTTGGGGAGGTCCAGCTCGTCAGCAGCAGCCGCGGCCCGCTGGGGGCTGCGATTGGCGGTGATCACCGTCCAGCCCCGCTTCACCAGGGCGCGGGTTGCATTCAGACCCACACCTGAGGTGGTGCCGGTGATCAGAACGGTGCCGGGCGTTGACATCAAGACAGGGCCAGGAAGGCTGACAGTCTGCCGGTCAGCCTCCGAAACGCTGACCGGTGGTGATGAATCTCAGCGCCAGATCACCCGCAGACGATTGGGTGCAATCCATTGATCCTGCTCGCTCAGCAACCGTTTCTCACCGCCAATGCTGAACAACCGATCAAAGCGTTGCTGCAGGGTTTCCAACTTCTTCGATTCAAGATTCACCACCGCTGCAATCTCGCCGTGGCGCTCAAGCCGCTCCTGATAGGCCACAGAAAGGCGCGCCACGCTGACGCAACCCACGAGAATCAGCGCACTCTTGGCCGCCAGAGCGATCAGGCTGCAGTGCAGTTCCTGTCGGTCCAGCTGGCGCTGAATCGTTGCAGCACGATGAGCGGCCGCTTCCGCCGATGGCTGATTAGTGAGTCGGGATGACTTTGTCGTTGACGCCGTCACCACGACTGTTCAGATGTCCGCTTGTAACGCAGTGATCAGGCTTCGTAAAGGCTGATGGAGAGACGCAGGGCCAGCACAGCAGCGTGGGCTGCCACCACGAGAGCAACGAACACTTCAGCCGAAGTCAGAGCAGTGGCCATGGGAAAGAAGACACAAGCGATCCCATTGTTCTCCCTCAGCAGGGCTTCAGGCCATCATTCGCAAAGGCCTGTCACACCCGTCGATGGAACCGGTTCAGATCAATGCCGATGCGATCCGGCGTCTCGACCTCACTCCCCTGCAGCCCTGGAGCAGCCAGCCGCTGCCGTCGCTGCTGGAGCAAGGCCCTGCTTTGGAACTGCAGTTCGACTGGCCTCGCGATCCTTCGGATCCCCGGGAACTTGCCGAATGCCCCGAGCCACGGCTCTGGGCCGTGCGGGCCGATGCCCGTTATCCCTGGCTACCGCTGCTGTTGGAACGCGACCAGGGCAGTTTGATCCGCCATGTGGCCATGGTGGTGCCCCACAGCTTCAACCGCAGTGAGGGACTGCGATTCGAGCCCCAGGCCCTCGAGCTGTGGATCACCCACCGGCTGATGCAACTGGATGACCTCTGCACCGCCACGCTGGGACGCCCCCAACGGGGCAACCTGTCGCAGATGGCAGCGTCCCTCGGCTACGAGCTAGACGCTGGCTTCTGGACCCTGTTGAGCTGAGCCTCAGACCATCAACAAATGCAGGGCCCGCCGGCAGCTGTCCACCGCCAGCGCGATCGCCAGGCCCCGCAGCAACCGCACCAGCACCACCGCATCAAACCGATCCAGACGACTGGCGGACCATTGCGCCGCCAGGGCCGCCACACCCCCCAGCACCAGTCCCATCCAGGGCACCCCTCGCCCCTCATGCAGGAACTGCAGCGAAGCCGCTGACGCCGAGCAGAACACCGCCACGGTGCTGAGGCGCACCGCCCGATGAATGGGAACCCCCAGGGGTCCGTTCATCAGTGGCACCATCACCAGGCCACCACCAAGGCCGAGCATTCCGGCGGTCCAGCCGGCAATGCAGCCCACCCCCGCCAACAGCCCCACCTGGCCGTTGGTCTCCTCGTCCACGCCGGGTGTTGCCTCCTCCTCCCGCACGCGTACGGCAAAGGCCAGCACCACGTAGATCAACGTCTGCATCGCCAGCAGCAGCCAACCGCTCACCACGCCGGCCAGACCGCCGAACAACAGCGCTGAACCAAAGGCGGACAGTCCAATAGCCACACCGGTTCGAACCGGCAGCGATCCACTGCGCAGGTGGGACACCAGGCCCGCCAGGGCCGTGGGAACAATGGCAAAGCTGCTGGTGGCCAGAGCCTGATGGGGCGGAAGATCCAACCAGAGCAGCAGGGGCGCGAAGATCAAACCACCTCCGATGCCCAGCAGGCCGGCCAACCCGCCAGCCAGCAGGCCAAGGCCGATTAGCAGGGGGATGTCCCACCAGGGCAGCACGTCATCGCTCGCTCACGATCTCCAGCATGCCGACCGCCCGATCCCCTGGCCGACTCATTCCCAACCGGATCGCGGATGGCCCGACCCAGATGGCCATCGATGCGCTGCTGCTGGCCCAGGCCACGGAGGTTCCGGTGCTGCGCTTCTACCGCTGGGACGGACCATGGCTGTCCTTGGGCCGCCATCAGCGCCACTGGCCCCAGCACTGGGAGCAACTGGCGAAGGAGGGGCGCCTTCGCATGGTGCGTCGGCCCAGTGGCGGCCAGGCCGTCCTTCACGCCGGGGGGCTCACCTACGCACTGATCTGGCCTTCCGCCCCACGCCGACGCAAGCAGGCCTACCGCGAGGCCTGCCAATGGTTGATCGATGGCTTCAGCCAACTGGGGCTGCCTTTGCAGTTCGGGGACGATCCCGCCCTGGGCAGCAGCAGCAATTGCTTCGCCAGCTCCACCGCAGCGGATCTCGTGGACCGTGCCGGCGTGAAACGCATCGGCAGTGCCCAGTGCTGGCAGCACGGACGTCTGCTCCAGCACGGCGAAATCCTGCTGGACCCTCCGCCGATGCTCTGGAACGCGGTATTCGGCGAAGCCGCCCCGCCTGCAGCAGCGGCAAACCTCAACCGGCTGACGCTGGAGCAACAGCTGATCAATGCCATGGCCATGGCCTGGCCTGATGTGGTCTGGGAGGAGGTGCCCCTCAGCGACGACGAACGTGCTCAGGTGGAGGCCCGTTCACGGTCCGATTGTTCGGAATTTGCGGGCATCGACGCAACGATCTGAGGCAACATCACCAGTCCCATCGGGTAGCTGTTGTGGCGTCGGGCCTCATCGAGGATCGGAGCGGGAAGGCGCACCCCTAACCGCTTCAGCACTGCTTCACCGATGTCCATGCGATCCAGCGTGCCGGCAGGAAGCCCGGCTGGGCTGAGCACCAGCACGCGTCCCTGTTGAGAGGCCTCCACAGCCTTGATCGCTTGCCAGATGGGCGCGCTGTCGGCAACAGAAGGAAGGGAGTCGAGGGGGCGCAGATGGTCGCCGACGGTCTGCCGATCCCATTGCTGAACCGGCAGATCCCTCAGGGGCTGATCATCCACCCAGCCCAGCCAGTGGGGGCCACGGCAGATCAGCAACCAATCCGCTCCGCGTTTGGCCTCGTCGTCCTGCAGCCGCAGCTGACTGAGCTTTCGCAGGGGTTGATCCGATTCGATCACCCTGAAGCGGCGACTGGCGGCATCAGCCACCTTCAGGTCCTGAAGCACCTGATGCAACACCAACATCTGGGACTGACTGCGATTCGCTCCCAGGCCGAACCAACCGATCAGCATCAACATCACACCGTTGAAGCCACCGCCCTGCAGCAGCAGCAGGCCCCCCATCACGATCAACAACGTGGCCAGGGCACGGCCGGACGCCGCGGCCACCTGCATGCCCCGCTTCTGACTGCCGCTGAACTGCCAGACCAGCGCCTTCAGGATCAACCCGCCGTCCAAGGGCAAACCGGGCAGCAGATTGAACAACCCAAGCATCAGATTGAGCAGACCGAGCTGGGTGCAAAGCAGCGTGAGCAGGGGGCTGACAGCACCGGCCGGCACCGCTGCAAGCAGCAGGCCGAGGGCCAGCAGCAGGCTGACCAGCGGACCAGCGGCGGCAATCCGCAGGCTGCCCATGGCCGTGGTGCACTCCTTCTCCACCCGGGCGATGCCCCCCAGGTGAAACAGCGTGATGCTGAGTACCTTCACCCCTTCGCGGACAGCCATCACGGCATGGCCGAGTTCGTGAAGCAGCACCGACAGAAAGAGCATGAGTGCTGTGGCCAACCCGAGGCCCCAACTCACCAGCATCGGAACGGCTGGAGTGACCTCACTCGCATAACGCCCCTGAAATAGCGTGGTGAAGATGGCCAGGGCAAACAACCAGCTGGGCTGGATCCGCAGCGGAACGCCCCGAAAGGTCAACAGGGTCCAGCCTTCTCCCACCGCTGCTCCGTGGTATCGCTGCCCCAATAGGGCATGTCAAGCATGATCCTAAAGAGATCAGCCAGCAGGATCTTGCGCGATCAATCCACAGCTCCAGCCGTGAAGATCTGCGGCCTCACCGACACCGAACAGGCACTGGCGATCGCTGCCATGGGTGCAGATGCCATCGGTGTGATCGGCGTGGCAGGAACTCCGCGTTACCTCGAGGACAGCCCTCGCCGGGCCCTGTTCAGCCAACTGCAGCTGAACTTCCCTTCGCTCCAACGGGTCTGGGTGGTGGCGGACCCATCGAACGCGATGCTTGATGCATCACTGCAGGGAGAGGGCACCCCAACGGTGATTCAGTTGCATGGCCAGGAAACCCCCTCGCAGTGCCAGGCGTTGCGCCAACGCCACCCCGAGATCACCGTCTGGAAGGCCCTGCGATTGCGCAGCCAGGACGACCTCCATGCTGTGAAGGGCTATGTGCAATCAGTCGATGAACTGTTGCTCGATGCCTGGAGTCCGGATCAGCTGGGGGGCACGGGCCATCGGCTCCCCCTCGACTGGCTGGCGGAAACCACATTGCCGCTGCCCTGGTGGTTGGCCGGTGGCATCAGTGCGGAATGGATCCCGGAATTGCTTGACCGCGTCACACCCGATGGCCTCGATGCCTCAAGCCGGCTTGAGGTCCGTCCCGGCTGGAAGGACCTCGAGAAGGTGAACGCACTGCTCTCGGCAGTTCAAGCCTGACGATCAGCTGCTGAGCAGCGCCTCCTGCTGACGCACCAGTTCGAAGAATTCCTGCTTCAGGCTGGGGTCGTGGCGGAAGTCGCCCCGCACCACGGAATTCACCATGCTGGTTTGCGGCTCTTTCACACCGCGCCACTTCATGCAGTAGTGCTGGGCCTTGATGATGATGCCGAGTCCCTGGGGCTCACAAAGCTTCTCGATCTCATCGGCCAGGATCATTACCGCCTCTTCCTGGATGTGGGGCCGTGAGAAGACCCAGTCCGCCACGCGCGTGAACTTGGACAGTCCGATCACCCGGGCACCGGGTTTGATGCCGATCCAGCAGTTGCCCATGATGGGCACAAGGTGATGGGAGCAAGCCGATCGCACCGTGATCGGGCCAACGGTGTAGATCTCATCCAGCTTTTTAACGTTGGGGAAACTGGCCACCTTCGGCTGGTGGTGGTAGCGCCCTTTGAACACCTCATGGAGATACATCCGAGCCACACGCTCGGCGGTTTCATGGGTGTTGTGATCGTTGTCGATATCGATCACCAACGTGCGCAGCAGGTCGCGGACTTTGTCCGCCACCTCAACTTCCAGCGCTCTGAGTTCACCGGGTTCGATGTACTCGGCGATGTTGTCGTTAGCAAGGAACGACACGCCTGCGGCCTGAAGCCGCTCGCGGATCCGGCTCGACACTTCGGCACTCAGACGAGGCTGGCCGTTGCCGTTGGAGATGCCATTGCTGGCGCCATTGGTCACGAAAGGGACGGTGGTGGTCATGGCTATTCGTTCAGAAGGCGCCGGCAGCCGGCATGAGGGTTAAATCTTCGATCACCTGGTTGACGGGTTGTTCGGCCAGGTTCACCAAGGCCTCCGCTGCCTTGTCGACGGAGAGCATGGCACGACGATCGAAATCGCTCTGTACGGTTTCCGCGTCCCACAGGGGGGTATTGACGGCACCGAGGGTGAGGGTGCAGGCGCGGATTCCATGGGCTCGCTCCTCTTCCGCCAGGCAACGGGTGAAGCTGGCCAGAGCCGCTTTGCTGACGCAATACGCCCCCCATTGCGGGAAGGCATTGCGAGCGGCGTGGCTGTTGACGTTGATCACCAAACCTCCAGTTGCGCGCATGGCAGGAACCACGGCCGCACAAACCTGCATGACGCTGGTGACATTCAGCTGCATCAACCACTGCCAACGCTCCAACGGCATGGCCAGCAAATCTCCCGTGTAAGCAGCACCTGCGTTGTTGATCAACACCGAAGGAGGAGAACCCTGCTCCAGAAGGCCTGTCAGCGCTGGCTGAATGGCCTGGGGATCGGTCAGGTCAATGGAGCTGACCTCCACCTGAACACCCATCGGCCGCAATTCAGCAGCCAATTGCTCGAGTTGATCGCCACTGCGGGCAACAAGCTTGAGATCCCAACCCTTGCGGGCTAACAGTTCAGCAGTTCGGCGGCCAATGCCACGACTTGCACCCGTAATCAGAGCCGTTGGCAAGCGCTGTTTGCAAACCGTGACAGATTAATCGATTTTGCCAGGATTCTGTGAATTTCCCTCAACAAAGCGCCCCATTGCACGGAATTTTCGATAACGGCTGTCTCTTAACTCACGTTCCGACAGGGCCAACAGCTCAGCGAGATGCCGCTCCAGTGCAGCCCGCAGGGTCTGACCTGCCTCCAGAGGGGCCCAGTTGTTCCCGCCGGACGGTTCCTCAAGCACCTCATCCACCACACCGAGCTCCAAGAGGTCGACACCGGTGATGCGCAGCGCCGTGGCCGCATCAGGTGCCTTGGCCGCATCCCGCCAGAGGATCGAGGCACACGCTTCAGGACTGGCCACCGTGTAAACGCTGTGCTCGAACATCAGCAAGCGGTCGGCCACTCCGATACCAAGGGCTCCGCCGGAACCCCCCTCACCGATCACTGTGGCGATCACAGGGACCCGCAGCCGGAACATCTCGCGCAGATTGACGGCGATGGCTTCACCCTGCCCCTGCTCCTCCGCCTGCAGCCCTGCATAGGCTCCCGGAGTGTCGATGAAACTCAGGATCGGTAAGCGGAATCGATCAGCATGATCCATCAGACGCATGGCCTTGCGATACCCCCCTGGGGTGGCCATGCCGAAGTTTCGGGCAACGTTCTCCTTGGTGTCGCGTCCCTTCTGATGGCCGATCAACAGCACCGGCTGATCACCCAGACGCCCAACACCGCCCACCAGGGCCTGATCATCGTTGCCGCGTCGATCACCATGCAATTCAATCCAGTCGTCACAGAACATCTGGATGAAATCCAGGGTGCTGGGACGATGGGGGTGACGGGCTACCTGGATCTTCTGGGCCGGCGTTAGCCCCTGGAAAATCTCCTGACGACGGCGAGCCGCCAGAGACTCCAGCTGATGGAGCTGCTGACTGACATCCACCTCGGAATCCCTGGCGAGCTGGCGGATCTGTTCGATCTGCTGCTCCAGCTCCACCAGAGGCTTCTCGAATTCGAGTAGGGGGCGGCGAGGCATGGCGTTAGTATCAGGCGGCGGCGGCCTGGGCAGAGGGGTTGAGGTTCAGCGTGGAAAAACCATGGCGCACCGAAGCAGCTCCGATGAAGTCCATTTTCTCCAGGGTGATGTTGTTTCGACCCCAGCTGAAATTCGTATGACAGCGCTCGAACTCCAGCAGCATGGCCTCAGCGAAGCAGGCAAACATCTGCCGTTGTGGCTTCTCCATTTCGGCGATTTGCATCATCGTCCAGCCGATGTCCTTGCAGAACTCAACGATTCCTCCTTTGAGGACATGAATGCCGCCACCAGCAACTTTGGTGTCGAGGTTTTTCGGATAGCCGCCATCGATCATCAGGCAGGGCTTGCGCAAGCTGGCCTGATCGATCTCCAAGGTGCGCGGCATGCTCGCCACCCACACCACCACATCCGCCTCGGACAGGGCCTCATCCAGGGTGAGGATTCGTCCGCCGCCGATCTGCGCCTGAAGGTCCAGCAACGGCTGTTGCTGGCGGGCCACCAGCAACAGTTCTCCAACACCGGTGCGCGCTGACAGCCAGCGGCACACGGCACTGCCGATGTCTCCAGTGGCACCCACCACAGCCACCTTGGCGGTTTTCAGGTCGATGCCGAGGGTTGGTGCGTTGTTCTCCACCTGACAGCAGATCACCCAGGCGGTGTGAGTGTTGCCGGTTGTGAAACGCTGCCACTCCAGCGTTGTGCTGCGCACCGTCTGGTGCTGCAGCAGGTTGAAGTTCTCAAAAATGATCGAGGTGAAGCCGCCGAGAGCGGTGATATTGATCCCCTTCTTCTGCGCCAGCTCCATGGCGTTCAAAACCTTGCGCCGCGCCGTTTTGAACCGGCTCAGCATTTCCGGAACGAAACAGGAATCGATGTAGGCACCTTTGATCGTGGTGCCTATGGGACTGGAGATCTCCACGTGTTCCACCAACTGCGGTGGTGCACTGCACCAAACATCGAGATCTCCATCAGCGATGTGATCGAAACCAAGTTCCATCGCCTTGCGACGGGCTGCATCGAAGCTCGTTGAATGCCCGATCAGACCAAACATGCACCCGCTCTAAACACGCCGCTAATGACGACCCGATCCTCCATGCTCCCACGGCACGGCAGGATTCTGATCAAGTTCCTGTGGACAAACCGGCCGAAGGTCTGAGTGACCTCAGACCGCAAGGGCTGCAGCAGCCATCCGGGCGATGTCTCTGGAGGTGAATCCGATCTCCCCGAGAGCCTCCTGATAGGCGATGAGGAAATCTTCGATCAGGTCTTCCTTCTCCATATGCAGCACAGCGGCATCGGACGCGACCTCTTCAAGCATTGAGCGAATCAAGGGGAGGTTGGCTTTGTTGGCCTCGAACAGCTCATCCTTGCTGGCTTCAAAGTTGGCCTTCAGCCATTCCTGGCCGTAGTTCAGATGGGTGTACTCGTCCTTCACCACACCCTCTGTGATCTTGCGAGCAAAGGGATCGGCTACAGGGATATAGATGTGATAAGCCGAAATCGCAAAGGCTTCGATCAGCAGGGCCTGGATCAGCAGGCAGGTCACCACCTTGCCCTCCTTCAGTGCGGCCTGGAAGTTCCCGTGCAGGGGCTCGAAAAATTTCTTGGCGAACACCATGTCCGCCTCGACTCCCAGGTTGCGGCCGCAGGAGGTAAAGCCTTTCATGTGCTTCATTTCCATCCGCGCCAGCTTCGCCAGTTCGTCCTCCTGATCAGGAATCAAGCTGCCGAGGGAGATGTAATTGTCGTGGGCTTCCTGCTCGCCCTCGATCACGATGGCGTTGATGCGGCTGTAGGCATCCTTGTAAGCCTCGGTGGTGAAATCAGGCAGCGCGTCCAGGCCCTCCACCACAGCTGCCTCGGGTGCGTTGAGGGTCGTCATAGGACGTGGTCCACCACTTTCAGTGCGACTGAGAATAACCAGGACCCCCAATCTTGGTGAGAGAAGCGTTCTCAGTTCAGGACGCAGAGGTCCTGTCAGCAGCCTTTTCAACCGCTGGCCAGTCGCTCGTCAACAACGCCTGGAATCGCGCGGTCCAATGCACCAGCAGGTGCTGTTCCAAGGCCAGTCCAAGCTCAGCTGAAGCAGCACCGCTGTCTCCAATCACACCGCTGCGACTGAGATCCTGCATCAACCAGGCCGAAGGAGCGGCCCCTTCCAAACTCCAACCGCTGGGGGGAAGAGGGCAGCTGTCTAAACCAGGCAAACCGTCTTTCGGGCGCTGATCACCAACCAGTTCAGGGGCCTGATGCAGCATCAACGATGTCTCCGCCAAACCGGCGTGCAGACCATTCACCAACTCATCTGCAGGCAGCAGATCAGCGAGCCCTTCCACCCCACTCCAGAGAAAACAAGGCAGCACAGCCATCGCCGGACAGCGTTGCCGCAGCGCCCGGGCCGCGACCTGCAGCAAGGCGATCTGCCCACCGTGGGCGTTGAACAGCACCAGGCGACGCCATCCCATGGCAGCCAGCTGCTCCCCCAGTTGCACGACCAAGGCGATCAGCAGGTCCGAGGACAAACTGAGGGTGCCTGGAAACGATTGGTGTTCCGGTGAAAAGCCGATGACCTGGGTCGGCAATCTCCAGATCGGCAGTTCAGGATTGAGCTCTGCCAGAACGGCGTCAGCGATCCGTTCAGCAAACAGGGCATCGGTGACAAGGGGGAGATGGGGGCCGTGCTGCTCACAGGCACCAAATGGCCAGATCAGCGTTGATCCATCGCAGTGGGCTCTCTCCTGGATCTCAGGCCAGGCGAGCTGGTCAAAGCGACGCCGATGGCCCGTCATCGAAACTCGTGTTGCATCGTTCCCAGACCTGTCCCTCCCTGTCAGAATGGTCGATCGACGACCTCCTGTTCATGGCCGCAGCTGGCAGTTCGCAGCCCAATCGCCCCAAGGCACCGCGAGCGGCTGCGACCCCACCGCTCCAGGTGATGAAGATCAACCGCAAGAAGGAGCAGGAGCAGCTGCAACGCGAGGCCGCAGAAGCTCGCGCAGCAGCCGAGGCGGCAGCCGAAAAGGCACGCCTGCTGGAGGAGCGGGCGGGATTGATGGGTCCACCCCGAGCGGCTGCGGCCGAGGCCGATGACGATCGCTTCGACATGGGCGCCATGGAGGGGATGACCATGGCGGATCTGATGGGATCGCCTGATAATGCACCCCGCCGCCAAGACGACAACAAACCCCGCAGCGTTGACGACTTCGACTTCGACGAAGAAGCCTTCCTGGCCGCCCTGGATGAGAACGCTCCCGTGGGCACCACGGGAGATGTAGTGCAAGGCACCGTGATCGGGCTTGAAAGTGATGGCATCTATGTGGACATCGGCGGCAAAGCGCCGGGATTCATGCCCAAAAGCGAGGCCGGCCTGGGGGTGATCACCAACCTGGGTGAGCGTTTCCCCAAAGGGCTGCAGGTCGAGGTGCTGGTCACCCGCGAACAGAACGCAGATGGCATGGTCACCATCAGCTGCAGGGCCCTCGAACTGCGCAAGAGCTGGGACAAGGTCAAGGAACTCGAGAAGCAGGGGAAGGTGGTGCAGGTGATCGTCAACGGGTTCAACCGTGGCGGTGTGACCTGCGATCTCGAGGGCCTGCGGGGCTTCATTCCCCGATCCCAGCTGCAGGAGGGCGACAACCACCAGGAGCTGGTGGGCAAGACCCTCGGGGTGGCCTTCATCGAGGTCAACTCTGAAACCCGCAAGCTGGTGTTGTCGCAGAAACGTGCTGCGGTGGCTGCCCGTTTCCAGGAGCTGGAGGTTGGCCAGTTGGTGGAGGGTGTGGTTGCCGCGGTGAAGCCCTATGGGTTGTTCGTCGACCTGGGGGGAATCAGCGGCCTGCTGCACCAGTCCTCCATCACCAACGGCAGCCTGCGGTCCATCCGCGAGGTGTTCGATCAGGGCGACCGTGTTCAAGCGCTGATCACGGAGCTTGATCCTGGCCGTGGCCGCATCGGATTGAATACCGCGCTGCTGGAGGGTCCCCCCGGCGAATTGCTGATTGAAAAAGACAAGGTGATGGCAGAGGCCAGTGATCGCGCCAGCCGCGCCCAGAGCATGCTCAAACAACGTGAACAAGAAGCCGGATGAACGCCACGCAAACGGTCGGCGCCGACTGGGAACTGGATTTCTATTCCAGGCCGATTCTTGAAGCCGACGGGCGCAAACGCTGGGAGCTGTTGGTCACTGCAACCCCCGCGGCAGATGCAACTGAGATCCCCTTCCGTTTTTCCAAATGCTGCCCATCGGGGGAGGTCAATTCCCTCTGGTTAACGGCTGCCCTCGGCGAAGCCCGGCAATGCGCGATGGAGGCCGGCTGGCCGGCACCCCGACGCCTGCGCTGCTGGCGCAGCTCCATGCGAACGATGGTTCAGCGGGCTGCCACGGAGCTGGATCTGGAAATGATCGCCAGCCGCCGCACCTATGCGCTGCTGGAGTGGTTGCAACAGCGCGAGCAAGAGGTCTATCCCCAGGAGGAAGGCTTCATGGCAGGCCCTCTGGCCCCACCGCCCGCACCTGTCGCCACCCCGCCTGTGCCGCTGCCTGAAGAGGTGCAGGGCGATGCCTGGTCCTGGGCATCCCTGCCGACGGATCTTCTGAGTGACGCGTCGGACTGGCCCACCAGCTTCAGCGGCCTGCTGCCCCTCCCGGCCGGCCTGGACAGCAACCAGCCGGTGCCGGGGCTGCGTCTGTTCAGCAACAGCCGCGCCCTGGCGATGGCCGGCTGGCTGGGGGGTCTTGAGCCGGTGCGGCTGCTGGTGGAGGGTCGTCAGCTCGTGCTCGAAGCAGGGCAGGACGACCGTTGGTTGGTGAGTGATCTGGATTCAGCGGCGGCCGAGGCCATCGCCGAGGAGCTGGCGCAATCCAAGGAACGCGGCAAGGGGCTTCAATTCATCGCGATCCAGACCAGCCCCGAGCAGCAAGCCTTCGCGGGCTTCTGGATGATGCGTGACATCGCCACCCTCTAGGCCAGCCATGCCGATGGAAGGCCACGATCCTTTCGATCGACCGGACAACAGCTTCAACACCCTGCAGGGCTGGACCTGGATTGGCTGCTACGGCGGCTATTACCTGCAGTGCGATCGTCTCGACGCTGCAGGCTTTGAACACGGGTTCTTCACGCGCCGCTGGCAGGGCCGAGGCCCCGACGAACTGGCCGGTTACATCAGTGCTGGCATCAGCGTCCATCGTCCCCAGCAGATCCACAGTGGAGTCGTTCTGAAGGCCAGCGAAGCCCGCCAGGAGCCCTGGCCCGAGGCCGATGGCCTGGTGAGTGATGGCGGCAGCCAGAGCCTCTGGGTCTGTGGTGCCGACTGCACGCCGGTTCTGATCGCCGATCGCGGCACCGGCCATGCCGCGGCCTGTCATGCCGGCTGGCGTGGCGTGGCCGCGGGGATCTTTCCGGAGGCCGTGCGGCTTCTGGAGCAACGCGGTGCACGGCGAGACGATCTTCTGGTGGCCCTGGGGCCAGCGGTGAGCGGCGCGAACTACCAAGTGGGCCCTGAGGTGGTGGCGGCCATCGCCCAGGGGCTCAACATCCCTGCTGATGCCGAAGCAGCACTCGAAGACGCCGGGGCGTTGCTGCCGGATTCAGATCCGCAGCGCCATCGGCTGGACATCCGTCGCGCCGCGGCCCTGCAGTTGCAGCGCATCGGTTTGACACCAGCCCAGATCAGCCACTGCCCGCTCTGCACCGTCAGCGAACCGGAGCTGTTCCACTCCTGGCGGCGGGATCAGGTGAAAGCGGTGCAGTGGAGCGGCATTGTCAGTCAGGCCGCTGACTTGGACGAAGCCGCCAGCAGCTGAGCGGCCATCGCTTCCGCCGCCCGGATCCCGTCAATGCCAGCCGACAGGATGCCTCCGGCGTAGCCCGCTCCTTCACCGGCTGGAATCAGACCACGGGTGTTGAGCGACTCAAGCTGGCCATCTCTGGGGATGCGCACAGGAGACGACGTCCGGGTTTCCACCGCCGTGAGCACAGCATCGGGATGGCCATAGCCCCGGAGGCGGCGGGCAAACTGCGGCAGTGCTTCGCGCAGGGCGGTGAGAATCGGCTGCGGCAGCACCGGAGCCAGGTCTGTCGGCGTAATGCCGGGCTGATACGACGCGGCAATCGTGCCCAGCGTTGTGGACGGGCAACCGGCCAGAAAATCCTCCAGACGTTGCGCTGGGGCGGCATAGGTTCCCCCCCCACTGCAGAAGGCCCG
The DNA here is from genome assembly GCF_014280195.1 of Synechococcus sp. A15-24. Taxonomy (NCBI): domain Bacteria; kingdom Bacillati; phylum Cyanobacteriota; class Cyanophyceae; order Synechococcales; family Synechococcaceae; genus Synechococcus; species Synechococcus sp. A15-24. The sequence continues at coordinate 1,528,207 of NZ_CP047960.1, forward strand.
CTGCTCCAGATCCCGCTGCAGCGCAATCCCCGCCAGGGGATCACCCGGATGCCGTTCGTAGGGCTGCAGATCCTCGGGTTCGAGGGTCACCACCAAGCCGCTGTTGGCATTGCGCTCATTGCGGGAGTGCTGGCTCATGCCGTTGGTCACCACCCGCCCCTCCTCCGAGGTGGCGCCCACCACAAAACCGCCAGGACACATGCAGAAGCTGTAGACGCAGCGGCCATTGCTGGCGTGATGAACAAGCTTGTATTCCGCCGCGCCAAGCCGCGGATGGCCTGCCATCGCTCCCCAGCGGGCCTGATCAATCAAAGGTTGCGGGTGCTCGATCCGCACACCAACCGAAAACGGTTTGCGCTCCAATTGCACCCCCACCTGATCGAGCATGGCGAAACAGTCCCGGGCCGAATGGCCGGGCGCCAGCACCAGGTGACGGCAGGGCAGTTGCTGACCATCGGCCAGCAGAAGCGCCTTCAAGCTGAAGGGCTTCTCGCCGCCGCTGGGCTCGAGCAACAGGCAGTCCACCCGGCAACCAAAGCGCACCTCACCCCCCAAGGCTTCGATGCGCGAACGCAGACCACGTACCACGGTGGCCAACTTGAAGGTGCCGATATGCGGCCGATGCACCGTGAGGATTTCGGCGTTGGCACCGCAAGCCACCAACTCCTCAAGCACCTTGCGTCCGTAGTGCTCAGGATCGCTCACCTGGCTGTAGAGCTTGCCATCGGAAAAGGTGCCGGCACCCCCCTCCCCAAACTGGGCATTGGATTCCGGATCAAGGGCCTGCTGCCCCCGCCAGAAGGCGAAGGTCTGCTGGGTCCGCTGCTTCACCGGCTGCCCACGCTCCAGCAGCAAGGGCTTAAACCCCATTTGCGCCAGCAGCAACGCAGCGAAATAACCGCAGGGGCCGGCACCAACCACCACGGGGTGCGCCTCCAGGCCAGGCGGCGCCTGCGCCACCATCCGGTAGCGGGTGTCCGGTGCCTGTTTCAGCGGGGGGCCGGGCCGGCGGCGCTTCATCAGCGCCTGCTCATGGCGGACCAGCACATCAACGCTGTAAATCAGCTGGATGCGATCACGGCGGCGAGCATCGATGCTGCGCTTGACCAGTCGCTGCTCCAGCAATTGATCCGGTGGAATCTTCAACCGACGCAGTACAGCCTGCGTGAGCTCCTCCTCGGTGTGATCCAGCGGCAGCTTCAGCTCAGCCAGTCGCAGCATCAGCCCGCTTGCCATCTGCCTTCATTGGATCAGATGGCGTCGCCATGAGCAGCCCTGCAGCGGCCTGACCCGACGGCGTCATGCCACCGCGCAAACGGAAATCACTGGCCGCCGCCTTCAGCCGCAGCGCCTCGCCCCGCTGTCGATGACGCAGGGCGGAGCAGAGATCAACCGCGTCCTGATCAGGACTGACCCAACCCATCGGATCCGGGAGACCCTCATCCGACACCGGCAGCGGCGCCGCTTCGACCAGCGCCAGCACCCGCGCCGTGTCGTAGCCCGCTGCAGCGAGCAGGTCTGGGGTCTGCCCCCAGCGGCGATTGAACGCCTCGGCAAAGGCCAACCAATCCTCACCACGGGCTGGATGTTCCAAACCGAGTTGCTGCCAAGGCACCTGCGGCAGATCCCGCAGCGTGGACGAATCCGACAGATACACCCAGTTGGGCGTCCAGGGTGCGCCGCCACCGAATGCACCATCACGCTGCTCCTGCCGCAGGCGAGTGGCCAGAGGCCCGTCGGGTTGACCGGCCACCACCACCGTGCCGGCCCATGACCAGTTCATGTCCTTGCGAAAACGATCAAGTCGTTGCCCGTCCGTTGGATCCACCTGCTGCACCGGGGTGGGTTCGTAGCTCTCCACCAGACCGCCGGATGCCTTGTAGTGATCGACGAAGGCCATTGACAGGGTGGCCTCTAGCGCACTCGGATCCGCCACGACCATGGCCCGGTCCCAACCGGCCTTGAGGGTGGCCTCCACCGTGGCCTTGACGTCCTCCTGAATCGAGGGGACCAGTGGCCAGAGCTTCTCACGCCCCTTCAAACCTCGGAGGGTGTCAATCGACTCACCGCGCTGATAAGGGAGCAGAACACTGAGGCCGTACTGCTCAGACAGGTCATTGAAGGCGCGCAGATCAGCGGAGGGTGGCGCCACCACGAGATGCTGATCGCGATGACGCGGCAGTTGCTCCAGCGGAGATTGATCAGGCCGCAGTGCCATCCAGCGCACTGGGGGCACGGGATGACCGCAGGCCCTCACCGTCGCTTCACCAACGGTGTATCCCTGCAGAAAGCGGTCGCGCAGGGTGGCGTCAGCCGAGGTGGACGGCAGCATCACCACAACACGCTGCCGCGGTAGGGCACTGGACACCATGGCCTGACAGCCAATGGCCGCAGCCACAACACAGGACCAGGCGCACCGGGAACGCGGTGCCGAGCTCGACATGAAACGGGACCGTCAACCCGACCGCGTCAAACTAGGGAGAACGGTCTCCGTCGTCCGGTTTTGTCACCTGATCGTCGGACGATGGCACTTGAGATAACAGGCCACCAACAAGCAGCGCAGCACCGATGGCTGTGGCCAGACCGCGGTTATCGGCCGCAGCGCCCTGTCCCCACACGGCCGTGGCCAGAAAAGAACCTCCAAGCAGGAGGCAGGGCACCAGAACGATGCCTCGTGCAATGCGGTTATCGGCCATTCAGGCTGGCTCCGTGGGGCAGCTGTCAGCCGCCAGGCCAGCCGTCACCAGACCGGAGCTGAGATCCTGCTCATCACCGATGGGGGTGACCCTGGCCAGCAACTGGCCATCGTTGCGTCCCACCGGGCGGAGATTGACCCGTCTGCGGCGGGGCAGCTCCTGCCTCAACCAATCCACGGCAGCGGACTCCCCAGCAGGCTCGACGTCGATGCAGGCCAGCTGAACCGTGTAAGTGCGGTTGCCATCACCCACCTGCAACAGTGATGCGGTACGAACCTGCAGCACTTCGGCCGCCGCTGCCGGTAAAACCGCAACGACGGCCACCAGCAGCAACCCCAGCAAGCGGGTGATCACAAGGAGGCGCCGCACTGCGGACAGAAGCGATGTTCATGGGCAGTGATAGCGCCACAGGAGCTGCAGGTGCGGGTAGTGCCCATCGCCAGCTCCGGGTGCGAGGGGAGACCCACCATCTGTGCATTGCTCTTGCCCGGCGGAACCATCGGGTAGCAGTTCTCTCCCCGCCGCACGTGCACGTCAATCATCATCGGGGTTGGTGATTGCAGGGCTGCGGCGAGGTCGCGGTGCAGCGACTCACGCTCGGTGATCTTGACGCCATCCACGCCGAAGGAACGGGCCAGGGCGATGAAATCAGGCATGCCATTGAGCATGTCGGAGGCGGAATACCGCTCGTCGTAGAAGCTTTCCTGCCACTGACGCACCATGCCCTGCCAGTGGTTGTTGACGATCACCACCTTCACCGGCAGGCCATAGGCCGCCAGGGTTCCGAGTTCCTGGATGTTCATCAGGATGCTGGCATCACCGGCGATGCACACCACCTGCCGATCCGGCATGGCCACCTGGGCCCCCATGGCAGCCGGCATCCCGAAGCCCATCGTCCCCAGGCCGGCGCTGCTGATCCAGCCCCTGGGTCCGTTGCGCAGGTACTGCGCAGCCCACATCTGATGCTGACCAACGTCCGTGGTGACGATCGCGTCGGGGGCCAGACCCCTCACCGCCAGCAGCACCTCCTGGGGGTAGATCGCCCCTTCCGTTGGCGGAATCGTGAGGGGATAACGATCCTTCCAGGTGTTGATGCGCTCCAGCCAGGCTGCAGTTCGGGGTTCCGCCGTGCGTTGCAGGCTGATCTCCACCATCCGCGCCAGGCTCAGGCCAAGATCACCGAGCACAGCCACATCAGCCTTGCGGTTCTTACCGATCTCCGCCGGATCGATCTCGAAGTGCACCACCCGGGCCCGGGGGGCGAAAGTGTCCAGCTTGCCGGTGACGCGGTCATCAAACCGTGCACCGACAGCGATCAACAGGTCGCATTCGGTGACGGCGAAGTTGGCGTAGGCGGTGCCATGCATGCCGAGCATGCCCACCGAGAGAGCATCGTTCTCATCAAAGGCACCTTTGCCCATCAAGGTGGTGGTGACCGGGAGCTGATAACGCTCGGCCAGCATCCTGAGGCTGTCGTGGGCACCTGCAGAGATCGCGCCGCCACCCACGTAGAGCAGAGGTCGTTGGGCCTGCTCGATCAGATCCAGTGCCGCTGCCACCGCAGCATCGAGCGGAGGTTCGGGCTGGTGGAAACCGCCAGGGATGACGGAACCGGGTTCCACCGGCACATAGTTGAATTGTTCCTGCCCCACATCCTTGGGGATGTCGATCAGCACGGGGCCGGGGCGGCCGCTGGCGGCAATCAGAAACGCCTGGGCCACGATCGAACCCAGGTCGGCAGGGTCGCGCACCACCCAGGAATGCTTCACGATCGGCAGGGTGATGCCGAAAATATCGGTTTCCTGAAAGGCATCGGTACCGATGGCCGGGCGCGGAACCTGCCCGGTGATCACCACCATCGGCACGGAATCCATCTGGGCTGTGGCGATGCCCGTCACCAGATTGGTGGCACCTGGACCAGAGGTGCCGAAGCAGACACCAACCTTGCCGGTGGCCCTGGCATAGGCATCAGCGGCGTGGGTGCCGGCCTGCTCGTGACGCACCAGGATGTGCCTCACCCAGCCTTCGCTTTCAGCGATGTGCAGAGCGTCGTAAATCGGCAGGATCGCCCCGCCTGGGTAGCCGAAGATCATGTCCACCCCGTGGCGCCGCAGCGCATCCATCAACGCCGCAGCGCCGCTGATGGTCTGCGGTGCATTGGCATCCAGTCCACCGACAACCGTTGAGGCGGAAGTAAGGGTCACGGCAACTGGTCGGGAATGACCCACAAGGTTAAGGGCCTGCAGCTCTCCTGGCTTGCTCAGAGCAAACCGAGGGCATGCAGCGGGCCATGGCCGCTGATCAGCTCCAACAGAAACGCGGAAAAACCGAGCATGGCCAGGCGTCCGTTCCAAACCTCGGAACTGTTGTTCCAGCCCCATTCCCACTTTTCTTGGGGGTAGAGCTTCACTTTGGTGGGCAGTTCAGCCGCTGCGTCGAGGCTCACCTCAGGCCCCTCCAGGCTGCTGGTCACCAGATCCGCCAACCCCTCGATGAAGGGAGGGTAAGTATCAAGGGCACGCACCCTGCGGAAATTGACCACACCGGCTTCGGTGGCAAGCTCCCGGTATTCGATGTCGATCTCCTCGAGTGTTTCGATGTGCTCGCTGACGAAACTGATGGGCACCACCACTAGATCGTTGGTCTTGGCCTCCCCCAGTTGCTCGAGCGCCTCCTCGGTGTAGGGCTTCAGCCATTCCACCGGACCCACTCGGCTCTGATACGCGAGGGTGTGGGGGTTGGCATGGCCCATGTGCTCCGCCAGGGATTTCATGATCAGATCGGTGCAGGCCTCGATCTGCTGCTGATAGGGATCACCGGCTTCCTCCACGTAGCTCTTGGGCACGCCGTGGGCACTGAAAAAGACATGGGCCTTTTCCGGGTCGTCGCTGTTGCGCACCTCTTCGGCGATCAGCTCGGCCATCGCCTTGATGTAGCCGGGGTGGTCAAACCAACTGCGGATGCAGCGGATCGGAAGCTGTTCGAAGGCTGCATCGCCCTGACGCAGCCGCTGCAGTTCCCGGAAGCTGGAGCCGCTGGTGCTGATGGAGAAGTGGGGATAGAGCGGCAGCACCACCACCTCATCCATGCCATCCGCCTTCATGTCAGCCACGGCGGATTCCGTGAACGGATGCCAGTACCGCATCGCGACGTAGGTGGTGGCATCCAGTCCGCGGTGCCGCAGCAGACTCTGCAGCTCCCGGGCCTGCTGTTCGGTGATCCGGCGCAGGGGTGATCCGCCGCCGATGGAGCGATAGGCCTCCTGGGATTTACCGCTGCGAAGGGTGCTGATCAACCAGGCCAGGGGCTTCTGCAGGGCGGGGCTGGGTAGCCGGATGATCTCCGGGTCAGCAAACAGGTTGTAGAGAAACGGTCCGACATCCTGAATGCGTTCGGGTCCCCCCAGATTCAGCAGGACGACGCCGACGCGGGACATGCCAACAACCGTGAAATCAGGGGCTTGAGCGTAACCCGCGTCAACGTCATCTTGGGCGCTGAAGCCTCAGCTATGGACCTTCGCAACAGCCTGAATGCCCTCAACGCGCAGCTGGCTGTCCAGGGGACACGGCTGCGCATCGAGCAACGTGGCCAGGGCCTCAACCTGAGGGGACCGCTGCCGCTGCGGGACGAGCCATCCAAAACCAAGGTGCAGCGCATCAGCCTGGGGCTACGGGCCGATGCCGCTGGCCTGCAGGAGGCCAAGGAAACCCTGGATCAGGTTCAACGGCAGCTGGATCGTGACCGCTTCAACTGGGAGGACTGGCAGACCACGCCGCGCGGATCCACCGGAACCGGTGCAGACGCAGCGATCGGCTCCTTCGAACAAGCCTTTTTCAACGACCCCCGCCGCCGCCGCGCCGCCGCCGGCAGCCGCACCACCTGGAGTGGGGCCTACCTCCCCTATCTCAGACGCCTGCGCCACCTCAGCGGTGAAGCACCCCTCAACGCTGCATTGCTGCTGCAAACCCTGCGCAGTTATGAGGATGGAAGCCGCAGCCGCCAGCAGTGTTCCACGGCCCTCGCGGCCCTGGCCCAGCATCTCGGCCTTGCCCTGCCGGAGGACTGGCGACAGGAAGCCGGCGGCTACGGGCTGCACCGGGCACGCTTTCGGCAGCTGCCGACAGACGCGCAGATCCTCGAAGCGGTGCTGCGGATCCCCAACCCCCGATGGCGGCTGGCCTACGGCCTGATGGCCACCTATGGATTACGCAACCATGAGGTGTTTTTCTGCGATCTCAGTGCCTTGGCCGAGCACGGTGACCGGGTGATCCGGGTGCTGCCCAACACCAAAACAGGTGAACACCAGGTGTGGCCGTTCCAGCCGGAGTGGGTGGACCGCTTCAGCCTCACCAGCCTGGGAAGCCGTGAAGAGGCACTGCCGCAGATCCAGACCGATCTGCGCCGCACCACCCTGCAGCAGGTGGGGCGACGGGTGAGTGAACAGTTCCGCCGTTATGGCTTGCCGATCACCCCCTACGACCTGCGCCATGCCTGGGCGGTGCGCACCATCCACATCGGACTTCCCGATACCGTTGCCGCCAGGATGATGGGACACTCCGTGGCGATTCACACCCGCACGTATCACCACTGGATCACCCGGCGTGATCAGCAGCAGGCGGTGGATGCAGCCCTGGCACGCCAGCAGGCCTGATGAGCTCCTTTCTGCGGCCACTAGCCTATCGGCATCGCTGGATCTACGACCTGGTGACGGCCGTCTCGTCGTTGAGTGTCGGCGGGGTGGAGCGGTTGCGCGGGCTTGGGTTGGAGGCTTTAGGCCCCCATCTGAGCCCGGACGCCGCCGTGCTGGACCTCTGCTGCGGCAGTGGCGAGGCGGCCGCCCCCTGGCTGGAGGCCGGCTACCGCGTGACAGGGCTCGACATCTCACCCCGTGCCCTTGCCCTGGCGGCGCAACGGCATCCCGCGATGACCCGGGTGGAGGGATTAGCGGAAGACCCACCACTGGCGGATGCAAGCTTCGCGGCCATCCAGCTGAGTGTGGCCCTGCACGAATTCCCGCGAACCGACCGGGAGGCGGTGCTGCGCAGCTGTCTGCGGCTGCTGCAACCCGGTGGCTGGCTGGTGGTGGTGGACCTGCACCCAGCAGGGCCATGGCTGCGGCTGCCGCAGCAGCTGTTCTGTGCGTTGTTTGAAACCGATACCGCCACCGCCATGCTGGAGGACGACCTCCCCGCACAGCTGAAGCAACTGGGTTTCTCTGCCGTGAACCAGGAGCTGTTGGCGGGTCAGGCTTTGCAACGCATCACCGCAACCCGTTCCGCAGACAGCACGCCCTCATGAGCAGCAGTGACCTCGATCAATCCGCCGCCGAACTGGGCATGGGAGGCAATCTCGCCCCTGAAACCGACGATGCCGGTTACCGCAAGCGGATGGAACGGCGCCAGCAGGTGCAGAAACAACGGGTGGAAGAACGCAACAAAGAAAAGGGATTAGTGCTGGTGTTCACCGGCCAGGGCAAGGGCAAAACCACCGCTGGGCTGGGGCTGGTGTTGCGCAGCCTGGGCCATGGCGAGCGGGTGGCGATCGTGCAGTTCATCAAGGGGGGATGGGAACCCGGCGAAGCACGGGCGCTGAAAGCCTTCGGCGATCAGGTGAGCTGGCATGCCCTTGGCGAAGGGTTCACCTGGGAAACCCAGGACCGGGAACGGGATCAACAGCTGGTGGAAGAGGCCTGGCAGACCGCCCTGGGGTACCTGCGTGATGGTGCCGTGAAGCTGGTGCTGCTGGACGAGCTGAATGTGGCCCTGAAGCTGGGCTACATCAATGCCGAAACGGTGATTGACGGTTTGAACGAGCGCCCGGAGCTCACTCATGCGGCAGTGACCGGCCGCGGGGCGCCGGCAGCCCTGGTGGAGAGAGCTGATCTGGTGACGGAGATGACCCTGGTGCACCACCCGTTCCGCGAGCAGGGCGTCAAGGCCCAGGCCGGCATCGAATACTGATAAGGACGATCAGGCTGTTGCTTCTAGATCCTCGTTGAGACGCTTGGTGGCTTCCGTCAATACGGAGAGGCCACTCACCAGCAGGGCCCGATGCACCACAGGATCCTTCCAGCAAGCGGGATCTCGGCTGGCCCGTTCCAGGGCCGACAGAGTCAGCCTGGCCATTACACCGCTGTGACTGCTTTCGGTTTCTGGCATCCGGTCGGAACGGTTCACCCATCCAAACGAGGCCAGGGTGATCTGGCCAGTGCTTGCTACTGTCGTTTGGATCTGGGATCTGGATGACCTATTCCCGTGTGCTGCTGAAGCTCAGTGGCGAAGCCCTGATGGGTACGCAGGGTTACGGAATCGACCCCGCCATTGTGAATTCAGTCGCGTCCGATGTCGCCAAGGTGGTGGCCGGGGGCACGGAACTGGCCATCGTGGTGGGCGGCGGCAACATCTTCCGTGGCCTCAAGGGTTCTGCGGCTGGAATGGAGCGGGCCACGGCGGACTACGTCGGCATGTTGGCCACGGTGATGAATGCCATCACCTTGCAGGACGGCTTGGAGCGGGCCGGGGTCCCCACCAGGGTGCAAACGGCCATTGCGATGCAGGAAGTTGCGGAGCCCTACATCCGCCGCAAGGCGATGCGCCATCTGGAGAAGGGTCGGGTGGTGGTGTTCGGCGCCGGTTGCGGCAATCCCTTCTTCACCACCGACACCACCGCCGCCCTGCGGGCCGCTGAAATCAATGCCGATGTGGTGTTCAAAGCCACCAAGGTGGATGGTGTGTACGACAAGGATCCGGCCAAACATGCTGATGCGGTGAAGCATGCCCATCTCACCTATCAGGATGTGCTGAGCGGTGAATTGGCCGTGATGGACAGCACCGCCATTGCCTTGTGCAAAGACAACAACATTCCGATTGTTGTTTTCAACCTGTTTGAACCTGGCAACATCGGCAGAGCAGTGGCAGGTGAACCGATCGGATCCCGCATCGGCAATCCCGCCTGACAACGCAGCCACGCCTGCACGCCTCCCTTAACAGCAACCATGTCGACCCAGGACCTCGAAGCCAGCATGCGCAAGTCGGTGGAGGCCACCCAGCGCAACTTCAACACGATCCGCACCGGCCGGGCCAATTCCTCCCTGCTGGATCGGATCAGCGTGGAGTACTACGGCGCCGAGACACCGCTGAAATCACTTGCCACGTTGTCGACCCCGGATTCCCAGACGATCCAGATCCAGCCGTTCGACATCAGTGCTTTGGCCTCAATTGAGAAGGCGATCGCCATGAGCGAACTGGGCTTCACCCCCAACAACGACGGCAAGATCATCCGCATCAACGTGCCGCCCCTCACCGAAGAACGGCGCAAGGAGTTCTGCAAGCTGGCGTCGAAGTACGCAGAAGAAGGCAAGGTGGCCCTGCGCAATCTGCGCCGCGACGCGATCGACAAGATCAAGAAGCAGGAAAAGGACGGCGACTTCTCAGAAGATCAGAGCCGTGATGAACAGGATGCCGTTCAAAAAACCCTCGACACGTTCATCGCCGAACTGGAAAAGCACCTGGCTGACAAGGAAGCCGACATCCTCAAGGTGTGAGCAACGGATCGGAGCGGATCCATGATGCGCTGATCGTCGGGTCCGGTGCCGCGGGAGGTGCGGCAGCGTTTCATCTGGCGGCAGCGGGTCACGACGTGCTGGTGCTGGAGCGCGACGCCGAGCCGCGGATCAAACACTGCGGCGGTGGCATGGCCGCTTCGGTGCAGCAATGGTTCCCGTTTTCATTGGAACCGGCGGTGGAACAGGTGATCCGCCGGGTGGATTTCAGCTGGTGCCTGGAGGATCCGGTGGTCGCGGAACTGCCGGGGGATGCACCGTTCTGGATCGTGCGCCGCGAAAGGCTGGATCAATTGCTGGCGGATCAGGCGATGCTGGCTAGAGCCGAACGACGTGCCGGCGTTGCGGTGAACGGCATCAACCGCAACGGAGACGTGTGGGAGGTGACGGCAACGGATGGTCGCCGTTGGCAGACCAAGGCCGTGGTGATCGCCGATGGGTCGGGGTCACCCTGGCCGCAACGACTTGGGCTAGGAGCCAAGAAACCACAAATGGCCTCCACGATGTCGGTACGACTGGAAGGCCAGGGCAATCTCGCGGATGGCAGCACCCGTTTTGAATTCGGCCTGGTGAAACAGGGCTTCGCCTGGGCGTTTCCGATTGCCGGTGGCGTGAACATCGGCGTGGGCAGCTTCATCGGCAAGCAGGATGCCGATCCGGAGCAGGTGTTGGCGCAACTGCTGCCGGACCTTGGCTTCGCTGCTGATGCCGGCATGCGTCAACGGGGCCAACTGCGGGTTTGGAACGGCCATCACTGCCTTGATGGCGTAGGGATTGTGGTGGTGGGTGATGCTGCGTCACTGTGCGACCCCTTTCTGGCGGAGGGGCTGAGGCCTGCCCTGATGAGTGGCTGTGAAGCTGCCGCTCATCTGAACCAGTGGTTGCGTGGCGACCAGCCTGATCTGCGGGGCTACACCCAAAGCATGCGCGAGCGCTGGGGCGAATCGATGGCCTGGGGCCGGCGCATCGCCCAGGTGTTTTACCGATTCCCTGGTGTGGGCTATCAACTTGGCATCAAGCGCCCCACAGCCCCAAAGCGTATCGCCCAGATCCTCTCCGGCGAGATGGGTTACGGCGACATCGCCCAACGGGTGATCCGCAGGCTGTTGCTGCAACGCAACTAAAGCTCAAGGCTGAGTTGTTGCACCCCGCCGTCAACGGAGCGCTTCTGTTGACGGCGACGGGTGGTGGGTTTGAGACCCGCTTTACGGGAGCCGTGCATGCGCTGAATAGCATCGGCATGGCGATCAAAACCGGCTGAGCGACGGATCGCCCAGATGCGGTCTTTGGCTTGCTGCATCGACACGGTGACGTCAACGATCGGTGCTGGCATGCCACCCCCCAACATCCAGGGCTCATGGATGTGAATCGTGGGCACCTCCTTCAGTTCTGGGCACCACTGACGGATGAACACGCCCTCTGGGTCGTGGTCCATGCCCTGCTTGATCGGGTTGTAGATCCGAATCGTGTTGATCGACGTGCTGCCCGACTGCATCTGACACTGGCTCCAGTGAATCCCCGGCTCGTAATCGACAAACTGGCGCGCCAAATGCAGGCCGCTGTCCCGCCAGGGCAGCCAGAGGTTGTAACTGGCGAAGGACATCAACATCGCCCGCATGCGGAAGTTGATCCAACCATGGGCCCGCAGAGCGCGCATGCAGGCATCGACAAAAGGCACGCCAGTGCGGCCTTCGCTCCAGGCCCTCAAGCGCTCGGCATCCATCTCGCGAATGCCCCGCATGAACGGATGGAAATCGCTGAACTCAATCGCCGGCTGATCCTCCAGCTTCTGGATGAAGTGGCAGTGCCAGTGCAGCCGTGATACAAAACTGCTGACGCCGCGGCCGCTGCATGTGCGGCTGGTCTGCAGCACCTCGCGCATCGAGAGGCAGCCCCAGGTGAGGTACGCCGACAGGCGCGAACAACCCGTGAATGCCGTGTTGGGACTCGACATCGCCCGTGGATAGCGCGGAGTCCGGTGCTGCAGAAAATCGCGCAACTCCCCCAGGCCGATCGACCGCCCACCGTTCTGCCGCTTCGGACACCCATCCGAAAGCAGGTCTGAACAGGGCCGCTCCGGAATCACGCTGGGATCAATGCCCTCCAAAGCGGGCAGGCCAGCAGGGGCTGGTGTGATCGGCTCCGCCATCTGCGCCTCCCAGCGCTTGGCCCAGCCATTGCGGCTGCGCATCCGCCGCGTCACCCCGAATTGGGGAATTTCACGCCACTGAATGCCATTCGCTTGCGCCCAGGCCCCCACGCGTTTGTCGCGCTGATACGTCCAGCCGTTGCCGGTTTCCTCATGGCTCCACAGCCCATCGATGCCGAACTGGCGTCGGGCCCGCTCCAGCACCCGCACAACATCACCTGAGCGCACCACCAACGGTTGGCCGAGGTCCGCCAGGGCCTGGCGCAACTCCAGCAGCGACTCACGGCAAAACAACCACTGCCGCTCGGAAGCATCGGGCTGCTGCCACAGTTCCGGCTCCACCACATAGAGCGGAAGCACAGGCCCATGGGCTGCCGCTTCCAGCAAGGGTCGGTGGTCATCGACCCGCAGATCGCGCTTAAACCAGACGATCTGCGGAGACGACAACGGGGATGATCAATTCACACCCATTTTGATGTCGCGCAGGCGCTCATCGATGGAGGCCAGCAGTTCGATGGCGAACATCGGTGCTTCCTGAACCGCGAACAGGAATTTCTCCCTGGTCATCTCGATCAGGCGGCAGTTTTCAAGTGCCGTCGCGGTGCCGAGACGTTGATGGTCACCCATCACCAGCGCCCCGGCCCCGAACACGTGTCCAACTGGGATGTCCTCATGGCCCTGATTCCCTGCACCATCTGTCCAGGAGAGTCGAACCGACCCCTCGACAATTCCGTACATCGTGGAACCTGAATCACCGGTGTTGAACAGAACATCACCGCTGTTCAGAGACAACACTTCGCTTTTGCTGGCAAGAGCGCGCATCGTGTCAAGGGCGTGCATCGATTTGAATCCAGACCTTCAAAGTGTGGGGATTGAAATTCAAAAGGAGGTAAAGGCCACTCAATTCATCCCCAACGGATCAAGCCGTGGTCAGGGTCAGTGCTGCACCGAATCCCTTCCGCACCTCTTCAGGGGTCAGACGACCGTCATGGTCGAGATCAAGGGCATCGAAAACGGCATCACTGCCCAGCCACTCATCGCGGGTGATGCATCCGTCGCCGTTCATGTCATTGAGCATGAAAATCTCCTGAACCGCATGACGGAAGGCTTCACCACCTTCGAGTTCGGCAAGTCGATGCGCCAATTGATGCTCAAGGGTTTCAATCGCTTTGCTGAAGCCTTTAATGCCTTCGCCGAGCTTGTCCGTCGCCATCCGATCCTCCGCCATCATGGCGTCGAAGCGTTCGCGATCCACATGGATTTGTTCTTCCCCACCAATGGGATTATTCGCGTCCAATTTCTGGCTTAAGGCTGCATCGCTCTCGCGCAGCTGATCCAGCAACTTGGGTGAAATGGTCAACAGATCGCAGCCTGCCAATTCCGTGATCTCATCGAGATTGCGGAAGCTGGCACCCATCACTTCAGTGTTGTAGCCATATGTCTTGTAGTAATTAAAGATCCGGGTCACCGAGATCACGCCGGGGTCTTCGGGGCCGGGATAGGAGTCACGACCCGTATCAGCCTTATACCAATCGAGGATGCGGCCCACGAAGGGAGAAATCAGGGTCACACTAGCTTCAGCACAGGCCACGGCCTGACCGAAACCGAATAACAGGGTGAGGTTGCAGTGGATCCCTTCTTTTTCCAGCACTTCAGCCGCCTTGATGCCCTCCCAGGTGGACGCGATCTTGATCAGAACGCGGTCATTGCTGATGCCCGCGTCGTTATACAGGCGGATCAGCTTGCGACCCTTCTCGATCGTGGCGTCGGTGTCGTAGCTCAAGCGTGCATCGACTTCGGTGGACACACGGCGGGGAACAATCTTGAGGATTTCCTTACCGAAAATCACACTGATTTCATCCAGGGCTTCATGCACAACGTCCTCAACAGGAGCGTCATCACCGATGAGCTTGCGTGAGGAGCGCAACGCCTCATCAATCAGACTTTGATAAGCAGGGATTTGTGCAGCTGCCAGGATCAATGACGGGTTGGTTGTGGCGTCACGGGGCGTGAACTTACGGATTGCCTCGAGATCACCGGTATCCGCTACCACGACGGTCATCGCAGAGAGCTGGTCGAGCAGGGTTGCCATGGCGTAGATGTGGCACGTTTGTTGCAAACGTAGCTGCGATTTCAGACCCGTCAGCTCGTCATCGCCTTGTTCAATTCTGCAGGTTTCGATGGGCTGATCTTCTCCACGATCAGCAGGGCATCGATGATCTGCTTCGCCACCGGAACAGCCACCGTGGAGCCATAGGCGTGGGCTCCCTGGGGCTCATCGACCACCACCAGAACCACGTATCGCGGATCCTCAACAGGCAGGGTCGCCACAAAGCTGCAGATCTTGGCCCCAGGCAGATAAATCCCATTGAGGGCTTTCTGAGCCGTCCCTGTTTTGCCACCGATGCGGTATCCGGGTGTCTTCACCCCCTTGCCGCTGCCCTTGTCCACGACGGATTCCATCCAGGCCATCACCGTGCGGGTCACCTCAGGCTTCAGCAGGGGCTGACCGCCGGGTTCTGCCGCAGGCGCGAGAGTATCGCCGGAGCGAAACCCACGGGTGATGTGAGGACTCACCAGACGACCACCGTTGGCCAGGACCCCATGCAGCTGGACCAATTTCAACGGGGTGAGTGAGAACCCCTGACCGAAGGCTGTGGTAGCCGGCTCAATCGGATGGGTGATGAACTGCTCCTTTGTCTTGAGCTGACCGGCCACAGCCCCAGGAAGATCGGTGTCCGGGCGCCGATCAATCCCAAGACGATTCATCCAGTCCCAGAAGGTTTTGTTGTCCAGACGTCGCATCGCCTGAACCATCCCGACGTTGCTGGACACCTGCAGAACCGTGGCGAAATCCACCAGACCGTGGGCTTCCTTGTCGTGGTTGTTGATCGGCCAACCGCCGATGGTGAGCTGACCGACGTCATTCACACGGTCGGTGGGACTGATCGCTTTTTCCTGAAGCGCCAGAGCCAGATTGATCGGTTTGAAGGTGGATCCTGGTTCATAGAGATCCTGCACGGACCACTCACGGAATCGTGCCGGTGAAAAGCGCCAGTAGCGATTGGGGTCGTAGGTCGGTGTTGACGCCAGCACCAGCAGTTCACCATTGGTGGCATCCATGACGATGGCGGCCCCCTTCTTGGCCTTCCACTTGGCGACCTGGGCCGCCAGTGCCTGGACAGCGAGCTCCTGAAGCCGGGCATCGAGGGTGAGCTGCAAGCGCAGGTCATCGCCATAGAACGCCCCAGGGGCCAGATCATCGGGAAGTGGTGTGCCGTCGGCACCGCGGCGCAGACGCCTGGACTGCTCATGCCTCAGCAGTTCAGCGTTCCTGCTCTGCTCAAGGCCCGCCTGGGGAACACGCTCGTCGTTGAGGAAACCGACGACGTTGGCGAAGAGATCCCCCTGGGGATAGACCCGCTGGGGATAGGCCTCCAAATCCAAGCCGCTGATGCCCAGGGAACGGATCCGTTGAGCCGTCTCCGGATCCAGGCCTTCCGCCAGCTTGACCCCGGAGCGCCTCCGGCCAAGCTGCTTCAGCAGCTGCGGAGCCGGTTGTGCCAAGGGTGTAGCAAGCAGGTCCACCACATCTTCAGGCGGCCGAACCAGGCCGGGGTCATCACCAGGAAGGTTGAAGTAACGCGGGTGGGCCCAGAGCCGAAAGCGGACTTCGTCCATCGCCACCAGTCGACCATTGCGATCGACGATCGGGCGGCGTTGCCCCAATGTTGCGCTGGTCTGGGTCTGGAGGCGACGGGCTCTGGACTCGAGCTCACCCGTCTGGACCACCTGCAGCCAAGCCATCCGCCCAACCAGACCGACAAGGCCGGTGCACAGGATCAGAAAAACAATCCACAGCCGCCTGGTGGGAACCTTGGCCAGGGGGACGACACGGGTGCGCAGCCGTTTCCGGGACGGGGGAGGAACGGTCCGGGTCATCAGTAGCCGGGGCGGATCCGCCGTTGCGTCAGTTGCTCCAGGGAATGCAACAGATCGGGTCGTGGTGAAGCCGAAGCGGGAATGGTGGCTGGCTGCTCGAGATGAACGAGGTTGACCACCTTGGTTGGGACCAGGTCTTCAGGTCGGCTGGTGCCTTGGAGCAGATGCTGCTCAAGAACAGCTGTGGACTCCGTCAGGCGATGGGCCAGCAGTCTTGTGGCATCCAAGCGCTGAAAGGCCACGGTCCAACGGTGCTGCCAGTGCAGGGTGAGACCCGCCAGAACGGCAAGGGCGGCAAACACCCCGAGCAGACTGCCATCGGCGACACGATGCAGTCCCCCAATTAAAGGAGACCGCCGTGCAATCCGGCCGGAAGACAGCGAGCCCTGGATCAGCCCCAGAGCTGTCGTCGAAGAACGCTGTTCCGGAGCGGCGACCAGCGGAGTTGCAGGCGGATGTGCCAGTGAACCACTCGCACCTGGCCACTGCAAGGCTCACAACAGAAGCAGATTCACGAATGTGACCGCATTCCAGAGGGCATGCATCAACACGCAGGGAAACAGGCGTCCACTCGATAAACGCACCAGAGCGAGCCCAATTCCCAGCACGGTGAGCGGGGCCAGTTCACCGATGCTGATGTGTGCCATTCCGAACAGCAGACCGCTGAGCACCACACCCGACACCGAACCGGTCCGACGGGCCAGCACCGGCAGCAGCGTGCCGCGGAAGATCACTTCTTCGAACAAAGGAGCCAGCACCACCGCCGTTAACGCCAGCAGGGACAAGGCCAGCGGATCTCGACTCTCCAGCACCAGCTCCAATAAAGGGTTGCTTCCCCCGGGATCTCCGAACAGCCGCACCAGCAACCAGCCGGTGAGCACGACGATGGGGGTGACTTTGAACCAGCCGGCCAGAGCGGTGAAGAAGGCTCCTGGCAGCGGCCGCCACCGCCACTGCAGCCAACCCCCTTCCGGCGTGATGTCTTTGGGAAGGCTGGCCAGCTGACGACGCAGGATCAACAGGCTGGGCAAGGCCATCACGCTGTAGTTGATGACTACGCCCACCGCTTCCCGGCGAGGACTATCCAATCCAGCCGTCAGCCTGGAGACCAGTGGCAGGGCCAGCAGCGGAACACCGACGGCACTGATCACGACAAACCCACCGGCCACCAGCAGCGCCATGTCCAGGAGGGTGAGAGTCGGGCCCTTGAGATCCGGCCAGCTCTCACGGCGACCACGCCAGAGACGCCAGCCCTGACCCAGCAGCAGAGCCGAACCAGTTATGGCTGTGACCAGCGGCAGCAGGGCACTCACGGACAAACGAACGGCCGCGGATCGCGCCACGGCCGGGTTGATGCAGTCGCCAGGGGTGCCACCACGGGCTTCACAAAGCAGTCGATCCAGCAGCGGATCGTCTGCCGCATTGATCTCCGGCACCGTCGCCACCACGTTCTGCAGCAGGTCCAACAGCTGGGCCTGACGCCAGGAACGATCAGCGGCTGGGATTTGCTCCAGGGACCCCTTGAGCATGGATCGCGGGTTCTCGCCCCCCCGTAAGACAGAACCCAACGTGTCCGGCAGAGCCGGTTCGGCCAACAGCTGAACTTCCTGCTGCTGAAGATTCAGACTCGGCGCCACGGAAGGCCTTGAGAGGCTGTTCACAAGACCCGACGTCCAGATCAAGGCAGCCGCCAGCAGGGATAGGGCCCCAAGCAGATTTTTCCAAGGCGGAACAGGGGCCTGGCGATGGGAGCTAGGGGACACCAGGTGGGCTCGACTACACCCGATTGTCCCTCTGAAGGGCTTGCCCCATACGATGGCCGCGCCTTGACGCTGAACGGTGACCCTCCGCCTACTCCTGGTCCGCCACGGTCTGAGCAGCTTCAACAAGGAACGTCGCATCCAGGGTCGCGACGACCTGTCCAATTTGAGCGACGAGGGACACGACCAGGCCCGCCGCCTCGGCGCCAGCCTGACGGAGGTTCCCTTCGACGCGATCTACAGCTCCCCCCTGCAACGGGCGGCATCCACCACGGCCTCGCTGCTTGAGGGACGCGGCGGCTCGGCACCGACACCGGAGTTCGATGACGGTCTGCTGGAGGTGGACTTGGAGCCCTGGTCGGGGATGAGCATCGATGAGCTCACGGAACGCCACCCCGTGGATTTCGCCACCTGGAAGCGCCAGCCACTGGAACTGGAACTGCAGCGACGGGACGGCAGCGGCTATCGCCCGCTGGTGGAGCTGATGGATCAGGCCCGCAGCTTCGTGGACGGCCTGACCCAACGCCACCCGGTTGACCAGGACGGCACGGTGCTCGTGGTGGCCCACAACGCCATCCTCCGTTGCCTGATGCTCACCCTGCTCGGAGAACCCGAGCAGGGATTCCGACGACTCAGGGTCGACAACACCTCGCTGTCAATCTTCAACCTGAGGCCTGGAGTCGATCAGCCGCAGGTGCAGATCGAGTGCCTCAACAGCACCACCCATCTGCAGCCTCTGCCTGAAAGGGGGAAGGGTGCTCGATTGATTTTGGTGCGTCACGGCGAGACCGACTGGAACAAGGCGGGGCGTTTTCAGGGACAGATCGACATTCCCCTCAATGACCATGGCCGCAGCCAGGCAGCCGCCGCACGCGACTTCCTCAAGGATGTGTCCATCGATCGTGCCTGGAGCAGCACCCTCTCCCGGCCGACCGAAACCGCCGAGATCATCCTCGAAGCCCATTCCGGGGTGCCCCTTAAGCAGATCGATGGCCTCGTGGAAATCGGCCATGGACTCTGGGAAGGCAAGCTCGAATCCGAGATCCGGGAGGGATGGTCCGACCTGCTGGAAACCTGGAAGCGTGCTCCTGAAACGGTTCAGATGCCGGAAGGCGAGACGATTCAAGATGTCTGGGCCCGCTCCGTCACCAGCTGGCAGGAGATCGCCAAAGGGCTGAAACCCGAGGAGACCGCCCTCGTTGTGGCTCACGATGCCGTCAACAAGACCATCCTTTGCGATCTGCTCGGCCTCACTCCTGCGGACATCTGGGCGGTGAAGCAGGGCAACAGCGGGGTCACCGTGGTCGACATCACTCCGGATCCGAGCCAGCCTGAAGTGGTGACCTGTCTCAACCTCACGTCCCACTTCGGGAGCGTGATCGATCGGACCGCCGCGGGCGCCCTCTGACCCATGCACGACATCCTGCTGCTGGATCCGGTTCGGATTCTGCATGGCCCCCGAACGGAGCTTCAGCAGGGTGCTGCTCTGATCGAATCAGGGGTTCTCAGCGGCTTCGGTGACGCGGCCCGCACAGCAGCGGCACAACTCGGCATTCAAGCGACCGCTGCCCCCCAGCAGCTGCTTGCCCCCTGCCTGGTGGACCCCCATACGGTTCTGCCCGCACCGATCAGCGGGCCAACGGAAACGATCCGTAGCTTGCGGCGTTGTGCTGCCGCAGGGGGATACGGCCAGGTGGCCCTGTTGCCGCGAGGGCAGAGCTGGCGGGATCAGCCGGAGCGCCTGATCGGCCTTCAGAACGCGGACCCGTCGTCGGTTCACCTGCCCCTCTGGGGAGGTTTCAGCCTGAACGGCAAAGGAGACGAGCTGGCACCCCACGGCGATCTACTGGAACACGGTGCCATCGGCCTTGCTGATGACGATGCCGTTGTGCCATTGCCGCTGCTGGAGAGAGGTCTCCTCCTTGGCGAGATGGGATCCTGCCCCGTGCTGATTGCCCCCAGGGATCCGAATCTCCAGGGGGACGGCCTGACTCGGGAGGGGGTCGAGACCCTGCGGGCTGGCTGGGCACCGGATCCCTTGATCAGCGAACTGCTGCCCCTTCAACAGCTTCTGGCCCTGCAGCAGCGTCATCCCGACCGGCAGCTGCGGTTGATGAACATCTCCACAGCTGCTGCCGTAGACCTTCTCGGCCAAGCCGACCGACAGCTCAAGGCCAGTGTGTGTTGGTGGCATCTGCTGGTAGATGGCAGCAGCCTCTCCAGCACAGATCCCGGCTGCCGCGTGCGTCCATCCCTCGGAGGAGCTGCGGACCGGTTGAGCCTGCGTTCAGCCCTGCAGTCCGGCGTCATTCAGGCGATCGCCGTGCATGCCGTGCCCCTTGATGAGGAAGATATGGTGCTGCCGGCGGATCAGCGGCCTCCAGGCCTGAGTGGGCACCACCTCGTGTTGCCGGCGCTCTGGTCTGCCTTGGTTGATCAGGGTGACTTCTCGATCGAATCCCTCTGGGATGTGCTCAGTTTCGGTCCATCCGCTTTTCTGGACCAGCCGGCGGAATCGCTGCTGGTCGGCAGCCGCCGCTGGCTGCTGTTTGACCCCGAGATCAGCTGGACGGTGAACCGCGATGATCCCGCCGCACCGGGAGCCGCAAACCTGCCCTGGCTGGGACGCACCATGCAAGGGCGGGTGGTGGCCTGCGGGCTTAGTAGTTAGAGAAGACCAAAACGGTTGAAGGGCCAGAAGCGGAACACGGCCCGGCCGATGATCTCTTGCTCCGGCAGGAAGGCACCACCTGGCCAGAAGCGTCCGTCCCAGCTGTTGCGGCGGTTATCACCCAACACGAGCACCGAGCCCTTGGGGACGGTGACGTTCAGGGTTCGACAGGGACTCATTCCCTGCTGATTAACCAGGCAGGCCTGACCCACATAAGGCTCCTCGATGCGCTGACCGTTGAGGGTGACCGCTCCACTGGGGCTGACCTCAACCCGATCGCCGCCAATGGCGATCACCCGCTTGATATAGGCGTCGCAAGCCGGATTGCCCAGTCCAGGGATCAGGCCCAGCAAGGGAAGGTTGACCAGGGCACAGCGCACCACTGAAGGGCGAACCGGCGTTTTCAAGGCCGGGTCAAAGGCGTAGGGGGAGTTAAAGACGACGATTTCTCCGCGCTTCGGGGGGCGTGATCGATAAGTGAGCTTCTCCACCAGCAGCCGATCCTGGATCTGAAGGCCAGGCAGCATCGACCCTGAGGGGATGTATCGAGCTTCAACCAAGACCTGACGAATGCCCAAATACAGGGCGAACATGAAAAGAATTGGCCCCCAGAAATCCCAGAAGGGATGTTGATTTCCCTCGTTTGTCTTTGAACGATCGCTTGCCAACGGGCCCTTTCCGGGGAAATCTGGCTCACGATAGAGGGCATGCCGAGCCTCTTCTCCTGAGCCCCTTGATCAGCCGATGATCCGTCCCCGCTGGCAAGGGCTATCCCGATCCACCCGTTGGAGCTCCTGGCGCCGATGGGACCAGGCGATCGCTCTGCTGGCCGCCACGAACCTGGCCTGGGTGATCTTCGATGTCTCCTACATCCCCCTGCGCAACTTCTGGCTGCAGCGGAATCTCTACCCGCTGCCAACGCTGCCACTGGTGGTGCCGCTGCCCTGGCTGCCGGACATCACTCCGGTCTATGACCGGATCAAGGGCATCGAACCGCACCGAGACACCCAGAGGTATCTCGAGCAGTTCCAGGTGTTGGATCAGGCCCTGAGCAGCAAAGCCCAGTCGCCGGCGACGGAGAACGCACTGCTGGAGCAACAACGCCAGCTCACGCTGCGCATGTTGGAGGCCAATCCCTTCCTGAGTTCCGGCAACACTGGTGCGCTGGAAAAAATCAAGAACCGACTACGAGCCCATGCCGGCCTCGAATCCGCCCGACAGTCAGCATCCCTGTTGCTCGACCCGGATCACATCAAGGGGGTCGAATGGAGTCAGGAACGAGCGTTCTGGCGCAGGCAGATCCTGCCGCTGGTGGAGATCAACTACTGGAGAAGCCTTGACGACAGCGGCCAGCTCACGGATCTCAGCTGGAGAATCGACACCCCCTTCCAGCTGCTGTTCCTCCTGGACATCCTGCTGCGAACCCTGCGGCTGAAACGGCGCTACCCCGCCATTCGCTGGCGGGATGCCCTGCTGCGTCGGTGGATTGATCTGCCCCTGCTGATTCCCTTCTGGCGACTGCTGCGGATCGTTCCTGTCACCGAACGTTGTTCCGTCTCAGGACTGATCCAGCTGGAACCGCTGAGGGCCGTCATCAGCCGAGGCGTTGTGGCGCTACTCGCTGTGGAGCTGTTTGAGGTGATCACCATTCGCGTGGTGGATGCCCTGCAGCAGATCATCCGATCCCCCCAGCTGCCGCAACGAATTCGGGGTTTTTGCACGTACCAGACCACGGACCAGAACGACCAGCGTGAGCTGTTGGAGCTGTTGCGACTCTGGGGGCCTCTGCTGCTCACCCGGGTGGGGCCTTCACTACGGCCTCAACTGGTTGCCTTGCTGAGTCACGTGCTTCAACAGAGCATGAACAGCCGAATCAGACCCGACACACTGCAACGGCTTCCAGGCCTGCTAAGAGCGGAATCGGAGTTCAGTCGGCAGCTGGCCAGTGGCGTGATTGATTCCTTGCTGGATCTCTCCAGAACCACCGGCAGCCGTCTGGGCCAGCGCGACCAAACCCTTGATCAACTGGGGACCGATGCGCTGGATCGATTTTGGGAAGAACTTGCCAGAGTTTTGGACGATGGGCCTGTGCTGGAGCGGAGCCAGACGCTGCTGGCGTCGTTTCTGGAGGACATCAAGCGCTCAAGCTTCCGGCAGCTGCGTGATCAAGGGGGTGTGGATGACTTGATCAACGAACTGGATGGGCTGAATTTCAGCCCTTCAACTGGTCCTGCCAAACCTCCGGTTTGAAGCCCACCAAGACCTGCCCATCAGGTGTGATAGCGAACGGTCGCTTGATCAAACGGCCATCCGCCGCCAGGGCATCGAGTGCTTCATCGTCAGACATGGCCTTGACGACTACTGCACCAAGGGCTCTGTAACTCTGTCCACTGGTGTTGAACAGTGGGCGACGGTCGCCGAATTGCTCCATGGCCGAGGCCAGGATCTCTCGCGACGGAGGATCCGCTGTGATGTCGATCACCGTATGATCCAGACCGTGGTCACTTAACCATGATAGAGCCCGTCGACAGGTGCTGCAGCGGTTGTAGCTGTAAACCTGAAGCATATGTGCCGAAATCAGCGGCCGAACAGCGATTTGATGGCACCGATCAGGCTGTTGGAACCGCGGCCGACGCCCTCAGCGGGGCGGGTACGAACCGTCACATCACCGTTGACGGTGGTCCGGCAGCTGAGACGGAAATTGGCCGGGCGGTCAGCCAGATAAACCTCTTCAACGTCGCTGCGAGGGGACAGGTTGGCCTGTCCTTCCACCACTTCCATCACACAAGTGCCGCACTGGCCAACACCGCTGCAGTTGTTGAGGTTGTTGACACCGTTGTAGGGATTGATGCCGGCATCAAGGGCAGCCTTGCGGAGGTTCGCGCCTTCGATGCATCCAACCTGCTGGCCTTCCTGCTCAAATCGGATGGTGGGCACGGGTCGTACGGAGTCTCAAGTGCGCACCAACCTACAAGCATCCGGCCTGTGATCTGCAGTTGGGCGACGAATCAATCGGCGGCCTGGATGCACTGGTCAAGCAATGCCGGAACAGCACCCGCATCTCTCCAGCCGCTGACTTCAAGCGAACGCCCCTCGAAGCTTCGGTAAGTCCTGAAAAACTCAGCCACCTCCTCCAGTTGAGACGGGGCGATTTGGCGGATGCTGTGGATGTCCCGCTGTCCAGGATCAGCATCCGGGACACACAGCAGCTTCGCATCGGCGACGTTGTTGTCCTTGAGATCCAGCAAACCAATCGGTCGCGCACGGATCAGACAACCCGCGAACGTCGGCTCGGCCATGATGACCATCGCGTCTAGGGGGGAGCCGTCGGCAGCGAGGGTGTTGGGAACGAATCCGTAATCAAACGGGTACCGGATCGAAGAATGCAAAACGCGGTCCAGCACCATCAATCCAGTGGAATGGCAATAGGAGTATTTATTGCGACTTCCAGCGGGAATCTCCACCAGAAGATTGACCAGGCCGGAGGACGGTGAGGGGGACAGGCGGCTGAGATCCATCGCGATCGAGTGCAGTCGGCTTCAGCCGGTTTGGCAGCGAGCCCCGGTCTGAAATCACTGCAAGCATCGGTGCTGTGACGCTCAGCATGGAGATCATCAGACCTGCCAGAACGAGAGACGGTGAACCCGGACTGAACGGTTCTTCTTGCTCCTCGTGGGCGGATGCTTCGTTGTGAAAGGGTTGGTCTGGGTCTGATGCCATGTTCAGGAACACACCGGAGCGTGTTCGCATTCATTCACGGAGATACGCGTAATTCTGTCACTGATCCCGACTTCACGCAGCGGGCCTGTCCTGCCGTTCACGATGCGCGGTGAAATCCGACGCCTGCTGATCAAGCCCCTCAAGGTGGGAGCGGATTCCCCTCAGCTCCTGAAGGATGTCACCCAGCATCTGTTGCGTGGCCGTCGACGGCGAGTTGAGGACCTCAACCGTGACTTCTTTGATGCGGAGGACGTCCTTTGCAAAACGAGCCACCTCATTGGGGTGGAACAGCAGGGGATCTTTCTGATCGCTGCGGTACTCGGGGTTCAACTTCCGTGGGTTGAACGGCGGGTTGAGATTGCGTGGATCGGTATTGGTGTAGCGGTAGACCGAAGCTCTCGAACGATTCAGCGATTTCTGAACGTCGTCGATACCAACCAGGACGTCGGCATAAGCAGAAGCAGCTGCCTGATCAAGGGCAATTTCTACCGAGGATTGAATGTGGGAGTTCACTGATTCAACCGATCGAGGAAACATGAGACGGCCCTTGGACAGCCTGGACTGAGCGGACGGTAGCAGTCGAGACTCAGGTCGCACAGCGGTTTTCCGGGGGGCGAGACAGTTGTGTAATCGGCATACTTCTGGATCAGTGATAGTTTCTCGAGCCTGCTGAAAGTCAGACCATGCGCGTCTCCCGCCTGATGCTGGTGACGCTGCGCGATGTGCCAGCTGAAGCCGAAATCACTTCCCACCAGCTGCTGTTGCGTGGAGGGTTCATTCGCCGAGTCGGCTCTGGGATCTACGCCTATCTGCCGATGATGTGGAAGGTGTTGCAGCGCATCACCACGATCATCCGCGAGGAAATGAATCGTGCTGGTGCTCTTGAAACTCTGTTACCCCAGCTGCACCCCTCGGAGCTCTGGCAACGCAGTGGCCGTTGGCAGGGATACACCGCCGGCGAAGGGATCATGTTTCACCTGGAGGACCGCCAAGGGCGCGAACTGGGTCTGGGACCGACCCATGAGGAGGTGATCACCAGCCTGGCGGGCGAGCTGCTGCGCTCCTACCGGCAACTTCCCGTGAACATATACCAGGTGCAGACGAAGTTCAGGGATGAGATCCGCCCCAGGTTCGGCCTGATGCGGGGGCGTGAATTCATCATGAAAGATGCCTACTCCTTTCACGCCGACAAAGCCGATCTGCAGGCGACCTACGCCGTGATGGATCAGGCCTACCGACGCATCTTCGAGCGCTGCGGACTCGAGGCGGTGCCTGTGGATGCCGACAGCGGCGCCATCGGTGGTGCGGCATCCCAGGAATTCATGGTCACGGCGGAAGCTGGCGAAGACCTGATCTTGATCAGCGTTGACGGTGCCTATGCCGCCAACCAGGAGAAAGCCGTGTCGATCCCCGACGCGGTCGCTCCCTTACCCCCTGCAGCACTCACCCGCCTCGAGACACCTGGGCAGACCACGATTGAAGGGGTATGCACAGCCCAGGGCTGGCAGCCGGGGCAGCTGGTGAAGGTGCTGCTGCTGCTGGCACGGCTTGAGGACGGCCAACAACAGCCAGTCTTGGTGTCCCTGCGGGGGGACCAGGAGCTGAATGAGGTGAAGCTGGTGAATGCGGTGAGTCGCCGCAGCGAGCAGGGCGTTCTCGACTGCCGACCGATCAGCCCAGACGATCTACAGCGGCAGGGGATCAACACCATTCCCTTCGGATCCATCGGCCCGGATCTTGCCGATGAGGTGCTGGCTGACGCCGCCAGCTGGACGACCTCATTTCTTCGCCTGGCCGACACCACCGCCACGGAGCTGGAGCTGTTCCACTGCGGCGCCAATGCTGAAGACCAGCACCGCAGCCACTGCAGCTGGGGTGACCTGGGTGGGGCTCCAGTGGGAGAAGACCTACGTAAAGCCCGTGCAGGGGAGCGCTGCGTTCACAACCCGGACGCCCGACTCCAGGAGAAGCGGGGCATTGAGGTGGG
Organism: Synechococcus sp. A15-24; assembly: GCF_014280195.1. Classification (NCBI taxonomy): domain Bacteria; kingdom Bacillati; phylum Cyanobacteriota; class Cyanophyceae; order Synechococcales; family Synechococcaceae; genus Synechococcus; species Synechococcus sp. A15-24. The sequence continues at coordinate 1,554,693 of NZ_CP047960.1, forward strand.
CCATATCTTCCAGCTTGGGCGTAAGTATTCCCAGGCTCTCGACTGCTGCTTCACCAACGAGAACGGCCGTGATGAACCGTTCTGGATGGGTTGCTACGGCATCGGCGTCTCACGCCTGGCCCAGGCAGCGGTGGAGCAGCACCACGACGATGCCGGCATCAGCTGGCCCGCCGCCATTGCTCCCTATGAAGTCATCGTGGTGATCGCCAACATTCAGGATGACGCCCAGACCGATCTCGGAGACATGGTGTACGCGACGCTCCTGGAGGCGGGCATCGATGTACTGCTGGATGACCGCAAGGAACGGGCTGGGGTGAAATTCAAAGATGCCGATCTGATCGGCATTCCCTGGAGGCTGGTCATCGGACGTGACGCCGCCGAAGGCACCGTTGAGATGGTTCAGCGGTGCAATCGTGAGATGCGCAAACTGCCCCACGGCGAAGCGATCGGCGAACTGTTGAAGGCCCTGCGCCCTTAAAGTCCCGCTCAATCTTTCCAGTTCCATGATCTCCGCCCTGGCCCGACTGATCCAGCAACTGTCCAGGGCAGCGGTCGCCCTTGTTCTCGGACTCTGCCTGCTGCTGACCGCCTGCAGCGGTGATGCTGAGGCCCGTCTCACCGGTGACTACGTCGAAGACACGATTGCCGTGGCCCACAGCCTGCGTGAGGTGATCGATCTGCCCCAGGACGCCGCCAACCGTGGTGAGGCGGAATCCGAAGCCCGGGCCTTGATCAACGACTACATGTCCCGCTACCGGCCTCAACCCCGGGTGAACGGTCTCAGCTCGTTCACCACGATGCAGACGGCATTGAACTCCCTGGCCGGTCATTACGCCTCCTACGCCAACCGTCCTCTGCCGGAAGCTCTGCACGACCGCATCGCCAAGGAACTCGGCAAAGCTGAGAAGTCCGCTGTCCGGGGCAGCTGAAGCAACGGTTTGATGAGAGGTCTTTGACAGACCCCCACAGGTTCCGACATAGTCGCGGATTGTGCAGATTCGCGGCTTCGGGCCGCAGTGTCATTGGCCAACGTTGTCGTCATCGGAGCTCAGTGGGGTGACGAAGGGAAAGGAAAGATCACCGATCTCCTCAGCCGCTCCGCCGATGTGGTCGTTCGCTACCAAGGTGGTGTGAATGCAGGCCACACGATCGTCGTGGACGACCGTGTGCTGAAGCTGCATCTGATCCCCTCCGGAATCCTTTATCCGGACACGATCTGCCTGATCGGGTCCGGCACGGTCGTGGATCCCAAGGTGATGCTCGGTGAGCTGGACATGCTCATCGCCAACGACATCGATATCTCCGGCCTGCAGCTGGCCTCCACGGCCCACGTGACCATGCCGTACCACCGCCTGCTTGATCTGGCGATGGAGAAGCAGCGCGGCGACCGGCGGATCGGCACCACCGGCCGCGGCATCGGACCGACCTATGCCGATAAATCCCAGCGTAGCGGTATCCGTGTGATCGACCTGCTGGATGAAGCACGGCTGAGGGAACGTCTTGAGGGACCCCTCCAGGAAAAAAATCAACTGCTGGAGACGATCTACGGCGTCGAGCCCCTCGATGCGGAGACCGTGATCAAGGAGTACCTGGGCTACGGCAAGCGCCTGGCCCCCCACGTGGTGGAGTGCACCCAGGCCATCCACCAGGCGGCAAGGGCCCGCAAAAACATCTTGTTCGAAGGTGCCCAGGGCACCCTGCTGGATCTCGATCACGGCACCTATCCCTACGTCACCTCCTCCAATCCGGTGTCCGGTGGGGCCTGCATCGGTGCCGGCGTGGGACCGACGCTGATCGACCGGGTGATCGGCGTGGCCAAGGCCTACACCACCCGTGTCGGCGAAGGCCCCTTCCCGACGGAGCTCAGTGGCCGATTGAACGACCAGCTCACCGAGCGTGGCGGCGAATTCGGCACCACCACCGGCCGCCGACGTCGCTGTGGTTGGTTCGACGGGGTGATCGGCCGTTATGCGGTTCAGGTGAACGGCCTCGACTGCCTCGCCGTGACCAAGCTCGATGTGCTGGATGAGCTGGATGCCATCCAGGTGTGCGTGGCCTACGAGCTGGATGGTGAACGCATTGAGCATTTCCCCAGCAGCGCCGAGGACTTCGCCCGCTGCAACCCGATCTTCGAGACCCTTCCCGGCTGGCAGTGCTCCACCGAGGACTGCCGCAAGCTCGAGGATCTGCCGGACGCTGCCATGGCCTACCTGCGCTTCCTCGCTGATCTGATGGAGGTGCCAATCGCGATTGTCTCCCTGGGTGCCAGCCGCGATCAGACCATCGTTGTGGAAGATCCGATCCACGGCCCCAAACGGGCTCTGCTCAGCGCCTGATCCGCTGGAGGCCATACTGCGAGCCCCTGTGACCCCGTCATGACGCGCTTCCCCAGCACCTGCAGCCTTGATGTGGTGGGCATCGGCAACGCCATCGTGGACGTGTTGGTTCAGACCGATGACGCCTTTCTGGCGCAACACGGACTGCAGAAGGGCGGGATGGCGCTGATCGATGAACAGCAGGCAGAGACCTTATACACCGCCAGTGGGCCAGGTCTGGAAACCTCCGGAGGTTCCGTGGCCAACACCATGGTGGGAATTGCCCAGCTGGGGGGACGGGCAGGCTTCATCGGACGGGTGCGCGATGACCGGCTCGGTGGCATCTTCAGCCACGACATCCGCGCCGTCGGTGCGCGCTTCGACACACCTGCTGCCACCACGGGAGCCACCACAGCCCGCTGCCTGATCTACGTCACCCCGGATGCGGAACGCACGATGTGCACGTTCCTTGGCGCCTCCACCCAGCTGGAGCCGGAAGACCTGGACCTCTCGATGGTGCGTGACACCAAGGTGCTGTACCTCGAGGGCTACCTCTGGGACAGTCCAGCGGCTAAGCGGGCCTTCATTGCCGCGGCGGACGTTTGCCGCGAGGCCGGCGGTCAGGTCGCCCTTTCACTGTCCGACGGCTTCTGCGTGGACCGGCACCGCGAGAGCTTTCTCGAACTCGTCAACGGTCATGTGGATGTGCTGTTCGCCAACGAGGTGGAGATCAAATCGCTCTACGAAACCGACGATTTCGACACCGCTCTGAAGAAGGTAGGCGGCGGCTGCTCGGTGATCGCCGTCACCCGTGGAGGGGAGGGATCCGTGGTGCTCAGCGGTGATCAACGCTGGGACATCGGCATCTTCGGCCTGGGCGAGCTGGTCGACACCACCGGGGCCGGAGACCTCTACGCCGGCGGTTTTCTGCACGGCTACACCCAGGGAGAATCCCTGGAACGCTGTGGTCAACTGGGGGCCCTCTGTGCCGGGCAGATCGTCACCCAGCTGGGGGCTCGTCCCCAGGTGTCCCTGCGGGAGCTGGCCGCAGCCCATCTGAACTGAGCTGCGCCAAGGCCCAGGCGCCATAGGCGCCTGAGGCCTCCACCGGCCAGGTCAACCATTCCGGGGTGTCGTAGCTGTGCAGCTCTATCACGGCCTCCCGCAGCCTGCCCAGCTGATCGGCGCTGGTTTTGAGCAGCAACTGCACTTCTGCGTCCCGCTGCAGCTCACCCTTCCAGCGGTACAGCGACTGGAGCGGTTGCAACGACACACAAGCCACCAAGCGGCGCTCCAGCAGAGCCTCCGCCAGGGTCTGAGCTCTGGCCTGATCCGCCTCCGTGGTCAGAGCCAGCACCAGGCGTGGGGAGTCAGTCATCAGCGCCAACACGGGGAGCCTCCTGCAGCCGCTTCATCAGGCTGGGTTCACTCTCCACAGTCTCGACGCCTGCTGGGGTCGCCGGACGACGCAACATCAGCAGCCGCAGGTCCAGATCGGCGGACAGCTGACGCCAGAGGCGCTCCGTCACACCACCCGACTGCCGGCAGATCACATCCGTGATCCGCCAGCGGCGACACAGGGCCCGTTCGATCGCACCGGCACGGTCCCCCTGCAGCGGCCGGACCACCGCCAGATGATCCGGGGGTAAACCGGCGGCCAGTGCGGCCCTGAGACCATCAGCGGAGGGGAGACAACGGGCAAAGACGTCAGCGCCGGCGGCGACGGCATCGCTGTGCACAGCAGGAAGATGCCGCCCCCCCAAGGCCAGCAGCAGACGTCGACCGCCGAGATCGACCCCCCGCAGGTCACTGAACCGATCCAACAGCTGCACTACCCCGCCCTGTTCCAGCGGCCGTTGCAGGCGCAGCAGAGGCTGGCCGCACCTGGCACAGGTCCGGGCCAGATCTGCGCTGATGCGAATCGCGAAGGGATGGGTCGCATCAATCACCCAGCGAAAGCCAGCACCGTTGTTCAAAACAGCCTCGATGGCTTTCTCTCCCTGGAGTGAGCCGACAGCCATCCGATCGAGGTCGAGCCCGGTGTAGGGGCGGGCGGCGGAGGGGGTCACCACACTCACTTCGACCCGCCAGCCAGTCCGCAACAAAGCCGCCGCCAATGGTGGCCCTTCACCGGTCCCCGACAGCAACCAGATCCGCCCCTGGCCATTCCCCCGACCTTGCATCAGGATGCACCACGAAGACGGTGTGAACCATGAACCACTGTGTGCTGGAAGTGGAGGTGATCGACGCACCTACGGTTCGATACACCCAGGACAACCAGACGCCGATCGCCGAGATGTCGGTTCGGTTTGATCCGCTTAGGGAGGGCGATCAACCCGGTGAACTCAAGGTGGTGGGTTGGGGAAATCTGGCCCAGGAACTGCAGAGCCGCGTGCAGGTCGGCCAGCGCTTGATGTTGGAAGGGCGTCTTCGGATGAACACTGTGCCCCGCCAGGACGGGATGAAGGAAAAGCGGGCGGAATTCACTCTGGCGCGCATGCATCCCATCACTCCAGGCTCCGCTCCCCAACCGTCTCAGCCAGCAGCGGCCCCCACCGCAGCGGCTGCGCCACCAGCGAAGGCCGAGCCCGAGGCCGCCAGTTGGAATGCCGCCCCCCTGGTGCCGGATACGGACGAGATTCCCTTCTGAGCTCACCGCGCTCCGGACTCCTCCTCCAATTCGACGACCCGGGAGATCATCTGACCGAGTTCCCGTTCCAGGGCAGCCAGATCAAGCCGCAGGTCTGGCCAGCGTCCTCCATCGATCTGCTGCAACAGCCAGGCGCGATCAGCATCCAGTTGCTGCAGCAGAACCTTGAGATCGTCGGAGGAAGAACCGGTCACGGTCACCACAAGCCTTCATCTCTCCATCCTGAAGGCCGAGAAGTCACAATGGCGTCCTTAGTTTGGCGTCGATGAAAGATCTGTTGTCTCCCGGAAGCCTTGTCACCGTCGCCGGTGGCGTTCTCACCGTGGTGGGTGGTGTGGCCTATGCCACGGGAAGTGCCAATCTCAGCCTCCCAACCATCTTCTACGGGATCCCGATTCTTCTGGGGGGGCTGGCACTGAAGTCATCGGAACTCCCACCCGCCAGACGGGTTACCCCCAAGGCCCAGCTCAAGGCAGAACGCGAGCAAGCCGCTCCAGAGCTGGGCAAGCTGCTTGGGGATGTGACCCGGTGGCGCTATGGGCAGAAGGCCCATCTGGAGTCCTCCCTTGAAGCCCTCAAACTCTGGGACGAAGACAACCCACCGGCTCTCACCGAGATTGAAGAGTTGTCATCCGCTGCGGGCTATGGCCTGCGACTCCGGTTTGAGGGCAACGCCGTACCGATGGATCGCTGGGAAGACAAACTCGATCGCCTCGGTCGTTTTTTCGCCAAGGGGATGAAGGCGGAACTGACCCCTGTTGATCAAACCTGTTTCGATTTGAAGCTCCTGCCTGATGCCTGAGCCGATTCAATCCGGTGACGATGCCCTGAGGGTGTCGGTACTCAGTGAAGCGCTGCCGTACATCCAGAGATTTTCTGGCCGCCGCATCGTGATCAAGTACGGCGGTGCCGCCATGGCCCATGCCGAGCTGCGCGAGGCGGTGTTCCGTGATCTCGCCCTGCTGGCCTGTGTTGGGGTGCAGCCGGTGGTGGTCCATGGCGGAGGGCCGGAAATCAACCAATGGCTCAAACGTCTGGAGATCCCTGCCGAATTCCGCGACGGCCTGCGGGTCACCGATGCCGACACGATGGATGTGGTGGAGATGGTGCTGGTCGGGCGGGTCAACAAGCAGATTGTCAACGGACTCAATCAACTCGGAACGCGGGCCGTGGGTCTGAGTGGCAGCGACGGCAGCCTGGTGGAAGCACGCCCATGGGGCGACGGCAGCCATGGACTGGTGGGAGATGTGGCCCGGGTCAACCCGGATGTGCTGGAGCCGCTGCTGGAACGGGGTTATGTGCCGGTGATCTCCAGCGTTGCCGCCACCCCGGGTGATGGCCGCGCCCACAACATCAACGCCGACACCGTGGCCGGCGAGCTGGCGGCAGCCCTCGAGGCCGAGAAGTTGATCCTGCTGACCGATACCCCCGGAATCCTCAGGGATCGGGACGATCCCGACTCACTGATTCGCAAACTGCGTCTCTCAGAGGCGCGTCAACTCATCGATGATGGTGTTGTGGCCGGTGGTATGACCCCCAAGACCGAATGCTGCATCCGGGCCCTGGCGCAAGGGGTTTCAGCGGCTCACATCGTTGATGGACGGGTGCCCCACGCTCTGCTGCTGGAAGTGTTCACCGATGCCGGCATCGGCACCATGGTCGTGGGACGCGGCTGAAGCGTGGACGAGCAACCGGCTCCGCTGGACCTAACGATCGCTCAAACCGCGTTGGAACGCGGTGACTACGGCCAGTGCCTGGAACAGCTGACCCCGTTGGCGGAAGCCCGGCCTTTACCGGATCCCGAGGGAGCCAGGGTCCGGCTGTTGATGGTCACGGCCTTGATGGGTCAGGGGCGGGACCAGGAGGCCCTCACCATCTGTCAGCTGCTGAGCCGTTCCGGTGAACCGCAGCTGCGCCAGCAGGCCCGTCAGTTGCTGACGATCCTCGAAGCCCCCGCGTTGGACCGTCCAGAGCGGTGGTCCATGCGGCTTCCGCCTTTATCGATTCAAGCCACTGGCGATGCCGCACCGGTGTCGTCCCGACGTCGACGTTCGCGCAAACCGCCACCACCGCCCACAGGTCCCACCCGGCCTCCGGCACTGGGGTTTGCCGTCCTGGTCGCCGCCGTGCTGCTGGCCCTGACGGTGGCCCTGAGCGGCTGCGTTCGCATGCAAGCCGATCTCAGCAGCCCGGCGCCGAATCGCCTACAGCTCGCCTGGGAGATCCAGAGCAGCACCGGCCAACTCCTGCCCTGGCAGCAACGGTTTGACCGCAAGCTCCAGCCGCTTCAGCCTGATGTAACCGTGGAGCATCCCCGTCCGGGAACTCAGCGGATCACCACCGCCGCCATGCCCTCTGCAGCCTTCCGGTCAACCCTCACCCAGGTGTTTGAACTCTTAAGCGCCAGTGCTGGGATCGACCTACCGGAACCCAGGATCAGGCTCGTGGAGCGCAACTGGCTGGTGGGGGTGCAGCAGCGCTTGATCCTGCAACTGGATCTCGATCGACTGCCAGAGCTGCCCGGGGTTGATTTGACCCTCGGACTGAACCAGGGGCAGGTGAACCAAACCCTTCGCCCAACTAAAAACATCAACCTGGAAGCCAGCAGCTGGCGCTGGAGTCCACTGGGTCTGGGCAGCCTTGTGGTGGCGGTTCTGCTGTTGCTCAGTCTGCTGCTGCAGGGGGTTCGACGTCGTCTCGGATTCGGTTTCCCGGAACTTCCCTCCTGACCTACAGCTCCAGCGGATCAGGATCCACCGCCAGAGCCACACCGCGGGGAAGTTCGTCCCAGAGGGTCTGCCCGGGGGGAAGCGGCAGGGGGGAGCCCACCGGACCGTGGAGCAGCAACTGCCATCGGCTGCGCCCTGCCACCCGTGCCACCGGGGCTGGGGCCGGCCCCAACAACCACCAGCCACGGTCGCGACAGAGAGGACGTACCCGTTCCGCCAGAACCGATGCCGCTGTGGCCGTGGCGCTGGCGGACACACCGGACAACCGCAGCAGACAGGCGCGGCTGAAGGGCACGAGCGCCGCCTCCCGCCGCAGCTGCACCTCCTGGGCCAGGAAATCCTCGTACCGGCCATCCACCAGATGACGAATCACGGGATGGTCTGGGCAGTAGGTCTGCACCAGCACCTGACCGGGGCGTTCGCCCCGCCCAGCACGACCCGCCAGCTGCATCAGCAATTGCAGAGCCTGTTCAGAGGCCCGTAGATCGGGACGGTGCAACAGGCCATCCGCCGCAAGCACCGCCGCCAGCGTCACCTGGGGAAGGTCCATGCCCTTGGCCAGCATCTGGGTTCCGATCAACACATCCGCCTCGCCGGAGGCAAAACGATCCAGCAAGCGACGGTGTCCGTCTCGACCACCGGTTGAGTCCCGGTCGAACCGGAGCAGCCGCAGCCCATCCAATTCCTGATTAAGCAACTCCATGACCTTCTGGGTTCCGGCACCGAAGGGCTTGAAGGCGGTGGACCCGCAATGGGCGCAACGGTTGCCGATTGCATCGCGGTGATCACACCAGTGACAACGCAGCCACTGACGACCGCCGGAACCCCGGTGGACGGTGAGCGCCACATCACAGTTCGGGCACATCACCACCTCCCCGCAACTACGGCACCCCAGAAAAGGGCTGTAGCCCCGTCGTGGCACGAGGATCACCGCCTGTTCCCCCTTCTCCGGCAGCTCGGCCAATCGATCCATCAGCGGCCGACTGATCAGTCGACGGTGTCCTTCGGCGAGCTCATGCCGCATGTCCACCACATGGACCGGAGGCAGAGACTGCTGAGAGATCCGCTGGGTCAGACGTCCCAGATGCAGGGGCCCATCGGGATGCAGTTGCACCCAGCTGTCCAGTGATGGGGTGGCGCTGCCGAGCACCAGGCGCCCACCACTGGCACGAATCCGATCCAAAGCCAGGTCCCTGGCGTGATAGCAGGGCATCGGGGAGTCCTGTTTGTAGGAGCTGTCGTGTTCCTCATCCAGCACCACCAACCCCAGCGGCGAGAGGGGAATGAACACCGCTGAGCGGGTTCCCACCACCAGCAGAGGCTGCTCGGGCGCAAGGCAGCGACGCCACACCTGGAGGCGCTCCCGATCCCGGCAACCGCTGTGATATTCGAGAACCCTGGAGCCGAAGCGACGCCGGCAACGATCCACCAACTGAGGAATCAGGCCGATCTCAGGGGTGAGGATCAACACATGACGGCCGGCCGCCAACTCCTGCTCCGCCAACTGCAGGTACACCTCGGTCTTGCCGGACCCGGTGATGCCCCAGAGCAGCATCCCCTCCCCATCGGGAACGGCCTCAAAGCGCTGCATCACCTGCTGCTGCTCACTGGTGAGGGGCCTGGCGGCCTCCAGCGGGGCAGCAGACATCACCCCTGTGGAGAGGGGACGCCGATCCCGGCGCACCCAGCCTTTTGCCTCCATGGACCGGACCATGGCAGGACTGAAGCCGGAAGCTTCCAGCGAGCGCTGCCACAGTCCCGACCCCGCAGCATCCAGCGCATCCAGGAGTTGCTGCTGGCGGAACGTGAGGCGGGGAGCGGGCTCGGGTGGCTGCAACCGCTCCACCCACAACAATGCACGACCTTCAGACAGGGTCCGGGCCTGGCCCAGCCAACCGGCGGGGAGGGCTGCTTTCAGCATCCGGAACACACTGAGATGGCAGCGTTCAGCCACCCCCTCAAGCCAGAGGCGCCACTGGGGGTCTACTGCAGCTCGTTGCACCAGGCCTTCAACCGCCTGAAGCTTCTCCGGCACGGTGGCTCCAAGGGACACGTTGTATCTGGCAACCACCAATCCATGCAGAGGACGTCCCCTCAACCGCACCCGCACCAGGTCGCCGGCCTGCAACCCAAGCGCTGCATCGGCGCTGTAGGTGAAGGTCCTGCCCTCACGCCCAGCCTCAAGCCAGACCTCAACGAGATCAGGAGGCTTGTCGGAAGGGTTGCAAAGGCCCGAAAACTTCATTAAGGTGGAAATGTTGACTAAGTATTGGTCGACACTGCGCTCGATCCAGCGGGAAGACACGCAGTCTGAAGTCAGGACCTACGACCTGCCACTTCGACCGGTCTGAGACCACCCCGGACAGCACAGAATCCTGATCCAAGAGACCCCATCAGCGGTCACCTGCACAGCTTTCCATTGATCACGAGCGACGTTCTTCATCGCGGCACTGCCGTCGAGATTTAAACCGCCGTGACTTTCTCAGGGTTTCGTCTGCACGGGACTCCACTGGGATTGGTGCTGTTCTTCGTCTTCCCCTTTTCACGCTTCATCGACCATGAGCCCTGCCGCCACCAAAACCGCCAAGCCGGACATCGTTCTGCTGGCCAACTCCGAGGGAGAGGTGGGGGAGGTCATGCCAACCGCTGAAACCAAGAAGGTTCCAGCCCGACGTCGCAGCAGTAAGGCCAGCGCCAAGGATCTAACAACAGAAGCCGACGAGCTTTTAGCCGCCGCCGACCCGAAGAAGGCAGAGGCCAGCAAAACAAAAGACAAAGCAGCTCCGAAGGCCAGCACGAAAAAGACCACGGCCAAGGCAGCAACAGCCAAGAAACCCTCTGCCAAGAAAGCCACCGCCAAGAAAGCCAGCAGCAAGACCATCGCTGCGACTGATGCGGCACCAGCCAAGGCTGTGGTGGCCAAGCCTGAAATCGTGCTGTCTCCAGAGGAGAAAGCCAAAGCCATTGCTGCTGAGAAGGCAGCGAAAGCCAAGGCGCTGGCCAGCATCAAGATCGGCCCGAAGGGTGTCTACACCGAAGACTCCATTCGGGTGTATCTCCAGGAAATCGGACGTATCCGCCTGCTCCGGCCCGATGAGGAGATTGAGCTGGCTCGGAAAATCGCCGATCTGCTCCACCTTGAAGAGCTCGCCGCTCAATTCGAGAGCGACAACGGCCGGGAACCCGACAACAAGGAATGGGCGGCTCTAGTGGAGATGCCCCTGATCCGCTTCCGCCGACGCCTGATGCTCGGACGTCGGGCCAAGGAAAAGATGGTGCAGTCCAACCTGCGCCTGGTGGTGTCCATCGCCAAGAAGTACATGAACCGGGGCCTGAGCTTCCAGGACCTGATCCAAGAGGGCAGCCTCGGCCTGATTCGCGCCGCCGAGAAGTTTGATCACGAGAAGGGCTACAAGTTCTCCACGTACGCCACCTGGTGGATCCGGCAGGCCATCACCCGTGCCATCGCGGATCAATCCCGCACCATTCGCCTGCCGGTGCACCTCTACGAGACGATTTCCCGCATCAAGAAAACCACCAAGGTCCTCTCCCAGGAATTCGGTCGTAAGCCAACCGAAGAAGAAATTGCTGAATCGATGGAGATGACCATCGAGAAGTTGCGCTTCATCGCCAAGAGTGCCCAGTTGCCCATCTCCCTGGAAACCCCCATCGGCAAGGAAGAAGACTCGCGCCTCGGGGACTTCATCGAAGCCGACATTGAGAATCCTGAGCAGGACGTGGCCAAAAATCTTCTTCGGGAAGATCTGGAAGGAGTTCTCGCCACCCTCAGCCCCCGCGAACGGGATGTACTGCGGCTGCGCTATGGCCTGGATGACGGACGGATGAAGACCCTCGAAGAGATCGGTCAGATTTTCGATGTAACCCGCGAACGCATCCGCCAGATCGAAGCCAAGGCCCTGCGCAAACTGCGCCACCCCAACCGCAACGGTGTTCTGAAGGAGTACATCAAATGATCCTCAAGCATCGCTGAAAAGCGCTGCTATTACTGAGTTCACAGATACAGCCTTGACAACTGCACGCCGAGGGACCTCAATATGTACCTCGGCTTGTACCTCACTCTGGCTTCTGCACCGTTCCGCTATGCCTGGAGAAAGGGCAACGCTTGGTGGTTCAAGCGGCGAGTGCCTGCCAGTTGCAGAGAGGCCTTAGGCACCGCCCAATGGGCGTACAGGCTCGGGCCGATCAACGACGAGAACGGCTGTCGGATCAAAGCGGCGGAACACGAGAGAAAGACCAACGAGCTGATCAGCACGATCACAAGCGAAGTGCCGCCGTCGCCAGCAGCCGTGGAGCTGCTGGCACGGCGCATCGCAGCCAAGACCAACAACAAGCGTTTGGAAGTGCCTGAGGGCATCGCTGGCGAATCGGCGTTGCTCCTGAACAAGGCCAAGCGGTCCGCCATCGCTCAACACCTGAAAGACGACACGGCAGTGGTGCCGCTTGAGGCGGCACCAACGACTGTGGAACAGACAAAAGACAAGAACGGCGGCGTCCGACTCGCAACGCAACTGCCTGACGCAAGACACCTGCTGACGAGGTTTGAACTCACTGAGGCCAAGCTCCAACAGATCGAAGACGCGACAGCAGGCGAGACGTTGACGATGGAAGTAGGACAAATTGCGGCATCGACGGAAGAAGCTCCGTCTGGACTGCTGACAAGCGACAAAGAGCTGGCGGGAGAGCTGAAGAAAACGAGAGCCCGCCTGATCGATGAAGGGCAAGACGTCGATGGCGATCTGCTGCGCCGAGCCACGGCATTAGTCGCCCACCTCCAGGGCAAGCACGAGGGGAAAAGGCTGAGCGTCAATCGCGACGGCTTTGAAATGGTGCTGGAGCCAGAGAAGGTTCCCGCCGTCAAACGCAAATTGGAAGACCTGCCACGTCTGTACATCGAAGCCAAGAAAGGGGCTTACGACACCAAGCACAAGGCCATGGAGCATTTCATTGAGGTAACTTGGAAACAACATCTGGATCAGACATCCATCAACGACAGACACAAGCTGATCAGCGATCACCAACTGAAAGGCAGGGAGAAACGCGGAAAGAAAGCCTGGAAGGATTCCACCTTCATGACAAACATGCGGCACCTGAACTCACTGTTCAAATGGGCGGTCGACATGCAATATATAGAGAAAAATCCAGTTGAAGGATGGTCGAACGTATGGACACCTGAGAAGTCAGAGACAGACGAAGAAGACGACAGCAAGGGATTCACAGTTGATCAAATCAGGAAGATCGACAGGATCATCACTAACGGTATTTTCGACAACCCTGAAGACTTACATCTTTGGATCTTGCAAAGATGCTTCGGAGGACGCATCTCCGAATTTGCTGGCCTACGTCACTCTGACTTCAGAGAATTCAAAGGTCAAAAGTGTATCTTTGTCGTCAAGCATTCTCTCCGATCACTCAAGAACGGAAAGACAAAGAAGATCCTCCCAGTGCCAGCTTGCATCGAATGGCTGTGGGATACCTATGCAAGCGATGACAAAAGTGTGATTTGGCCGAAGTTCATGACCCAACGAAAAGACAAGATGGGTAACATGAGGACAGAATGGGCAACTACCTTTGCTGGCAATCTTGGAAGATGGATGAGGAAATATGCAAAAGACAACCAACTTGAACGCGAACTCCCGAATGAATACTGGACAACAAAAGTATTCAGACGTTCTATTGGATCAATCCTGAGAGATCTCACTGGAGAAGATCACGTGAGCCGAGACCACCTCAATCTCATGAGAGGCCACGCCGACGGATCCATTGCCAGGATCTACGACGACTCAGAAGTCAGGCAGGTCGCCAGGGCAGCCGAGATCTACGCGAGGGTCACAGGCTTCGACAAAATCGCCCTGGCCATGGGGGAGTCTGAGTGTCTTACTGTCTGAGAGAAAATAAGAAAACACCCGTACCTGAAAAGCCGCTGTCTGAGCACAGGCACTAAAAAAGCCGAGTGCCCAAAATCAATCGGACACTCGGACAGAGGCGATGGAAGATCAGAACAGTGGGCCGTCGCCGAACTGCATTGCGCGTTCTTGGTCCTCGATCTCCAGGCGCAACTCGTGGTTACACCGATAGACATTTTGGCGTGATCCCTCGATCCACTCCTTCTGTCCTGCCTTGATCCACTTGATCGGGGCAATACCTCGGCCAACCATCCCTTTGTTGCGTTCATAGTCCTTCTCTTCACCGTTGAAGACTTCCTTCCAACATTCGATGCCTCGGAAGTAAGGACGCTGTTTTGCAAATCGGGCAATTTCAAGCGTCATGGCAACTTCCTGCATGTACTGAAGGTTGTCTTCGTCAGCAAGCTCAGAAAGCTCAAGCGGAAGCATTGGAAGTTCTCCTTCTTTGTATGCCAAGACTGCTGCCAGCAAGATGGAATCTCGCTCAGCCAAGAGCTGGTCAGTGTCAATGGGATCGACCTTGGCCTTCTGAACAGTAATGATCTGATAGCGCCTATTGCCAGTTGGATCGCTGAGGAAGTTAGCTTCGTCGTTAATTAAGCCGCAAAGAACAAACCCACGCTTATGGGATTCTGAAGTTCGACCGTATTGAGGAACAAAGTCATCCCTAACGCTCGTCACGAAAGCCTTGAAGCTGTCAGTAGCTTCAAGACGTCCAGAGACGCGCTTGCCCAACTCAGTTAGCTCTACAGCGGCAAACTGATGGATGGTCTGCAATACCTTGGCAGTGACATCACCCGACTTTGGCATTGAGAAACCAGCAGTGATGTAGTCACCACCGACCAAGGCAGACCAGAACGAAGATTTACGGCAACCACCTTCCACTTGCAAAGTGACGATGTGGTCATACTTGAAGCCAGGCTCATACTGCCTAGCAACGAAGGCAATCAACCATTTACGTAAATAGACCGAATAGAGCTCTTCAAACTTGGATTCACCCGTAGGTCTCAAATAACGAGCAACTAGCGAATCAAGGTTTGCAGGCTCCAGCAAACCTTCTTCGTAACTCCCCAACAGTCCATAAAGATACTGACGAACAGGGTGATAGCTGTTCTTCAATGCAGCGCGGATCATGGCATCCATTGCAAGAGCCTTCGTAACTTCAACGTCAAGCTCTTCTGACAAGATGAAGTAAGCCTGCTGAGTATCTCGGTTCAGCAGAATCTCTCCATCCAGTTCAACATCGTTGCGCATCTCGTTGAACTTGAGCCTGTCACCAAATAACTCAGTCAACAGTTTCACCACTTCACGCGGTGATGTAATTCGATTAGTAATGGCAGTCATGGCGGGATATCTCTTGGTGCTCGGCGACAGCACAAAAAAAAGCCGATCAGCAATCCAATGAAGGGGGAAGCCTTAGAGCTTCCCTTCGATCACCTGCTTTGCATAAGCCGTTGCTGCATGGCGGATCAACACAGAACGCGAGACATTCTTCAGCCCAGCAGCCTCATCGATTATCCTCAATTGATCAGGAAGAAAGCGAGAACCTTTGGGTGAGTATGTGTTTAGATTCGCCATAGAGAAAGAAACAGGGGCGCCCCTTATAAACGCCCCTGACAGCAAGTGAATGGACCGCCAATCGCACGCGCCGAGTTACGCGTACCCTTTAATTTTAGCGGCAAATATTGAACAAAGAGCACGTTTTGGCTGTCAATAGCACTATCAACGATGCCTTTTCTTGATGCGCACAACTGCGCCAGCAGAAGACCAGACTTCTTCAATCTCGTCATCACTAACCATGCTCAAAGCATCGGCCCTTGAATCACTGGTAGGACGCAATCTCGCGTCCATCAGCTCACTTTGATTAGTACGAGAAAGTTGCTGAAGCCAGGCATTTTGGAGCCTGTCCAGATAGTCTTGCGTGGCTTGCTGCGCCTTTAGTGGCGCAGTGTGCTTCCAGCCCGATGGAAGTGGAGTGCCAGCAGGTGCGTGTGCTTGTACGTTGATCATTCGTCCAGTCGTTGGGAAATGCGATTTCGTTGAATTACCTCGGCAGTTTCCAGAAGAGTGATCGCGTGAGCAAGCTCGTCCTCGCTCTCCATCCACAGCGCCGATGCATGTCTGACTTCATGGGTCATACCGAGAGTGCGCGCTTCCAAAAGCGCCATTTCCAACCCTGCGGGTTTCACTCCAAGAAGCTTGCAAAGAGAAAAGTGACGCTGCTCGTTTAAACGAGAACACCTATTCTTCCAGAGTTCACACTCCAGCAAATTGTCTGGGGAAGGAACACACCTTGTGCCCATAATTACATCACTACGTATAAAACTATTCTAACGACGCTAAATCAAACAACGTGCCCGAGCACGTCAACACAAACTGATCTAAAAGGCAGCAGATTTGACAATGGTGGGGCAAGCGAAGATGCCCTTACAAACGGTGTTATTGCGCTGTGCGTTCTAAACCAAGTCGTTTCATCGTTCTCGCCACCTGAGTTGGTTGCCAAGCGGTCTTGCCAGCAGGCGTTTTGACGCCTGCTGCCATCAACGCATCAGCAATTTGAGCGAGCGTTGCGGTGTTCGCAGTGAAGGCAGACAGAAAGCCGCGAAGCCTTTCTGCCTCTGAATCCGCCTTTGCTTGCTGAGCAGCCCTTGCTCGTTCTTGATTTGGCCGCAGCCCTCCCAACTTCACCCCGCGAGCCTTGGCTGACGCCAGGCCCGCCTTCGTTCTTGCACTGATGAATTCCCGCTCCTGCTCCGCCAGGGCTGAATAGATGTGGAGTTGGAATTTGTCCGCATGCGGCATCGAGGCCACCTTGAACTCCAGGCCCTCCTCCTCCAGCAGCGCAGCAATAAAGGAGACACGACGCGACAAGCGATCGAGACGAGCCGCCAGCAGCGTTACTCCAGTTGCCTTGCAC
Source organism: Synechococcus sp. A15-24 (assembly GCF_014280195.1). Taxonomy (NCBI): domain Bacteria; kingdom Bacillati; phylum Cyanobacteriota; class Cyanophyceae; order Synechococcales; family Synechococcaceae; genus Synechococcus; species Synechococcus sp. A15-24. The sequence continues at coordinate 1,571,228 of NZ_CP047960.1, forward strand.
TGCGCGATGGCTTTGGTCAGCTCAGGACGATCGTTGTCAGTTGCGGTTTCGACTTCTTGGTAGCTCCCAAGCTCTTCGCAGCCTTCAACGTCGGGGCAGCAAGCGCTCAGAAAAACGTACAAATTACGGCGCTGAGCATCCAGACCGTAATTGCGGCCGTTCTTGCTGTCATGCGACAGACTGAGGTAGGTGACGAAGTGACCCATGAAGCCTTTGCGCAAGCCTCCTCTATTAACCATCTAAAACATCTCCACCGCATCAATTCCTTTCAATTGCAGTACGAAGCAAAACATGAGGCAACAAGCTTCCGAATGCAACAGCGCTGGAATATGTCAGGCAGCGGTCAATAACTGGAAGCTCTGAATCATATCTAATTAACCAAAAAAATTTAAATCAAAAGTGTCATTTTTTTTAACCAATCAAGTGCAACCGAGATATATAAAAATAGTCATTCTCCTCTGCCGAAGCCAGATAAAAAGAGGGCGGGCCGTGGATAGAAAGTCACACCAAACCGCAATACTTCACGCCGGCCGAATAAAAACCCAATACCAAAGATCAAATATGATACATTTGAACCGACAAACCTCTAATTAGCCTCAATGCACGAATTCAAAAAATATTTGTCAAATGAAAACTCTGCTCTCGAAAAATCATCCTCAAAAGGCATAAATTATCCCTTTTGGTTCAAGAAAGACGATTTCAGCATAAACATCCAAGACCGCCAAGAAATCCCGGCAACGATACTCTCAATGGAGGGGAATAAAAATTATGATAAGTTTGTGATTCCGTCAAATTTCAACTCACTAGCCGACCAACTTTGCAAGTACTACCTCTACCTTCTCAAGATAAGCAACCACAAAAACAATCGCCAAGAATTACAAATAATACCCAACGACACCATACTGAAAGCAATCCACAACTACCATTTTGCAGAAAATTGCTGCAAAATAGTAAATTCGCTCAGCATGCAGCCCATTACTATCTTTGAGACAGGACCTGGAGCTGGATTTCTAGCCCCATTACTCATTTCAAACATAGACCTCGAGAGATATATTCACTTTGATGTTTATCAACCCTACTTTTCTTTGCAGAGCATTGGACTTAATTACTCTGAGACTTTAAACAATGAATATCACCATTACGACCTAAGCCAAAGCAATCAAAAATATAAAGATCTAGCTGACAATGTCAGATTTCAATTTTCACCAGAATCGACAATAACAGCGACTAGCATTGGCTTGCCTTCACAGTTACTGAATCCTAATGCTCATAGAGCATTAATATCAATTCCCTGGTGGCATATCAATGACTTCAAAGAATCAGACACCAGTCCCGACTTATGGATTGCAAATGGCTGCCTGCAGGAAATGGACAAGAAAGATTTTGTTGAATATATCAACATGGTTGATAAAAAAAGTACAGAAAATAGCCTTTTACTTGTTTGCGGGACTGGAGCGACAAGAGACTTCTACCTTGTTAATGAACTAATACAAAACTCAAATTTATATCCTATAGTAATGGCTGGTAAAAACATTCCTTTCCTTGAAGGAGAAAGATCATATCTACAGACAATGCTTTTCGCGCATAAAAACAGTATCTATTTCAAAGACTCAAAAGGAAGTTGCAATAATGAATTATTTTTCAAATCAGATTTAATGACAGCTTGTTCAAGGAGCATTGTCGGTGAATTTTCCTCGAGGGTGACCATGGAGCACTCAGGAATGTATATACATCCGCAAGCTTACTTTGTAGCCAAGGCTCTCTTCAAGGAGATCGGCTGCTTACCGAAGCCCAAAAGTACTGGACTATATATCGACTCAGTCGAACAGACATCGGAAGATGAGTTCACCACGAAATACAAATCAATCCAATAACTTACAATAAAAGCCAGTCAAGTCAATGCCAAGTTGAATAAAATTATAAAATAGTCTGCGTTAAAAATTGAAATCATGTTAGTTGAAAGATCATCATCGCTCCAGACCAAGTCGCCTAATTGTTCTCGCAACTTGAGTCGGCTGCCAGACAGTTTTTCCTGCTGGTGTTTTCATACCAGCCGCCATGAGCGCTTCAGCAATCTGAGCGAGCGTTGCGGTGTTGGTAGTGAATGCAGACAGAAAGCCGCGGAGCCTCTCTGCTTCTGAATCCGCCTTTGCTTGCTGAGCAGCCCTTGCTCGTTCTTGATTTGGCCGCAGTCCTCCCAGCTTCACTCCGCGGGCCTTGGCTGCCGCCAGGCCAGCTTTCGTTCTTGCGCTGATGAACTCCCGCTCCTGCTCCGCCAGGGCTGAATAAATGTGGAGTTGGAACTTATCCGCGTGTGGCATCGAAGCCACCTTGAATTCCAAGCCCTTCTCTTCCAGCAGCGAGGCGATAAAGGAGACACGACGCGACAAGCGATCAAGACGCGCCACGAGCAGCGTTGCTCCTGTTGCCTTGCACTGCGCGATGGCTTTGGTCAGCTCAGGACGATCGTTGTCAGTTGCGGTTTCGACTTCTTGGTAGCTCCCAAGCTCTTCGCAGCCATCAGCATCAGGGCAGCAAGCGCTCAAGAAGACATCTAAGTCGCGCCGCTGAGCGTCGAGGCCGTAATTACTGCCGTTTTTGCTGTCGCGAGACAAGCGGAGGTAGGCGACGAACTGACCCATGAAGCCAATTTACGCCGGCCAACGGACGTTGACCTCGTAAAACGGTCAGTTGAGCGGTCGGCCGAGATGTCTGAATCCGTTGTTTTCCTATATCCGAGCTCTCTGTAATGACCCAGAGCACTTTCACTACAAACGAAACAACCTGGTACCCACCTCGGTACCTCACCTGGTATCTCGTCCGCTCCCAAGCCTTTGGCCCAGCTTGGGTTTCAGCCGAGAGCGGAAAACATCAAGTAAGTCCTGCAGGAGCCCTTCAGGGCTCCATCCCCGGCAGCAACTTCACCAGTAGCCAGACGCAGAGAATGATTGCCATGAGCACGTAAGCCTCGTTCACTGCACCTCTTCAAGTGATCAAAGTTTGGCAGGACTGCCACATCACATAAGTACATCTGCACCTACCTAGGCTCCCCCAGCCGCCCTATAAGGGTGAAGAGGGAATTGAGACGCCCTCCTCACACGGAAGAGATCAAACCCTGGCGGAAACCGGGGTTTTTTTTGGCTCAAACAGCGTTACTGACGGGCAGCAAGACCAAACGCGGCTTAGTCCTCAAAACTCTCCGTAAATTCTTGAAACGCGCGTTTCAGTCGCTCCACCGGTGTTTCCTCCAGGGGGCACTCCTGGGAGGTCTGGGTCGCGTAAGCCTGCAACAGGAGGCCATCGGGTTCAAGGACTGAGGCCACGGCATGCTTGAACAACACCAGGTTGCTCTGGGGAGTGAGTCCACTGAGGAAAGGGGTCAAGGTGAAGCCCTCAGCCTCGCTGTCGCAGCTAAGCACCCGCCTGGGGCGAATCAATTGATAAGCAGGCTGACCGTCGCCATCAGTGGTGGTGCGCAACCGTGCCATGAGCAACTCACCACTGCTTAAAAGGAGAAGGCGAATGGTGCCCTCTGCCATCAGAGGCAGCTGGGGCTCGTCCGACGACCCACCTGTCACGGACGACGAACTCGACAACGTGGCCTGACGTACACCGTTCACAACTGGGCCTGGCATACATCGACGGGCTGATGGCGACAATGTTACGCAGTCTTCACAGAACCACGATCCACCGCAGCAGCTTCACATTCGCAGAACCAACAGGCCGCGAGTCCGTAGTCTTGGCGGCTGATTCGCACTCTCCATGGCTCTCACCGAACTGCGCATCGCCTCACGTCGCAGTCAGCTGGCGATGGTGCAGACCAACTGGGTGAAGGCGGAGTTGGAGAAAGCCCACCCTGGACTCACCATCATGGTGGAGGCGATGGCCACGCAGGGGGACAAGATCCTGGATGTGGCTCTGGCCAAGATCGGCGACAAGGGCTTGTTCACCAAGGAACTGGAAGCGCAGATGCTGGTGGGACGCGCGGACATCGCCGTCCATTCCCTCAAGGATTTACCCACCAACCTGCCTGAGGGCCTGATGCTGGGCTGCATCAGCGAACGGGAAGACCCCGCCGACGCACTGGTCGTGAATGCCAAGAATCAGGCTTTCAAGCTCGACACCCTTCCCCAAGGAGCGGTGGTGGGCACCAGCTCCCTGCGCCGGCTGGCACAGCTGCGTCACCACTACCCCCACCTGATCTTCAAGGACGTTCGCGGCAACGTGATCACGCGCCTTGAGAAGCTCGACTCAGGCGACTACGACTGTCTGATCCTGGCGGCCGCTGGCCTTAGCCGCCTGGGATTCGGCGACCGGATCCACCAGATCATCCCCGGTGACATTTCTCTTCATGCCGTTGGCCAGGGCGCCCTTGGCATCGAATGCGTGGAATGGAAACCAGAGGTTCTGGAAATCATCAAGGTGCTGGAGCACACCACCACCTCCCGCCGCTGTCTGGCAGAACGCGCCTTCCTGCGAGAGCTGGAGGGGGGCTGCCAGGTGCCGATTGGTGTTAACAGCCAGATCAGCAATGACGACCTCACCCTCACGGGCATGGTGGCAAGCCTGGATGGCAGGCGCCTGATCCGCGATGAGGCCAGTGGTTCCGCTGCTGACCCCGAGTCCATCGGCATCGAGCTGGCCGGCAAACTCAAGCAGCAGGGCGCAGGAGCCATCCTCAAGGAAATCTTTGATGAGGTCCGTCCCGAGGCCTGATCAGCCCTAAATCTGCAGAGGTGTCCCCACCTCAACAACATCGAACAGTTCACGAATGTGAGCGTTGAGCATGCGCACACATCCACGGCTGACGGAGGCTCTTCTGCGGACCCAGTGGGGCCATGGGGTCCCATGAATTCCGAATTCACCGCGGCCATCGCGATGGAACCCGAAGTAACGATCGCCGATGGGGCTGGACGGTCCCACCAGCTCGCGCCGCTGGCCTTCCTTGGTGGAGAGGTACACAGGATTGACCTGTTTCGACACGATGGAGAACGTTCCCTTCGGGGTCGGCGTCTGGGGATCACCAATGGCGACAGGCCAGGGACCCAGGCGTTGACCGGCAGGGATCACACTGATTTGCCGACGCCGCAGATCCAGAACGATCCTGGTGTCAGTTGACGTCCGCAACGCCAGCTCCTGCGCAACCCCAGGCGCCATTAAGCCCATGGGAAGAAACAGTCCAACGAAAACAGCGACATTCCGCATCAAGACTCACGAGACTCGCTGATCTCAAGCTATGCACGGCTGGTTGGTTCAGCTACGCGGTTTTGTCCCGGTACGCTGAATTCCATGACCACGCGGGCCGAACCCACTTCAGCCGACACTTCAGGCCTGCCGCTAATGCTGGGCGGAACGGAGCGGGAGGCGGCCATGGACCGCCTGAGCGTTGGGTTCAACGCCCTCAGCTGCAGCAAGCGTGCCTTTTTGCGGGCAGCCTTGATCCTGCGACGCCAGGGGGTCCTAGTGGTGCGCCAGGCCGTTCCCCCTCAACCTCTCGAATCCTTCAATGCGGAGGTGAATCAACTGCTGGCGCAGTTGGACGCCGGGCAAACGAAACAACTGGCCTCCATCGCCATCCTCAATCTGCCGAACAAGCGGCTGATAAAGGGGTATGAGAACTTCGTGGATGCTGATCAGGCCGTCATCAACCACCGAGTGAAACGGCCGGATGGCCGCAGCGGCAGCGATGCCGGCATGGTGGACATCTTTCACCCGGAACGCCTCAGCGAAGCCATGGCGCACTGGGTGTCGGTCTGCTTACACGAACGCCTGATCAGCAGACTGCTGCTGACCTCATCGCTGCTGCCGATGCGGGTGAAGTGCCGCAACCTTTACGTGAACCACGGCGTACAGGACACCCGGGGGTATCACTGCGATGGTCGATCGCAGAAGTTCAAGTCGTTTGTCTTCCTGACGGACGTTCGGAACCTCAGCGATGGCCCTTATTGCTATGTCCCGGCCACGCACCGGGATCGACGCTCCTGGAAACGCAGCCGCCAGTTCAATGAGGCCAATGGCCTCAACCGTCATGAATACAGCCAACTGCAGGGGCTTGAAGCGCTGCCGCTGCTGGCCAAGGCCGGAGACATGGTGATCTCCAGCCAGCGTGGTGCCCACCGCGGCCATCCCCAGCACCCGGGCGCCAGGCGGGCGGTGCTGGTGAACATGTATCAGCGCTGACGCATGAGAAAGGCGGGGTCTTGCCCCGCCTTGATCCCCTGAGGGTCAGTGGATCCTGTGAAGGATCAGTCCACCAGCTTGGGGTCGATCTCGGCCATGTAGCGCGCTTCGCAGCCCTTGATTATCTCCACCGCTTTCTCGGTGCCGAAGAAACCGTTCACGCTGCAGGTGCCGGGCTTCTTGAGGTCCTTGTAGTGCTCCCAGTAGTAGGTGGTCTCCTTCTTCCAGTGCTCACCAAGGTCTTCGAAGCTCTTGATGTGATCCATGCGCTTGTCGTCAGCAAGCACAGCAATCACCTTGTCATCCACTTCTCCGCCGTCGTCGAAGGTCATCACACCGATGATGCGAGCCTCAACGATGGAACCAGGAACCAACGGCTCGGTGACGTTGACGATTTCGATGTCGAGAGGGTCGCCGTCTTCATCCCAGGTGCGGGGAATGCAGCCGTAGGCGAAGGGATAGGCCAGGGAGGAATAACCGACACGATCCAGCTTCAGGTGGCCGGTTTCCGTGATCAGCTCGTACTTGTTGATCGTGTTGGAGTTGAGCTCCACGATCGTGTTGAGGCGAAGTTCGGCTTCATCAGCAAAGGCCGGCAGCACATGCAGCAGGTTGGGCATGCTGCGGCTGGGAGCCTGATCAAGGTTGGCCATGGATGGCGGACGTTAGCGCCGGGATCCTACGGGCAGCCCGACCAATCGCTGAGACAAAGCCTTTATGGCACGAAATCTCACCTATATTGAGTTATTATTAACTCAATATCGTGCCGTTCAGGTGTCATGCCGGCTGTAAGGCCTGAACCTTTCCTCTCACGTGCTGCAGAAAAGCCGTGCTGTCCAGCGGACGTCCGGTGACCTGACGCACCAGATCCTCAGAATTCAAAGCCCGTCCCACCGGATGCACGTGCTGCCGCAACCATCCCAGCAGTGGAGTGATGTCACCGTTGGCGACATGGTCCTCGAGGGCACCGATCTCGGAGGCCATCGCCTGGCACAACTGGGCACTGATCAGATGTCCCAGCAGATAGGAGGGGAAGTAGCCGAACAGGCCCTCGCTCCAGTGCACGTCCTGCAGACAGCCCTCGGCGTCGTTGGCGGGCGTGACCCCCAACAGTTCGCCGTAGCGGCGGTTCCACTCCGCCGGCAGATCCGCCACGTCCAGCCCTTGCTCCAGCAGGGCGATCTCGAGATCGGTGCGGATCAGGATGTGGAGTCCGTAGCTGAGCTCATCGGCCTCCACGCGGTTCAGGCCCGGCGCCAAAGGGTTCAGAGCCCGCCAGAGATCCTCCGCTCCATCAAGGGGAGCGCCCATCGCGGCGAATTGACGCCACCACTGCTCCGCAAAAGGACGGCTGCGGGCCACCCGGTTCTCCCAGAACAGCGACTGGCTCTCGTGCACAGCCATGGACGTCGCCTGGCCGAGCGGCCAGGCAAACCATTGATGGCTCTGGTCCGGTAAACCCTGTTCATACAGGGAATGGCCCCACTCATGGGCCGTCGCCAGAAAACAGGACAGGGGCTGACCTTGCACCACCCGGGTGGTGATGCGGTAGTCGGCAGGCCCCAGGGTGATGGAAAAGGGGTGGGGCGAACGCGCCACACAGGTGATCGAGGGATCACGCCCCCAACTGTTGAGCAGCGCGTCGCACAGCTGCTGCTGGGCTGTCTCCGGCAGATCCCAGCTGGCGGTGCGGGAACGGGGGCCAGAGGCGGTTGCGGCCACCAGGTCTGGCAGAGCCTCTCGCAGGGGAGCAAACACCTCCTGCAGCCGCTTGAGGCTGAGGCCTGGCTCAAACGGCTGGGCCAGGGTCTCCCAGCAGGACCGGGGCTCGGCCAGTTGACGGGCCTGTTCCTGGCGTAATTGGATCAGGCGCTGCAGGGCTGGCGCGAACTGAGAGAAGTCCGAGGCCGACCGCGCCTGTTGCCACTGGTTGTATCCGCTTGCTTTGGCGGTTGCCAGGGCAGCCACGAGAGCGGGATCCAGCGATTGCTGGCGGCGCAGATCCTCCTCCAACAGATCGAGGTTGCGACCCCGCGGGCCACGGTCATCGTTCTCTGACTGCTGGTTCCACTCCTCTCGCGCCGCTTGCACGAGGTCGGCGTACTGCGTGGAGCTTTGCCGGGCATGCAACTGGGTCGCCAGCAGTGACAGCTGCTCGCCACGCCAGGCCGCACCACCACTGGGCATGCGGGTGTTCTGATCCCAATACAACGTGCTCTGAATTGAACCAATGATCTGGGTTTCCCGCAGATGCTCACCGAGACGACTCCAGGCCGGTGATGCGGGCAGCATCAGATTCGGTTCACTTCTGCAAAGACCTTAACGAGATCCACCGGAACGGAACTGGCAGGGAGGGCTTCCCTCGAGCCATCCTGAAGCTGTCGCATCCGAACCAGCATGCGCCGTCTGCTGATGTCCACGACCCTGGCTCTGGCCCTCCCCCTGGCGCTGTGGCCGCTCAAATTGATCTACCGCCAGCCGGCGGCCAAGCCCTGATCAGCGGGCCTCGTCGTCAGCGACCTGATCGGCACTGGCGTCTTCCCCCTCCGCATCGGACTGGTTCTGACGCAGTCGCTTCAGCCAGCGGCCATAGGCAACGGTACGGTCATCGTCACTGCCATCGGTGACGCGCTCGGAGAACCCTTCAAACGGTGGTGTCGATCGTTCCTGCACAGGGACAACGGGGACTTCACCGCATTGTGCGCTGGAGTGAACGAAGCGTTTCCGCAGGCCACGAAATCCGCATACCGCAGCATCAACGGGTAGAAGTCTCGAGGCGGCACCGCTGCCGCTCGTCGCAGAGGCTTTGCAGATCAGGCCGTCGTGTGAGCTGCAGCCGACGGGCCGCCCAGATGCCGTACAACCAGTCGACAACAGCTGAAACAACGGGCCAACGTGTGGGGGCGTACAACCAGCCCAAGCCGATCAGCCGATAGGCCTCGCGGAACACCGCAACATCACACACCACGTCACCGGAGGCGGTGATGGCATGGATGCGACCCATCGCCTCTTCGTAGCTGATGCCCTGATGGGACTCAGGGTCGTAGTCCAGGGCATCAATATCAACAAAGCCCAGGGCGTCCCGGCGATCGCGTCCCCTGAGAAAGGTCACCTCACGCACGCACAACGGGCAGCCTCCGTCGAACAGCACGGTGAGCTCAGGAGAAGCAGACCTTGTCATTCCCGCTTGCAGTAACCGCCTCCCACGTTGATCCATTGCGCTGGGCAATCGCGACCCTGACGGGGCTTCAACCGCTCGACACGACGACCAAAACTGCAACAGCGGCCATTGCGGGTGTCGGCGTAACCAATGGGACAGTCTTCATTCAGCCTTGGCACCACACGCTGAGCAGCTGCAGGCACTGGCTCCAGCAACAGCACAGCAATAACAATGACGAAACCCAGCAGCGCGATGGTGGAACAACCAACAGAACGCACCACAAACTTAAGGAGCTCAGCGTTCTGCATCTGCCATGGCCTTGCAGCAGGTTCTGCATCAGCTCGAGCTGGCCACCCAGGGCCAGGGTTTCACGCGATTGGATCGCCAGATCAACCAATGGCTTCGTGGCACTGGGCTCTGGCAGGGAATGCTGCATCTCACCTGCCTTCACACCAGCTGCAGCCTCACAATCAATGAAAACGCTGATCCACGCGTTCTGAACGATCTCGCCGACTGGATGGCGGACATCGTTCCCGAGTTCCGTCGCTACAGCCATGACGACGAAGGAGCCGACGACATGCCGGCCCACATCCGCACAGCGCTCACCGCTCAGAGCCTGAGCCTCAGCGTTGACGCCGGCCAGCTTGTGTTGGGCACCTGGCAGGCGGTCTACCTCTGGGAGCACCGACGCCGTCCCCATCAACGGCGCGTGCTGTGTCATCTCCTTGGAGAACCAGCCGCAATAGAGACAACAAGCAAAACCCTGAACCAGCAGATCCAGGCACGCCACGACCCCGAGGCCTGGGCTGCGGATGGAGGAATCGAAACGGAGGTGGATTTGCTGGTGGACCAACTGCACGACCTGGCGGACACCTGATCGACATAGGCCGAAGATGGCGGTGACTGTCGTGGATGATCGCCATGCCCTCCCTGCTCTCAGCAGACCAACGGCAGATGCTGCCGGTGACGCTGCCGAACTGGACCATTCATGAGCAGTCCATCAGCCGGGAGCTGGTGTTCAACGATTTCAACGAAGCCTTCGGTTTCATGAGCCGGGTGGCTCTGTTGGCGGAGGGTCGCAACCACCACCCCAATTGGAGCAACGTCTACAACCGCGTGTTTATCACGCTCTCCACCCACGATCTGGGGGGACTGAGCGATCTCGATGTCGAGCTGGCTGCAGCAATCGATCAACTGCTGCCAGCATGACTGGAGAGGTCTTGATCGCATGACGACCGCACCTGTCGCCTCCGGCACCCCCGTGACCATCCTGAGCGGCTTTCTGGGGGCGGGGAAAACCACCCTGCTGAATCACATTCTCAGCAATCAGCAGGGGGTGAAAACCGCTGTTCTGGTGAACGAGTTCGGCGAGATCGGCATCGACAACGATCTGATCGTGTCCACCGGTGAGGAGATGGTGGAACTCAGCAACGGCTGCATCTGTTGCTCGATCAACGGCGAACTGATGGAGTCCGTTGAGCGGATTCTGGAACGCCCTGAGCCACTGGATTACATCGTTGTTGAAACCACCGGACTGGCTGATCCACTGCCGGTGGCCATGACCTTTCTCGGCAGTGAGCTGAGGGATTCAACCCGCCTCGACTCGATCATCACCTTGATTGATGCGGAGAATTTCGAGGTAGGCCTGCTGGACACCGAAGTTGGGCGGGCTCAGGTGATCTACGGCGACATCCTGCTGCTGAACAAATGCGATCTCGTCTCTGAAGTGCGGCTGGCGGAGGTGGAAGCGGAATTACGGGCCGTCAAAAACGATGCCCGCATCCTGCGGTCGGTGAAGGGGGATGTGCCCCTGGCCCTGCTGCTGAGTGTTGGCCTGTTCGAGTCCGACAAGGTGGCCACGCCCGTGGAGGACCCCTGCCTCGACCACAGCGACTGTGATCACGACCATGGCCACTGCAGCCATGACCATGACCACAGCGAGGGGCATCACCACAGCCATGGGCATGACCACAGCGAGGGGCATGACCACAGCGAGGGGCATGACCACAGCCATCACCATGACCATGACCACAGCCATGGGGAAGACTCGGATCATCTGGCCATCGAAGGGTTCACATCCCTGTCCTTCCAGAGCGATGGTCCCTTCTCCCTGCGCAAATTCCAGAACTTCCTCGACAACCAGATGCCCCAGGAGGTGTTCAGAGCGAAGGGGATTCTCTGGTTCAACGAAAGCGAACGACGCCACGTGTTTCACCTCGCCGGCAAGCGCTTCTCCATCGACGACACCGACTGGACAGGCGATCGCAAGAATCAACTGGTGTTGATTGGTCGCAACATCGACCACACCACCCTGCGCCAGCAGCTGAACGCTTGCGTGGCCAAGGATGCCGGACAAGGATTCGCCTGACTCAGCGCAATCAAGGCAACCCCACTAAGGTGTTGACATGGAGAACACCCTCATGGCCGAACCGATCACGCTGTTGGCGTTGCTCGTGATCGTCGGTCTGCTGCTTCTGTTGCAGGATTCCGACGATGACAACAGCGGTGGCGGCCTCAGAGAGCCTGTTCTGATTCCTGTGCGGGTGCGCGATCAACAGCGTCGGTAAGCCGAAATTCAAATCCCACTCCGATCCCCTGCCAACGGCGGGGGATTTTTTTTGCACGTTGTGTCATCTCGATCGCCCTAAGCGCAGACCGCCCATCGCTATTGTGTATCATTCTCAAAACCAACAAGAAGCGAATGGTTTTCATTCTCAATAAGCTCGTCAAGTCACGACGTAACGCTTCCGCGCTGGTACTGGCGATGGGCGCCCTGCTCGGTGCCTGCAGCGGCCCTGAGACAACCAGCCAGATCGGCATCTACTCAGGCCGTCACTACAACACCGACAAGGACCTCTATGCGCGCTTCACCGAGGCCACCGGCATTCAAGTGAAGCTGCTGGAAGCCAAGGACGACGCCCTGATCGAACGGCTCAACACCGAGGGAGATGACTCCCCCGCCGATGTGTTGATCCTGGCGGATGTGGCCCGACTCGACAGGGCCGCCGGCATGAATCTGTTCCAGACGGTCGACTCCGATGCCCTCAACCAGGCGGTACCCCGTGATCTGCGTGACCGCGAGGGACGCTGGTTCGGCCTGACCCGTCGCCTGCGGGCCCCGATGTTCAACGCTGACCGCGTCAACGCCGAGCAGGTGAGCAGCTATGGGGTGCTGGCCGACCCCAGCCTCAAAGGCAAGCTATGCCTGCGCAACCGCCGCAGTGTCTACAACCAGTCCCTGGTGGCCTTCATGCTGGATGAACAGGGGCAGGCCGCCACGGAGGACTGGATCAAAGGCATGGTGAACAACCTGGCGGAACCTGTCTTCAGCAGCGACACGCCGATGATCCGAGCTGTCGCCCAGGGGCAGTGCGGTGTCGCCCTGGCCAACAGCTACTACCTGGGCCGGATGCAGGCCGGCGACAAAGGGGAATCCGACAGGACCCTGTCGGGCAAGGTGACCGTGCGCTGGCCCGATCCCGTGCACGTGAACATCACTGGCGGTGGTGTCACCCGTGCCAGCCGCAACCCCAAGGCAGCCCAACGTCTGCTGGAATTTCTGAGCTCGGATCAGGCCCAGGGTGGCTACGCCGCGGCAAACCACGAATATCCACTCAAAGGAATCGGGGAGGACCCGGTGCTGCAGGCTTGGGGGCCTTTCAACCAGGCCAAGGTGTCCGCTGAGCGTCTTGGCGAGCTGAACGCGCAAGCGCTCGAGCTGATGGCCGCCAACGGTTGGCAATGAGCCGTCGTCTGCTGACGCTGCTGGCCTCTGCTCTGGCACTGCTGGCCCTCTGGCCTCTGCTGCAGTTGTTGAGTCAGGGGCTGCAGGGTCTGCAGCAAGGGCTCGTGCAGCTTGGGCCGGATGGCGGACGTCAGATCCGCGGAACTCTCCTGCTGCTCTTGGGCAGTGCCCTGGGGGGCACGGTGATCGGCACCGCCAACGGATGGCTGCTGATCAACTGCCGTTTTCCTGGACGGCGCTGGTTGCGCATCGCCCAGCTGATTCCACTGGCAACCCCTGCTTATCTGCTGTCCGCCACCCTGGTGGATCTGGGCAGCCGAGCCGGTTGGCGCATTCATGGACTGGGCTGGGGCATCGCCGTGATGGCCCTCGCCACCTACCCCTACGTGTTTCTGCTGAGCACGGAAAGTTTTGGCATGAGCGGCAGACGCCAACTGGAGGCCTGCCGCAGCATGGGCATTGGTCCCTGGTCTGCCTTTCGGCGCGTGGCGCTACCCATCGCCATGCCAGCGATCGGTGCCGGTGTGGCCCTGATGGGAATGGAGATCGTCAACGAGTTGGGGGCTGTGCAGCTGCTGGGGATCCCCAGCCTGTCGGCCGGCATCCTGGACGCCTGGCAATCGAACAGTGATCCCACCGCCGCCATCAGCCTGGCTCTGGTCACGCTGGTGATCGTGCTGGGCCTGGTGGTGGGGGAACGTCGGCTGCGCCGTCGCAGCCGACGCTGGAGTGATGGCGTTGCCGGCGGTGATGCCACCGCCTGGCCCCTGCACGGAACCCGGGCCCTGGCCGCCCAGCTGCTGGGGCTGATCCCACCAACCCTCAGCCTTGGGATTCCTCTGGTCTGGGCCCTCGCCAATCTTGACCAGCTGGGCAGCAGCCTCCGCGACGACCTGCTGCCCCTCAGCCTGCGCAGCCTGTTGCTGGGGGTGAGTGCTGCCCTGCTGGCCCTGGCGGCAGCCTTGCTGCTGGCGATTGCCAAACGCTGGAGCTCGGCCGTTTGGCTGCGCAGCCTCACCTTTCTGGCCGGCATTGGCTACGCCATCCCCGGCACAGTGCTGGCCCTGGCACTGCTGCTGACCGGCGCTCCCTGGCAACTGGCTCCGCTGCTGTTGCTGCTCTGGGGCTACAGCGACCGCTTTCTGGCGGTGGCCAAGGGCGGCCTCGATGCCGCCCTGGAACGGATCAGCCCCAACCTCGATGAAGCCGCCACAGGCTTGGGTTTCAACTGGCAGCAGGTGTTGCGCAGGGTCCATTTGCCGTTGCTGCGGGGTCCGATGACCGTTGGGCTGCTGCTGGTGTTCGTGGACACCGTGAAGGAATTGCCCCTCACCTTTGCGCTGCGCCCCTTCGACTTCGACACGCTGTCGGTGCGGGTGTATCAGTACGCCAGCGACGAGCGGCTGGCGGCGGCACTGCTGCCGGCCCTGATGATCCTGTCGCTTGGTTTGGTGGCAGCGATGGCCCTGGTGCCGAGCCTGGATCAGGCCTCCAGCAAAGGCTGACCGTTGCTGCGCTGAATCGCCACAACCCCCGGGCGAGGTGGTCGTCCCGGTGCCTGCGCCGGCCAGTTGGACCCCAGCGGCACCGTGCGCAGCTGCTGGAAGACGCCGCCGTCCCGATCCACCAGTTCATGGGCCTGAATCTCCTCATCCCCCTGGGAACGGCTGCCGTTCACCTCACCGGGATGCTGCACCGCCAGAAACACAGAGGCCTCAGCCTGATCCAGACAGACCCCAGTGACCTCACACTCCATCGGCCCTGTGGCAAAGCAGGCCGCCTGCTCCTCCCCGTTGCCACTCCTGGGAACAAACCAGCAGCTGTTGTTGCCGAACACATCGCCCGCTGACGCCTTCATCGATCGGTCGGTGACGATCCAGAGGTTGCCCTTGCTGTCGAGGGCAACGTTGTCGGGATTGGTGAATCCAAGGCCACCGGCCCATGGGGTTCCTCCGGTGACCGCCATGCGCCAGGTGAAACCGTTCTCGCCGGATTCACTCAGACGCATCACCCAGCCATTGGGCCAGCTGCTCTGACCCTCCGGTCCCTTGAACACCGCGGGATCAGCCCCCCCAGTACTGCCAGGGGATCCGGAGGTGAATGCGATCAGCAGATCTCCGCTGACCGGATCGATCTTGGTGTCCTCCGGACGGGCGGTTGGGGTGGCCCCGATGGCGCTGGCCGCCAGGTGGGCATCCACCAAGATCGCCCCCTGCAGAGCCTCTCCTTCGCCGCGGTACAGATCCGACAGGGTGGCGAACCGACGGCAGTAGTCCTCAACAGCGGCGTCCTCCCGGAACAGTTCCGCGCCTGCCTGGCTGCGATCACGGTGGGGCAATTCCACCGGACAGCCGAGATCCGCATCGCTGAAGCGGCTGGGCCGGAAGGGATCGACCACCGCCTCGGGAGTCACCGCCAGCCATTCACCGCTGCCGTCGGCACGGAACCGCGCCACCTGAAGCTCGCCGACTTCAAACAGGCGGGAATTCCGCTTGTCCTGCACCGTCTCAACGCGTTCTGCACTGACGAAGCGATACAGATGCCCGCCGCGGCGGTCACAGCCGGAATACACCTGCAGCGGCTTGCCGGCTTCGGCCCGCACCGCCACGGCTTCATGGCGGAAACGGCCCAGGGCCGTGTGTTTCACCGCCGATTGGTCAGCTGAATTGGGATCCACCTCCACCATCCAGCCGTACTTGTTGCCGGCCAGTCCGTAGACGTTGCCAAGTCCCCCCAGTTTTCCGTCCTTGCAGACAAACGGCCGCTCCGACGGAGCCGCCGCGCTGCCATCGGCATAGACCGGTTCCGGCACCTGCGATTGGAAATTCTCCTCAGCGCTGAGCACGGTCCCCCAGGGCGTGGTGCCGCCACCGCAATTGGCAAACGTGCCCACGATCCTGTCGCCCAGGCCGTCGTCATAGCCCTGCCGGTTGCTGGCCCGGAACACCGCCGCAGCTGGACCCGTGCTGAGCAGCTGCTGCTCAGGCTCTTCCAGTCCGCTGATGCCCGTGATGCGTCGATCCTGGGGGGCCTGAGCCCGTTTCCACCGGCCCTGACCATCCCGCTGCAGGGTCATCACCCCGATTCCGAGGTCGGTCATCGCTTCATCCGCGACGGTGCGGATCTGCGGCAAACGGCGGTCACCAGCCGGCAGCGCCGTGCAGTCGATGACGCCATCGCTGCTCTGGAGGGCCGACACAAGGGCGGCAAAGGGCAGGGGGCGACCCACAACCTCGGCAAAGCCCTGCACCCAGGGCACGGCACTGATGTATTCGAAATTGACCGTCATCGACGCCCGATCCGGTGCGTGCTGCACAAAACCGAGGTGATCGTTGTTGAACCCGAAGCGGCTGTCGCCGAGGGGATCACCCCAGGCCGCCAGCAGTTGCGACTGAAACCCCTCCGGAACCGTCAGCCGGTCCTCCACCGCCAGCTCCCGATAGGTGGACTGCTGTTCGCTGGCCTGAAGCCCATCACTGTTCACCGGAAGGGGCACCTGCACCGGCTGAAAGGGGAATCCTTTGACAACACCGCTGCTGTTGCCAACTGGCGCGACGCAGCCCGACAGTCCCTTGGCCGTCAACACACCGACTCCGCCGAGGCCGAGCAGGGAGAGCACGGAACGTCGGCGCATCGGTCAGACCTCAATCGGTGCAGGCGGTGGTGCGGCGTGGACTCAGCACCCCAACCCAGCTTGACTGAAGCGGATTGAAGTTGTCATCGCTGGCCAACACCAGGGTCTGTCGTCCATCCGACATCACAGGTCCCCGCGCCATGGCCTCCCAGTTGTCCGGAGGCAGACCGGCCTCCAGCAGGTCCCAGCCGATAATCGGCTGCAACGGAGGCCCCTGGGGATCAGGCAAGGCGAACAGCTGAAGCCTGGCCGTCCATTGATCAGGGGGCGCAAACCCCCGCCGCAGACCCAGCAGCTGCTGCCGGGTTGGCAGGGCCAGCAGCTCCGTCAGTCCGTCATGGCGGCCAGCGGCGCCCACATTGAGGGCCCCAGCTGTGCGGAGCACATTCCCAGGCGCGCGTCGCATCAGGCTGATCCCATCCTCGGCTTGGTGCTGCAGCAACGGCGCCTCCGCAGCCATCAGAAGATCGCCAGGGGCAAGGGCCGTGAGCGATTCCGGACCTTTGTTCGAGTCAAGGCCCTGCCCTGGGCTGGCACGCCAGGCCTGAGGCAACGGCAGCTCCTGCTGCAGCCGACCGCTGGCGAGATCAATGCGGATCAACCGGGCGCGACGGTTCTGGGAACGGCGACCCTCACTGGCGATCCAGGCCTGCCGACCCTCGATCACCAACCCCTCCCCATCGAACCCCTCGGGCAGGGGCTCGCCATCGCCTCCCCTCAGCAGCAGCCTGCGACCCGGTCGCAGCGTGTCGCGTTGACCCTCGAGCCATCGGGCCAATCCCCCCCAGGGCACCAGATGGCCAATCGGTGCATCGCTGAGCAACCAGAGACGGTCCTGCTTGGGCTGGTAGGCCGCTGCCGAGAAGCCACCCAGGGGACGGCCATCAGCAAGGGTCCTGGGCAACGCGATCGTGCGCACCAGCTCCCAGCCGGCCTCCAGCGGACAGGGCAGGGGTAGGTCCATGGCGGTCAGGGCGCAGGGTGCAACCGTTGCATCAGGGCCTGATCGGCGGCAAGCACAGCGGCCGCAAGCAGGTCCGCCACCGTGGAGATCACCCGGTAGCTCAGCACCACCGCCAGGAGGGAGGCCTCATCAAGGCCGGTCCCCAGGCGCAACAAAAGCGTGGCTTCAAACACCCCCAGTCCCCCGGGTGCTCCAGGCACCACCAATCCCACCGCGTAGGCCAGGGCAAAGCCGGCCAGCCACTGGGGCACTGCCGGTGGAATCAGATCAAAGGCCACCAGGCAACAGGCAAATCCGGCGAAACGAACCAGCACGAACACCACCTGAGCTGCCAAGGGCCACCAGGGAGCTCCGCCGCGGCCACTGCCATCCACCGGCAGATCTCCGCTGACCGCCGTCTGCAACTGAGCGGCCTTGGAGCGTTCCAGTCGCCGCAGCACCGGCTCCCGCAGGCGCGGCAGCAGCAGCACCAGCGACGGGATCGGTGCCAGCACCAACAGACCGTCCTGCCATCCCCCCGCCAGCAACAACAGCGAGGCGGCCGCCACTATCAGCAGTGGATCCAGGATCACCCCCGCCAGAGCGGGACCTGCACCGATGGCGGGTCGCAGCACCCGCACCCGTTCCACCAGATGCCAGATGCCCCCCGGCAGGTACTTGAGCAGATTGCTGCGCACAAACAACGGCACCAGCGCCAGGCCAGGCGGCCGCTGCCCCAGCCAATCCAGCAGCACCCGCCAGGCCAAGCCATTGATGAGGATGCTGAGCCAGGTGAGGCCGAGGCCCAGCAGCAGCAACCACCAGCCATTTGATTCGAGATTGATCTGCCGCAGCTGCTCCCCCTGATGCACCAGGGCCACAGCGATGAAGGCCAGGCTGGCCAGGGTGATCCACAGCTTTGGTTTCAGCAGGGATCGGATCACCACGTCCAGGGCTCCTCACTCTCGAAGCTGGCCGCCTGGGCCGCGACTCTCAGATCAGCAATGGAACAACCACTGGCCTGGCTGAGCCGCTGAAGCGCATCAGCCTCCGGCTTCACCGTGCAACGACCATCCGGGCGGCGGACCTGCTTGGCCGTCAACACACCCCAGGGGGTGGAGAGGGTTCCGGCACGTCGGGGCAGCAGCCAGCGCCCCTGTTGCCGCTCCCGCAAACCGATGCTGGGGCCGGCTTCAAACCAGGTCCGTCGCAGCTGCGGGGCATGCTCGGTTGTCGCCAGAGCCGTGACAGCAACCCCAGAGCGGCCCTTCTTCATCTGCAGAGATTGACAGGCCACATCCAGGGCACCGGCCTGGCGCAATCGATCCAGCAGCCAGGCGATGTCTTCCGCCGAGGCATCATCGATCCAGGCCTCCTGCACCACCAGCGGCTGCCAACGGGGCTCGAGCTCTGGGGTGGAACTCTCCCCTTGGCCAAGGCACAGCCTCACCAGGTTGGGCCTATCCAGGCGGCGGTGACCCAGGCCGATGCCGATGGCAGAAGCGGTGAACAAAGGTGGCGCCGTGAAGCGCTCGGCCAGAACGGACACCAGCGCCAGACCGGTGGGTGTGGTGAGCTCTCCCTCCGGCAGCGAGGGGTCGTGCCGCAGCGGCACCTGATGGGCACGGGCCAGCTCAAGCACCGCCGGCACTGGCACCGGCAGCAGACCATGGGCGGTGGTGACGCTGCCGTGACCCGCCGGCGGCGGGGCGCAGCTGATCCGATACGGAACCAGGTGATGGATGGCTGCGCAGACCCCCACCACATCCACCAGGGCATCGATGGCGCCCACCTCATGGAAATGCACCGACTCGGGGGTCTGGCCATGGACCGTGGCCTCCGCTTCGGCCAGAGCCGTGAACACCGCCAGCACCATATGCAGGAGCTTGGGTTCAAGGGAGGAGTTCTGCAGGCGGTCGCGGATCTCCGCCCAGTGGCGATGAGGCGGGTCAGGCTCCAGCCCGACAACATTGAGGCGACGCCCCCGCAGGCCACCGCTGCGGGCCTCCTCCACGTCCAGGCGCACCAGATCCTTCAGCCCAAGCTGCGCCAGGGGAGCCTTGATCACTTCAAGCGGAACCCCAAGGTCGAGAAGAGCCGCCAGCAGCATGTCGCCGGCCAATCCGGTCGGACAGTCGATATGCAGCGATCCAGCGGTCGCGTCCGGGGTCATCGCCCCAGTCGCGGTGCCGCGCTCAACAACTGATCGGCTCTCTGGCTGAGGTCAGCCTGTTCACGCCGCAGCAGCTGCTCGATTTCCCGACGGGCGCGACGCTGTTCCCGCTGGGCCGTGGCGACGTCGTGGCCCGAGAGCCCCCAGAGCTGCCCAAGCAGAGCCCTGTCATCAGCGCCACCACGGGCTTTGCCGTAAACCACGGTTTCCGCCGCAATCCCGGCCTGCAGCACACGACTCCAGCGGCGAAGATCCTCCAGGGGCATGCGAACGCTGTCCGGCACTGGGAACTCAGTGGCACCACTGCTGCGCAGCCCCGCCTTCAGACAGGCCAGGGTGCCCACCAGCACCCGTTGCACCGGCATCTGCTCCTGCTCGGCGATCAGCAGATGACCGGCTTCATGAACGGCAATCCGCCGCAGCCGCCCCTCACCGCCCGGCAGGGCCTCCGCCAGCACATGCCCCCCCATGCCCTGCCAGCTGGCGGCATCAACGCTGAGCATGATCAGACCACCGCCGACGGTAACCACAATCCAGGCCGGTGACAGGCCTAGCACTGGTCCGAAGGCTCCAAGCCCCGAGATGACAACCACAACTATACCCGCCCGAAGCGTTCCGGTCGAACCCTCACCAGCAGGTGCCATCAGCCGCGACTGCGAGCAGGGGCACGCCCCCGCGAGCCGCGGGACTTGCCGCCCCGGGTGGGCATCGGAGCGATCACCTCATGGGATTCGAGATGAAGCTGCTGCCCCTGTCGGCGCACATCCAGGCTGACGAAATGCCGCAGGTGCTCGAGGGGCAGCTCACCTTTGACCTGCAACTTGAAGGGCAGTGGCCGGCTGCCATCGGCACGGGGCTGCTGGCGCACCTTCACCACCAGCTCACCGGTCTCCGGTTTGGTGAAAATCAGTTCACCGCGAATGGAGAAGTAGTCGTCCCCCTCGGGCAGGCAATCATCAAGATCGGGTTGATCGGGAGACAACGTGCTCGGCTCCCAGATTCCGGCGATCTGGAGATGCAGTTGGTCGTTGTCTCGGGAGCGGGGGTACACCACCCAAAGGTGGGGCTGTTCCATGGCCAGATGGCGCCGCATCAACGTGAGCACTCGGCCGAGCACCACCGTCTCCACCTCACCGCCTTCGGCATCGATCAGCGTGCCCCGGGTGAGCTGGTCATCGTCGCTGGGTTTGTAAAGCCCACGAACCACCCCAATGGCCCGGTATTGCTGCGGTTCGGTGACCTGGGGAATGGGGTGGTCGCGCATTGAGACGGTGCTCGTCAAATCAAAAGCCCTTGTGAGGACTGTAGCCAGCCCCCGTGGATGACCTCAGAATGCCCACATCAACAGGCCATCCATGCAGCGGGCCCGTCGAGGTGTGATGTGGGCCCTGCTGATTGGCGCCGCTGTGGCCAGCGGATGGGTCGCTGCATTGACGCTGGCCCCACAGACCTCGGCCAGCGGCAGCAGGACGGTGGTGGACGACGAGGTCAGCCAGCTGCTGAATGCCAAGCAACGGCGAGAACTCAACGCAGGGGAGCGGGAGCGCTTGCTGGAACGACTTCTGCTTTTAGATCGGTTGGAGGACGCCAAGCTGCTGTTGCAGCAATGGCTGAATCAACAACCCCATTCCCTGCCTCTGGGGCTGTTGATGGCAGACCTTCACCGCCGCTCCGGCTCCCTTGAAGCAGCCCGGCGGGAGCTGGAGCAACTGCTGCGGCTGCATCCTTCGCATCAGGAGCTGCTGCAGCTGGCCGTTCTGGTGGATCTCCAGGAGGGACGCGGGCAGAACGCAGTTCAACGTCTGAAGGCCCAATTCGCTGCTCGACCGGAGGGGCAGCGCCTGGAACTCGGACTCCTACTCGCGGATCTGCATCGTCAGCTCGACCAATCCAAAGCAGCCGCTGATCAATATCAGCAACTCGCGAAGGAATCAGCTGAAGACGTCAGGGCTGTCATCGCCCTGGCGATGTTGCACCAGGAACAGGGCAATGGCGCCGAGGTGCAGCGGTGGCTCGAACAGGCTCGGCTGCGTAGGGGTAACGAGGATCGACCGGACCCCCTGATCGACGACCTGGCCTATCGGTGGGGGCTAAGGGCAGCCCGCGTCAGGGCTGAGCAGCAGCGTTCTGAGGTTCCTGCTCCAACGCCTTGAGCGCAGCATCGATGGCGTCTGATGGCGGGGTTGCGTCGTCCATTGCGCCGGCCCGCTGGATGCGGTTGATCAGATCCATCGGATTGGTGGCATCCAGAATCGCGCCGGAATCCCCATCCCCACCCGGACCGGTACTGAAGATCTCCCGCTCCTCACGGTTTTGATATCCGCCGTCCACCTGGGCCGAAACCGGAGTCACCAGTGACGCCAGGGACGTCACGGTGATCAGAAGTGGAACCGCAGAGCGAAGCGGCATGGTGGAAAGGCTATTGCAGCGATGCTAAGGGTCCTTCTGGGAACAACAAACAACCGTGCGGATTGCCACCTGGAACGTCAATTCAGTGCGCACCCGCCTTGAGCAAGTGTTGTGCTGGCTTGAGCAAACCAAGCCAGATCTGCTCTGCCTGCAGGAGACCAAGGTCGACGATCCTCTGTTTCCGATGCAGGCCTTCGAGAACGCCGGGTGGCAGGTCAGCATCCATGGCCAGAAGTCGTACAACGGAGTGGCGTTGGTCAGCCGCGAGCCCCTCGAGGATGTCCGCTGTGGTTTCGTTGGTGAGCTCCCTGATGATGCCGAAGCCGCGACCCTGGGGGAACAGAAGCGCGTGATCAGTGGCCTGCTGGGTGGGGTGCGGGTGCTGAATCTCTACGTACCGAATGGTTCGAGCTTGTCTTCAGAAAAATACCCATACAAGCTGTCCTGGCTTTGTTGCCTGAAGCGGTACCTGGACGCCCAGGCCGAGCGGGGGGAACCGTTGTGCATGGTGGGGGACTTCAACATCGCTCTCGAGGCCAGGGACATCCACGACCCCGATCGCCTCAGCGGCTCGGTCATGGCGAGCGATGCGGAACGGGATGCCTTGCACGAAGCCCTGGGGAACCGGCTCCAGGATGCCTTCAGAATGTTCGAGCCCGACGCTGGCCACTGGAGCTGGTGGGATTACCGCACCGGCGCCTGGGATCGAGATCGCGGCTGGCGCATCGATCACATTTACCTCTGTGAGGAGCTGATGGGGCTCGCCCGCAGCTGCAGCATCCACAAACAGGTGCGTGGCAACGATCAACCTAGTGATCATGCTCCAGTAAGCGTAGATCTGGAGTGGCCTCCTGCTGACGATGAACAAGACGAGGACGATCAGCTGTTTTGAGGGGGGCTCAGTAGAGCTCGACCCCCGCCGGCAACGTCACCACACGTTTGGCTGATTCACCACAGGTGCGCGGGGTTGGGAGCACCTTGCCGGGGTTGGCACGGTTCTCCGGATCAAAGGCCCGGCGCAGTAGACCCATCGTTTCAAGATCCTCGGGCTCGAACATCCAATCGAGATAACAGCGCTTGTCGGCTCCGACGCCATGCTCACCGCTGATGCTGCCGCCGGCATCCAGACAAACCCGCAGAATCGCCGCACCGAGATTCTTGACTCGTTGCTCCGCATCAGGGGCGCTGGCGGAGTACAGGATCAGGGGATGCAGATTGCCGTCACCGGCATGGAACATGTTGGCGACAGGAAGGTCATGTTCCCGACTCAACTGCTCAATAGACGTCAACACCCAGGGCAGGCAGCTCCGAGGAACGACACCATCCTGTACGTAATAAGTAGGGGTGATTTTTCCGACCGCTGAGAACGCGCACTTTCGTCCCTTCCACAGCACCTCGCATGCCGTGGAGTCCTCAGCCCGTCGCAGATGCCTGGCACCGGCCTCTTTGCACAACACTTCTGCCTGTTCAGCGGAGGCCTCGACCTCTGCCGTCTGACCGTCCAGCTCGATCAACAGCACGGCCCCCGAATCCCGCGGATACTCGTCGTACCCGAAGAAGTCATTCACAGCGTTGATGGTGACGTTGTCCATGATTTCCATCCCGGATGGCAACAGTCCGGCGGCGGTGACGGAGCACACTGCCTCCCCTGCCGCTTCCATCGTGGGGAAATCGGCCAGAAGCACGTTGACGCATTCCGGTGCCCGAAGCAGCCGCAGGGTGATGGCCGTAGCGATGCCGAGGGTGCCCTCGCTACCGATGAAGGCCCCCCGCAGATCCAGCTCAGGTGACTCCGCCAGACCGTTGCCGAGCTGTGTCACCGTGCCATCCGGCAGCACCACCTCCATTCCGAGCACATGGTTGCTGGTGACGCCGTACTTGAGGCAGTGAACGCCGCCGGAGTTCTCAGCCACATTGCCGCCGATGCTGCAGACCACCTGGCTGGAGGGATCCGGTGCGTAATAAAAACCATCTCCGGCAACGGCGCGGGTCACCCAACTGTTGATCACGCCCGGCTGAACCGTGACCCGCTGGTTAGCGAGATCCACCTCGATGATCTGCCGCATGCGGCTGGTCACCACCAGCAACGCCTGCTGATCTACCAGTGCACCACCGGAAAGCCCCGTGCCGCTGCCACGGGCCACAAAAGGAATCCCGTGCGCATGGCAGCAGCGAAGGACCGCTACCACCTGGTCGGTGGTTTCCGGAAGCACCGCCAGGGGCGGCTGGTGACGATCCATGGTCAGACCATCAGAGTCGTAACTCAGTAGTTCCTGACGTTTCGTCACCACGGCCCTCGGCGGCAGAGACCGGCGGAGATCCCTCTCCAGCGCTGACCAATCGTGGAACACAGCAACCTTCAACCCGGGCCAGAGTAAGCAAGCAACTGGGGTCGATTGACACACTCCAGACCGATCCGGTCGTTCCTGGGTCAGGATGTTGCACGGTTTGCATCAGCCTCTTGGCGTCGGTTCCAGTGACAGCACCCGCGTTGAACACCAGCCGCTCCCAGGCCATCTTTGGCGCAGCACAGGGGCTGATGCCCGGTGGCGTGAGCTCCCCTGTGCGGGCGTTCAAGTCGGTTGGCGGTCAGCCGATCGTGTTCGACCGGGTGAAGGGTCCCTACGCCTGGGACGTTGATGGCAACAAGTACATCGACTACATCGGCAGCTGGGGACCGGCCATCTGCGGCCACGCCCATCCCGAGGTGATCAGCGCCCTGCAGGAAGCGATAGAAAAGGGCACCAGCTTCGGAGCCCCCTGCGCCCTTGAGAACACCCTGGCCGAGATGGTGATCGACGCCGTCCCCAGTGTGGAGATGGTGCGATTCGTCAACAGCGGCACAGAGGCCTGCATGGCGGTGCTCCGCCTGATGCGTGCCTTCACCGGCCGCGACAAGGTGATCAAGTTCGAAGGCTGTTACCACGGACATGCGGACATGTTCCTGGTGAAGGCCGGATCCGGTGTGGCCACACTCGGCCTGCCCGATTCCCCAGGCGTGCCACGCAGCACCACCGCTAACACCCTCACGGCGCCTTACAACGACCTGGAGGCGGTCAAGGCTCTGTTCGCCGAGAACCCTGATGCCATTGCCGGCGTGATTCTCGAGCCGATCGTCGGCAACGCCGGGTTCATTCAGCCTGAGCCTGGTTTCCTGGAAGGCCTACGGGAACTCACCAAGGAACATGGCGCGTTGCTGGTGTTCGATGAAGTGATGACCGGCTTCCGAATCAGTTACGGCGGTGCGCAGGCCCACTTCGGCGTCACACCGGACCTCACCACAATGGGCAAAGTGATCGGTGGCGGTCTGCCCGTGGGTGCCTACGGCGGCCGCGCCGACATCATGGGCATGGTGGCTCCAGCTGGGCCGATGTACCAGGCCGGAACATTGAGCGGCAATCCACTGGCGATGACAGCTGGCATCAAGACGCTGGAACTGCTGAAACAGCCCGGCAGTTACGAAAAACTCACCGCGACCACAGAAAAACTGATCACCGGCATCAAGGAGGCTGCCACGGCTGCGGGTCTTCCCTTCACAGGTGGCAGCGTCAGCGCCATGTTCGGGTTTTTCCTCTGCGAAGGACCGGTGCGCAACTTTGAAGACGCCAAAGCCACCGATTCCGAGCGGTTCGGCAAGCTGCATCGCGCCATGCTCGAGCGGGGGGTGTATCTCGCCCCATCTGCCTTTGAGGCGGGATTCACCTCCCTGGCCCACTCCGATGCAGACATTGAGGCCACCCTCAATGCCTTCCGCGAGAGCTTCGCGGAAGTGGCCTGATCGTCACTGGTGCGGTGATTCCCGTTGTTCTGGCAGCAGCTGAAACGCAGCCTCCCCTGATCTGCACGATCGAAACCGTTGAGAGTCGCTGGACCCCGCGCAAAATTGCCGGGGTTCGGATGCTGAAGGGCCAGACGTTCACGGTGGTTCTCACACCGGAGATCACGGTGAATCCTCGATATGTGATCGACAGCCGGATCACCAGCCTGGCGGAGGAAACAGAGCCGCCGGTTGGCTCAATCGAGAACGAGCGGCTGCGCTACAGCTGGAACTACATCGCACCGCTGGGTCCGGTGGCACCGCCCGCGACTGCCGGAGACGCCAACCGCAACGCGTCGATCAGCGTGGAAGGGCAACTGCTGATCCAGCCCAACCGGTCGTTCAATCTGGTGAACGTGTCTGCCATGACCGCCGAGGGCAGCACCACAGCACTGACGACACTTCAGGACAGCGCTTCAGGTGCGTGCCGTGAACAACGCTGAAGCATTGCTGGCGGCAGCCCGTAAGGCAGCTGACCAGGCCCATTGCCCGTATTCAAACTTTCATGTGGGAGCGGCGGTGCGCTGCACAGACGGCACGGTGGTAAGCGGCTGCAATGTGGAGAACGCCAGCTATGGCCTCACCATCTGTGCTGAACGGGTGGCTTTGTTCAACTGTGTGGCCCAGGGTCTGCAACCGCTTGAACTGGCAGTGAGCTGTGTCGATGCCCAGAACAACGCGCCATTGGCATCGCGAATGCCCTGTGGTGCCTGCCGCCAAGTGATGCAGGAACTGATGCCGAACAGCGCCATCATTCACATCGACGGAGTCGATTCAAGACGGCTGAAAGAGTTGCTACCGGATGCGTTTTCACTGGATTCAGCAAAAAACGCTCCCTAGGGTTAACGCAATCACCTGCGGATCCCATGAACTGGCGACTGTTGTTCGGGGTGATCGCGTTGATCGCCACACCTTGCTTGGCACAGGCCGAGGACGATCCGTGTCTGAAGGCAGCGGACTACAAGGGCTGCAAGGAGTACCAGTCCGGCCAGAACTTTGAGCAAACCTCAGGCAATGTTGAGGTGAAAACGACAGGGGACCACAACTACAAACCGAGCTCAGTGCGCCAGATGAAGGCTCGCGGCAGCTACGGCCGCTACATCAGCTTCGTGGGCACCACGTTGAATGAATACGCTGGGAAGCCAGCCAGCTACAACCCGGGCATGCCCGGCAGGAAGGTGTGCAACACCACCTACGGCTTCAACAAGCAGACCCAGACCACCACCTGCCAGCAAGTGGGCTATGTGGCACCGAGCTACACCCCCGGCACGCCGGGAGGTGTGGAACGACGCAGCTTTCGATACCAACTGGACTGCAAAGACCTCACATTTGATCGCAAGGGCGACTTCAGCGGATTCGGCAACAAAGGCTGGATGGGCGTGGACAACGATCCAACCGCACAAGCGGTGGCCGATCGCTACTGCTCAGCCACCCATAACCTTCCAAAGGAGAGTGGCGAGGAATAAACGACACGCTAGAAATTTCAGGGACAGCACGACAGTTGATCAGTCAAAAACCGGTAAACATTGCAACCAGATGACTGCGACAAGGCCGAGCAAAAGGGGCAAAGAGACCAAATGATTGCCTGTCTAAGGTGATATGGTTTCAACAGTGATGGGCTACTGAACGGAAGCATCAATTTCAAGCCAAGATGCAATTCAATCGACATTTATATACGCATCCATTCCCAACAAACCATTGACCAACCAAGCAACACATGCGAACATAAGTTTGATTTAATTTTGCACGGGGAGAGTAGCTACGTTGACCGATCTTTCCTCCATTGTCACATCGGTGTATCTGCCCATCGTGGCAGCCGTTGGCAGCGGGATGATCTTCAGCAAACTGCTGGTCTCCTACGGAGGAGCCTGGGGAGAAAGCAACAGCAGACGCATACCGGCTTTCCTCGCACAATTCCTGCTGCGCATTGGGATCCCAATCGGAATAGCCAACTTCGTGCGCAGCACGGAGCTCTCTGCCAGCGCCTGGATTGCTCCGATCACGGCAAGCCTGGCGATTGCACTGGGCTTACTTTGCTCCGCCTGCATCCTGGGGCCAATGAGCTCCATTCTTGCTGCCACTCGCCGCAGCTTTCAACTCAGCAGCTACGTAGGAAATACGAGTTTCATTGGATTTCCTGTGGTATTACTCCTGCCGCAACTTGGCCCCAGCTACTTCGGCGTCGCCGTTCTATACGACATCTTCGGAACCGTTTTGGGCGGCTATGGACTGGGGGCATGGATTGCAACCCGAGGAGAGAACGGCAACACAAGAAGCTCATGGCGCAGCGCCATAATCAAAACGACCCAACTTCTCTACAAAAATCCCTCACTGCTGGCATTTGTTGCTGGACTTCTCCTCAAATTGGTTGAACTTCCGGAAACGATCAACTCCATCCTCAGCGTGATTGCATGGGGCTCGATCATGCTGGCTTTGCTCACCATGGGGATGAGAATTCAACAGCTCAGCGGTTCTGGCTCATTTCAACTGCCGCTTAAAGCCGTTCTAATCAAAATGGTGGCTGTACCACTTTTCATCGGAGCTTTGCTGACAGCGACAGGATTTGCCGGCCCTGAACGCTTAATCCTAGTACTGCAAGCGGGCATGCCCTGCGCCTTCGCGACTCTGGTGTTAGCCGAAAATTTCAACCTCGATCGAGCACTTACAGTTCAAACATTAATCATAAGCAATCTTATTTTGCTGCTTACGCTTCCGATCTGGGTTCTTAGCTTAACCTCCTGGTGACATCATCAGATCAATCCCTGTGGGCACTGCAGCAGGGTTACAGGAATTCACTAGAATAATTTGAGGCTCCGGAGTTTCGCTTGAAGGGTCAGCTAGCTCTCGCATCAATCCTGTTGGGCTTATCCGTTGGTGGCTGCAACGTCACCGGGGGGAACCAAGCAACTTCACCAACCTCCAACGATCGTGAACTTCTCATTTGGTGGTCTGAGGGGTATTACCCAGAAGAGACGGACGCCATTGAATCAATCACCCGTCAATGGGAAAAAGCAAGCGGCAACAAAGTAAAGCTTGTTTTTTTCAATGATGGTGAAATCTCACAGAGGGCAACAGAAATTCTGAATGGAGGCCCGAAGCCAGACTTGATGTATGGCTACAGCGTTGGAGACAGCCATGGACCAACGTTTGCCTACAAAGGTTTTCTTCTTGAAACAAGTGACGTTATCGAAGAATTCAAAAGTGACTATTCACCTGGAATCATTGAAAACATCACTTTTCTGAATAAACAAACTAAAGAGAGACATCCATATTCCATACCTCTTTCAGTGAGCTCAGCCTACATTCACTACTGGAAGGATTTACTTGAAGAAGCAAACGCGACAGACCTGGCAATCAATATCCCAGACACCTGGAACGAGTTCTGGGAATTCTGGGGCGTCAATCAAAAGAAAGCAATTCAGGCTGGCTTCGTCGATATCAAAGGCGTTGGCCTACCGATGGCAAGTTCGACATCTGATACCCATATTCTGTTTGACTTTTTCCTGGAAGCTCACGAAGCCAAGATTATCAACACATCCGGAGAGCTGTTGTTGAGAAAGCCCGAAGAACGCAAAAAAGTCATCAAGGCAATGGAAAATTACACCAGCTTCTACAAAAGAGGCTGGGTGCCCTCAAAGGCAACCGAATGGGGTGACGTAGACAACAACATTAATTTCCTGAGCAGCTTGTCTCTGATGACAGCCAACCCCACATTATCGATTCCAGGGTCTCAAACGGCAGACGAAGTCGCCTACTACGAAAGAATTGCATCAATCGGGTGGCCCAAAGGCATGACTGGCAAGAAAGTTCGTACAGATATTTCGGTGAAACAGATGTTTATCTTTGACACCAACAAAGCCAAAGAGGCCAAGTCCTATGCACGCAATCTCATAAAACCAGAAAATTTGTCGGCCTATGTTGAAGGATCACAAGGTCGTTATCTACCCGTTTCACAGCGAATTCTAGAAAATCCATTTTGGAATCAATTGCGAAACACACATATCCAAGCATCTCGTGAGACCGTAGAAAATTATAAACTTGCTTACCAAATACTAAACCCAGCTTACACAGAGGTCAGAAGACTGAATATTTGGGCTCAAGCCATTGAACAAGTCTGCGTCAACAACACTCCAGTTGATGTTGCTGTTGACAACGCCATCGAGTCGATCGAATCAATCTTCAAGAAGTGGGAGAGATCATGAAAATTTCACACATGTCTTGCACCGAGATTTTCATTGTCTTGCTCACTGTCACAAGCTCCGTTGGCCTGTTGACATATTTCAGTGATACAAGAACAACCGGGCATCAGGCATATGAAGCGCAAAAGCAAGTTTTGACTGAAAGAGCTACAGCATTTACCGAAGCAAAAAAGTCTCTGATCGACTTGATCAGCCAACACTTGAAGAACCCTGAATTCAAGGAAAAAAGCATTAAAGTATTATCATCGAAAAAACGTCTGCGTCCAAGCCGACCAAGTACCGACTCCAATACCAATGGAGATGTTTACACAGCAGGAATTTTTCAAACAAATCTAGAAGCAGAAAGCATATCAATCCTCACAGCTGGTGCCATTGTTGCTTTATCAACAGAAGCCAAGAAAACAGGTCGCTATCAACCAGTTCAAAATACAACAACCTACATTGACCCCGAAAAATCAATTGATGTTGGCCTGCGATTTTTCAAGGATCCTCGAGCTGGACGTCCTACCGCAACCATTGCCCTACCAATTCGTGACGATACAAATAAAAGACGTGGATATTATTATGTTGACATCAATCCAAAAATATTGCATGGCTCAATGTTCAAACAAAATCAATCCAGCACCCTCTCGCCCCCGGAGAACACCCATGCCGTTGCCTATACATCATTGAATCGAATTACTGAAATTTACAATCCAATTGAGCCAAACCAATACCCACCATTAAAAAGCGAAGGTATCAACAATGCTCTCAACGACAGACCTGGAACATATCTCTATCTAAATCATCAACGAAAACCTGTCGTGGGTGCTTATCAATACATCCCCGCGGCCAACATGGGTCTCTTGATTGAAAGAGACCAGTCTGTTTTGTTCAAGCAAGCTAGACGTAGATTAATAAAAATTCTAATCACCGGATTCTCGATATCTGGCATTGCTTTTCTGGCATTAAAACAGCTGAAAACGCAGAACTCGAAGAAAAACCTATAAATTCATATGTCTCTTCAATTCCAAAGGTGGCTTATTAAGCCCGTACTACCTCTTAAAAACAAATTCAGGGTAATTAAAACACTGCAATTTACGTTTACAGCCCAGATCACATTTGTAATCATACTGCTATTTTCGATCGGTAACGTAGTCATCTTCCGCACAACATCAGAGCGTCTGATTCGCAATACTCACCTTAGAAACAGAGATCAGGTAACAGGTCTCGTGAGCAACATAAACCAGTGGAAAAAGTCGACTGTTTTACTGATGGATACATTGAGCAAACAACCTGGGATAATCAATCTGGACGACACACAAATCAATGCAACATTGAGGCAAGTCACACGCTTGACAGCTGACAGAGTCTGGCGTGTCTTTGACCGTCAAGGGAACTTGGTTTACACAAGCCTTGAATCTGAACAATCTCCGCATCAGCAAAAGCTTCTTGAACTGAGACACAAAGACTACGAAGGTTTCAAGAAAGCTCGCAATGGACAATTCAGTTGGAGTGTTGCTTTCCTGCAAGCAGGTATTAAAACCGAAGGATGCCTGAGTGCTGATCAGCCAATCTTTAAGTCAGCCAGTCCTGGTGGTACATCTGAAGTCATCGGCACACTGAGCTTCTGTCTGCCACTGGAAAAACTGGGAGCAGCCATTGGCATTGCTGGAACCGATCAAATGAGAAGTGACGAAACACTCAGCGATTCAGTCTTACCCAACAGGCTAAGTCCAACCAAAAATCCGGACTATCTTGAATTCCATCGCGGTGATTATAAGGGCCGTGTGACTTATCTTATTTTCGAAAGTGGCAACATCGTTTTTCCGACCGCATCTGATTCTCGTTTTGTACGAATTTCAATTCAGTCCCCTCGCCGTCTATCAACAACAGCTTGGGGGAGATTGAATAAGCTCATAACACGTCGCGGCAACTTCAATACCTTTCAAGAAATCAACCTAGATGGAAATAAACTTTTAACGTTTGCGATGACTTCATCAGCAGGCAACACTAACTGGATTGCTGTCAATGCAATCGACAAACAAACAATCTTTGATCCTTTAAACAAGTCTCTTTTTCAACTGCTGATCCTCCAACTCTCAACGCTGCTGATTACAAGTGTCGCGATTTATTTTGTATGCCGACAGCTCACACGGCCGTTGAATCAAATCATCTCACGCATACAAGCTCTAAGTGACCTAGACATAAGCCTAAGTAAAAATCACATAATCCGGGAGGCTTGGATCCGCGAGATCAATAATGTCTCACTGGCAACCAATCGACTGACACGCGCTATCGAATCATTTTCTAGATATCTACCAAATGAAGTTGTTCGGTCACTTCTTCTGAACGACAGGCGGGCTGAATTGGGCGGTACAACTGAACATGTTGCAGTGATGTTCACCGATATCGATAATTTCACGTCGTACACAGAATCAGTTCAGACACAGGATTTATTCCGCTATCTGAATGAATATTTCACCGAGCTCACTAATCATGTGAGAGCAAATAAGGGCACGATTGATAAGTATATCGGCGATTCAATGATGGTGATGTGGGGGATGCCCACTCCGCTGACAAATCCATGTGAACTGGCCTGCGAAACGGCCATCGCACTCCGAAATGCCAGCAATCGACTGAGGGATGAGTGGGCTCAACAGAACGCACCACTGAGATTCAACACTCGAATCGGTCTACACTACGGAGAAGCCATTGTTGGCAATGTCGGCGCAGCTGATCGATTCAATTACACGATGGTGGGAGACACTGTGAACTTGGCAAGTCGTCTTGAAGGTGCGAACAAAACGTACAAAACCAACATCATTGTCAGCCATGCGCTCCTGGCACAACTTGAGCAGGAGCAGGCCTTGCATCGGTTTGCCTTTCGCATGATTGGCGAAGTCAAAGTAAAAGGCAAAAGTAAAAGCACGATCATTTACGAACTTTATGATCAACGATGCTCGCTTCGACAACCCCAGATCGAAGCCCTGGATGCATGGAACTGCATCATGAAACGAGCTATTGATGGCGGCAATCTCGCCGCATTGGAGCAGTTGGCGGCTGAAAACGAGGAGCTCAGAGCTCATCCGCTTTTGATTCAACTCAAACAAGAGCTTGAGTCGTCGGCGAAGTCAATCCACCACACAACATGACACCGGCCTAGTTCAACCATTCCTCGGAACAACTCCAACAAAGCCGCTTTTTATTGAAATGAGCGCTTGAATCACTCGCTTGAGAGCGTGTTTGTTGACCGTGGCTCAAGAAAGCTGATCACCCGACCACCAAGAAGGAAGCCTGTCCTCAGCAATCGCGCGCCCAGCGTGCCATGGCTTTTCCGGGGTCGGCGATCTGCTCAAGACTGGTGTAAACGAAGTCCTGCCAACCCTGCGCCGGCAGACCGGCGAACAGCATCAGGTTGAGCGGGTAATCTTCGGAATCCGTACAACGCCTGAAGTCGTCGCGGAACAAAAAGGTGGGTTTACCCAGGGCGATCGCTGCACCCAGTTCCACCATCACCCCCTCATCGGGCGGCGTTCCGTTCACGATCGCGAAAAGGCCATCGGCATCCCTCACATCCTGCAGATCACGTTGGGCCACCTGGTGCGCCCAACCCGGCTGGGCCACATCCAACTGGCCGTTGCGGGCGAACGGTTCCCAAACTTGAAGACCCAGCCCTTCAAGAGCTCTGATGAATTCCGGCAGCAGCAGACGCTTCCATTGTGCTGAAAATCCGTAAGGGGAAGCGAGATAGATCGTGGGCTTGGCCATCAGCCCACCCCCCGGGAGCTGAGATAAGTCTGCTCATCGGCGAGGGCCTGGGCGGCGTTTTCCCAAGGGAACAGCAACCACTCGGAGCTGTCTGTGACAACCACCGCGTCCCACCACTGGGGAGGGCGCTTGCTCACCCAAACTACAAAATTGGCCTTGGGAAAGCGGATATGCAGCGATTCCAAGGTGCGGCCGGTCTCATAGACATCGTCCACGATCAATGCATCGGGCTGGGGCTCAGCCAACAACGGTCGCTCGAGCGCATGGCTCAAGGCCACGGCCAGACAAAGTCCACCGCGTGGCACGCCATAAACACCCGCAAACGACGCCGAAGACAACTGTTCAACCAGGATCTGCACGGCCTGATCAAATTCCAACCAGCTGAGAACCCTCATGGCTGGACAATGAAACAAGTTGGCAGTAGTGGCCCATGACCAGCGACATCCCGCCGCAGGAACAGGTGCGCAAATGGTTCCGCAGCCATCTGCTCAACCGCGAAGTGGAACTCCAGGAGCTGTATGACCTTCCTCAGGGCGAACTGAATCTGCTGATGGCGGAAACCGCCGAGATCCGCTCCGATCATGAAAATCGTTCCCGCAGCCATGGTCGCTGGTGCACCGCCGGCTATGTCCTGGAATTGGCCCGCATCATTGATGCCCGCCGAGCCTGACATCAAGCTGACTTCAAGTAGACCTTGCGGCCGTGAGCATCAACACGGTATTTACCACCGCGAGGTCCGATATGGATGACATCAGAGTCGGACATTGACGATATGGCAACAACCTTTGGCGAATCGATTTGGGTGATATCAGCCTTTACCTGGGGTTTGAAAATGTTCCGGCCCGTCCTCAAAAAAAGAAAAGTTGCGATGGTCATTTTGGGTCAAATTCAGATTGGGTTCAAACTTCATTGTCCGGAGGGGTCAATAGGTGGAGTCAGAGACGTGGGATCCAACATGGCCATCACGCGCTCCCATTCAGCTTTGTCAATCAAACCACCCTCAAGAAGCTGGTTGAGCACCCGTGGATCAATGGGCAAATGCGTGAGATCCTTCACCGACTGACAAGCCTTAAGGGACTCCACCAAAATCGTCTGGGCTGCCAATTCAGGCGTCAGCCCAGGGAAGCGCTCCTGCATGTCATCAATCATCTTTGCTGCAGCATCCTTATCCATCATCCTTCAAAGAATCAGTGCATCGTATTCATTCAAGTGTAACCATCACTCCCCGATCTTATTCACCGCAGATTTCGACTTCGCCAGAATGTCACCCCGCAGAGGTACAAAACCAAGCCGTGGGGCCACATTTTGTGCTTCATCACTCAACATGAAGTTGAACACTTCTTTAATGGTGGCTGCATCAGGACCATTGCCCCGCTCATAGGCCAACACCCAGGTGAGTGTCGAGATTGGATAAGCACCAGATGCTGTTGGATTCGGATTCTCCCCAGCCAGATTCTGATCGAGGGTGATCTGGTTCAAGGCAATGGCACCTGCCTCAACGCTTGGCTTGACGAACTCACCAGCCAAATTCTGCAACGCAGCTGCTTTGACCGAACCACGGATGTACGACTGATTGAGATAACCAATCGCCCCCTCCCGCTTCTTGATCACAGCTGCAACGCCAGCATTACCCTTGGCACCAACACCACTGGGCCAGTTCACCGCTTTACCGGTTCCCAACGTCCAGGACGATGAAAAGGCTGCCATCGAACTGGTGAAGGCCTTGGTGGTTCCAGAGCCATCGGATCGATGAACCCAGCTGATCGGTCCGGCGGCACAACCCAACTCCGACCAATCCTTGATTGCAGACATGGCCACCTTCACCGCCTGCTCTTGGGTGAGTTGCAAATCACAGCCGGGTTTATTAAATCCGAAGGCAATGGTGCCTCCGATCATCGGAATCTGAACAACTCCACGCTTCACCTTGCGGCGATCACGGCTGATCATCGGGTCATCCGATGCACCGAAATTAACCGTTTGATCTAGATAAGCCTTGCGACCAGAACCGGAACCGATGGCCTGGTAATTAACCATCGGACCATCGTTTCCGGCCAGCATGCCGAACCAACGCTGATAGATCTGCGCAGGGAACGTTGCTCCTGCTCCGGTGATCCGCCCAGACGCCAAAGCAGAACCGCTCAGGCTGAGCAGCAGAACCGCGCCTGACACGACTGAGGGTCTGATCAGGTTGTTCATGCTTGGTTCAATACCTTCGCTTAATCGTAAAGCGATCCAACCGACTTGTCCTCCCCTTCAACAAACCTGAATCAGCGGTAGTTCTCAAACTGCAGCGGCACATCCAATTCGTCTTCCTTGCTCTTGACCAACTGAATCGCTGCCTGCAGATCGTCCTTGCTTTTGCCCGTGATCCGCACACTCTCGCCCTGAATCGCCACGGTGACTTTTTTCAATTCGTCGCGCACGATCTTGCTGAGCTTCTTGGCGATCTCCTGGCTGAGGCCCTTACGCAGTTTCACCACCTGCTTCACCCGATTGCCACCGACACTCTCAGGGGTTTGAAAATCGAAGATCTTCAGCGACAGATTGCGCTTTGTGGCCTTGGTCCGCAGCACATCTTCCACCGCCTGCAAGGTCATGTCACTGGCCGTGGTGATCACCAGTTCGGTTTCCTCCAGCTCAATCTCCGTGTTGGAGTCCTTGAGGTCGTAGCGGTTGCCGACATCACGTCGCACCTGATCAAGGGTGTTGACCAGCTCCTGACGGTCGAAGTCGGAGACCACATCAAAGGACGATGTGCTTGCCATGACTCGCGTTCGTTCCAGCCCCCAGCTTAGAAAGGCCCCGATTCACGGATCATATCGATGTCTCTGCTGCAGCTGTTCACCGCCACGGATGCCGCTCCCTATGCCTGGTCCCTGGTCCTGGCCGGCGGAACTGTTGTCGCCAGCATCATCCCCCTCGGGGCCGCCCGTTCGGCTGCGAATTTCGAGATGAAAGACATGGCCGCCCCCCGGGCCATGTTCGAGCGATTTCCAGCCTGGGGCAAACGGGCCAGCTGGGCCCATCAGAACAGCTTCGAAGCCTTCACCCTTCATGCACCGGCAGCGGTACTGGCCTTAATCGCCGCGCTGCACACCGGCCCGCTGCCCAGGCTGGCGGTCACCGCCGCCTTCCTGCATCCAGCCCTAAGGCTGGCGTACATCGCGGCCTACGTCGGCAACGTGCCCCCCGTGCGGGGGCTTTGCTGGGCCACGGGACTGCTCTGCAGCGGCATTCTTTACAGCGAAGGGCTTAAAGCATTGCTCAATGGTTGATCCCGAACGGATGATTCAGAACCGATTAATCGAAATACAGAAGACTCACCACTTTTCCCATATCTTCCGCAGTTCTGGCGCTCGCCAACAGGGTTTCACTGTCATGAAAGGCCAGGCAGATCAGTTGGTCGCAGCGGTTGATGATCTCCTGGTTGCAGAGGCTGCTGGCCATCGGTAAGGGCAAATCGTCCTGTTCAGGCTTCTCAACCAGATGCAGCACTCGGTCGAGCAGGTCGCGGATTTCCGTGGGCTGCCTATCCAGGCTCTGGGGCAGCAGCACTGTGAGTTGAGAGGCATCCACATCCAAACAACCACGAATCACAGCAGCATTGACACCCTGGGAACCGGATGTGATCAGCGAGTGACCCTCTTGCACCAACGAGCGGGCCACCAGTTCAACCAGGTGAATAGCAACGACGGGAACATGCCGGCTGCCAAGAATGGCGATTCGTCGTTTGCCCTTGTCCTGCAACAGCGCAAGTTCCTGCGCAAGGGTGTCGACCCGATCGAGAGCTGGAAGATCCAGTGACTGACCCAAGGACAACTCGCCGGCCTTCATTGGAAGCTAGCAACCATCAGGCGTCGTGAACCGGCAGGTTCAGAGCTGAAAACAGGCGGTCCAATCGACAGTGCTCTTCCACCAGACGGAAGGCATAGGTGGCCTTCACGGCTTCATGCAACCGCACATGGCCGAAAGCCTGTTCAATCACCTCGACCGTGGCCAGCGTGTCGTGGTCAACCTTGAGCAGAGGAACATCCAGCTCCTCCGCACGGCTGATCAATTGCGGCAGCGGTTCACCGGCACCGGTGAGGATCAGACACTGGGTGGAAGCCTCCAACGCCGCGAACTGGATGTCGGTGCGGTCCGCTCCGGTGACCACAGCCATATTGCGGCGACGGCGGAAAAACTCCATGGCGGAGTTCACATTCATCGCTCCGATGCTGAGGGTCTCCACCAGCAACTCCTGGCGTTCCTCGCAGCAGATCACACGGGCACTAAGGCGCCGCACCAATTCACCCACCGTGACGCTGCGCAGCAACGGTGAACGCGGCATCACACCAAACACCGGTAAACCCAGGTTTTCAAGAGCTGGAACCACCTGCCGCTCGAGACTCTCCACCTCACCAGGGGTAACCGCATTCAGCACAACCCCCACCAGGCGATTACCCAGGGTCTGCTTGGCCGCCAGCAGCGCATCAACACTGCAGCTGTCCTGCCAGAGATGCACCAGCAGAACACCGGCATCCAGGCCCTCCGCCATCTGAGGCAGGCTCAAGCCATAGAGCAGTCCCTCCTGAAGGCTGCCGGCGCATTCCAGCAGGGTCAGTCCGTCATCGTCTGCAATCTGCTGGCGCATGGCGTCGAATCCATCGCCAGCCTGCAGATCCCCCTGGCCAAGGCGCTGGGTTGCGGTGGTGGGAGACAACAGGTGCAGCGACGGGATCAGCCGGTCGGCCGCGAGTCCCAGGGTTTCACTGACAAAGCGGACGTCGTCGTCGATCAGGGGCTGAGGCAGGGGACCTTTGTTGGGATCCCAATCCAGGCTTGTGGCCAGCGGTTTGCCGAAGCGGACCTTTTGCCCCTCCTGTGTGAGCTTCTGAGCAATCCCGAGAACCAGAGCGGACTTACCGCTGAAGGGCTCACAGGATCCGATCAGCAGCGTCGTTCCCATGAACCGCGGGTCTTTAACCAGTGAATCTAAGTGTCACCACCCTCCAGGTCTGTACCAATGAGCAACCAAGTCCAGAACGCATCAGGAAGGTCCCGATTCCCTGCCTCCCCAATGGAGCACTCCATCAACCACAGCACCAACTGATGGGTGACCAGCTCGAAGCGGTAGGGCTGGACGGTGGTCTCCGGTAGAACCAGTTGGCAGGTTGCGATCTCCAGTGGGGCATGGCCGCCCTCCCAACTGAGTTGAAACGCATGCCCGTCCATACCCTCCCGTGGACGGATCCCCCGAAACTCGCCCGCCAGCAGTGTCTGCAAGGCGGAACGAAGATACCGCTCTCGCGTCAGGCCGCCGCAGTAGGGCGCGAACAGGGCCAGCAGGGCAACATCAGACACAGACGCGGACACCGGCGAGCGGTTGCCCACAAGGATGGCCCAAGCTGATTCCATGGAACAGTCCTCAACAAGCAATCACCGCTGGAGGGGGAGCCGTGTCGGCATCACCGGAGCCCGCGGGGCTCTCGGGCAAGCGTTGGCCAGCCGTTTTCGACAGGCCTGTGCCGTGGTGACCGGGTTCACCCATGGGGATCCACCCAGCGGAACCGACGGGCCAGTGGATCACTGGGTCTCGTGGAGCTGCGGCCAGGAGGAGGCTCTGATGCCCCACCTCGAAAACCTGGACGTGCTGGTGCTGAACCACGGCATCAATCCTCAGGGTGATCAACGCCCAGGGACGATGAGCAAGGCACTGGAGGTGAATGCCTTGAGCAGCTGGCGAATGCTGCAGTGCTGCGAGCGTCTCTGCCACGAACATGCGACGCATGCGCTTGAGGTGTGGATCAACACCTCCGAAGCCGAAATTCAACCGGCCGTGAGCCCGGCCTATGAGCTGAGCAAACGATTGCTCGGACAACTGGTGAGCATGCGTGGGGCCACTCGCTCTGCTGAGGAGCGCTCACAGCTGGTGCTGCGCAAACTGGTGTTAGGCCCGTTCCGCTCAGACCTCAACCCCATCGGCGTGATGACTGCCGACTTCGTGGCAGGGCAGGTGCTTTGGCAAGCGCGCATGGGAGCCCGCTTGATCATCGTCACGCCGAATCCAATGACTTATTTGCTAATGCCGCTAACGGAAATTGGGCGACGGCTCTACAGCCGTGCCCTCAGTCGCCCCGATCGGTGAGGATTTCGCAGCCGTCAGTGGTGACAAGAACGGTGTGTTCCCACTGAGCCGAGAGTGATCCATCACGGGTCACCACCGTCCACCGATCCTTCAGGGTGCGGCAGGCTTTGCTGCCGGCATTAAGGATCGGCTCGATCGCCAGCGTCATGCCTGGACGCAGCGTGACATTCGGCAGTTCATCGGTGCGGAAGTTGAACACCGAAGGCTCCTCATGCAGATTTCTGCCGACGCCATGGCCGGTGTAGTCCTCAACGACGCTGAATCCATTGGCCTTGACGTGGTCCTCAACGGCACCGGCGATGTCCAGAAGCGTGTTGCCAGCTTTGACCTGGTTCAATCCAGCCATCAGCGATTCCTGAGCCACACGGCTAAGGGTCTGCGCCTCAGCCGACGAGTCGCCCACACAAACGGTGATGCAGCTATCGCCGTGGTATCCCTCGAAGTAGGCGCCGGTATCCACCTTCAGGAGGTCTCCCTTGTGAATCACTCTCTTGGCATTGGGAATGCCATGCACCACTTCGTTGTTGATGCTGGCGCAGATGCTTGCGGGAAAGCCGTGGTAACCCTTGAAACTCGGGGTAGCGCCCATCTCTCGGATCCGCTTTTCGGCAAAGGCATCAAGGTCGCCGGTTGTCTGTCCCGGCTCAACCATGGCCATCACTTCACGCAGCACTGTGGAGACGATGCGGCTGGCCTCGCGCATAATTTTGATCTCGCGGGCCGATTTGATTTCCACCCCCCGACGCTTCTGAATCCGGGGTCCAGTGGCTGTTGCGCTCGGAGCCTGAGTGGTCGCCAGTAAGTCTGCGAATAAATTCATCAATCACCTTCTATATGCGTCACGCTATCAACTGCAACTGCTTCGAGGTTGGCCATGAGCCTGCTTGTGCGGGTGCGCGAACTGCATCGGGCCGTTGCCCCGTTGGTGTTGCTGCCGCTGTTCGTCACCGTTTGCTCAGGGGTTGGCTACCGACTTGCCCGCGACTGGTTGGGCTTTGAGCGTGACCAGGTGCATTGGCTGATGACCCTGCACGAAGGGGAGTGGCTTGGCTCCACCCTGGAACCGGTGGTGGTGCTGCTGAACGCCCTGGGGCTGCTCTGGATGCTGATCAGTGGTGCCGGATTACTGATTGAACGCTGGCGTCGGAAGGTACACTGATTGTTTGGCGATTCAACGCGGAGCTGGGATGGCAGCCGATCCGAAGGACACGACGGTGACGGAAGAAAACACCGAAACCGCAGCGGAAGCTGTGGCTGAGGTGGAGACCGTGGCAAGTGCTCCGACAAGCCCAGCACAGAAGCTCAGCGCCGAAGCCTTGATCAAGGCCTTCGAAACCGAACAGATGAAGAGCGATCTGCCTGAGATCTACGTCGGCGACACCGTTCGAGTTGGCGTCCGCATCAGTGAGGGGAACAAAGAACGAGTTCAGCCCTACGAAGGGGTGGTGATCTCCAAGCGCCACGGCGGGATGAACCAGACGATCACCGTACGCCGCATTTTTCAGGGCATCGGCGTGGAGCGGGTATTCATGCTCCACAGCCCTCAAGTGGCCAACATCAAGGTTGAACGGCGCGGTAAAGTACGTCGGGCGAAGCTTTTCTATCTGCGGGAACGGGTGGGCAAGGCCACCCGCGTGAAGCAGCGCTTCGATCGCTGAGGTTTCGGCCTCGTTCAATCAAGTCGCTGACATCCTTGATGTCGGCAGGGGTTCATCGCCTTGCGCCGTTAGTTCAGTTGGTAGAACGCAGGTCTCCAAAACCTGATGTCGGGGGTTCGAGTCCTCCACGGCGCGTCCGATGAATCCCGTTGTGTAGTTTCCCGGTTCTGAGCATGGAGTTGGATCTTCAACCTGGTGATGTCGTGAAGGTGCTCGAGTCAGCCGCCCTCGGCTGGGTTCGTGCCCGCGTGATTCGCGTCAAATCAGGTGGACGCGTGGTCGTGCAGAGCGATCAAGGTCGGGAGTTCACCGCCCGAGGCAATCAAGTCCGGCTGATTGAGCCTGCGGGCTTCCGTCCCTGATCGCTGAGCGGCTTCATCCGCAAACCCCCGATGACTTCGTCCTTGGGGGTTTTGTTGTGCCCAGACTGCAACAATGCTGATCAGCACAGCAATTGAACGGAATTGTTGACGGAGGGCAGGGCGAGGGTCAATACTGATTTGGTCGCGCAGGCGACACAGATCAGATTCCACAAGGCGAGTCCTTCGTGTCTGAGTCAGGTCTGGGACCGTAGTTCAACCGGTTAGAGCACCGCCCTGTCACGGCGGAAGTTGCGGGTTCGAATCCCGTCGGTCCCGTTCTCACCACCCGAAACCGCAATGGTGCGCGTTCGTCTGGCCCCCAGCCCCACGGGCACGCTTCACATCGGTACAGCACGTACAGCTGTGTTCAACTGGTTGTATGCACGGCGCCAGCAGGGGTCGTTCCTGCTGAGAATCGAAGATACCGATAAAGAACGATCCAAGCCTGAATACACCCAGAACATCCTTGAGGGTCTGCGCTGGCTTGGAATCGACTGGGATGAAGAGCCGTTGATCCAGAGCGAACAGGTGCAGCAGCACCGTGCCGCGATCGAAACGCTCTTGAAGAAGGGTCTGGCCTATCGCTGCTATGCCAACGAGGCCGAACTGGACTCCATGCGCGAGGCCCAGAAGGCCAGCAACCAGGCACCCCGCTACGACAACCGCCACCGCAATCTCACCCCGGAACAGGAAGCGGCCTTCCAGGCGGAAGGACGGGACGCTGTGATCCGTTTCCGCATCGATGACAACGCTGAGATCCGCTGGAACGACATGGTGCGTGGCGCCATGTCCTGGCGTGGTGCGGACCTCGGTGGTGACATGGTCGTGGCCCGCAGGGCTCCTGCCGATCAGATCGGAGATCCCCTCTACAACCTCGTGGTGGTGGTGGATGACGCCGCCATGGCCATCAGCCACGTGATTCGCGGCGAAGACCACATCGCCAACACCGCCAAGCAATTGCTGCTCTACGAGGCCCTCGACCTACCGGCACCGACCTTCGCCCACGCACCCCTGATCCTGAATGCGGAAGGCCGCAAGCTCTCCAAACGGGATGGAGTGACCTCAATCAATGAGTTCCGCACTATGGGGTACACCGCAGAAGCAATCGCCAACTACATGACCCTGCTGGGCTGGTCGGTGCCCGAAGGAATGGAGGAGCGCTTCACCCTGCCTGAAGCAGCAGCGGTGTTCAGCTTCGATCGAGTGAACAAAGCCGGTGCGCGCTTTGATTGGGACAAACTCAACTGGCTCAACGGACAAGTGCTGCACGCCCTGCCTGCGCAGCAGCTCCTGGATGACCTTCGTCCGCTCTGGGCAGAGCAAGGCTGGACGCTGCCGGATAACAGCGACTGGGGGCTGGAGCTTTGCGAGTTGCTGGGACCATCCCTAACGCTGCTCAAAGACGGGGTGGAGCAGGCGACGCCGTTCTTCAAATGTCCTGATCTTGAGGACGATGGTCTGCGCCAGCTGGAAGCTGACGGGGCTCGGACCGCTGTGGCTCAACTGCTGCAGATCCTCGAGGCCGAGCCCTGGGATGGCAAGGACACCGATCGCGCCAAACAGCTTCTGGCGGATGCCGCCAAGGGAGCAGGCGTCAAGAAAGGCGTGGTGATGAAATCTCTTCGCGCAGCCCTGCTCGGACGACTGCAGGGTCCTGATCTGATCACCACCTGGTGTCTACTGGCCGGGATCGGGGAGGACCTCCCCAGGTTGCAGCGATGCCTCGCCTGACGACGTCGTCTCGTCACCGGAATCTTCGATCAGTCCCAGGGCGCGGGCCAGCGGTTGAGCCGTGAGGCCCTGGAGGCCAACGGTCATCAGGATGGTCAGGAAGACCAGGCCCTGCAGGCGACCAGCACCGAGGATTCCAGCCTGCTCCAGCCTGATGGCAAACAAGGACGCCACCGACGCAGTGACGATCCCCCGTGGTGCCAGCCAGCCGAGAAAAAGCTTCTGGGGGAGATTGAGCGGTAGGCCCACCGTCGCCACACCCACCGCAATGGGGCGGACCACAAGCATCAGCACGAGAACGCAGCTGATTCCACCCCAACCCAATGGGCTGAGTTCTGCCCAGGACACGTCGGCGGCAAGCAGCGGGAACAGCATCGTGATTGCCAGTTGCGCCAATTCCTGGATCAGACCATCAAGATCAGCGGTGTGCGCTGTCTGGCGACGACCGACCACGATCCCCGCCGCCACAGACGCCGGCAGAGCCGATTCCGGCAACAGCCACTCGCTGATGCCGTACATCAGAAACAACATTCCCAGCGTGAGCTGCAGTGGCAGGCCGGAGGACTGATCGGGCTTCAGCCGCTGCAGCAGTTCCGACAGCAACCACCCCACACTGGCGCCGATCAGGACCCCCCCACCGAGGCGTTCCAGCAGACCCAGCACCAGTTCGCGCCAGCCGTGCAGGTTGCCAAGGACCAACTCCAGCAGCAGCAGCGCCAGCACTGCACCAATCGGCTCGA
The DNA here is from genome assembly GCF_014280195.1 of Synechococcus sp. A15-24. Taxonomy (NCBI): domain Bacteria; kingdom Bacillati; phylum Cyanobacteriota; class Cyanophyceae; order Synechococcales; family Synechococcaceae; genus Synechococcus; species Synechococcus sp. A15-24. The sequence continues at coordinate 1,615,856 of NZ_CP047960.1, forward strand.
GCACCAGGCCCTCCGCTTCGAGCACATCCCCCAACGGAGCAGCCAGGCGGATCTGACGCACCAGGGGTGTCACCACCGTGGGGCCGGTGGCGAGAACGATGGCGCTGAACACCGCAGCAACAGACCAGCTCAGACCGGCCAGCCAGTGGGCCGCCAGCAGCCCTGCACCGAGGGAAATCAGCAACCGCAGCACAGCAATCCGCTTCACGGTCGCCCGGATCGTGTCCCCCGGCAGTCGCAGGTTGAGGCCGCCATCAAACAGCACCAGGCTCACCAGGAGGCCAACCACCGTGCCAAGACCCGGGCCCAGATCCAATGGCTCCACCAGACCGAGGCCGGACCGACCGATCAACATCCCGGAGAGCAGCAGCAACACAACCCCCGGCAGTCCTGAGACCGCCGCCAGCAACCGTGCACCGGCCCCGGCGAACACCGTGACGCCCCAAAGGAGACCCAGACGCTCAGGCGTCATCGACGGATGAGAACTGAGGTTCCACGCGAAGGCCGATCACCGCTTCCGGCCGCACCACCAGATACTCGCCGTCCAAATCACTGAACGGCACGTTGACGAAGCCGCCTTGCCCTTCGGCGTTCACCACGCCCTGATACCACTCCTGAAACAGCTCCAGCTTGGGGAAGAACACCCGCTCGGTCTGACCTCCCACCAGATGGAGATGCACGGCATAACGTCGTGGGGTTCGGGACATCAGTGCTGAACGGAGACCGCTGGAGTCTCCTCAGGATGCCCGATGGCATCAGGTCCTGCCCATCGGAATGGTTTCAACAGCAATCCCCGCGGGGCGTAAAGAGGGTGGCGCGGCTGGCAGGAGCGGGTGAGCGCGATGGCCTGAGGCCCCGGCGCGAGCGGAAACCGCTCAGCCCGTTGCTGCACAACAGGCTTCAACAGGTCCATCACCTCTTGCGCACGATCAAACCGGCCACCGCTATTACCCCAGCCACACCAGAGCGCCCAAGCCTCCTGGTGCGCCCATAACTGGCACCACTGCAACAACGCACTGTCGCTGTCCAGCCCGACGGGATCGCGGCAGCGCCACAACACGGAGGGGGATGGAGAGATGCGGGCAAACAGATTGACCACCACCAGGGCGTCATAGCCCCAGTCCCCTGCGAAGCCGATCAGACGGCGCAAGGTGGGATCGTCCCGCTCTGCATCAGCCCGAGACGGATTCAACCCCAGAAAGATCAAAACCCTGCCGCCCGGCCGCCAACGTCGCGTTAGCCACCAGCGGAAGCAGCCGTCGGCACTGATGCTGGCGTCAGACCCCCAGATGGGCCCGGCTGAGCTCAAGGATGCGCTGACTAGCCTTGCCATCACCAAAGGGGTTAACAGCCCTGGACATCGCCTCGTAGGCCGCAGCGTCGCTGAGCAACCGTGAAGCTTCCTCCAGAATGGCCCCAGGCTGAGTGCCAACGAGTCGCGCCGTGCCTGCATCCACCGCCTCTGGCCGTTCAGTCGTGCGGCGAAGCACCAGCACGGGCTTCCCTAGAGCCGGAGCTTCCTCTTGCAAGCCGCCAGAGTCGGTCAACAGAAGGGTGCAACCCTTCATGGCCGCCACCAATCGGTCGTAGTCGAGCGGTTCAGTCAGCACAACCCGTGGGTGATCCCCCAGCAGGGCCTGCAGCGGTTCGCGCACGGTGGGATTGCGATGCAGTGGCAACAGCAGCGCCGTATCGGGGTGGCGATCCAGCACCTGCAGCATCCCTGAGGCGATGTCCTTCAGCCGCTCCCCCCAGTTCTCACGGCGGTGAACTGTGGCCAGGATCACCCGCTGGTTGTCCCAGTCGAGACCATCGAAGCTGATCTGCGGTGCCGTTTCCGCCATCAACAGCAAGGCATCAATCACGGTGTTGCCGGTGACGCTCACCTCACCCACGACCCCTGACGCCCTGAGATTGGCCTCCGCTTTCTGCGTCGGTGCGAAGTGCAGGGTCGCGATCTGTGAAAGAAGCCGTCGATTGGCTTCTTCCGGGAACGGATCCAGCAGGTTGTCCGTGCGCAGGCCGGCTTCGACATGGCCCACGGGGATCTGCTCATAGAACGCCGCAAGGCCAGCTGCGAAGGCAGTGGTGGTGTCGCCTTGCACGAGCACCAGCTGAGGTGGGTAAGCCTGAAAATCCTCCCGCAGACCCTCCAGGGCTGCACAGGTGACGTGCGTCAGAGTCTGGCGCGGTGCCATCAGATTCAGATCCCTGTCCGCTGTGAGCTGGAACAGGTCCATCACCTGGGACACCATCTCCCTGTGCTGACCAGTCAGCACCACCCGGGTGCGCACTGCTGAGGAGTTCTGAAAAACCCTGATCACCGGAGCAAGCTTGATGGCCTCCGGTCGGGTGCCCAGGACGATCGTGACCCGGGGCTGCTCCGTCATCACCGTTAGTGCAGTGACCGGATCTTACGGCTCATATTCAAGAAGGACTTGCCAGCGGAGCCATCGGGACGATCCTGAAAGCACTCCCTTGAATCGCCGTGGCCCAGCCGGTCTTCCCCCCCCCAGCTTCCCGCCGCGACCAAGAGCGTCATCGCAGCCAGCCGTAGCACCGCCCGCTGGACCGCCAACGTCAACACCCCATGGCGCACCCAACCTGGAGGCCATCGTCAAGATCGCCCACGAGGAAGGACACTCCGACGTTCATCTCGGCGTTGGCGAAGTGCCGCGGTACCGGGCCCGCGGTGAGATGCAGAGCACCGAATGGCCCGCCACCGACCTTTCCACCTTTAGGGGTGGCTGCACGAGATCCTGTCCCCGCAGCAGATCGATTCCTTCTTCCGCGAAAAGGAGTTCGACGGCTCCCATGCGTTCCCCTTCGTGCGCATCCGGATCAACCTGCTCGATTCCTTGCGGGGCCCGGCGATGGTGCTACGGCTGATCCCTCAGACCATCCTCACGATGGAACAGCTCAAGCTGCCTGAGGTGCTCACCGAACTGGCCGGTCGCCCCAAGGGTCTGATCCTGGTGACAGGCCCCACCGGTTCCGGCAAAAGCACCACCCTCGCCGCGATGATCGACTGGATCAATCGCAATGAAACCCGCCACATCCTCACGATTGAGGACCCGGTGGAATTCGTGCACGACAGCAAACGATCCCTGATCCGGCACCAGGAGGTGGGGATGCACACCCTCAAATTTCACAACGCCCTACGTGCCGCCCTGAGGGAAGACCCCGATGTGATTCTCGTCGGGGAGATTCGCGACCAGGAAACCCTCTCCACCGCCCTGGAAGCCGCCCAGACGGGTCACTTGGTGTTCGGCACCCTTCACACCAATTCAGCGGTGAAAACCGTCGAGCGGGTTCTGGGGATGTTTCCACCCGAAGAGCAAGACAGCGTGCGGCGTTCCCTCTCGGAATCGCTACAAGGGGTCATCGCCCAGGGACTGATCCGCACCACCGACGGAAAACGGGCAGCCTTCCACGACATCCTCATCAACACGGATGCCTGCAGGGACTACATCCAACGCGGAGCCCTGGATCAGGTGGAAGAAATTTTGGAGCGCAGCAGTTTTGATGGAATGGTGACCACCAACCAATCCCTGCAAGCGCTCGTCGAAGCTGGGCGTGTGGAGCCCGACAAGGCTGTGGCCGTCAGTCTCAAACCCAATGAGCTGGCCCAGGTCCTGCGGGGAAGGAGTTGATCAGTTCCCGGCAAACACTCGGACGAGCAGCACAACCGCCAAACCGGCTGACAAGCCGATCATGGCCAGTCGTCCGTTCCAGATTTCAGCCTGCGGTGTGAATCCACGCTTCCAGGCATTCAGTTCGTCCGACCCGACGGGCTCAGCGACGCCACTGGTCTTTTCGAGTTGCTCAGCCATGCCCTCAGTGCCGTGCGCCAACACCCTACGAGTGTTTTCAAAAGGCTGGCTGCTCGTTGTAAAGCTGGTCCGCATGATCCAGGGGGCAGCGCGCCGACACCCCGGTCCTCCAGGAGCAGCCCCGGACGCCAGCGTCCCAACGCAACAGGGCAGCCGCACCGATCATGGCGGCGTTATCGGTGCAATACGACAGCGGTGCCACCGAGACCCGCACCCCCACGGCGTTGGAGCGCTGCTCCAGGGTTTGTCGCAACCGGCGGTTGGCCGCCACACCACCCACCATCACCAGCTCTTCAAGGCCATGGTCCATGGCACACCGCAAACTGCGCTCCACCAGAACGTCCACCACCACCTGCTCAAAACTGGCGGCAAGATCAGCCGTCGGCAGCGGACCTGACTGAGCCTCCACGGTGCGCAGCATGGCCGTTTTCAGCCCGCTGAACGAAAAGTCATAGGGATGGAAGCCTCCCTCTGGCAGGGAGATACGCCCCTTCGGCAACTTGAACCGACGACCATCACCGCCCTCAGCCGCTGCCTGAATGGCCGGCCCGCCCGGGTAGCCAAGGCCAAGCAAACGCGCCACTTTGTCGAAGGCCTCCCCTGCAGCATCGTCATGGCTGCGGCCAAGCCGCTGCATCACCCCATCCGCTTCGACGCGGATCAGTTCGGTGTGCCCACCGCTCACTAGCAGCACCAGATAGGGCAGTTGAGGGCGACGCTCCGCCAGGTGCACCGATGCCAGATGTCCTTCGAGATGGTGCACCGCCAGGAAGGGGCGGTCATGCAGCGCTGACAAGGTGCGTCCGGTCACAGAGGCCACCATCAGCGCGCCGGCCAACCCTGGCGTCACCGTGGCGGCAATCGCATCAACCTCGTCGAGGGTGGAACCCGACTCCTCCAACACCTGCTGGATCAGCCCCGGCAACGCTTCCACGTGACGACGCGACGCGATCTCCGGCACAACACCGCCCCAGCGGGCATGCTCTTCCACTTGCGAGGCAATGCGTGCCGATCGAACCTCGAATTTTCCATCGGCATGTCGGCAGACCAAGGCCGCTGCCGACTCGTCACAACTTGTTTCGAGGGCTAAGACTGATGTCATCGGGGTGGGGGCCCTCCCCTACTGTCCGCAAGTGACATCCTGCCCTTCAAACGGCAGTTTACAAACAGGAATCGTTCCGATGCGTCGTCTCTTCGCCGCCCTGCTCTCGGCCCTCCTGGTGTTCGGCTTCGCTCCCGTCGCCAAGGCTGATGTGGCCGGCCTGACCCCCTGCTCCGAAAGCGCCCGCTTCCAGCAGCGCGCCGCTGCTGCCACAACGCCCCAGGCCAAGGCTCGTTTCGAGATGTACAGCCAAGCTTCCTGCGGCGATGACGGCCTGCCCCACCTGATCGTTGATGGCCGCTGGAGCCATGCCGGTGATTTCGTTTACCCCGGAATCATGTTCCTCTACGTGGCCGGTTGCATCGGCTGGGCCGGCCGTGAGTACCTCAAGGCAACCCGGGGCAAGAACGCCGCGATGAATGAAATTCAGATCGACCTGGGCATTGCTTTCAAGAGCCTTCTTGCTGCAGCGACCTGGCCCCTGGCTGCCTTCGGTGAGTTCACCAGCGGAAAGCTGCTGGAGGACGACAACAAAGTGACCGTCTCCCCACGCTGATCTCCAACAACATTCCACCCAACTAACGACCCATGCAGAAATTCCTCACCACCGCTCCAGTGGTCGCTGCCATCTGGTTCACCCTGACCGCCGGGATCCTGATCGAGTGGAACCGTTTCTTCCCCGACCTGCTCTTCCACCCCATGTGATTGGGGTCTTCTCCAACATCAAAAAAAGGGGGGCCTCATGCCCCCTTTTTTTTGTGCCATCAACCCAGCCCCATCAACCCTTCCAGCTTCAGCAACGCCTGGTCAAGATCGTCGTTGACCACCACAGCATCGAATTCACCCTGAGCGCTTAGCTCCTCGCGAGCCCGCAGCAGACGCCGCTGGATCGCTTCCTCTGAATCGGTGCCACGGCCGCGGATGCGACGCTCGAGTTCCTCAAAGCTGGGGGGTGACAAAAAGATCTGCCGGGCCTTGGAGAAGCTGCGTCGCACCTGTCTCGCTCCCTCCAGTTCGATCTCCAGCAGCACAGGCCGCCCGGCCTGCAACTGCTGCTCCACAGGGTCCCGGGGAGTTCCGTAGCAGTTTCCGGCAAATTCAGCCCACTCCAGCAATCCACCCTCTTGAACAAGGGCATCGAATCGCTCCCGGCTGTGGAAGAAGTAACTCTCCCCCTCACGCTCTCCCTCCCGAGGCGCACGGGTGGTGGCCGACACTGACACCCAGATGCTGGGGTGCCGCGCCAGGAGGCGTTGCACCAACGTTCCCTTACCGACGCCGCTCGGCCCGGTGATCACCGTGAGGGTGCCCATGCCGTCTGACATGACTGCTTCGTCGTGGGCCAGCAGAGTAGGAAGCCCCCTGAACGACGGGTGACCAGCACGGCACGGCTTCAGTTGATGGACCTCACCACCCTGCGGGCGGTGCTGAGTGATCTTCGTCCCAGGCTGCTGCCCAGCCGGTTCGAAAAGGCTCAACAACCGGATCCAGCCACCCTGCAACTCGGGTTCCGCAGCCTGCAGGGCATGCTCTGGCTGGAGCTGAGCTGGCAAGCGGATGCTCCGCGATTGGTTCAGATACCACCGCCTCCGCGGCAGGGTGCCGGCAGCACCCTTTCACAGCAGATCCAGCACAGCCTCCGCCAGATGGCGCTGATCGAGCTGGTTCAAACGGGGTTCGAACGGGTGGTGGAGTTCCGGATGGCACCAAGGCCCGGCGATGCCATCCAGCGCGTGCTGGTGCTGGAACTGATGGGCCGCCACAGCAACCTGTTGCTGCTGGACGAGCAACGGCAGGTGGTTGCCCTGGGCCGTCAGGTGCGCGACCACCAGTCCCGGGTTCGTCCCATCGGAACCGGTGATGCTTACCTCCCCCCGCCACCCCTGCAGGGACAGGCCCCCAGTTCCACGGAAGGCTTTGAGCGCTGGCGAGACCGCATCCGCCTCCTGCCACTGCCCTTACGCAAGGCCCTGCCGCAGGCCTACCAAGGCATCAGTCCTCCCCTGGCCAGGCAACTGGCCGGGGAGCTGCTGACCACCTCAGTGGAGCAGCTTGAACAATCCGCATGGTGTGAGCTGCATCGCCATTGGCAGGCCTGGCTGGCCTGCCTCGAGAAGGAGCAATTCACACTTGTTCTTGATGCCAAGGGATATCAGGTCTGGTCGAGCCATCCTGATCAATCCGGCGACGCTGAAGGCAACGAAGGCAACCTGGCTCTCGCCCTGGGGCACTGGTATCGAACCCGGATTGACCAGCGCGATCTGCAGCGGGCCTGCGACGAGCTGCGTCAGCGTCTGAGCCGCTGGCGATCCAAGGAAGACCTGGCTCTGGAGGATCAGCGCAGGCGACTGGCCGCCTGCGCCGACAGCACCGATCTGCAGCAGCAGGCGGATGCCTTGCTCTGCCTGCCCGCGCCGAATCGCGACGAAGTGGATCTGGCCCAGAAGCTCTACCGACGGGCCCGCAAGCTGCGGCGATCCAGCAACGTTCTTGAGGAGCGCATCCTTCACCACAACAGTCGGCTGCAGCTGATCAACGGCAGCGAGGCCTTTATCGATGATCTGCAGGCGGCGGCCTGGCAACCCATGGCGGCACGCCTTGAAGCCCTCAGCGATCTACGGCGGGAACTGGACGAGCTGCTCAATCCGGTGGGACGCCAGGAGCGCAAGCAGCGCCAGCAACAGGGCACACCCCAACCCCTGGAAGTCACCAGCCCCAGTGGCCTTGTGCTGCAGGTGGGCCGCAACCATCGCCAGAACGACTGGATCAGCCTGCGCCAGGCCCGTAGCGGTGACCTCTGGTTTCATGCCCAGGAATGTCCCGGCAGCCATGTGGTGCTGAAAAGCTCGGCAGGTCTGGCGGATGACGACGATCTGCAGCTGGCCTGCGACCTGGCGTCGTATTTCAGCCGTGCTCGCGGCAACGTGCGAGTGCCCGTCGTGATGGTGCCAACGGATCATCTGCAGCGGATCGCCGGTGCAGGCCCAGGCACCGTTCGCCACAGCGGCGGTGAGGTGCGCTGGGGTGAGCCACTCCGTGCCGAGACCCGGCTCAGCAGCCTCGAGGCTTCTAGCCTGGCCAGCAGCAATGGCTGACGCGTCGGCCAGACCAGCCATCCCCTCCGTGCCCGACAGTTCCGACGGTCCAGTTCTCAAGCCCCCGCCGCCGATCCGCATCAGCGGTGGCACCGACCCGAGCGCATTGCCCAACGAGGTGGAGATGCCTCTGGTGGATCACCTCGAGGAACTGCGCCAGCGGGTGCTGCGCAGCTTGCTGGCGGTGGTCGTTTCAGCCCTGGTCTGTCTGTTGGCGGTGAAGCCATTGGTGCGGCTGCTGGAGGCTCCGGCCCAGGGAATTCACTTCCTGCAGTTGGCTCCTGGTGAATTCCTGTTCGTGTCGCTGAAGGTGGCCGGCTACGCCGGCCTCACGCTTGCCCTTCCCTATGTCTTGTTTCAGCTGCTGGCCTTTGTGCTCCCTGGACTGACGATTCGGGAACGTCGGCTGATCGCACCCGCGGTTGCTGGATCGGCGGTTTTGTTTCTGGCGGGGATTGCTTTTGCCGGGTGGGCCCTGGTCCCGGCAGCCCTGCGCTTTCTGGTGAACTACGGCGCCGATGTGGTGGAGCCGCTCTGGTCGATCGAGCGCTACCTGGATTTCGTTCTGTTGCTGATGCTGGCCACAGGCCTGGCCTTTCAATTGCCGGTGCTGCAGCTGTTGCTAGGCGTGTTGGGGCTGGTGCGCTGGCGCACCATGCTTGGGGCCTGGCGTTGGGTGGTGGTGGGCTCAGCCCTCGCCGGGGCCGTGCTGACCCCCTCAACCGACCCGATCACGATGCTGTTGTTGGCGGGCGCTATCACAGCCTTGTTCCTGATCGGCGTGGGGCTGATGGCATTCACCGAGAGCCTCAGACCAGAAACTCCCTGAGCAGGTTCTCCGCCGCAGGTCCTTCAGCTCGCAGCTGAAGGCTCAGGGCCTTGCCGAGACGTGGTTTATCCCGGGTGGTGGTGATCCATTGGCGCACTTCAGCCGCCAAACCAAGACGATTCACAACATCCAGCACTTCCGCCAGGTGCTCCTGATAAGTGACTTCGTCCATGGGAAAGGACTGTTGCTCCAAATAAGCCCACATCACCTGCAGGTACAAACGTTGCCGTCGAACCACCAGTTGAAGGTCGTAAGTCGCCCGCCAGCGCTGGCGTAGGCAGCTAATCAACTCCTCAACTCCGAGGGGATCCGAAGGGGTTTCAGTGGAGAGATCAAGCACAGTTGTGGCGATACGAAGAAGGTGAAAAGGCCAGTCGTTGCAAAGCGTGACAGGAACTTAGGCGTCCATAATGATTGCCATTACGTGCTGGGTGACCGTCCGTCATGACCCAACTTTCCTCGAGCGATGTGCCCGGAATGGGTCGTCGGCAGTTCATGAATCTGCTGACCTTCGGTTCCGTCACCGGAGTTGCCCTGGGTGCTCTCTACCCCGTCGTCAATTACTTCATTCCTCCCCGCGCCGCTGGAGCTGGCGGTGGCACCACTGCGAAGGATGAACTTGGCAATGCCATCACAGCCACCGGCTGGCTGTCCTCTCACCCTGAGGGTGATCGCAGTTTGGTCCAGGGCCTCAAGGGTGACCCCACATACCTGATTGTGGAAGGGCCCGATGCCATCGGTAGTTACGGCATCAACGCCATCTGCACCCACCTGGGCTGCGTGGTGCCCTGGAACAGCGGCGCCAACAAGTTCATGTGCCCATGCCACGGCAGTCAGTACGACGCCACCGGCAAGGTGGTTCGCGGCCCCGCACCCCTCTCCCTTGCTCTGGCCAACGTGAGCGTCGAGAACGACAACGTTTTTGTGAGCCAGTGGACTGAAACCGATTTCCGCACGGGCGATAAGCCCTGGTGGGCCTGATCCCTTCTCCTACGCGTTCCCTCCTTCCCTCACCGTTTCCATGCGTCGCCACCTTTCCCTTCTGCTCGGATCCCTGGTGCTCGGCCTGAGCCTGCTGATCGCCCCCGCCGCCAGTTGGGCCTACCCCTTCTGGGCTCAACAGAATTACGACAGCCCACGGGAAGCCACCGGCAAGATCGTCTGCGCCAACTGCCACCTGGCCAAGAAGCTGACCCAGGCTGAAGTTCCCCAGTCGGTGCTCCCCGACACGGTCTTCACTGCCAGCGTCAAGATCCCCTACGAGGAGGGTCTGCAGGAGATCGGCGCTGATGGCAGCGACGTGGGCCTTCAGGTCGGTGCGGTGGTGATGCTGCCTGATGGCTTCACCCTTGCGCCTCAGGATCGCTGGACTGATGAGATGAAGGAGAAGACCGAAGGGGTCTATTTCTCTCAGTACAGCGACGACCAACCCAACATTCTGCTGGTGGGTCCGATCCCCGGTGATCAGCACCAGGAAGTGGTCTTCCCGCTGCTGTCCCCCGACCCCGCCACCGACAGCAACATTCACTTCGGCAAGTATCAGCTCCATGTGGGCGGTAACCGTGGTCGCGGCCAGGTGTACCCCACCGGTGAAAAGAGCAACAACGCCGTTTACACAGCCCCTGCCTCAGGCTCTGTTGCAGCCATTGAGGATGGAGACAATGGCTCCAGCATCCTCACCATCAACACCGCTGATGGCGCGGCTGTGACGGAAACCATCCCCGTTGGTCCTCAGCTGCTTGTGAACGTTGGCGACAACGTTGAAGCCGGCGCTGCTCTGACCAACGATCCCAATGTGGGTGGCTTCGGCCAGGTTGATGCCGAGATCGTTCTGCAGAACCCCGTTCGGATCTATGGCCTGCTCGCTTTCTTCGCAGCTGTGGCCTTGGCCCAAATCATGCTGGTGCTGAAGAAAAGACAGATTGAAAAGGTTCAGGCTGCTGAGGGCAATTTCTGATTCAGATGTTCATATCACCAGGGCCCGTTCTGTTTCAGTTCGGGCCGCTCACCCTTCGCTGGTACGGACTGCTGATCGCCACGGCCGTGCTGATCGGATTGAATCTTTCCAGTCGCCTGGCGCAGTCCCGCAAGCTTGAGAACGGGTTGATCAGTGATCTTCTGCCCCTGCTGGTGTTGTTCTCTGTGATCGGAGCAAGGCTCTATTACGTCGCCTTTGAGTGGCATAACTACGCCAACCAGCCGATCAAGGCTTTAGCGATCTGGGAGGGAGGTATCGCCATCCACGGGGCACTGATCGCCGGAACTCTCACGCTGATCCTGTTCTGTCGCTGGCGTCGTCAGCCCTTTCTGGATGTTCTTGATGTGCTGGTGCCCTCTGTTGCGCTAGGGCAGGCCATCGGTCGATGGGGAAACTTCTTCAACTCCGAAGCCTTCGGTGTTCCGACGGATCTTCCCTGGAAGTTGTTCATTCCCTATGCCAATCGGCCCGTGATCTACGCCGACGCCGAGTTTTTCCACCCAACTTTCCTTTACGAGTCGATCTGGAATCTGCTGCTTTTTGTGCTGCTACTCGTCCTCTTCCGCTGGGGAAGTCGAGAGCGTCAGAACTTTCCAGCAGGAACTCTCAGCTGTGTGTATTTGATCGGCTACAGCCTCGGGCGCATCTGGATCGAAGGACTCCGCATCGATCCTCTCTGTGTGGGAGCGCTGCCACCGGCCTGTGAGGGTGGTGTTCGCATAGCCCAGTTGATGAGTGCCATGCTGATGGTTCTGGGTGGATTGGGATTGTGGTGGTTGAACCGGCGACAACAACAGCTGCCAACGTCAACCAACCGCTAACTCAACCCGTTTGTTTTGTAGGGGGAGGTCCTGGTGCAGCAGACCTGCTCACCCTTCGTGCCGCTGAACGCATCCGTCAGGCTGATGTTCTGATCTGGACTGACTCTCTGGTTTGCCCCCAGATCACAGCGCTTGCTCCTGATCATTGCGAAAGGATCCGTACCAGCACACTGACGCTAGAAGAGGTGATCCCCCTGCTGATCGATCGACAACGACAGGGGGCGAAGGTCGTGCGTCTGCACGACGGTGACACCGCCCTGTACAGCGCGATCAACGAACAGATCTGTGCTCTGAATGACGCCGATATTCCGGTGGAATTGGTCCCCGGAGTGAGTGCCTATCAAGCGGCCGCGGCGGGGCTCTCCAGCGAACTCACCATTCCCGGAGTGGTTCAGACGATTGTTCTTGGTCGCGCCGGGGGCCGCACGGGGGTTCCGCCGTCAGAAGAGCTCGATCGGCTCGCAGGGCTCGGCGCCAGCCTTTGCCTTTATCTCAGTGCCCGTCATATCGACGACGTGCAGGCCACCCTTCAACGGCACTACCCCGACGACACCCCGGTGGCCATTGCCTACCGCGTGAGCTGGCCGGATGAGTGGATGTCTGTGGTTCCTCTTGCGCAGATGGCCGCTGCCAGCAAGGAGCGCCAACTGATCCGCACAACCCTTTACATCATCAGTCCGGCACTCAACGGAGGTCGGCAAAGGTCCCGTTTGTATTCACCAGATCACGACCACCTGTTCCGACAAAGACACTGAGGGTGGTGGTTTAAGATTGGGTTGTGCGGGCGATTAGCACAGTGGTAGCGCACTTCCTTCACACGGAAGGGGTCACTGGTTCGAATCCAGTATCGCCCATATGTGCTCTGGTTTTGTCACGCCTTCTGCGTGACAACAAAATGTCAATTCCGCATAAACGACCTACCTTCCGGGTGTTCTGACGCAAGTCCTTCCGGATGAACGGAAGCGAACCCAAGACAAACACCACTCAGCCCTCCGGCATCGACGCTGTGGGTGCTGCGATCCGTCAGGGGCGCGAATCCCGTTCAATCAGTCGCGATGCCCTGGCCCAGCGGTTGCACATGGGCTGTGAGCAACTGGAGGCTCTGGAGCAAGGGGATCGCCACCGTTTACCGGAGCCTGTGTTCATCAAGGCGATGGTGCGACGGCTTGCCAGTCACCTGGAACTTGATGCCGATTCTTTGGTGGCGCAACTCGGGCCTGTTTTAAGTCGTCCCCCAACTGCCAACACGACTCCGCCCGCACAATCAGCCGCCGAACAGTCCTCCGGAACACCATGGCTCGCCATACTGATATCGCTTCTGGCATTGATCGGCATCGGTAGCTGGGCCCGTCGTCTGCTACCCAACACCAGCAGTGCTGCTATAAGCCAAAGAGCCACCATCAAGGCCTTTCCGGAAACGGTGAAGCAAACCCCGGCTGAACTGCCTCAAAAGGCGGATCAGATCGTTGCAGCTGAGACCACCGCTTCGATCACCCTTGACTGCACAGAACCGTGTTGGATCGCCCTGCGGCGGGATGGAACTGTTGAATTCGAGGGGATGCTGGAGACATCCAGAACAGTGGAGAACTCCGAAGGCGTTGAGATCTATCCCGGTCGTCCGGATCTGGTGACGCTGCGTCGAGCTGGAGACGAACCGATCACCCTCGGCGGCATCAACGACCTGCGCTGGTACTCGCTCAACCCTGAACGCTGACCCGAAGTTTCACTCCGGAAGCCTCACGAACCACTTCCGCGCAGCTTTCCAGACTCCACTGCTCCAGGCTCAGGTTCTGGTTGAGTCGCTCCGGCACAAGCACCAGATCGAGCACATCCGGTGTGGTGTTCACCCGCAACGACGCCACCACAGGCTCTGGTCGACGGTCAAGGGCTGAGGCCAAACGCAACAGCAGAGCCATTTCGCTGACGCGACGACGGTTGTCACGCGTCACCAGCGCCTGCCAGGACTCATGCCGTTTCTTGGGAAGACTGCGGCGGTGATAGCGGGCAATCGCCGCCACCATCAGATGCTCCGCCTCGGAATAGCCAAGAAGCTCACCATGACGGATCAAGTACCAGGAGTGCTTGTGATACGCACTGAGGTTGATGTGCTGTCCGCAGGCATGAAGCATCGCGGCAGCCCAGAGCAACTCACGTCCCTGGCCATCGTCCTGGTGCATCAGGCCCTCCGTGGCGTCATACAAACTCAGGGCATGAGTGGCGACCCGTTCGGCTCGCCGCTGGTTCACTGCAAAGCGCTGCACCTGATGAATCACCGTGCGCTGCCGAATGCTGCTCTGAAAACTGAAGCGGTCCTCAAGCAGGCCATGGCGCAGCATCCAATCAACGATCAGTCCCTCCCGCAGCGCCCGTTCACTGAGAACGAGTTCATCCACGCCGAGCATTTGCATGGTGGTCTGCAGAATCAGGGCCCCGGGCACGATGATTTCGGCCCTTCGGTCATTGATCGGCGATAGATCCCGTCGCTGCTCCGGAGTCATCGTCACCAGCTTCTCGACCACCCGATCAAGCCGCTGCCGCGACACCCGATAGCCGTGCAGTTTCAACGGAGGGCGATCGTCCTCACTAGCCGCCAGTGCCCCGATGGCCATGGCCGTGCCGCTTGTGGCCACTAAAACAGGAATTTCCCCGGGTTTGATCCGCCGGTGCACCTTGTCGACGGCCGGCTCCAGGGAGCCCTGGATGAAGGCCTGCAGGAACGAACGACGCTGGGGGGGGATTGGATCGTCCTTGACGAAATCCCGTTGCAACCGCACCGCACCCACCCGGGTGCTGGTGAGGGCTCGGGCATCGCGTCCATCGGCCAGGATCAGTTCCGTCGATCCGCCACCGATGTCCAGAAGCAGGTGGGGGCGATCTCCGAAGGACATACCGGACAGCACCCCGAGATAGATCAGACGGGCCTCCTCCGGGCCACTGACCAGGTCCACATCCATGCCGAGACCGTCCTGGATGCTCTGGAGAAACTCCCGACCATTGGGAGCCTCCCGCACGGCGCTGGTGGCTGCGGTCACGATCTGCTCAACGTCGTGACTGATCGCCAGGTCTCGGAAACGCCGCAGCGTTTCGTAGCCGCGCTGCATACCCGCCGACGTGAGTTCGCCGCTATCCGGATCCCGCTCCCCGAGTCGTGTGGTCGACTTCTCCGCTTGTTCGATGCTGAAGGTGCCCAGGGTGGTGTCAACGGAGGCCACCAGCAGATGAGTGGAGTTGGTGCCGATGTCGATGGCGGCCACCCGGCGGGTCTGGGCCGACGATCTCGTCGGTTGCGACCCTGCCGGAGCCTCTGATTCAGACACAGCGTCCAGCATCGTCGGCCCTGTCCAGGAGTCGATCCACTTTGCCACCGATGGTCGTTCTCGCCAGGCGCTGACTAGGGTTCTTCAAATCTTCGGGCTCCGTGGACAGCATTCGTGAACGCCTTGGCCCCTGGCTTGAACTGCTGCGCTGGACCAAGCCGACGGGTCGCCTAATCCTGTTGATTCCCGCCGGCTGGAGCCTTTGGTTGTCCCCCTCAGCACCGCCGGAACTGGATCTGCTTCTGCAGATCGTGGTTGGTGGCCTGGCTGTGAGTGGTGCCGGCTGCATCGCCAACGATCTCTGGGACCGCCGTTTTGATGGCCGGGTGGAACGGACCAAACAGCGTCCCCTGGCCAGGGGTGCGATCCGGCCGACATCAGCCCTAGTGCTGTTGATCGTTCTGCTGTCCCTCAGCCTTGCCGTGGTTCTCAGCCTTGATGAAGCCAGCCGGCAGCTATGCCTGCTGCTCTCCATCGGCGCCCTGCCAGCGATCCTGCTCTATCCCTCCGCCAAGCGCTGGTTCGCCTACCCCCAGGCGGTGCTGGCCTTCTGCTGGGGCTTTGCCGTGCTGATCCCCTGGGCTGCAGCTGAACGGAGCCTGACCCTGCAGCCGGCCCTGATCGGTTGTTGGCTGGCCACGCTTCTGTGGACCTTTGGCTTCGACACGGTTTATGCCATGGCCGACCGCCGTGATGATGCGTTCATCGGTCTCAACAGCAGTGCATTGAGCCTGGGGAACCGAGCCGTCGTCACCGTCAGAGCCTGTTACGTGTTGACGGTCGTCGCTCTTGGGGTGGCCGCCGCCAGCGCAGGGGTTCATCCACTGTTCTGGATCTTCTGGCTCGGCGCCTCCCTGCTGATGCAGATCAGTTGCCAATCCTTGAATCACAGGAACGCCACCATGGCCAGCTTTGGCCTGCACTTCCGCCGTCAGGTCCAGCTGGGCAGCCTGCTGCTGCTGGGGCTGATCGTGAGCCGCGGGCTATCCGGATGAGCGCGATGCAGACAGCCATCCCTCTCCGCCCGGGAGACACCGTCGCCACGGTGGCTCCGAGCTCGGCCCTGGAGGACGACCAACGCCTGCAGGAGGGTCTGGCGGTGCTAAGGGGCTGGGGGCTGTGCCCCTTGGAGCAGAACGTGAGCGCGCGTCGTTGGGGGCACCTGGCTGGAACCGACCAAGAGCGCTTCAGCGACTTATGCCAGGAGGCGCCACTGCTGGCCTGTGCCCGGGGCGGCTGGGGATCGGCACGGCTGCTGGAATGGTCCATTCGATGGAAACCAGGCTGGCTACTGGGCTTCTCCGATATCACCTCCCTGCTCTGGTCCAGGTTGAAAGCAGGGTTGGCTGGCGGCATTCACGGCCCGCTCCTCACCACCCTCGGGGCGGAACCGGCGTGGAGCCAGGAACGGTTGCGTCAGCTGCTGTTCGGAGAGACACCTCCAGCTCTGAAGGGGGAACCACGGGGAGGAGGGCAGACCACAGGTCCCTTGATCGCAGCCAACCTCACCGTGGCCAGCCACCTGCTCGGTTCTGATCACGTGCCGGAGCTTCAGGGCGCCATCCTGATTCTTGAAGATGTGGGCGAGGCGCCGTATCGAATCGACCGGATGCTGACCCACTGGAGATTGTGCGGTGCACTTCAACAGCTCGGCGGCATTGGCTTCGGTCAATTCGAAGGATGCGACCGCAGCCTGAATGACCCGCTCACCACAACTCTCGAGGCAGTGCTCGACGAGCGCACCGCCGATCTGAACATTCCCGTGGTGAAGAACCTTCCGGTTGGCCACATCTGCGGCAATGCCGCCTTGCCGATGGGGCAGCTGGCCTGTCTCGACGGCAACCTCGGCAGCCTCAGTCTTGATGCCTGAGGGCAAGCACTGCTTCGGCGACGTTGAGGTCAAACGGTGTGGTCACTTTGATGTTCGACGGTCCTGCATCCAGCACCTGCACTGGCCAGCCCAGGCGTTCGTACAGCGACGCGTCATCGGTGACAGTCCACCCCTTGGCCTCAGCCTCGGCATGGCCCTGGCGCAACTGGTCCACCTGGAAACCCTGAGGGGTCTGAGCCGCCCAGAGCTCCGAGCGGTCCGGCGTGTCTGTAATCACGCCATCGGCATCCACCCGTTTGATCGTGTCGGTGACGGGGGTTGCCGCGATCAGAGCCTGACCCGATGCCAGGGCCATCGCGCAGCGATCGAACAGTGCCGGTTCCGCCAGGCAGCGGGCGCCGTCATGGATCAGCACCTGCTCAGCAGCCTCCGGCAAGCCCGCCAGTCCGCGCAACACCGACTCCTGCCGCGTGCTGCCGCCCTGGATCCAGGTCACTGGCTTATTGGCATCTCGCACGAGGTCAAGGATCGGTTCGCGATCGATCTCCTGACCCACCACACCGATCCATTGGATGTGTTCAGCAGCCAACGCCGCCTTCAGCGTCCAGGCGATCACAGGCTTCCCGGCCAATGGCAACAGAAGCTTGTTGCGATCCGCGCCCATGCGGCGACCACTGCCCGCTGCGGCGATCAACAGATGCACAAGCGACTCCTGCCGCAGGCAGGCCGAAACGGCCTCCATACAATCAGCTCGCACCACGCCCTGAGGCGAGTCCATGCGTGTTCTTGCTCTCAGCCCTGGCTCGCTTGCGCTGCAACTCGATCGACTGCCTGCTCTGGTCAGCTTTTGCGAACAGGTGGGAGCCACCCTGCAGGTGGCCTGCGCCCCAACCTGTCGCGGGGCCTGGGACTTCATTCCCCAGGTGGAGAAGATCCTCCCCTTCGATTTCGAGGCAACCCCCACCCTGGCGGACTGGGCCAACCTGCTGGGCTGCGTGCGCGAGCCAGATTTTCAGGTCTGCCTCAACTTCGCTGAAGGACAGCAAGTGAACCTGATGCTGTCGATGAGTCACATCCCCACGCGCGTCGCCAGCAGTGGCTTTTCCAGCACTGTGATCGTCTCCACCGGCGAGGGCTGGTGTGCCCAGCGCCTGGCCAGCTTTTTGAAACCACTGGGCTGCACCCTGGATGCGGACCGCTTCCGCCTGGCCCTCTCCAGCAAGGATCTCGATGCCGCCCGCGCCGAGCAACCCGCTGGCGAAGGCCCGATGCTGCTTCTCGCTCCTGCTGGCTCGACAGGGGATTGGCCGGAGCAGCGCTGGACATCACTGCCTGAGTCCATTGCGCAGCGCCTTAAGGGACTGCGCACCTTGCAGCTGAGTCCTGAGCAGCCCCTGAACCGTCGTGCAGCGGCTGTCGCCAGCTCCGATGTGGTTCTCAGCAGCTGTCCGGTGACCCAGCGGCTGGCGGTCTACAGCGGCGTGCCGCTGGTGGCGCTGGGAGCACAACCTGAAAACCTTCCCAACCGGCC
Organism: Synechococcus sp. A15-24; assembly: GCF_014280195.1. Lineage (NCBI taxonomy): Bacteria > Bacillati > Cyanobacteriota > Cyanophyceae > Synechococcales > Synechococcaceae > Synechococcus > Synechococcus sp. A15-24. The sequence continues at coordinate 1,634,193 of NZ_CP047960.1, forward strand.
AGAGATTCGCTGTCTTGGGCACCAAGCTGATCTCAGCGCCCTGAAGGATGGCGAGGTGCTGCAGGCCCTCGGGTTCTGACCGCTGCTGATGACCCAGGGATCCCGACGCCGGACGAGCCGACGCCAGCTCAAGCTGCTGGCAGCCCCCTGGCGCGGTCCCTTCAGCGCCCTATCGGCCGTGATCCTGATCGGTGCGATCGGTTACCGCCTCACGGAAGGCTGGGATTGGGGGGACTGTCTGTGGATGGTACTGATCACCATCAGCACCATCGGCTACGGGGAGGTGGAAACCCTCTCCCCAGCTGGACGGCTGGTGACGGTGCTGATCGTGGTCGGTGGCCTGATCGTTGTTCAACTTGCCATTCAGCGGGTGCTTGGCCTGAAGGACGCGGGTTATTTCCGCAGACTGCAGGAGTTCCGCATCCACCGCATGCTGGAAAGCCTGCATGATCACGTCATCCTCTGCGGCTACGGGCGCATCGGTCAGGAGATCGCAGCCCAGCTGCAGCGTGATCAGATTCCCCTCGTGGTGATTGAGACCGACCCGGATCGTCGGGATGTTGCAGAAGCCAATGGACTGCAGGTGCTTCAGGCGGATGCGACCCTCGATGAAACGCTCCTGGACGCTGGCCTGGAACGCTGTCAAAGCCTGGTGGCCGCCCTGCCTGGCGATGCCTCGAATTTGTACGTGACTCTCAGCGCCCGGGGGTTGAACCCCAGCTGCAGGCTCATTGCACGAGCCAACAGCGATGAAGCAGCCACGAAGCTGCGGCTCGCCGGCGCCACGGTTGTGGTGAGTCCCTATGTGGCCGGTGGTCGGGTGATGGCAGCCTCCGCACTCCGTCCACTGGCCCTGAATTTCATGGAACTTTTGGCGGGGTCGGATTTCGAAATCGAGGAGTTCCAGCTGAGCCGTGACCCTCTGCATCTGATGGACATTCGAGGCAGAAGCCTGGCGGAACTGGAACTGGGCCGCCGCAGCGGAGCCCTCGTGCTTGCCATCCGAGACAGGAGTGAGCTGATCGCCAACCCAGGCGGGGAAACCCAATTGGCCCCCGGCCAACTGCTGATCGTGCTGGGCAGTAAGCCGCAACTCAAGCGTTTTCAAGACCTGCTTGGCGAGGCGGTCGACAGCATCGAAACCATGGCGGGTTGAGCCGGCTCCAGGCGCATCCCTACGATCCTCCGATCACAGCAGCCGCCATGCTCAGCTCCGCCTCCCTCGACGGTCAGACCGCATTGGTGACAGGAGGCGGACGTGGCATCGGCAAAGCCATCGCCCTGGCCCTCGCCGAAGCCGGTGCTGAGGTGGTGGTGAACTACGCCAATTCCGCTGGCGCCGCCGACGAGGTGATCGCCAGCATCACCGCAGCCGGTGGGAAGGCCTACGCCCTGAAGGCCAACGTCTCCATCGAAGAGGAGGTGGACGGACTGATCAAGGCAGTGCTGGAGCGCAGCGGCCGCCTGGATGTTCTGGTGAACAACGCCGGCATCACCAGGGACGGCTTGCTGATGCGTATGAAGACCAGCGACTGGCACGCGGTGATCGACCTGAACCTCAGCGGAGTGTTTTTGTGCAGCCGCGCTGTCGCTCGGCCGATGTTGAAGCAGAAAAGCGGCCGCATCATCAACATCACCTCCGTGGTGGGGCTGATGGGGAATGCCGGTCAGGCCAATTACGCCGCCGCCAAGGCCGGTGTGATCGGCCTGACCAAAAGCACCGCCAAGGAACTGGCCAGCCGGGGCATCACCGTTAATGCCGTCGCCCCTGGCTTCATCGCCACGGACATGACCAAGGATCTAGATGCCGACGCCATCCTCAAGGACATTCCCCTGGGCCAGTTCGGCACCCAGGAACAAGTGGCCGGAGCCGTGCGCTTTCTTGCGGCGGACCCAGCTGCTGCCTACATCACCGGTCAGGTGCTGCAGGTGGATGGCGGCATGGTGATGGCCTGATCGGTCAGGAATCCAGCGGCTGAGCCAGCTCCTCCCGGAGGCGTCGGATGCGTTGCAGCAGGCGCAATCGCCGGCTTCGTTCCGTCGCCGTGAGAAAAATCCGCAGCGGGACGTAAACGAGGGCCATGGAGCCGGCCAAGCCCGCCATCAGGACAAAGAACAGCGTGCCGTTGTCACCCATGTGCGGACGTTAATCAGGGTGCGTGATGCCGACAGGAGCGGAGGCGCTCCGATTCGGCTTTCCCCACCGTTGCCCCCCTGTTGAAGGTCTCAAGTGCTGTGGGACAGTGACCAACGGCGGACCCGAGATCATGGCCAAACTCCTTTCCTTCTCTGACGAATCCCGCAGCGCCCTGGAACGCGGCGTTGACGCCCTGGCTGACGCCGTCCGCGTGACCATCGGCCCGCGGGGCCGCAACGTGGTGCTCGAAAAAAAATTCGGCGCTCCCGACATCGTCAATGACGGCGACACCATCGCCCGAGAGATTGAACTGGACGATCCCTTCGAGAACCTCGGGGCCAAACTGATCCAGCAGGTGGCCTCGCGCACCAAAGACAAGGCCGGCGACGGCACCACCACGGCCACGGTGCTGGCCCAGGCGATGGTGAGGGAAGGTCTGCGCAACACCGCTGCAGGAGCCAGCCCTGTGGAGCTGCGACGTGGCATGGAAAAAGCTGTCGCCCAGGTGGTGGATGGCCTCCAGCAGCGCAGTCACCCCGTAGCTGGAGATGCCATCCGTCAGGTGGCCACCGTCAGTTCCGGTGGTGACGACGAAGTGGGACGGATGATCTCCGAAGCCATGGATCGCGTCAGCGCCGATGGGGTGATCACCGTTGAGGAGTCCAAATCCCTGAACACGGAGCTTGAGGTCACTGAAGGCATGGCCTTCGATCGCGGCTATAGCTCTCCCTATTTCGTGACCGACGCCGATCGTCAGATCTGTGAGTTCGAAAATCCGCTGATCCTGCTCACTGATCGCAAGATCAGCGCCATTGCTGACCTGGTTCCCGTGCTGGAGGCGGTGCAGAAGAGTGGTTCTCCTCTGCTCGTCCTGGCCGAGGAAGTGGAAGGCGAAGCCCTGGCGACCCTCGTGGTGAATCGCAACCGCGGCGTGCTGCAGGTGGCAGCTGTCCGTGCCCCATCCTTCGGAGAACGTCGCAAAGCGGCCCTGGCCGACATCGCCATCCTCACCGGTGGAACACTGATCAGCGAAGACCGGGCGATGACTCTGGACAAGGTCCAGCTGTCTGACCTAGGCAAAGCCCGTCGCGTCACCATCAGCAAGGAGAACACCACGATCGTGGCCACGGATGATCACCGTGCCGCCGTCACAGACCGCGTCGCAGCGATCAAGCGGGAACTCGATGTCACCGACTCCGACTATGACCGCGAGAAGCTGAACGAGCGCATCGCCAAACTCGCCGGCGGCGTTGCCGTCATTAAGGTCGGTGCCCCAACAGAAACGGAACTCAAGAACCGCAAGCTGCGGATTGAGGATGCCCTCAACGCCACGCGTGCAGCGATCGAAGAAGGCATTGTTCCCGGTGGTGGAACAACACTCCTGCAACTGGCCGATGGGTTGAGCAGCCTTGTCGAGCAGCTGGAGGGCGATCAGCGCACTGGCGTCGAGATTCTGCAGCGTGCCCTGGTGGCACCGGTGCATCACATCGCCACGAATGCCGGACACAATGGCGACGTGGTGATCGAAGCCATGCGCAATAGCGGTCATGGTTTCAATGCCCTCACGGGCACCTACGAGGATCTGATGGCCGCCGGCATTGTCGATGCCGCCAAGGTGGTGCGTCTTGCCGTTCAGGATGCTGTTTCGATCGCCTCGCTGCTGATCACCACGGAAGTGGTGATCGCTGATAAGCCTGAGCCAGAGGCTCCCCCTGCCGATGGCGGCAGTGATCCCATGGGAGGCATGGGTGGAATGGGCGGCATGGGCATGCCTGGCATGGGCGGTATGGGTGGAATGGGCGGTATGGGTGGAATGGGCGGTATGGGCATGCCCGGGATGATGTGATCAGCCCCCCATCTCCCGGCAGTAGGCCTGCACCTGCAGGTCCACGCCGGTGATGGCCGTTCCAACAACAACGTTGTCCGCGCCTGCTTCGAGGGCGGCGCGTGCTGCGGTTGGCGAGGAGATTCCCCCTTCACAGATCAAGCGAACCGACGTTTTCAGCTCCTTCCGCAGCTCCGGCAGCAGGTCCAGTGCCGGCGGTGATTCTTCAGCCGTGTCCTCGGTGTAGCCATACAGCGTGGTTCCAACCCAGTCGCAACCCAGCTCGGCAGCACGGATGCCGTTGGTGACGCTATCCACATCGGCCATCAGAGGAGCCCGCAACTCAGACCGGCAACGCTGAATCAACGCATCCAGCCGTTGTCCCTCAGGCCGATGACGCTGGGTGGCATCCAACGCGATGACATCGGCGCCAGCGGACCACACCGCTTGAACCTCTCTCCACCCCGGCGTGATGTAGACGGAACTGTCTGGGAACGTGCATTTCCACAGTCCAATGATCAGCGCATCAGGGCACCGCCGCCGCACGGCCCCGATGTGCTCAGGACTCTCCAAACGCACCCCTAGAGCACCACAGCGCAGTGACGCCTCCGCCATTGCGGCGATGACCTGAGGATCGCGCATCGGAGACCCTTGGGGGGCCTGCACCGAAACGATCAGTCCCTGTTCAAGCCGCTCGTTGGTTGGGATCATCAGCGATCAGGAGGCCTTAGGGACGCTGTCATCGCCCGACACCAGCCATCTCCGCAGAGATCGTGGTGTGCTCAGCGGGGGAGCCGTCACCTCCTGGAGCTCATCAGCCGGATCGTCAACGGACATCGTCGGCTCATCCAGTGCTCGGCTCACCTCGCTGAATGATTGCCGCAGATCACTCGAGACCCGCTCGAATGCCCCCGGCTGGTCGGCACCAGACTCGGCCTCTTCAACCGGATCAACGCGTGAGAACTCCGGCAGCGTGTCCACACCGAACCGATGCACCCATTGGCTGCGCAAAAGCAGCAATCGCTTCTGATCATCGGCGGCGTGGGCGGCGTTCAGTTGGCCGGCGAGGACGTTCTGACGCTGAGACGGAGGCTGAAACGGAGAGGTGAGCACGGGTCAGGACAGCTTGCGGTTGAGCAGAGGGCGGATCAGAAGGAAGAGTCCAACGGTGAGAGCAACAAGGATGCCGAGACAGCCGAAACCGGTCACATCGCCGAAGGGGGCCTCCAAAAGAACCAGCGAAAGATCCAGTGGACCGCGATAAGCGGCGCGAATGGGTTCTATCGCGAAGGTAAGGGGATTCAGGGCCGCAAGCCAGCCCAGCCAGGAGGGCATGAAAGACAGCGGAGCCAAGGCTGTGCTGGCGAACAACAGCGGCAGGTTGGCCACGAAGATCACAGCAATCAGCTCGATGTGTCCCGGCAGTGCGAAGGCCAGACCGAGGCTGAGGGCGGTGACGGCAAACACCAGCAGCAGCAGGGTCACCAGCACCAACACAAGGCCGGCCCCGCCCGGCCAGCCATACCCCAGCGCTGCAGCCGTCAACATGATGGCCAGGCTCTGCAGAAGGCTGAGGGCAGTGATGTAGATCACTGAAGCCAGCACGATCGAACTTCGACTGCGCAAGGGCGCCACAAGGAGCCGATTAAGGAAACCGAACTCACGGTCGAACATCACCGGCAATCCGGCATTCAAGGCGCCGCTGAATGCGGTGAAGACAATCACGCCAGCGCCGAGGAATCTTCCGTAGCTCATGCCCCCAGGAAGCAGGCCCTCCGGTGCATTGGCAAACAGGGCGCCGAACAGGATCAACCAGATCAACGGTTGAAGGATGCCGGCGATCAGGGTGGAGGGACGACGCAGCAACTGAAGGAACAGCCGGCGCGTCAACGCCACTGTTTCCTGTGTGAGCTCCGACAGAGCACCGGAGTCGTCTGCGAGGGAAGGGGAGGTTGGAGAGATCATGAGCGAATGGCGGACTCAACGCATGGATTGGCGCTTTTCCTGTTTGAGATCGCGCTGACCGGCAAGGGCCAGCTCCGCATCCATCAGGGTCCGGCCCGTCGCTTGAAGGTAGACGTCATCAAGGCTGGGACGGCTTTGGGCAAGGGCAAACACCGGCACTCCCTGATGGTCAAGGCATTGGCGAACACTGTTGATCACAGCTTCCCCATCGATCACCAGGTTGAGCGAAAACCCCTGAGCACGGTTCACCACCACCTGACGGACCCCGTCCAGGGGCCGCAGCAGTGCGCTCACACGGTCCGCTTCTGCGGCATCACTGAACTCCCGCACCCGCAGCGTCACACGGTCGCCCCCAAGCTGCTGTTTCAACCCATCCGGGGTGCCTTCTGCGATCACCCGTCCGGAATCGATGATCGCCATTCGATCCGCGAGGGCCTCGACCTCCTCGAGGTAGTGACTGCTGAGCAGCACGCTGGTGCCCTGACTGACCAGCTGGCGTAGCAGGTCCCAGATGGCCGATCGGCTTTCGATATCCAGGCCCACGGTGGGCTCATCCAGCACCAGAAGGCGTGGCCGATGCAACAGACCCGCCGCCAGATCCAAGCGGCGCCGCATTCCTCCGGAATAGGTGCCGCAGCGTCGATCCACCCAATCCCCCATGGCCAACAGCTCGATCAGATCAGACATCCGCTGATCACGATCGGCGCGTTGCAGGTGATAAAGATCACCCTGCAGCTGGAGAAGTTCACGCCCGGTGAGGATTTTGTCGATGGCCACCTCCTGAGCCACGTATCCGAGATGCCGCCGCACAGCTCTGGGATGCTTCAGAGCATCAATGCCAGCCACCTCAACAGACCCCGCATCGGGTTCCAGCAACGTGGCCAAGATGCGAAGTGCTGATGTTTTCCCCGCACCATTCGGGCCCAGGAGGCCATACAAACAGGCTTCAGGCACCTCAAGGTTGAGGTCCTCAAGTGCCACAACAGAGCCGTAGGCCTTGTGCAGGTGCCGAAGTTCAATCAGTGGCATCGCACAGCCAACCCAGAAACGGAATCTAAGAACCGATCAAACGATCGGCAGATGCTGCAGACCAAACATCACCTGCTGATCAAAGTTCGAGGCGAGATCAGTGCGACTGAGGATCAGCAACAGACAGATGCCGAACAGGTAAAGGATCGACCAGCGAAACAGTCCCTTGGCAGCCGTCAGGCTGTCGGGATCCATCGACAGGCGCTGCACCATCTGAATCAGTCGTCCGTTGAAGGGAAGCAGCATCAACCCGTAGAAGACACCACCCGTTGGCAGGGCCAGGACACCAAACCCGCTCAGCAGCACCGTGGCCCAGCCGTAGCGACGGATCGCACGGGCCGTAACCACGGGTCCCTTCACCACTGGCAACATCGGGATGCCGACAGCTCGGTAGTCCTCACGCAGCAACAGGGCCAGCGCCCAGAAATGAGCGGGTGTCCAGACCATCACGAGAGCGAACAGCCACCAGCCCCCCAATCCCACGTGGCCGGTCGCCGCAGCAGCTCCCACCAGTGGAGGGATCGCCCCTGCAACACCACCGATGACGATGTTCTGCGTTGTCCGAGGTTTAAGCAGAGCGGTGTAAAGCAACACATAGCTGCAGAGCCCAAGCAGAGACAGACCAGCCGCCAGGCAGTTCACACCGCTCACCAGCAGCATCGCCGCCGCCAGGGTGCAGGCGATGGCGCCGATGAAGGCACTCGTCGGGGAGAGACGTCCAGATGGCAGGGCTCGGCCGCTGGTGCGCGCCATGCGGCCATCAAGATCCTGTTCCCATAAACAGTTCAGAACTCCCGCCGCTGCGGAGGCCAGGGCACCGCCGCCAAGGGTGCAGACCAGACGGGGAGACGACAGGGGCCATCCCTCGGTGAGAGCCATGCCGCCAAGGGTGGTGGCCAGAAGCAGTGGGATCAGCCTTGGCTTGGCCACTTCAAGCCAAGGGGGAAGCTTGACCCGTTTTCTTGAGGGAACGACCTGATCGCGGGTGGGCAGGGCAGCGGAAATGGCTTCAGCCATGACAGGGCTCCAGAGAGGAGTCGTCGAGGACGACAGGACAGGGGACGGCAGCAACAAACGCGGGGCAGCGCACCAGCAGCGCCGCCAGAACACCCACCAGCAGCGCCGCCACCAGCTGATGGGCCACCGTGACCAGGGGCTGATCCAGCCCGAGTCGGAGCGTGGTGATACCGAGGCTCACCTGGGTCGCCACCAGCAGCACCGCTGAGAGCAGCAGGGGCCACTGACGGCGGCTCCACCCACCGGCCAGCAAAGCCAACACCACGAAAAGCAGAACCAGAGCTGCGACAGGAGTTGCAGCGGAGCGATGCCAGACCAGCCAGCGACAGGCCTCACCGCCGGCAAGGCAGCGCTGGGCAGCCCATGAGGTGGCCATGCGCGCACCGAGGAGGCACTGGCTCACCACCCCAACGAGAGCAAGGGCTGACAAAGGACGCCACCACCAGGGGGGCTGACCCTCGCCGGATTGCAGCAGACGCTGCGTCAGTCCGCTGAGCAGTGCCACAAGCGTCAGGGCCAGAGCCAGGTGAGCCGTGACGACTCCTGAAGGGAGCAGCTGCAGCACCGTCAAAGCCCCGAGGCCACCCTGCAGAACAACCAGCAGCACCAACAATCCGCTCATCCAGGGGAGCCAACGCGGCAGAGATCGCCTCCAGACGACGGAGACGACGGACATCACCACCAGAGCGATGCCGATGACGAAGGCGTCAAGGCGATGAAACCACTCCAGGAACACCTGTAGGTTCATCTGACGCCCAGGCAGGAACGTCCCATAGCAAAGGGGCCAATCCGGACAGGCCAGACCCGCCTCCATGACGCGGGTTGCACCTCCGATCACCACAAGCGCGATTACAGCGACAACGAGGTGAGCCGTTAGGCGCCCAAGACGACGTCGCATCGGAGTCGTGGCAGAAAGCATCATCGACCGTCCATCTCAAGACCCTGCGAAGGCCTGCTCGGAACGTAGCGATGTCTTTTTGAACGTCACCTTGTGTGGACATCTACAACACCATCAACCTCCCGAAGGTGCACCTTTGCTGACACAACCAGCGCCTTAACAAACAATCCATGGAGAAGCTGAACTGGCTGCATACGCTAAGACGAGTTGGGGATTGGAGCCATGCAGATCCCATCAGCCATCGTCACTCTGGTGATCGGAATGCTCCTCGCCTTGGGAGGGCTTTGGATCGGCCAGAACATCAATCTTCTGCCGATTGATGCCAGTTTGAACGCACCGATCTACGACGAGCTCTTTCAGGTTCTGTTCACAATCGGAACAATCCTGTTTGTGGGCATCGTTGGGCTTCTTGTTTATAGCTTGATCCGTTTTCGTCGACGAAGTGGTCAGCTCGGAGACGGAATTGCTATCGAAGGCAATCTCCCCCTAGAGATTTTCTGGACAGCCGTTCCGGCGGTTGTTGTGCTGTTCGTTGGCCTCTACAGCTACGACATCTACGACCGCATGGGCGGGATGGTGCCGCTGGCTCACGACCACATGGCTGTGGCCGGTGAAGAGCGCATCTGGGGAGGCATCAGCTCCGGCTCAACGCTAACGGACAACACATCAGCAACGGCACTGCCCATTGATGTGACCGCAATGCAGTTTGCCTTTCTCTTTCATTACCCAGAGGGAGACATCACCGCTGGAGAGCTGCACGTACCAGCCAATCGGCCAGTGACCCTCCACATGGAGGCAAAGGATGTGATTCATGCCTTCTGGGTTCCTGAGTTCCGTCTCAAGCAGGACGTGATTCCTGGGCAACCGACCCAACTCAGCTTCACGGCCACGCGACCCGGTCGTTATCCGATCGTCTGCGCAGAGCTCTGTGGCCCGTATCACGGAGGCATGCGCTCCACCGTGGTTGTTGACGAACCGGACGAATGGGATGCCTGGTTTAGCAGCAACGCCAAAACGGAAGACACCACCACAACCTGATCCGATGACCGTTGCAATCCCACCTCAGACCAGCTCATCCAGCCCAAGGCTTCAACCCACTGGCTGGCTTCGCTATTTCAGCTTCAGCGTCGATCACAAGGTGATCGGCCTGCAATACCTGGTCTGCGGCTTTCTCTTCTACCTGATCGGAGGAGCCCTCGCCGGGGCGATTCGTACGGAACTGGCCAGTCCGGTCTCGGACTTCATGGCCAGGGACGTTTACAACCAGGTCCTCACCCTGCACGGGACCGTGATGATCTTTCTGTGGATCGTGCCGGTGGTGAATGGCGCCTTCGGCAACTATTTGATTCCCTTTTATGTGGGTGCCCGGGACATGGCATTCCCACGACTCAATGCGGTGGCGTTCTGGCTGATTCCCCCAGCGGGGCTGATGCTGATAACCAGCTATTTCCTCACTGGCGCTGCGCAGTCCGGCTGGACTGCCTATCCCCCGTTGAGCATCACCACTCCTGCCACAGGTCAGATCATCTGGATTCTGAGTGTGCTTCTACTGGGGGGAAGTTCCATCTTTGGCGGCATTAATTTCATCGCGACGATTCTCAAACTGCGTCGCCCGGGGCTGAAGTTGATGCAATTGCCGATGTACTGCTGGGCGATGCTGGGTACCAGCATTTTGGTGGTTCTTTCAACCCCTGTGCTGGCGGGGACACTGGTATTGCTCAGTTTCGACATCGTGGCCCACACCGGCTTTTTCAACCCGACACTGGGGGGCAACGTTGTCGTTTATCAACACCTGTTCTGGTTTTATTCCCACCCGGCGGTTTACATCATGGTGCTGCCGGCCTTCGGCCTGGTGAGTGAAATCCTCCCCGTTCACGCCCGCAAGCCCCTGTTCGGCTACGTGACGATGGTCTATTCGATCATGGCCATCGTGGTGCTCGGCCTCGTCGTCTGGGCCCACCACATGTTCACCAGCGGCACACCGCCTTGGATGCGGTTGTTCTTCACCATCGCGACCGCCTTCATCGCCGTACCGACGGGGATCAAATTCTTCAACTGGCTAGCCACCCTCTGGGGCGGTCGCATCACCCTGAACAGCGCCATGCTGTTTTCCTGCGGGTTCATCGTCAATTTTGTGCTGGGGGGGATCACCGGTGTGGCACTGGCTCAGGTGCCTTTCGACATTCATGTGCATGACACCTACTTTGTGGTGGCCCATTTCCACTACATCGTCTTCGGTGGGTCGGTGTTCGTGATCTTCGCCTCGGTTTACCACTGGTATCCAAAGTTCACGGGCCGCATGCTCGATGAAGACCTGGGGCGGCTCCACTGCGCCCTCACCTTCATCGGCTTCAACCTCTGCTTTGGTCCGCAGCACTGGCTCGGGCTGAATGGCATGCCACGTCGCGTCGCCGAATACGACCCGCAGTTCACCTTGATCAATCAGATCAGTTCCGTCGGGGCCTTGCTGATGGCCATCAGCACGCTGCCATTCCTCTGGAACGTTGTTCAGAGCGCCCTCAGCGGCAAACCTGCCGGAGACAACCCCTGGAATGCCCTGACACCGGAATGGCTCACCAGCTCACCACCACCGGTGGAGAACTGGATCGGAGACGCGCCTCTCGTGGAGGAGCCCTACGGCTACGGCGTTCCCATGGATCAACTTGACCTGACCGCCACCAGCGGTCGCGACCTCTGGAGCAGCGGCAAATGACCTCGACACTCCCCGTTCAGCCGGAGAGCTCCCATGCCATCGACTCCCACGGGCTTGAGGAACACGCTGACCACCGCATGTTCGGCCTGGCCACCTTTCTCGTCGCTGATGCGATGACCTTTGCCGGGTTTTTTGCGGCCTATCTCACCTTCAAGGCCGTCAATCCTCTTCCTGAGGGAGCCATCTATGAGCTGGAGCTGCCGCTGCCCATCCTCAACACCGTGTTGTTGCTGGTGAGCAGTGCCACATTTCACAAGGCCGGGCAGGCCATCCGCCAGAACCTGCAAGGCCGTTGCCGCAACTGGCTGCTGGTGACGGCAGGGTTGGGGCTCGCCTTTTTGGTGAGTCAGATGGTCGAGTACTTCACCCTCCCCTTTGGCCTGACAGACAACCTGTACGCAAGCACCTTCTTCGCCGCCACGGGCTTCCACGGATTGCACGTCACCCTGGGCGCTCTGATGATCTTGATTGTCTGGTGGCAGGCTCGCGCTGACGTTGGTCGTGTGACGGCTGCGGATCACTTCCCCCTCGAAGCGGCCGAGCTGTACTGGCACTTCGTGGATGGAATCTGGGTCATTCTGTTCGTCATCCTTTATTTGCTCTGATCGCTTGTCAGGGCTGGGATGCATGGCCACAATTCAGTTGAATTGATCGCGACAATGCTGGTCGGCGAAGAACTGCTGAACAAGGCCAGATCGCTCAGCAATCGGCCGGAGGATGACATCGCCAGAGGTTGCGGTTACGTCGGCCCCAGTGGTCGATTGCTGAAAAAGAGCTTCTACAGAGCACTGGTCGAAGCCAAGGCCGAAGCTCAGGGTTGGCAGCTTCCCCGCAGCACAACCAACAGCGGTGGGGGTGGCAGTCGCGGTCGGCAGGCCGAGTTCCGCACCCGTGTGCATGGGAACGGCAATCTGCTGATCGGACACGCCTACACCCGCAGGCTCGGTCTTGAGCCTGGCCAGGAATTCCGGATCGAGCTGAACCGCGACTCCGGGTCTATCTCCTTGAGCCCTCTCGACGAGAGCGCGATGGAGAGCACTCCTGATCAGGTCCAGCCGTTTTCAGAAAGCCAGGCTTCTGACATGGCCGGTGTGGAGTGATGGTTGTCCTGTCCATCGGCCACGAGTAACCGCTCGGCGTAACGCGCCAGTTGATCGGCCTCCAGGTTCACCTGATCTCCCACAGCCAGCCGGCTCAAGGTGGTGACACTCCAGGTGTGGGGGATCACCGCCAGCTCGAACGTCACGCCATCGTCTGAACATGAGGCCACGGTGAGGCTGATGCCGTCCACCGCAATGCTGGCTTTTTCGCAGACGTAGCGCCCGAAGCGAGGTTCACTCCAGCGCAGCCCCAGCCGCCAGGACTGCGGCAGCTCGACCACAGCCATCACCTCGCCCACAGCATCGATGTGGCCACTCACCAGATGCCCTCCGAGGCGGTCACTGAGCCGCAAAGCAGGCTCCAGGTTCACGGCACCACCCCGTTCCGCCTTGCGTCCCAGCGTGGTGCGCTCCAGAGTCTCCTCACTGACATCCGCACGAAACCCATCCCCGACACACTCGGCAACCGTGAGGCAAACCCCATCCACGGCAACGCTGTCCCCCAGGTTCAAGGGGCCGAAGGGCCCAGCGCCCTCAACCAGGAGACCGTTCCCCCGGCGCTGAATCCGACCCATTGCCTGTACCAACCCTGTGAACATGGCTGAGCGCCCGATCGGTTCCCACTGGTCATAATCGGATAGTGCTGCAGCGCCGCCATGGTGGAGATGAGCGTTGCCGGAATTGCTCTGGATGCGGCAAGCCGGACGCCGATCGTTCTGCTAAGGGATCCCAGTGGTCGCCGCCAGGTTCCGATCTGGATCGACCAGAGCCAGGCCCACAACATCATGGCCGGGCTGCAAGGGGCGGAACCACCGCGACCCCTCAGCCACGACCTCATGGCGGCTCTGCTGGTGGCCGGCGGTCTCGAACTGGAACGCGTGATCGTGCATGCCATCGAAGACAGCACCTTTCATGCGGTCCTGAAGCTCAGACAAACCGATCCATTGGAGCAGGCGGATGAAGGCGACGTGATCCTCCATGACGTTGATGCACGCCCGAGTGATGCCATCGCCCTTGCGGTTCGGACCGGCAGCGGCATCTGGATGCTGGAGGAGGTGGTGGCGGAAGCCTCCATTGCCGTGGATGCCGAAGCGGACGCCCGAGATCAGAGCGACTTCAACCGTTTCGTCGACGACCTCAGTCCCGCCGCACTGGTGAAACACCTGCGCAACCGCGGTGAAGGGGAGGATCCAGAACAGACAGATCCTGATCGGGGGTGAGACGTCCATTCGGTGCCGGACGACCGGTCAGCCTGTTCACCCTCGGGACCATGCGCGCCCTGGGCTCGCTCGAACAGATGCACGAGGTGGTGCAGGCAGCGGTCCTCGCCGGCATCAACCATCTCGAGACAGCACCCGCCTACGGCCCGGCAGAAGATTTTCTAGGGCAAGCACTGCAGCAAGGAGAACGACAGCCCGAGGGGGGCTGGGTGGTCACCAGCAAACTGCTGCCGGGATTGACCCTGCGTGAGGGGAAGCATCAGCTGCTGAAGATCCTGGAGCGTCTTGGCTGCGGCAGCCTCGACAACCTGGCCATCCATGGCATCAACCGCCCTGACCACCTCGACTGGGCCCTGCATGGGGATGGCAAGGACTTGCTGGACTGGGTCCAGGGGGAGGGCCATGCCGCTCAGGTGGGATTCAGCAGCCATGGCAGCCAAGCACTGATTGCCGCGGCCATCAGCAGTGGGCGATTTCAGTTCTGCAGCCTGCATCTGCATCTGCTGGATCCACAGCGACTGCCGTTGGCCCATCAGGCCCTTGAGCAAGGCATGGGGGTCCTGGCGATTTCTCCGGCTGACAAGGGGGGACGCCTGCAAGCACCAAGTCCGACCCTGATCAGCGACTGTGCGCCATTCTCCCCATTGCAGTTGGCCACCCGCTTCCTGCTGGCCCAGGGGATCTCCACCCTCAGTGTCGGTGCGGCCCAGGCCTCTGACCTGGAGCTCGCCGCTGCGCTGCAGAGCAGTGATTCCCCCCTCTCTCCTGAGGAAGAATCCAGCCTGCAACGGCTGGACGACTATCGCCGTGAGCGTGTCGGCGCCGATCTCTGCGGGCAGTGCCAGGCCTGTCTGCCCTGTCCGAACGAGGTGCCAATCCCAGAGCTGCTGCGGTTACGCAATCTGGCCATCGGCCATGACCTGATCCCCTTCTGCCAGGAGCGTTACAACCTCATCGGGCGAGCGGGCCACTGGTGGGAAACCGTTGATGCCAGCGCCTGCCAGCAGTGTGGGGACTGCCTGCCCCGCTGTCCTCACCAACTCACGATTCCAGACTTGCTGGCTGACACCCACCGTCGACTGCAGGCCTCTCCACGCCGACGGTTATGGGGTTGAAGCACGCCAACGCTCTCCCAGCTGCAACCGCTCCGGTTCTGTTAGCGGCGGCAGTGACCAACAGCGTTCCCAAAGCGATGCAGGCGGTAGCAGCAGCTCACGCCATGGGTTGGGCAGGTCTTGGCGATCCAGCTCGATCGCATCGGCCTCAAGCGGGGCACGCCAGCCGTTGACCAGAAGGGTTCGGCGCAGGGGAGATGTCCAGGCCGCCTCCACCCAGTTCTGAGGCAGCGGCTCGCGGGTTCCCTTGGGCCGCACCAACAGCGTCCAATGCAGAGGTGCTCCTTGATCGGGCAGCACGGCCGTCAGGCGTGGATCGCGCCGCAACAGGGCCATGCAGCGCTGCAGGGGCAACACCACAACCCGTGCCTTGTCCTTGAGCAACCAGTTGGTGGCACGCCGGTCGTCCATGGTCAGCAGCTGCTGGCGCAGGCGTTGCAGGGCTGCATCACCCCCGCAACGGTCGGCGAGGTCCATCACCCAACGGGGACTGGCGGGAAGAATCACCTGTCCGGCCAGCGACGGTTGCAGCAGCACATCCCAGCCGGCCCTGGCCGCTTCAGCCCACTCGGTGCCATTCCGGAACAGAATCACCCAGGGACTTACACCCACCGGCAGCAGCGATCCGGCGCGCTGCTCACCCTGCTGTTCCAGAAAACGGCGTGCCTGAATACCGAGTTGTTGCTGCAACGGTGGCGCTTGGATCAGCTGCCGTTGATCCGGCGGCAACGACGGCAACCACCCATCGTTGAGGGCGAGAAGATCGCCGCCACCTTGCTCCTGGTCATCGGGATCCGTGGCCTCAGACTCCTGCCAGGACCAGGTCCAGGGCGACGGCAGCTGATCCGCCCAGGCCTTGGGGATGAGTCCTCGAGCCGCACGAAGCTGGGGTGGCTGCGGGCCCTTGCGGCAGGCAGCCACCAGCCCGAGACCCGCTCCCGCCGCCAGCTGCAGCAGGCGGCGACGACTGCACTGTCCGCGAAAACCCATTGCGCTCATACCTCTGACGCTACGGCGGACGCCAGCAGCTCATCCAAGGCCCGCTCGCAACCCTCCAGCAGAGCCTCGGAGTGGTGGCCCTGCAACTGGGCCAACAGCAGCAACGCTCCAGCCCCAACCCCTTCCTTGACGAACCCGTCCTCGTAATCACGCAAGGCGGGCTGCCGGCTGGCATGGAAGCGCAATCCACTGGCCAGTCCTGCCAGGGAAACACCGAAGCGTTGGCCCACTTCATCCAGCAGACAGCCCAGGGCCGGCATGTCACTGCCACAGATCCGTTCCTGCGCCAGCCAGGCCGTTGAACCGAGCAGCACCCGATCCGCCAGGGCTTTCCGTCGCTGATCCGGCAGCGATGCCAGGGCAAGGGCCACGACAGCAGCCATCTGACTGCCTCCCCCCAGCAGCACCGGCTGCTGAGCTGACACCAGCACACCGGCGGCCACCGCCTGAAACGGATCCCCTACCGCTGCCAACACAGCCTGGGGTGACGGCCATGCCGGCAACTGCGCCCGACGCAATCCCTGCTCCACCAGGTGTCGCTTCAGCTCCTGGGGTGGCTGCCGGGCGCTGCCGCTGATCAACCCATTCACCGGCACCCCAAGGGCCGTGAGCACAGCTTGAGCTGTCGTGGTTCCTCCTGGGACACATTCCGCCAGCAGCAGTGGACGGCGCAGCTGTGCACCAAGACGCATCCCCTGGCGCCACAGCCGTTCCACTCGCTCCGGATCCATGGCCCGTCCCGTGGACAAACACCGCGCCGGCCCGGCCTGTGGGGACTCCAGACGCAGGTGGGGAAACGTGGCCTCGTGCTCCAAACCAAGCGCCGCCACAACAGGTTGCATGGGAAGGGGTTGCAGCGCCACATGGCTCAGCAGGGCGGGCGAGACACCAGCGGGGAGGGGCGGCAACGACCAACTCCGCAGCTGGCCTGGGCCCTGGAGCAGTAGGTCAGCATCCGCCAGGGCGGTGAGACGGCGGGAGGCAGCGGTGGCTCCTGCAGCGGAAATGCCCTCGCGTTCAGCTGTCCGCGTGGCCGCCAGCAGCAGCAACAGATCAAAGCTCGAATCCCGTTGGCACCATGGCTCGAGATGGGCCTGCAACTGCTGGCGGCTGCAGCGGCTGCCAACAATGGAGCAGCCCAACGGGAGGCCCTCCAGATCAGAGAGGGTCAAGGGCAACAAGTCCTTGCAGGAGCTTTGGTGGCTCTGGGATTGGCGCGTTGAGGCGGGGAAAAATCCAGTACGCCAGCGCGTGGAGTGACAGCACATAGATCACCTCTTGCACCACAACAAGGCCAAGGGCCATCAATTGCACGCTGGTGAGATCTGGGCTGATGGGTAACTGCAACAGCGCGATCAACCGCTCGAGCAAGCCGGCACCAGCTCGGGTGATCACCACCCAGAGGTTTTCTCCCACCAGGAGCGACAACACCAGCAACCGCACCAGAAATCCGATGCTGCCCAGCACCACTCCCACCGGCCAGCTCAACCACCAGCTTCGTCCCTTGCCCCAGCTCCAGCCCAACCAGAGAGCCATCAGGCCATACGGGAACAGCAGAAGAGGGCCTCTCACAGGCCCCATCAACGCTGTCATCAGCAACACCGCCAGCAACACACCCTCGGCCCCCGACCGTCCACCGCGGCGTAGTTGCAGCAAGGACAGGGGCAGCGGCAGAGCTAGCCGGAACAGCGCACCGCCAACAGGCAGGTAGTACAGCGCCAGCCAGATCAGGCCCGTGGTGGCCGCCAGATAAGCCCCTTCCACGAGACGGAGCGCCTGTGGCCGCGTCAGGTTGCGCCGCGGCTGATTCATGGCGTGATTCGCTCGATCCGTTCCACCGAGAACACCACCTCGGACTTCCGCAACGCCCGCGTGACCGCTTCCGCAGGAGCGGCTGGATCGGCCCCAGCCAAGCGGATGGTGATGCGATACGGCGCCGGGGGCTGCAGCGACTTGGACATGGGCTGCTGGACATCGATCCCATCGACCTCAGTGTCAGTGTCGGTATCGGTGTCGGGTTTGGTTGCTGCCTCCTCGTCCACCACCTGTGATCGATCGATCGGGGCGGGATCCACCACCGGAGGTTGCTCAGGGATCGGTGCCTCCGCCTCGGTGGCCGCGAGTTCAGGGGACTCGAAGCTGCGCTGCAACTCCTCAGCCACCGGCGATCCGGCACAGGCCTGCAGCAGCGCCAGTGGGAGCAGCCAAACCAGCCGGAGCATCAGCTGTCGGCGGGTTTGATCACCCGCACAGCACTAGCCCGCAGCCGTCCGCTCTTGGTGGTGGCCGGAGGTTTCTTGGCGGCGGGTTTTTTCGCAGCAGCCTTCTTGGCCGGAGCTTTTTTGGCCGCCGTGGTCTTGCGGCTGCTCTTCTTGGCAGAGGCCTTCGCCGCCAGCAGTTCCACAGCCTCCTCCAGCGTGACATCGTCCGCCCCTTTGCCTTCAGGCAGGGAGGCATTGACCTTGCCCTGCTTGACGTAGAGGCCATAGGGACCGTCGTAGACCTGAATCGTCTCCTCGCTGCCCTCGGGTTTGCCGAGATCCTTCAGCGCCGTCCGGCCGCCGCGGCCCCGTTTCGGCATGGCCAGCAGCTCTAAGGCGCGGCTGAGGCCAACCGCCAGCACATCGTCTTCACCCTTAAGAGAGCGGTAGTCCTTCTCGCCCTTGCCCATATCCCAAACCACGTAGGGCCCGAAACGTCCGAGACCAGCCTTAACCCGCCCGCCATCGGGATGTTCCCCCAACAAGCGGGGGAGTCGGAGCAGGCCGAGGGCATCCTCCAGGGTCAGATCCTCAGGTTTCTGGCCCTTGGGAAGTGAGGCCCGTTTGGGCTTTGGATTCTCATCACTGACCTGCCCGCGCTGCACATAGGGCCCGTACTGACCAAACAGGAGATACACCAAGTCGCCAGTCTCCGGGTCCTCGCCGATGGCTTCCGGGCCATCGGCCTTCTGCTTCAGGATCAGTTCCGCCTGGTCCGCATCAAGATCCGCCGGTGTGATCTCCCTGGGGAGCGTCGCTTTGATCAGCTCCTCCTCGCCGTCATCGCCGACCAGCTTGGACTCCAAGTAGGCACCGAATCGCCCGATGCGCACCGCGCAGGACAGGCCCTCGAGGTCGACGGTTCGGGAGGCTCCGGGATCGATGTCCCCTTCCCGTTGCTGCACCTGGGTTTCCAGCCCCTGATCACCTTTGAAAAACCCTTCCAGGTACGGCAACCATTCGACCTTGCCGTGGGAGATCTCATCAAGGGTGTTCTCCATCCGAGCCGTGAAGCTCGTATCCACCAGATCCGGAAAATGTTCTTCCAGCAGGGCGGTCACAGCAAAGGCTGTGAAGCTGGGGGTCAGGGCATTGCCCTGCAGCGTGGAATAACCCCGATCAACAATCGTGCCGATGATCGAGGCGTAGGTGGAGGGTCGTCCGATGCCCTCCTTCTCCAGCATCTTCACCAGGGAGGCTTCGCTGAAACGGGCTGGCGGCTGGGTCTGGTGGCCCAAAGGTTCCACCTGCTTGGGGGCAGGGGCATCACCCACGGCCAGTGCGGGCAGAAGCACCTCCTGGCCCTCCAGGGCTGCATCAGGGTCATCGCTGCCCTCGACGTAGGCACGGAAGAAGCCCGGGAAATCGATTCGCTTGCCGCTGGCTCGGAAACTGGCCTCTCCAGAGCTGAGATCGATCGAGAGCATCGTCAGCCGGGCTTCCGCCATCTGGCTGGCGACGGTGCGTTTCCAGATGAGGTCGTACACCGCCAGGTCACGGCCCTCAAGCCCGGTGTCGCCTGGTGTGCGGAAGCTCTCGCCGGAGGGGCGAATCGCCTCGTGGGCCTCCTGGGCATTGCGTGCCTTGGTGCTGAATTGCCGCGGACCCTTGCTCAGATACTCCTTGCCATAGAGGCCTTCCACACAGCTGCGGGACGCGCTGATCGCCTGATACGACAGATGAACCGAGTCGGTTCGCATGTAGGTGATGAAACCGCGTTCGTAGAGGCCCTGGGCGCAGCGCATCGTCTCCCGCGCTGAGAGGCGCAGCTTGCGATTCGCCTCCTGCTGCAGGGTGCTGGTGGTGAACGGAGGCACGGGCTTCCGCACCGTGGGCTTCTCCTCAACAGCATCCACCGACCAGGGCGCGGCCTGAACCGTCTCCGCTAGAGCACGGGCCTCCTCTTCCGACAGCAACCGCACTTCACTGCCGGCCTTGAGGCCACCGGTGCTTTCGTCGAAATCGTTACCGGTGGCGATACGTTGGCCACCCAGATGGGTCAACTTGGCCTCGAAACCACTGCCGGCATGCTCGAGCTGGGCCTTGAGATCCCAGTAACTGCCGCTGCGGAAGGCCCGCCGAGCCCGTTCCCGCTGCACCAGCAGGCGAACGGCGACCGATTGGACCCGGCCAGCGGAAAGCCCCCATGCCACCTTTTTCCAGAGCAAGGGGGAGAGGGTATACCCCACCAGACGATCCAGGATCCGACGCGTCTCCTGGGCGTGCACCAGCTCCATGTCGAGATCACGGGTCTGATCCAGCGCCTTGCCGATGGCTTCATTGGTGATCTCGTGGAAGACCATCCGCTTCACCGGAACCTTCGGCGCCAACAGCTGCAGCAGGTGCCAGCTAATGCTTTCCCCCTCGCGGTCTTCGTCGGTGGCCAGAAGCAGCTGATCCGCACCTTTCAACGCATCCTTTAGGTCACGCACCACCTTTTTCTTGTCCTTCGGCACCACGTACAAGGGCTCAAAGTCGGCTTCGGTGTTCACACCGAGATTGGCCCATTTCTGACCCTTGGCGGACGAAGGGATCTCGCTGGCGTTGTTGGGTAGATCACGCACATGGCCCATGGACGCCTCGACCTTGAACCCCTTCGGAAGGAAGCCGCGAATGGTGCGGGCCTTCGTGGGGCTTTCAACAATGACGAGGGTGTGCGCCACAGGCGGGCAAGGATCCGTGCTCCTTCTTTATCGCACCGCCAAGCGCTCTGCACGAGCAGTCCTGCTGAGCAGCGCCGCTACAGTCGCCTCAGCGCAACGGATTCAGGCCGCCATGCCCGAGATGGGTGTCTTTCTTCTCGCCGCCCAGGCCATGGCTGCTCCTGGTGAGCTTCTCAACCTGTCGCTGAATGCCACGGCGGTGCTTCCAGAGGGAGCTGTATTGCTGGCGATGATCGCCACGTTGCTCGTGGATCTAGCAGGGGAAAAGGTTGCTGCCCGCTTGGTTCCTCCCATTTGCTACGGGGGTCTCGGGACAGCGCTGTTGTTGTTGGCCTTGCAATGGAATGCCCCGGTTGAAAGCTCCTTTCTGGGGGCATTCCTCGCGGACAACCTCGCGGTGGCCTTTCGGGCGGTCATCGCTCTCTCCACCCTGCTGTCGCTGTTGATCAGCTGGCGTTACGCCGAGCAGAGCGGCACACCGGTCGGGGAATATGCCGCCATCCTGCTGGCTGCCACCCTCGGGGCCATGTTGCTCTGCGGTGCAACGGATCTGGTGAGTGTCTTCATTTCCTTAGAGACCCTCTCGGTGGCCAGCTATTTGCTGTCGGGCTACATGAAGCGCGACGCCCGCAGCTCCGAAGCAGCGCTCAAATATCTGCTTGTCGGCTCAGCCGCCGCTGCCGTTTTCCTCTACGGATCCTCCCTTCTTTATGGCCTGAGCGGCAGCACCAGCCTTGAGGCCATCGGCGTTGCCCTCCAAACCAGCACAACACCAGTAGCAGCCCTCTCTTTGGTGTTCGTGCTGGCAACCGTGGCGTTCAAGATTGCAGCCGTTCCTTTTCACCAGTGGACTCCGGATGTTTATGAAGGCTCACCCACTCCGGTGGTGGCGTTCCTCTCAGTTGGTTCAAAGGCCGCAGGCTTTGCGTTAGCCCTGCGGATCCTTGTGGGTTGTTTCGGGGCCTTTGACGGCCAGTGGAAGCTGCTGTTCACCGTTCTGGCGGTGCTCAGCATGACGCTGGGCAACGTTGTGGCACTAGCCCAGACCTCAATGAAACGGATGCTGGCTTACAGCTCGATTGGTCAGGCCGGCTTCGTGATGATCGGCATGGTCTGCGGCACCGAAGACGGTTTCGCCGCGATGGTTCTTTACATGGCCGCCTACCTGTTTATGAATCTCGGGGCCTTCGCCTGCATCATCCTGTTCTCGATCCGAACGGGCAGCGACAGGATCTCTGATTACGCCGGCCTGTATCAAAAGGATCCACTCATCACCCTCGGACTGAGCCTCTGCCTGCTGTCGCTGGGTGGCATCCCTCCCATGCTGGGTTTCTTCGGAAAGATCTACCTGTTCTTCGCCGGCTGGGCCGACCACCAATACCTTCTGGTCGTCGTCGGATTGATCACTTCAGTGGTGTCGATCTACTACTACATCTCGGTCATCAAGATGATGGTCGTGAAAGAGCCCCAGGAAGCCTCCGACATCGTCAAGGCCTACCCAGATGTGAGCTGGTCCGTGATGGGCATGCAGCCCTTGCGCGTCGCCCTGATCGGCTGCGTCGCCGTGACTGCCGTGGGTGGCATCCTCTCCAACCCCTTGTTCCAGTGGGCCAATACAGCCGTAACCAGTAGCCCATTGCTGCAGGAAGCCATCGCTCAATCCACACAACGCGGCCTTGGCTGATTCAACCTCCCAAGCTGTTGCTGAACTGAGTGGCGTCAGCAAGGTCTACGGCCAGGGTGATCTTGAAGTCAGGGCGCTGGATCAACTTGATCTCACTGTTCGCAGCGGCGATTATCTAGCGGTGATGGGGGCGAGCGGCTCCGGCAAGAGCACGGCGATGAACATCCTTGGCTGCCTGGATCGACCGACCGGTGGCCGTTACCGGCTTAATGGAATTGCCGTTGAACAGCTCGATGATGATGAGCTTGCGGACCTGCGCAACCAGTCTCTGGGATTCGTGTTCCAACAGTTCCATCTCCTTCCCCATGCCTCGGCCATGGAGAACGTGATGCTGCCGATGGTCTACGCCGGAATCCCACTGGACGAACGCAAGGAACGAGCGGCTTCAGCCCTTGATCGCGTCGGCCTGAGTCAACGTCTGGACAATCGTCCCAACCAGCTCTCCGGCGGCCAGCAGCAGCGGGTCGCTATAGCGAGAGCCATCATCAATCGCCCGAGTCTTCTCCTGGCGGACGAACCCACCGGCGCCCTCGACTCGAACACCACGGCTGAAGTGCTGGAACTGTTTGATGAATTGCACCAGCAGGGAATCACCCTGGTGATGGTGACCCATGAAGACGATGTGGCAGCCCGAGCCCATCGAATTGCCCGTTTTCAGGATGGCCGCATCGTGAATGAAGCATCACAATGACGTATCTCTGTTGCATTGATGCCGCAGTCATCTGAGGGACTGATCATTGCGGTTGTGGAGGACGATCCCCGCATCGGAGAGTTGATTCACGAGGAGATCTGTGAAGAAGGTCATTGCTGCAAGTGCTTCAGCACTGCTGAGGCCTTTCTGAACGACGTCGAACAACTCAACCCTGAAGCACCTTCTGTCCTGCTTTGACGTACAGCTCCGAGAGATGTCCGTAAAGCGTGCGGCGCCTCGGGGCACTGTGCTCCAGCTCAATGGCGATGCCATAGCCACCGGCCAGGCCACTGCTCACGACACGGCCGGAGAGGGCTGCCACCACGGGTGTGCCCTGGGGCGCGGCAAAATCCCGACCCGCATGCATCAGCCAATTGCCAAGAATCGGATGGAGCCGCCAGCCGAAGCCACTGCTGGTAATCGCCTGACCGATGACGGGAAACAGCAGCCGCGTATCTCCGTTTCCCGGATGAGGGGATGGTCGCGGCGTGACCGCAAAGAATGAATCCAAGCTGAAGCTGGCTGCAGTCCCCGCCAGCAGGGCAGACACAGGAACCGAGCTCGGGGTGGGTGCAGACCTGGAACGGGGCAAGGAACGCACCGCCACGCCGGATGCACACTCCTGACGGGACAGGGCACCCTCACGACAGGCTTTTTGATAGCGGGAGACATCGATTGGGGCCTTCGGTTGTCCGGCCTCCAGCCCTCGTCGTTCCAGCGGCGTAATCACCCGGGACCGCTCAAGCTGGTCCAATGACTGATCGGAACGACGCGGCGGTTCTGCCGTGCTGATCTGCGCGGGATCAGGCTTCAGAGGGACCGCTGGAATGCTCAGCACCCAAAACAGCGGCAACCAGCGGAGCACAATCAATCAAGGATTTGCTCAGCAAGAGTAAGCAGTCCCGGCTCGGTTAAGGCCAGCGAATCCACTCCGTTCGCTGTTGCCCACGTCGCAGGAGCAGGCCGCCGCGGGGCGACAAGCCTTCGATCGTCCAGGACGGTCCGTTGTCTGAACTGGAGACCTGATCGCTCCAGAGACGGTCCTCCACCAACTGAAGCCAGGCGGAAGATCCAGCCAGCAACTGCAGACTGCGCTCCAGCGACAGCAGCAGTTCACCCACCCAGATCTCAACGGAAGCATCAGACCTTGGCAGCAGTTCACGCAGGGCAATGGCACCGGTGGGGACAGTGTTCATGACATTCAGCCCAATACCACAGCGCACCAGCCTCAGCTGTGGCCCGCGGTGCACCAGTCGCGGCAGCACCCCCGCCAGCTTGCGCCCCTCCACCAGTAGGTCATTGGGCCACTTGATCTGAACCGGAACGCCCTGGCGCTCCAGCCGGTTGGCAAGCTCCAGGGCAACAGCAAGGCCTAGCAGACCCGCTGCCGTGGCGGACTGTCCTGGCCAGGGCATGGCGGCACTCAGCCAGACCCCACCGGTTGGCGACTGCCAGTGGCGACCGCGCTGACCAACGCCTCGCCGCTGACGGCCTGCCACGACTGCTCGGGGCCGCGCCAGATCCGATGTTTCCTGAAGCCATTCGGCAAGGCTGATCTCGGTGCTGCTGCACACCGGAAGCCAGCGCAGATTCCATGTCCCCAGGTGTTTAGTCCTGAATCGTCGATGATGCAATGCCAGCTGACGCCCTCCACAGCGGTGCGGTCGAGCCGTCCAGGTCATGGGACAGCAGCCACCAACCGTCGGGCAGCGTCCTCAAGCTCATCCGTTGGACGCACCAAAGCCATCCGCAACCAGCCCTTACCCCCTTCACCGAAACCGGAGCCCGGGGTAAGTGCGACGCCGGAGTGTTGCAGCACATGGCTGGCAAAGGTTTCATCGTCAAGCTTCCGGACGCCAGCATCAGCTGGCAATGGCAACCAGAGATACATGGCCATCCCTGGAGTGGGACAGGACCAGCCACCGCCCCGCAACACCGACAAAACGCGATCCCGACGCTCGCAATACTTGCCATGCAGGCTGCGGGGCCAATCAGCCCATCGGGTCAGGGCCTGGATCGCCCCCTGTTGCAACGCCAACGACTGGTTGAAATCCACCACGCCTTTCACCTGACGCAGGGCGGTGATCAAGGGTTCGGCGCCAATGGCGAAGGCCAGCCGAAATCCGCCAAGGCACCAGCCTTTGGACAGGGAGAAGAATTCAATACCCCAGTCATTCCAACCAGGACTTCTCAACAGCGATGGGGCCTCTCCCTCCAAGGCAAGATCCACGTAGGGATTGTCGTTGGCAATCACCAGCTGATGGCGACAACCACGGGCCATCGCCTGATCCAACAGCTCCTGGTTTCCCACCCTGGCGGTTGGGTTGTGGGGGTAACCGAGAACGAACAGCTTCAGCTGATCCCAGAGCTCAGGGCGGATGGCGTCGAAATCAGGGAGCCAGTCCTGCTCCTGAGACAGAGGCAAGCTGCAGATCGAGGCTCCTGCCAGCACAAGCCCACCGCGATGGGATGGATAAGAAGGATCGAGGAGGAGCGCATGGTCCCCCGGGTCAAGAATGGCGAGGGGGAGATGGGCTGTTCCCTCTTGGGAGCCGACCAGCAGCTGAACCTGACGTTGGGGGTCGACCTCCACCCCGAATCGGCGCTGACACCAGGCTGCCACCGCCTGTTGGAACGGTGCTGTCCCCGCTTCAAGGCAATACGCGGAACTAGCAGGGTCAGTCATTGCCGCCGCCATGCAGCGGATAATCTCGTCAGGCGGCTGTAAATCTGTCGACCCGAGGGAGAGATCGATCAGAGGTGGAAGGCCTGGTTTGTCCCGATGGGCCTGTTTCGCCCGGTCGGTGCGCGCAAAAACACCGTTACCAAGGGCCTCAAGACGCCTAGAGGTTGGCATCCAGGAATGCCTGCAGCTGAGGCTTGGCAATCGCCCCTTCATGGCGTGCGATCACTTCACCGTCGCGATAAAGGATGAGGGTGGGAATGCCCTGCACCTCGTAGGCATCGCGGGTCGATGGGTTGCCATCGACTTCCAGCTTCCCAACCGTCAAGCGCTCGCCATAGGTGTCAGCAGCCCAGTCCATCAGGGGAGCCATCAGCCGGCAGGGGCCGCACCATGGTGCCCAGAAATCAACCAGAACTGTTCCAGGTGCCTGAAGCACTTCGGAGGCAAACCCGGCGTCAGTGAAATCAGCGACCAAAGCACGAGGTCAGAGCTGCCCTGATCCTATGGAGCCTCGAGCCGAAGCAGCCAGATTTCAGAGTTTGTCGATGGAACGCTTCAAATCCTCGAGATCTGCATCGACTTCCTCCACCTTCACTGGCGTCACAGCCTGGGATTGCTCAGACGCGGGCAGAGCAACGGCCTCCGGGCCGCCCTTGAGCTGGTTGCGCAGCGCTGCCAGCTCATCATCCACATCAGAGCCTCCCTCCAGGGCTGCGAATTGGCTCTCCAGATCAGCACCGGCCAACTCAGCCGCGGCCTGTCCGGTGGCCTCCATCGCCTCGACTTTTTCCTCCATGCGCTCGAAAGCTGCCATGGCGGAATTTGTGCCGATGTTGCCGACGGCGCTCTGGAGCTGTTGCTGAGCCTGCGCCGCCTGGGCGCGGGCCTTGAGCATGTCCTTCTTGGTCTTGGCCTCGGCGATCTTGCCTTCGAGGGCCACAAGGCTCTTCTTCAGAGTGTCGACCTGACCATCCTGCGACTGAACCTGAGCATTGAGAGACGTGGCGGTCTCCTGAAAGGTTTTGCGGCGCGTCAGTGCTTCTCGAGCCAGGTCCTCCTCCCCCTTCTTCAGGGCCAATTCAGCCCGCTCGTACCAGGTTGTGGCTTGGGATGAGGCCTGCTCAGCCTGACTGCGAAGCCGCTTCTGGCTGGCGATGGCCAAAGCCACTGCCTGCCGCAGCTTCACCAGATCCGACTGCATGTCAGCAACGGACTGGTCGAGGATTTTGGACGGGTCTTCCATGCTGCTGACCGCAGCGTTGGCATTGGCGCGTACAAGACGACCCAGCCGATCGAAGAAGCCCATCGGGGATAACAAAACCAATTTGAGATTAGCGAGTTCAGCTGAGAACTCGGCTCTAGGCTCGGTTCATGGCCATCGCTCCAGACGGACAACGTCACAAACTTCGCGGCGTTGAACTGCTCCAGCAGGCCCCGCCGACTCCGGCATCCCCCCTAGGAGACTGCCTCGACCGCCTACGTCAGGACTGGCGGCGGGACGGCAGCCTCGCCAGCCTGTGGCAGGACTGGCCCTCGATTGCAGGCGACCTTCTGGCGACGCACTGTCGCCCGTTGTCCCTCCAGCGAGGCGTGCTCACGGTCGGTGCAAGTCATCCCCAGTGGCGTCAGGCTCTGCAATACAACAAGCCGCAGCTGATCAGTTCTCTCAACAGGGCTGGGCACCCGGTGCGGGATCTACGTATTCAGCAGCATCACACCGGCAGCACCGCCCCACTGCCCAGTGAGACAGACATCTGGTCCCGCCATCCCAGCCGGACCGATATCCACGGCATGGGCACCTGTCCGCAGTGCCACAGACCGGCCCCGAATGGCGAAATGTCGTTGTGGAGCTGCTGCGGTTTCTGCCATCGCCAACGCCTGAGCGAAGGCTGAATCAGAACCGCTCCGGTCGAGGCTTCTGCCAGTCGGCATCAACCCCATCAGCCATCAGTTCCGCTGCACGATCGTTCAGGCGTGTCCGCTCTACCCGCCAGACGGAGTAAACCCCAAAACGACCAAGCCTCTCCTGCTGCAACCCTCGCCAGTGTTTCTGCCGGCGTGTCCCCTCATCAATGATCAACAGAACGGTCGGAGAGGCGTCAGGAGACTGCAAAGGAACTCCTCGCCAGCCGCGACGTTGCTCCTTCGACAGCCGATCCGCCAGGTTCACAAGAGCACCATTGGATCGCCCCTCGAACAGGATCACCTGACCGCCGTAGAAGTGAACCGAAGGTTTCATGGCGCCGACCATGGCCAGCGGCTCCTGGGGCCGCTGCTGATCCACCAGGGTCTGAGTGGCCTGCCGAACCGGAAGCTGCCGCAATTGGTCAGCCAATTCGGCAATCGGAATCACTGCTGTGAGGTGAAAACAGACCAGCGAGAGCTGCACCGAAAGCAATCGGACGACAGGAGCCCATCGCCAGACCACCAACCCCAGCACAGCCGCCCAGCTGAACCATCCAGCCGCGCGCCACACCAGGCCACTGGCCAGAAGATCAGATGCCAGGGTCGGCATTTCCGGGTCGTTGATCAGCGGGACCCAGAGCGGCGCACACCAGAAGCCGACCGCCAGTAGCAGCATTAGCGCCAAAGAGCTGGCCCAGGCCAAAGCAAGCCAGCGATCCCGACGCCCGAGCGCAAAACAGATCAGCAGCGCCGCAGCCGGTGTTGCTGGAAGCCAGTAGCTGGGCAACTTGGTCGCCGCCGTGGTGAACAGCAGCAGCACCGCCAGCAACCAGCAGCCCGCGAACTGATGCAAGGACTGGTCTGGTGATGTTCGCTGTCGGGGGATACGGGCCAATCCCAGCAACAGCAACGGGGAGAAGGGCATGGCCGCCACCAGCATCACGGGGCCAAAGAACCACCAGGGCTGCAGATGGTCATTGACAACGCTCGTGAAGCGCTGAAGGTTGTGATACCCAAAAAAACTATCCCAGAACGGCTGGCCCTCCACCAGCAGTTCCACGGCGTACCAGGGCAGGCTCACCAAGGCCGTCAGAGCGAGACCGGGAAGTGGTCTCAGACGACTCCAGGGCGTGGCCAGATCACGCCTCAGGGCGCTGAACAACAACAGGGTGAGTCCTGTGAGCACCACCGCCACCGGCCCTTTCGCCAGAACCGCCAGACCCAGCACCAACCAGGCCGGCCACCAGCGGTGACGCTCGGGTGCTGCAAACCGCCGCCATTGCAGCATCAGGCTGATGGCGAGCAGTCCGCACAACAGGGCATCACTGACGGCCGTGCGACTCCAGACCAGAACCAACGGCGAGAGACCGAAACACAGGGCAGCCGTTAACGCAGCAGCCACGGGCCGCCGTGGTCCCACCGGAGGCCACCGCAAGAGAGTGTCGCCCAATACCAGCATCACCGCCACGCTGGACAAAGCCGAAGGCAACCGCGCCGCCCAGCTGCCAAGCGGATCCCAGACCATCTGGCCCGGCAGGCTGTAGCCCAGGGCCATCAGCCAATACACCAGAGGCGGTTTATCGAAACGCGGCAGGCCGTTCACCCGGGGTGTCAGCCAATCGCCGGTCTGGGTCATGGCCTGGCCAGCCGCTGCGAACAAGGGCGGCGTTTCATCCACCACACCGGTGGCACCGAGTCTCCACAGGTTGATCAGAACCCCGAGGGCCAGCACCAAGGCCAGCACACCCAGATGCCGGCGGCCGGAGATCACCACCACGCAGCACCTCAGGACAATCCGTCGATGTTGACATCCGCGACTCAGGGCAACGATGAAAGTCCCGCCAGGATCCAGTCTTCGACGCGACGGGCGAAGACCTCCTGCGTGGCATTCGCCTCCACCCAGGCGCGACAGTCGGCACGATCCAGCTCTGGAACGCGTTTCAGAGCATCCGACAGTGCTGAGACGTTGTCAGGCTCCACGAGGAAACCCGTCTGCCCCGACTGCACCAGTTCGCCCGGACCTCCGCGGTCATAGGCCACTACTGGCACGCCACAGGCCTGAGCCTCCACCACCACATTGCCGTAGGCCTCATTCCACTTGGGCGTGTTAATCAGGGCCCGGCAACGCCCCAGTTCCTCCTGCAGATCAGCGGTAGGCAGGAATCCACGCCATTGAAGGGTTCCCGTTGGCACCATCGCCTCCACCGCCTCTGCGTAAGCAGGGTCCTCCCGCAACCCCCACACCAGCAACTGCTCCCCCAAGGCCGCTGCTGCCGCAGCGGCATCCTCCAGTCCTTTCTCCGGCGCCACGCGACCAGCCCAGCCCAGAGGTCCGCCGGCCTCTCGGCGGAATTGATACCGGGATAAATCAAAGCCGTTGCCCACCACCCGTGGCGGTTGAGGAAGCCGGAAGTCCGCCGCCTGACGAGCCGTGTGAAAAGCCAGTCGCTGCTGATCCCAAGACGCCAGCGCCTCGATCTGATCCCGCATCACATCGGCCACGGCACCCATCGAGATCAAGTGAAAAAGCCGCTGAGAGACGTGGGGCGTGATCCACAGCGGCAGCCAGTCGTAGCCGAAGTTGATCACGGCATCGGCTTCCGCACCGATCTCAAGAGAGATGTCGAGGAAGCGTGGCAACAGCCCAGCACGGGGGATCAACACCGGGGATTCCCCATCGAGGTGCTGCCAGCTGGGTTGATCCAGACCCTGGGCAGTCAGCAGCTCCACAGCCTCGCAGCCCTCCGGCAGCCGCGAGCCCTCCGCAGCGATCAGCCGAACCCGGTGGCCTCGATCCACCAGCCCCTTGAGCAGTGAGCTCAGGGTCAGTTCAACACCACCGCCCCGACCACTCCCCAACCCACCGATCGGAGTACTGACCAGGATCAAATCGAGGGGGCGAGAGGTCATCCCACCGGCTGAGGCTCCCACAGGCGTCGACGCTGGCTCACACACACCACTGATACCAACACCATCAGCGCACCAACCCACTGAAGCGGATCCAACCGTTCACCGAGCAACCAGCCACCTGTTGCCAGAGCGAAGACGGGCGTCAGAAAACCCAGGCTGCTGAAGGTGGTGAGGTCACGACGGTTGGCGAACCAGAAGAACAGGCCATAGGCCAGGGCACTGCCCAAAAGGGTGGCGAAGCCCATGCGCCCCCAGTCCGCCACGGACCAGGGGGGCAGCGTCCAGCCGTTCTGCCATTCGGCTGCCAACAAAAGGGGGCAGCCTCCGAGCAGCATGTGCCAGGCGGTCACGGCCACCGGATCGCTGTGACGAGCTGCATAACGAATCAGCACGGTCCCCACCGCCATCGCCAGAGCCGCCAGCAGCATCCACCCCTCACCAGGCTGAAGCAACTGCAGCAGTTGGGGTGGATCCAGCAACAACCACCAATGACCCAGCAGATCTGCTGGCACACCGAGGCAGACGATGCCCGCCAGGCCAAGGGCCAGTCCGAGCCAGCCGATGGGGTTGATCGATTCAGCGAACAACACCCTGGCCAGGAGCGCCACCAGCAGGGGCTGGGAATCAATTAGTACCGAACCGAGCCCTGCGCCGGTTTCCGCTAACCCACAGGCCAACAACCCCTGGAACAGGCAGGCATCCACAAGGGTGAACAGAAGGAACCAGGGAAGGTCACGACCATCCAGAGACCAGCGACGGCCACTGATCACGGCCCAGGCCATCAGCACAAAACCAGCTGGCAGCAAACGGAAAGCCGCAACAAACCAGGGACCACCACTGACAATCAACGGCGCCATCGCCGTCATGGCCGTTCCCCATAGCGCGAAGGGAAGCACCATCAGCAACCAGAGACGCAGTGGTGCCATGGGAAAGGAGGAGGATGCTCTTTTTAAGATCTGGGGTATTGCAGTTGCGAAAGATGATCTGGCCCTGGCGCCGTAAATCCCGTCGCCGGATGGCACGGATCGTGGTGGATGGACCGATCACCGGCAGCACCCGTCAGCGGGTGCTCAAGGCACTCCGTGACGTAGAGGAGCGTGAATTCCCTGCCCTGCTCCTACGCATTGACAGCCCCGGCGGAACGGTTGGCGACAGCCAGGAGATCCATGCAGCACTGCTGCGTCTGCGGGAAAAAGGGTGCCGCGTGGTGGCCAGTTTTGGGAATATCTCGGCCTCCGGTGGCGTCTACATCGGCGTGGCGGCCGAATCGATCGTGGCCAACCCCGGCACCATCACCGGATCGATCGGAGTCATCCTCCGCGGCAATGACCTTTCAAAGGTTTTTGAGCGGATTGGCATCCGTTTCGACACCGTCAAAAGCGGCGTCTTCAAGGACATTCTTTCTCCGGACCGCCCTCTCAGCCCTGAGGAACGCGCGCTGCTGCAGGAGCTGATCGACAGCAGCTATGGACAGTTTGTTCGCGTTGTGGCGGAAGGGCGATCGCTGACGGAGGAGACGGTCCGCGGATTTGCCGATGGCCGCGTCTTCAGCGGTGAACAGGCCAAAACATTGGGTTTGGTCGATGAACTGGGCGATGAAGATCATGCCCGGCGCCTCGCCGCACGGCTGGCCGACCTTGATGAACAGACCACACGTCCGGTCACCTTGGGAAAGCCCCGTAAAAAGTTAATGAATCTGCTGCCGGGTTCTCAGCTGATCGCTCTGTTGCAGCAGCGCCTCAGCCTCGAGCTCATGGGCAGTGGTCAGGTGCTTTGGCTTTACCGGCCATGAATGACACACCGCTTCGCCTGGTGGGTCTGCGAGGCGCCACCACATGTGCTGCCAACACCACGACGGACATCCGCCAGGCTGTTCGTGAGCTGATCGATGACCTGGTCAGCCGCAACGGGATCAGTCCCGCCCAGATTGTGTCCGTGACGTTCTCCGTCACGGCGGATCTGGATGCCTGTTTTCCCGCTGCAGAAGCACGCCAGCGCAACGGCTGGGACAGCGTTGCTCTCTTGGACTGCCAGCAGATGGCCGTTCAGGGCGACCTGTGCCATTGCATCCGAGTGCTGGCCCATGTGTGGCTGCCGCCTGAGCAGACCCCCCAGCACCCATACCTGGGTGAAGCCAGTCGACTGCGACCAGACAGATCTGGGCACAACTGACAGCTCAGCGGCCGGCCCAGGGACCGCCCCTCCCTGCATATGTCTCAGGAGAATCCCCTTAACAGAGTGAACGTCATGAAACCGTCCATTTTTCGGCAGGCCTTGTGCGCCAGCGCAGCCGCCTTTCTGACCACTGTCAGCAATTCATTGACACCTCCCACCGCCCATGCACAGGGGGGCACTCCTGGCCTGATGGAATTCCGCTGGGACAGCGATCGGGACTACAGAAAGCTCTACTACTTCCAGACGTCGTCGATCGAGAACGATCGCTCCGAGTGGTATCTGCATCTCAGGGCTAAGGACCGTAAGACGTCGATCATGAAGTTGACCGTGACGGTGCCGGACTACTTCGACTCCAAGTTGCGTCCTGAGCGGATGACGCTCTGCCGCACCTCCTCCGGCAGCATGATGAGCCGCACCCGATGCCTGGAGGAAGTCCCCGCCACGATCGAGGTCAACAAGACGCAAACCGCGATCGAGGTTTACCCAGACACTCCAGTTCCTGTTGAGGGGGATTATTCGCTGCGCATCAAGCTGTTCAACCCTCAGGGGAAGCGGATGTATCAGCTCAATGCCCTGATCCAAGCCCCCGGTGACGTGCCCATGTCCGGCTACGTCGGCAGCTGGCTCATTGATCTGGACTGACTGATAAAATCGTTAGTTCTGATCGGCCGGACGCCAACCAACTGTCATGACGAAGCGCACTCTGGGTGGAACCAGCCGCAAGCGGAAGCGGGTCTCCGGTTTCCGGGTCCGCATGCGCTCCCACACCGGCCGTCGCGTGATCCGCACCCGTCGCAAGCGGGGCCGTTCCCGTCTTGCCGTCTGATCCGGCTGATCGCTCTGCTCCTTCTACAACGCCAGGGTTGATGGCACTCCCCGCCTCCATGCGACTCCGGGGGCACCGTTGCTTCAACAGGCTGCATCGCATCGGTCGCCGTCATCACGGCGACTGGATGGTGTTGCGCGTGATGCCAGGGGAGCCACGCTTGCTGCGACCGGAATTGCGGCGACATCCAACGCGCTGCTGTCGCTGCGCCCTGGTGATCAGCAACAAAGTGAGTAAACGGGCTGTGCGCCGGAACCGCCTGCGTCGCCTGTTGCATCAACACCTGCGTCAGCAGCTCGAACATCGCGGGGATCTCGCGGGTCGATGGGTGTTGATCAGCCTTCGCCCTGAAGCGTCCGAGGCGGATCCATCACAGTTGCTCGAAGAATGCGACAGTCTTCTCAGTTGTGCAGGCCTGGGCCAATGACCAGCATCCAAGAGGACGTTTATTACGACGGTGGCCCGGCCAAGGGTGATCTGATCTTCAACCTCCTGCTGGGTGTCACTTTGATCGGATTGCCGTTCACGATCGGGGCCATTGTCCGGGCCGTCTGGCTGCGTTTCCGCATCACCAGTCGAAGGATCTCTGTTACGGGCGGTTGGATGGGCAAGGAGAAAACCCAGGTCGTTTACTCCCAAATCAAGGAGGTTCGCAGCGTGTCTAGAGGCTTTGGCGCATGGGGCGACATGGTCTTGGTGCTGAATGACGGCGCCCGTCTTGAAATGCGCTCTGTGCCGAGCTTCCGCGAGACAGAGGCCTACATCCTCGAACGCATGGCCTCCCGCTCATCCGCACCTGCAGACAAGCCGGTCGAGGGATTCGCCGCCTGAATCAGATGTTCGTGCACACTGGCACCACAACGTCACCAACCACGGGTTCTTCAACGTGATCGGGTACATCTCCGACAACCTGCTGATCCCGATCCTGGATTTCTTCTACGGATTGGTTCCCAGTTACGGCCTGGCGATCGTGGCCCTCACGATCGTCATCCGCGTCGCCCTCTATCCCCTCAGCGCCGGATCGATCCGCAGCGCTCGGCGCATGCGCATTGCGCAGCCTGTGATCCAGAAGCGTCAGGCTGAAATCAAGAGCCGCTACGCCAATAACCTGCAGAAGCAGCAGGAGGAACTCGGCAAGGTGATGAAGGAGTTCGGTAGTCCTTTGGCGGGATGTCTGCCGTTGTTAGTGCAGATGCCGATCCTTTTCGCCCTTTTCGCCACCCTGAGGGGATCACCGTTCGCCGATGTTCCTTACACGATCAACCTCAAGGTTCTGCCAGCCGATCAGATTGCTGCTGTGGAGCCCAAGCCTTTCAACAGCGCCAGCCATTCGATCTTCATTGCGGAAACCGATCACGTTCCCGTCATCGCCAGCCTCCCCCGCGGCACAAAGCTTGGTGTAGGTGACAGCGCCACGGTCAATCTCCACACCAAAGACGGGAGGGGCTTCGATGACGTGCTCACCGCTGTGGACAACCCTTCAAGATTTGCCCCCAACTGGTCGATCACCAAGGGCGATGACGTAGTGAGCGTCAGCGATGACGGCACCATCACCGCCCTGGCCGCCGGTGACGCCACTGTGGAAGCCAAAATCCCTGGACTAGCGGCCCGCAGCGGTTTCCTGTTCATCAAGGCCCTGGGTCAGGTTGGCTTCTACGCCGACGGAGACATCAACTGGGATATCGCCATCTTGGTTGGTGGTTTCGGACTCACTCTGTTCCTATCCCAGCTGTTGTCGGGGATGGGTATGCCGGCCAACCCACAGCAGGCCACTGCCAACAAGATCACCCCTGTGATGATCACGGGAATGTTCCTGTTCTTCCCGCTTCCCGCCGGCGTTCTGCTTTACATGGTGATCGCCAACATCTTCCAGGCGTTGCAGACCTTCCTGCTCACCCGTGAAGCGCTGCCGGACAACCTCCAGAAAATCCTTGACCAACAGATGACCCAGCAGACGGTGCCCGCCACAGCGACGTCGGCTGGCGCTGGCGATGCCCGCCTTCCCTTTGAACCCAAAGGCGGCAAATGATTGAAGGCCTAGAGCCTTTTCCCCTTCAGGAACTCCGGGTGCTGGGGGCTCCTCGCCACTGGTCCGTCGAAGGACATCTTGATCAACTGACGTCGTTGACCCCAGTGCGGGGCCAACTCAATGCCGAACATCGCGGCAACGTTCTGATCGTGGAAGGAGAGCTGTCCACCATCGTGAACCTCTGCTGTGACCGCTGTCTCGGCCAGTACAACCATCATCTCCGTTGCAGCAGCTCGGAATTGATCTGGCTGGGTCAATCACCACCGACGGAGGAAGAGCTTCAAAACTCCGAGGACATCGCCGCGATGGAGGGGCTGGTCGAATGCCTCGATCCCAGGGGGGATTTCAATCCCCAGCAATGGGTGTTCGAACAGCTGAACCTGCAGCTGCCTGTGGTGAATCACTGCGGCAAACACTGTCCGGGACCGACGATCCGCCCTGAAGCGTCTGTAGGAGCTTCAGCTGAACCGATCGATCCCCGCTGGGCTGCGCTGCGGGGTTTGCAACAGCCATGACAGCTTGCACCAGCTGGTGTGATCAGTTCGATCTGCTGATCCGAGCGAGAACGGCTCTGATCTGGATCCGCAGCAACGAAGAAGCGCGGGTGGAAGCGCTATTGACGCAGACAGCTACCCGTTTGCAGCATCAGTTGGGTTGCTGGGATTTCATCGACGGCCTTCAAGGCGTTCTGAACGTTGAGGGGCTGGGGAGTCGTCAGCCGATGGCTGTTCTGCAGTGGTTGCGAGACTTGGACAGCAGCAGACCGACCCTTCTGCTGGTGAAGGACTTCCATCGCTTCTGCGATGACCCCGGCATCGCCCGGATGCTGCGCAACCTCCAACAAGCACTGCGCAGCACCGCCCATACGTTGGTTCTCTGCAGCGGCAGCTGGTCGCCGCCAACGGATCTGGACGAAACCCTCACCCTTCTCGATCTGCCGTTACCGGACACCGATGAGCTCCGCGGCCTGCTGAACACCATCAGCCTCAGCAGTGGCACCCCACTGGAGCCCACAGTGCTCGAGGAGCTCACGCGAGCCTGCAGCGGCCTCAGTGAACAGCGGGTCCGCCAGGTCGCGGCCCGAGCCCTGGCCCGTCGCGGTCAGCTTGGTGCTGCAGACCTGGAGGAAGTTCTCGAGGAGAAACGTCAGAGCATTGCCCGCAGTGAGGTGCTGGAGTTCTGCGTCACAGAGTCCGGCACCGAGGCGATCGGTGGCCTGGAGGCTCTCAAGGACTGGTTGCAGCAGCGTCATCGAGCCTTTTCCGACGAGGCCCGTCGCTTCGGACTGCCCATGCCACGGGGCGTGCTGCTGGTGGGCCCCCAGGGAACCGGCAAATCCCTCACAGCGAAAGCCATCGCCCGCAGCTGGTCGATGCCCCTGCTTCGTCTGGATGTGGGGCGTCTGTTTGCCGGACTCGTCGGTGCCAGTGAGGCCCGCACCCGCGAAACGATCCAGCGGGCGGAAGCCATGGCGCCGTGTGTGCTCTGGATTGATGAGATCGACAAGGGCTTCGGTGGTGATGGCCGCAGTGACGGGGGTACGAGTCAACGGGTGCTGGCCAGCGTGCTCACCTGGATGGCCGAAAAACAGTCTCCGGTGTTCGTTGTCGCCACGGCCAACGGTGTCGACCAGCTGCCACCCGAACTGCTTCGGAAGGGGCGCTTTGACGAAATCTTCCTGTTGGACCTCCCCTCGATGGAGGAGCGACGCAGCATTCTCAGCCTGCATCTCAATCGACGCCGCCCAGGTCTGCAGCTGCCGCTGGACACGGTGATCAGCCGGTGCGAAGGGTTCTCCGGCGCCGAGCTGGAACAGACCGTGATCGAAGCGATGCATCTGGCATTCGCAGAAGGCCGTGAGCTGAATGAAACCGACCTGATCCGTGCTGCCTCACAGCTGATCCCCTTGTCCAGAACGGCACGAGAACAACTGGAAGCCCTCCAGGCTTGGGCCTCCAGCGGCCGCGCCCGGCCGGCGTCCATTGCGGGACGTAAAGAAGCCTGACCCCACGTAACGAAGCAAGCTTCAGGTGAAGACGCGGTTAAAAGCGATCCCTACGGTCCGATCAATCGATTTCAACCCGTGGAACGCCCGAACGACATCACCACCCAGCTCGCAGTGGCCTGTCTTGGCGCTGGCGTCATCACCACCGTGGCCGTGGCCCAGGGACAGAATCCGATCACAGCTCTCGGCATCACCGTGTTCTCTGCCGTAGCTGCTGTGATGCTCGGACAAGTTCTCTGATCGGCTTGCCATAGGCTGCCGGCGCCTCCTCTGCAGGATCCGTGCTCGACCAGCGCCTGGTGCGTGAGAATCCCGACGTCATTGCCACTGAATTGGGGCGTCGG
The DNA here is from genome assembly GCF_014280195.1 of Synechococcus sp. A15-24. Classification (NCBI taxonomy): domain Bacteria; kingdom Bacillati; phylum Cyanobacteriota; class Cyanophyceae; order Synechococcales; family Synechococcaceae; genus Synechococcus; species Synechococcus sp. A15-24. The sequence goes on from NZ_CP047960.1 coordinate 1,672,390, forward strand.
GGGAAATCCGTTGATCTCACCCGGCTTCAGGTGATCGCTCAGCAGCAGCGCAAGCTTGAGGAAGAACGCAGTGGCCTCCAGGCCGAAGGCAACCGCATCGGCAAGGAGGTCGGCCAGAAGATCAAAGGGGGTGCCGACCCCAAAGGGGAAGAGGTCGCTGAACTCAGGCAGCAGGGCAACGCCATCAAACAGAAGGTGGCGGTGCTGGAAGAAGAGGAGAAGCACCTCTCCACGCAACTGAAGGAACAACTGCTCACCTACCCCAACCTGCCTTCACCGGACTGTCCGGAGGGAAAGGACGAGAGCGACAACGTCGAGCTGCGCCGCTGGGGCAGCCCAAGACAGGAGGAAGGGCTGGAGGAGCACTGGCAGATCGCCGAACGACTCCACTTATTCGACACTGAGCGATCCGTCCGCATCGCCCAGAGCCGTTTTGTCACCTTGATAGGACATGGCGCTCGGGTGGAACGGGGACTGATCAATTTCATGCTGGACCTGCACACCAGCAAGGGCTACCGAGAAGTGATGCCTCCGGTGCTGGTGAACAGCGCCAGCCTCACGGGATCGGGGCAGCTGCCCAAATTCGCCGATGACTGCTTCCGTTGCTCGGAGGACGACCTCTGGCTGACCCCAACCGCCGAGGTGCCGGTGACCTCACTGCATCGCGACGAGATCATTCCCGCCGATCAGCTGCCGCTCCGCTACGCGGCCTACACCCCATGTTTCCGCCGGGAAGCCGGCAGTTACGGACGTGACACTCGCGGGCTGATTCGTCTGCACCAGTTCAACAAGGTTGAGCTCTACTGGTTCACCCACCCGGACCATTCCGCAGAAGCCCACGCTCAGATCACCGCCGATGCGGAAGCCGTTCTTCAGGCACTGGAACTTCCCTACAGGGTTCTTGATCTCTGCACAGCAGACATCGGCTTCTCAGCGCAACGCACCTACGACCTCGAGGTCTGGTTGCCGGGTGCAGCGGCTTACCGGGAGATCTCCAGCTGCAGCGTGTGCGGAGATTTCCAGGCCCGCCGTTCTGCCATTCGTACCAAGGAAGGCAAATCCACAAAACTCGTGCACACCCTCAACGGCAGTGGACTGGCTGTGGGGCGCACGATGGCGGCTCTGCTGGAAACCGGCCAGCAATCCGATGGCAGCGTTCTGCTGCCGAAAGCTCTGGTGCCCTACGTCGGCTGTGAACGACTCCAGCCAGAATGACTCGATTGCGCGATTGAGAACGGCATGAATGTGTTCGCGGCTCTGGCCGTTCTGGCGCTGCTGATCGTTGTTCACGAGGCCGGTCATTTCCTTGCAGCCACCCTGCAGGGGATCCGGGTCAGCGGCTTTTCAATCGGCTTTGGCCCGGCACTGATCAAACGCCAGCGGCGCGGAGTCACCTACGCGATTAGGGCCCTGCCCCTGGGGGGGTTCGTCGCCTTTCCAGACGACGACGAGGACAGCACCATTCCTGCTGACGACCCGGACCTGCTGCGCAACCGCCCCATCCCGCAGCGAGCCCTCGTGATCGCTGCGGGAGTGCTGGCCAACCTGCTGCTGGCGCTCGTGGTCTTGTTTGGACAGGCTGCCCTGGTGGGGTTGCCTGCGGAACCTGATCCAGGGGTGCTAGTGGTGGCGGTTCAACCGGGAGGAGCCGCTGATCGCGCTGGGCTGACCCCAGGTGATCGTGTCCTCAGCTTGGAAGGAGACCTTCTTTCCGCAGGCCAGGAGGGCGTCAGATCCATGGTGGAGACAATCAAAAGCTCCCCCGATCAGACGCTCAAGCTTGAGCGCGAGAGGGATCAGCGATTGGAGGTGATCAGCATGACGCCGCTCAACCAACAGGGGCAGGGACGCATCGGCGCTCAGCTTCAAATGAACCTCAGCGGGGAAGCCAGGACAGCAGCCAACCCAGGAGAGCTGTTCAGCTACACCCTCGGGCAATTTCAGAACCTGCTGAAGCAGACGGTGGCAGGTTATGGAGGCCTGATCACCAACTTCCGGGCCACCGCGAGTCAGGTGAGTGGTCCGGTGAAGATCGTGGAAATGGGGGCCCAGCTCAGTGAGCAGGGAGGTTCAGGCCTTGTGCTGTTCATGGCGCTGATCTCAATCAATCTGGCGGTGCTGAACGCCCTGCCTCTGCCGCTGCTGGACGGCGGACAGATGCTGCTCCTGGTGATTGAGGCCATCCGGGGTCGCCCAGTGCCTGAGCGTCTGCAACTGGCAGTGGCTCAATCGGGTTTCCTGTTGATCGTTGGATTGACCTTGGTGCTGATCGTGCGGGACACCAGCCAGTTGTCCGTGGTTCAGCAGCTGATGGGAGGTCGCTGATTACGAAGAGTGCCGCCGTGTATGCTCCTTGGTTCGTCCTACCGCCGCTCCAGAGCTGCATGGCTAAGAAGTCGATGATCGCCCGCGACGTCAAGCGCAAGAAAATGGCCGAGCGATATGCGGCCAAGCGTGCGGCGCTGATGGCGGCGTTCAATGCAGCGGACGATCCCATGGATCGTCTGGAGATTCATCGCAAGATTCAGGCGCTGCCCAGGAACAGTGCCCCCAGCCGCATCCGCAATCGTTGCTGGGCCACCGGTAAACCCCGTGGCTACTATCGCGACTTCGGCCTCTGCCGTAACCAACTGCGCGAGCGAGCACACAAAGGCGAACTCCCCGGCGTTGTGAAGTCCAGCTGGTGAGATTCGCTGTTGACCCAACAGCATGAATGGTTCTGCAAAGGGAGCTTCGGCTCCCTTTTTTGGTGAGCGGATGCGGTGAAATGTCAAACTATCGGTTGACAAGTGGACATAAACCGTCGTGCAAGGACAAACCCAGTCGATCTCCTTTGATGGACGCGAGATTCGACTGACCACCGGACGTTTTGCCCCCCAGGCGGGCGGATCCGTTCTTGTTGAATGCGGCGACACTGCCGTCCTGGTGACCGCCACCCGTTCCGGCGGACGAGAGGGCATCGATTTTCTGCCTCTCATCTGCGATTACGAGGAGCGGCTCTACGCCGCTGGTCGGATCCCCGGCAGCTACCAGCGACGTGAAGGTCGCCCCCCCGAGCGGGCCACCCTCACTGCCCGTCTGATTGACCGGCCGATGCGGCCCCTGTTCCCAGGCTGGCTGCGGGATGACCTTCAGGTGGTCGCCACCTGTCTATCCCTGGACGAACGTGTCCCGTCGGATGTGCTGGCCGTAACCGGTGCCTCCATTGCCACGCTGCTGGCGGGCATTCCCTTCAACGGTCCGATGGCAGCCGTGAGGGTGGGCCTACTCGGCGATGACTTCGTGCTCAACCCGAGTTACCGCGAAATTGAACGCGGGGACCTCGATCTGATCGTCGCTGGCACCCCGGATGGTGTGGTGATGGTGGAGGCCGGTGGCAACCAGCTACCCGAACAGGATGTGATCGAAGCGATCGACTTCGGTTACGAAGCAATCTGCGAATTGATCAAAGCCCAGGAGCAACTGCTGAAGGATCTGGGCATCGAACAGGTGAAGCCGGAGACCCCCAAGCAGGACACCACAGTGCCGGCTTACCTGGAGAAGCAGTGCACCAAAGCGATCAGCGAGGTGCTGAAGAAATTCGACCACACCAAGGATGAGCGCGACAAGGCCCTGGATGCCATCAAGGCGGAAGCCGCTGAAGCCATCGCCGGCCTGAAGGAGGACGATGCCATCCGTGTGGCCACCGCCTCCAATTCGAAGCTGCTCGGTAACAGCTTCAAAGCGCTGACCAAAACCCTGATGCGCCAGCAGATCCTCAAAGACGGCAAGCGAGTCGATGGTCGCGCCCTGGATGAGGTGCGCGCCATCAGTGCCTTGGCTGGGGTCCTCCCTCGACGGGTCCATGGTTCCGGCCTGTTCCAACGTGGTCTCACCCAGGTGCTCTCCACCGCCACCCTGGGCACACCCAGCGATGCCCAGGAGATGGATGACCTCCATCCCAGCACCGAGAAGCTGTACCTGCACCACTACAACTTCCCGCCTTATTCCGTCGGCGAAACCCGACCGATGCGCTCCCCCGGACGCCGCGAAATTGGCCATGGCGCCCTGGCCGAACGGGCCATCCTGCCGGTGCTACCCGCCAAGGACACCTTCCCTTACGTGGTGCGGGTGGTGAGTGAAGTACTCAGTTCCAACGGCTCCACCTCGATGGGCTCCGTCTGCGGCAGCACCCTGTCGCTGATGGATGCTGGCGTCCCCCTCAAGGCACCGGTGAGCGGTGCGGCCATGGGCTTGATCAAGGAGGACGATGACATCCGCATCCTCACGGACATCCAGGGAATCGAGGATTTCCTCGGCGACATGGATTTCAAAGTCGCTGGCAGCGAGAAGGGCATCACGGCCCTGCAGATGGACATGAAGATCACCGGTCTGCCGGTGAAAACGATCGCCGAGGCGATCAACCAGGCCCGTCCAGCCCGTCTGCACATCCTTGAGAAGATGCTGGAGGCGATCGACACACCACGCGAAGGCCTGTCCCCCCATGCTCCGCGCCTGCTGAGTTTCCGGATCGATCCCGAGCTGATCGGCACGGTGATCGGTCCTGGTGGGCGCACGATCAAAGGCATCACAGAGCGCACCAACACCAAGATCGACATCGAGGACAGCGGCATCGTCACCATCGCCTCCCATGACGGTGCGGCGGCTGATGAAGCTCAGAAGATCATCGAAGGCCTCACCCGCAAAGTGAATGAAGGCGAGGTGTTCTCCGGATCGATCACCCGGATCATCCCCATCGGTGCCTTCGTCGAGATCCTGCCCGGCAAGGAAGGCATGATCCACATTTCTCAACTCTCCGAAGCTCGGGTGGAGAAGGTGGAGGACGTCGTGAAGGTGGGTGACGAGGTCACCGTGCGTGTTCGGGAAATCGACAACCGCGGTCGTATCAACCTCACCCTGCGGGGCGTGCCCCAGAGCGGCGACGGTGCCGGGGAGGAGCCTCAGCCCACCCCGGTGGCACCGCTGAGCTGATCAAACCTGAAAGCCGGGATCGACCTCGGCCATCGCCCGCGTCGCACGCTCTCCGAGCTCGGCATGGGCTTTTCCATGGCTGGCGATCAGGCAACCGGCCTGACGCACATCGCCAGTGTTGTAAGCGAGGTCCGTCTGATCAGCGTGCGTGAAGCGTCCACCGGCCGCCAGCAACACGGCCTCAGGGGCCGCCATGTCCCAATCCTTGGGGGCACTGCGTCCGGATAGGGAGACGTAGAGGTCGGTTTCGCCTCGCAGGATGGTGGCAACCTTGTAACCAACGCTGCCCACTGCCTTGGAACCGCCAAGCACGAGGGCGTCAATCAGCTTCACCAGACGGTCGTCGCGGTGGCTGCGGCTGGCCACCAGGATCAGATCCGAAACAGCGGTTCTATCGCTGAAGCGAACCGGCGAGCGCTCACCCTGACGGTCTTCGCACCAGGCGCCCTCGCCGACGATGCCGATCCAAAGCTCATCGGCTTCCGGCAACAGCACCACCCCCAGCACGGGACGATGCCCCCGCACCAGTGCCAGATGAACGGCGTATTCGCCTGTGCCCTGGAGGAAATCCTTGGTGCCGTCCAAGGGATCCAGGATCCAGAGCCACTCCGCCTGCAACGGTTGGCCTTCCGTGAGCTGCTCCTTGGCCGTTTCTTCACTGAGCAGAGTCCAGTCAGCCTTAGGAAACGCAGCTGACAAGCCATCCAGCAGCCATTGGTTCACGGCCAGATCAGCAGCAGACACAGGGCCTTCACCGCCATCGTCGACGCTGAGAGCCTTGGGGAATCCATGGGGCGGTTGCTCGCCGCGGGCATAGGCCCTCAGGATGTCGGCAGCCCCCCAGCTGAGGAGACGGAGTTCTGACAACAGAACGTCCTGGTTGACGCCGGCAGGCAGGACGGCAGGGCTTGGCATCATGATCAGAACAGGCGCTGGCCATTGTGATGCAGCGGGACGAGCCAGCCTCGGGATGCCTGTATCTCGTGGGCACACCCATCGGTCACCTTGGTGATCTCTCACCAAGAGCCAAAGCGGTATTGGCTGGGGTGACCGTCATTGCCTGTGAAGACACGCGCCACAGCGGCCAGCTGCTCAGCAGCCTGCAAGCCAGCGGCCGCAAGCTGTCCTTCCACCAGCACAACACACGCACCCGTCTACCGCAGTTGCTGCAGGCGCTGAGCGAGGGCGACAGCGTGGCGGTGATCAGCGACGCCGGACTTCCCGGCATCAGCGACCCCGGCGAAGAACTGGCAGCGGAAGCGCGTAGCGCAGGCTTTGAAGTGATCTGCATCCCTGGCCCCTGCGCCGCTACGACGGCTCTGGTCAGCAGTGGACTGCCCAGTGGCCGCTTCTGCTTCGAGGGATTCCTGCCGGTTAAAGGAAAAGAACGTCGACAGCGCTTGGAGCAGATCGCGAGCGAGCCGAGAACCACCGTGCTCTACGAAGCACCGCACCGATTGCTGCCTCTCCTCCAAAGCCTGGAGGAGCACTGTGGTGCCGAGCGCCCTCTGCAGGTGGCGCGGGAGCTGACCAAGCGACACGAACAGCAGGTTGGACCAACCATCGCGGCCGCTCTAGAGCACTTTCAGACGCAACGCCCCCAAGGGGAATTCACCCTTGTACTGGGGGGGTGCCCAGAACAAACACCATCAGAACCTGATGACAGTGAACTGCTGGCGCGATTGCAGGAATGCATCGCTAACGGTGCTAGCGCCAGTGATGCAGCTCGGCAGCTCGCCCTGGAGAGCGGCATCAGCCGCCGACGCTTGTATGCATTGATTCACCAGGACCCGTCAGAATGAGCTCATATCGAAGATCCTTGGTGTTGTTACGTCTCCGACTGATGCTGATCAGCCTGGGGATGGGAACGGTGCTGATCATGTTTCTGTGCCTGGGGGCTCAGAACCTCAAAGACCGCCACAGCATCCAGGTTGGATCCGCACGATCAGTACCGCTGCCAACGGGCTTCCTGGTGGGACTCTCGCTGGTGATTGGTGTGGTCAGCGGCGGAAGTGCAGCTGCCGTGATGTTGCCGGAGCAACGCTGGGACTGATCAATCAGCCCTGCGCAGCTGCATCCAGCGCGATCAGGCTCCCATCCATGACCAGACGGGTAATCCCGCGAGCCAACAGGTAGGGACTCGTGCGTTCAAAGACGGCCGTGTCAGGAACTTTGATCACCCGCTGACTGCGACCGCACTGGCGTTTGGCAGCTCGAGGATTGCCATAGAGAAACAGGCCCTGCCGATCAAGCTCGGACTCCTCGAGATGAGCAAGTTCTGGGAAATCTCGCAACGGGCGCGCATCGAGCTCCACCACCTTGTCCACAAGCATGTAAACGCTGTTCGGCAGAGAGCCTGCCTGCAGAGGCTGCACCTCCACTGGAAGCCGATCACTGAGATCAGCCACCCCTACCAAAGGCACAAGTTCAGTGAAGGTATGGCTCGCTTCGGAGTTGTCGTCCGCTGCAACCCCTTCCTCCTCATTGACTGGATCCGTGTCCTCACCGAAGTCGTCGGCATCGTCCAACGCCAGGTTTGAAACCGCTTCAGCGTTGTCCTCATCTTGCTCTGAGGCACTCGCCTGCACCGCATCAGCGGCTGCAACAGCCACAGGAGCAGCCTCCGCGACTGGCGTCACTGTTCCGGTCTTCTGGCGACTGGCCTTGAGAGCGGCATAGGCCTCTGGGGGCAGCAGCGCCTTCACCGTGCGAGTCACGGTGTTTGGGCTGCAACCGAAGACCTCCGCCAGGGCAACAGTGGACTCTCCAGCCTTGTAACGACCCACCAGGTCCTGCTTCTCGCTTTCGCTAAGACGACGTGGGGCCATCAATGTCGTTTAGGAGCTCCAAACTCTAGGAGCCTTAGGTGGCTGGCAGAATGCGATCGGCAGCTCCCTTAGCTCAGCTGGATAGAGCAACTGCCTTCTAAGCAGTCGGTCGATGGTTCGAATCCATCAGGGGGCGTTAGTTATACCAAAGGTTCTCAGCGTTTCTGAGAGCCATTTTTCATTTCATCTTGCAGCCTTGTGCGCAGAATTGTGCGCAGATTCATTGCAACCGCCTCTGCCGCAACAGATCACAGCAATTTTTGCGCACAATCGCCCAAAACCCGCCGCCTGAAATGCATCTCGTCATTTATTTCGTAATTCAGTGCCTATAAATAATTGCCTTTATAACTAGAACCGGCAAAAAAGAAGCCGCCGAAGCGGCCCCTATCTGTTGCGCTGAGCCGCCAGTCCACCGTAAAACTGAGTGTTCACAGAATACTCAAAACAGCTAAGCTGTATATATCCCAGATATGCATTTTAGTGCCCAAACGTCAGCTACCTATTCAGGCTGACCTGATCATCAATCGTCTTCGTCTTGAAGCCAGTATTGAACGTCAGCGTGCAGTCTTTGAAATTGATGATGACTTGCCACATGTGCCGTCCTACGACCCATTAGCAAGTCCCCAAAGCCGCCGCATAGCAACTCATGTCAGCTGAATTTCAATCAATCGACGACCAGATCAAGGCGTCGTACCAATCTGCATCGCAAGTCGAAACTCAGGCTCGTCAGCTTGAAGCCAGAATCGCCAAGATCGATGGCACAAAACATCTCATACCAACACGTCGTTATGGTCAACCGGTCGACCTAGCAAAAATCAGGTCAAATCTGACACTTACATCTCTTATTGCACAAGATTCCGCAGAGCTAGCTCACTTTTGCGGCATAGACCCTGGCATTCGTCACCGTATGGACGAGGAGAAGGAGGCCAGAGCCCTTGCAGCGCAGTCGTTAGCGATGCGCACAGAGCGCCTCCGCGACAGTAACGAGAGCGCTGCCAAGGTCCGCGAGCAGCAGCTCATCAGTGGCATCAACCCAATGACTGGGAGGTTCTTCTGATGCTTGCTCGACCGCACCCTGTTCTGGGTTGGCTGCATTGCCAGCCAGAGGACAGCAGAAGACTCCTCGACCGTCAGCTAACCCATCGCGATCATGCGCTGGAGGCTGATCCAAGCTTCAGCGGTATGCCAGCGAGCTTCGTTGAGGAGACCTGGGTCAACTGGTTGCCCAAGGCTGTCGCCAAGCCCTTCTACAGAGACCAGCTCACCGCCCATGTTGCAGAGCTGGAACGCCAAATCACCAACCTCAGCCGGGAGATTGAACTGCAGTCCGGCGGCCTGCTCGATCAAAGAGATGCAGCTGTGGATCTCAGGCAACGTCTCAAGCACTTGCTTGACAACTCATAACTCTAGACAGTCTGAAAATTCCAGTGCAACCACTACTGATGCCAAACCTTTTTGATCACGTCCCAGACGTTCCTCTGTTGCATAGCGTTAACCGATGGCCCAAGAGTTGCGCCAGAGAGGAATGGTTGCGAATAACTAAAGCCGCTGTGGCTAGCGTCATTGCAAATCTGGCAGATAACCTAGACGACGTGGAGCTATCACTCGTCGAGCAGCTCTTTAAAGAAGCAGATTTGTTGCCATGAGACCAGAGTTAATCGAGTTCCATTTCATTTATTGATTTCACCACTGAACGGGCTCTTTTTACTTGTGCAGGGTCACAGTATTTTTCTGCAAATTGCCACTTGCCCAATGAAATCAATTCACTTTCAAGTTCTGAAATAATGGACTCAAACTCAGCTGGCGGCAATTGGGTAAGCTCTGTTTTCCCTGTCCAATCCCTAAGATCCTCTGGGATATCCTGAAGTCCCCACCCAAATTTAAATGCTTGTTCAATAAGGACGCAGTCAGATCTATCAGGGAAAAAGCGAGGTGCAATTAATTCGGGCCCGTATTTACCTTGTGAAGACCTTCGCTTCTTGTTGCTACTTATTCCGTACTTTGAGCATTTCGGGTTAGGGGACTCGTGCAGATATAGCTCACAGTTGCCTCCATAAGCAAGAGTGCCAGACAACGCTCTCCAAACGGTATCATTAGTTTTTCCATTATGTGCAGAATATATTGGTCCATATTTTCTGCCTAAGGCAGGACCTACTTTTTTTCCATTCGCTATACATTGGGCAATATGACAGCATTTAATACCACTTTTGTGGCCCTTCTTGGGTCCCGTCAGCCGCCTCTGCAAAACATCTTTTGGCTTTGCTGGGTGCACTTCGTTGTGACGTGTGCAGTAAAAATTCAGTACGGATCTGCAGGTAATGTATTCACCTGAAACCCATACAAGAGTGGGATTGTAGTTTGCTAGACGTTCCTGAAAACTCTCAGCATTTTTTCTATCTTTTTCTCTCCCTCTTTCTCTATTAGCCTCTAACATACAACATCTTAAGCCTTGGCCCTTTTTGCAGTGGTTGGGAGCGGCTTCAAAATGTTTTTGATGTTTTAAGCAAAGGTGATAGATGGGCGTATCCTTATCAATATATTCTTCGAGTCGAATTACTTTTCCAAACTTGGCAAGATCTTCATCGTAAGTTGCTGCCGCTTTATCCCTCTTCCTTTGATTAGCTTCTTGCGCACGATGCCTTGCGCAGCACTCAAGCCCCCAGCCTCTTGCTACGATGCATGGCTTAGACGTATAAACTTCATCGTGTCTTAGACACAAGTAATAAGTGTCTCTCTCGTTACCAAGAAATTCGCCTACAAGTTCTACTCTCCCGTGAGAGACTATTTCAGCTAGATGTTGCTCCTTTGTTTTGCGTCGATTAGGCATTTTTTCCGTGTTACTTTACATCTCTGAGGTGCTCTTCTGGTGGTGTTTTCTTGGGCATTTAAAAGGATTTGCGCGTTTGATGCGAGTCGCTGCGCAACAGATTTATCCATTGTAGAGGAGCTGAGAAATGGCCAGAACCAGCAGAGCTGAGCGCAACCGACGTCGTGAATCAGCGTTAACGCTGGTCAGCGAGGGAAAAGGTTTTAGTGATGTAGTGACCGCACAGATGGCGCAATGGGGGTGCAGCAGAAGTTCTGCGCAACGGGACTGTCGTTGGGCACACAACCAGCTGCAGTTGGGCATGGATTCGCACGATGCTCAACATCTGATGGTGCACATGGCGACATCACTTCAACGCATTGCATTGAAAGCCGAGCAGGACAAGCAGTACGGCGCAGCGGTCGGTGCACAGAAGATGTTGTACGAGCTGCTGTTACGTCGACGGCTTGATGACGAAGCTGAGAAGGCAAAGAAACCAGGTTGGGGTTATCGCCATTGCAACACCAGGCGCTGAATACTCTGCGCACCAATCTGCGCACTGCACTCGAAATGACAGAAGATTATTGAGTCACAGAGGGCGATCTAAACAGGTCGACCTACTGCTGTTACGGCAGTAGGTCACTTAGAATGGCCTCATCCTTGGCTGGATCTGGCCCGTGACCTATTCGGTTGTGGGTCATTTTTATGCTTGCTCCTTACGGCTAAGCATTCCAAGCTGGTGAAATTTTTCACGGCAACTTTCAACGTCCCAACGAATTGGGGATGTTTTGTGTGCACCGAGAAAATAATCTTCGCCAGCTATCAGAGGACCACCTTTGGAATCCATCTGACGTTTTAAGTGGCCCTGCGACATTTTCATCGCATAGGCAGCATCAGCTGTCTTTAAGACAAGCCGATGCCTCTCCATTGTTAAATCCATTAAAATTAAGCGTGGTTAAAGAAAGAAGTTGCATGGGACTAGAGCAGAGCTTCAGTTTCTGACCACACCGGCATAACCAGTGCTCACATAGTGAATCGAATGTAGCCACTCGATTCAGCCGGTCATAGCGAGCCGCCGAAGGCAGCATTCGCGTCAGACGCATAACGCCTGTGACCACATTCTGCAGCACGTTGCAAGCTTTGGCAAGCCAAAGACACCATAGATGGTGTCAGCCAACAATGAAAGTAATTTGGTATGCCATAACTTAAAGGCTCAAGTCTGGCCTTTTGCCACTGCAACACCGGCATTAGTTTTCTTCAGCGCAGCATCCATAGACTCGCGATCAAGCCAGTGACCGTAATGCCTGAGATGGGTCAGAAGCGAGTGCCGAAGCCACTTTGCAGCGACTCGTTCGTGCATGTGATTGTCAGATTCAATATGCGCTCGATACGCCCAGCCATGCCGGAATGAGTTTGCTGTGATGTTGGCGTTGCCAGCTTTGATGACGTCTCGCCAGTAGGGGAAGCGATTCAGCTGCTGCCCGACCTCACCACCAACACCTTGAAAACTATTCTTCTTCTCTATTGTAGAAATTTGGTTGCGTACGGCCTTCGGCAGCTTCACTAAGCCAGATTCGAATGCTGTCAGCATCTGCTCAGCTTCGCCTACAGGCCGACCCGCAATGGCCAGAGGCATCACAGGGTCAGGTGCCTTGATCGGTTTGTGCATAGTGCGATGGTTTCGTTTGATATGACCAACAGTCGCTTGACCGTCTTGCACCTGAAGCACCGCAATTTCACCTGGTCGTAATCCGAGATAAGCGATCAGCCCAACGCACAATTTCAGATCGTGGCGGCCAGCACTCTCCAGTTCATCCAAAAGATCACTGATCTGCTTGCTCTTGAGTGGTGGTGTGGTTTTGTCCGCTTCAACCTGTGCGCTGGCCGTACCGGTCAGCTGACGCATCAGCTCAGTGCCTTGTGAACCTGATGGTGGTGCGAACCGTGGCGGAACCATCTGACGCTCGACAGACCATTTCAGAAATGCCGAGCAATCTTTCAAAGCTCGGATTCGCCCTTGGCCGCCAGCACTGACGGAAACGTTGCCGTCCGTATCGTAAAAATGCTGCTCCGCATAAGCCTGCAGAGCCGCTTCACCATTGCGTGGCTTTGGTGCTGACTCTAGGGTTTGCAGCAGTTTGTTCAAGCGAGCTGAGGTCCATTTCAGAGTGTTGGGGCGATTGCCAGCCTTTGTCGCCATGAAGCTGGCAAGAGCTGATTCCCACGCTTTTTGGCCAGTGACACCGGCAACGCTTGCAGAAGGCTTTTTCGGATCATCCAAAGAATCTCCGTACAGCTTCACCGCCTTGGAGAGAGAGAGCTGCTGAACCTCCATCAGCTCACGCACGGCCTTGACCCAGTTCAAGATTGGAGTCGAACTGGCCTTGGTCCAGGGCAACGGCAGATACGCAGAAGACCTTGAACCGTCTTCGAAACGGCGCGTGAGCTGCACAGTTCCGCGATGGTCACGAATGGACCAACCGAAGCCTTGCTCGGCCTTGAGCAGCTTTCTGCAAGTTACGAACCATTGCTCTCTCGTAGAAGCCATGACCAACTGCCTTGAAGCATCACAGGAGCCTGTGCGCACAATTGTGCGCAGAATCGTTGCAACGGTCAACCAGGAGTTACAACTTCTGTGCGCATAGCCTTGCCTAACACCTAGTCATACCAACGGTTATCACTAGTGTTCATGGGATTTTGACCTTGATACAGCGCCCTTTGACCAAGTGCCTTCTAAGCAGTCGGTCGATGGTTCGAATCCATCAGGGGGAGTTCAAAGAGAGGCCATTCTTTGAGGTCGAACACATGGCCATGGGAGGTCAGAAAGGGCAAGAAGGCTGTTGCTCGAGACCTGTTGGGGACGGTGGCGATGACCACCATGCAAACTCAAGCTTGTTGACTGCTCGCAAATTCGAGGTCAGCCCAGGTCAGTCCAACCCATTCCAGTCCCTCCTGGATGTCTTGCTGAAGTGCAGCAGCCTCTTCAACAGCATCCATCTCGATGAGGTCCAGATATTTCTGGTACTCAGCCATCCAGGCGATGAGATTCGGAGTGCTGTTCGTCATCCTTCGATTCTTAAGCCTGGACCGGCCGAGAGGCTGGCATCTTGGATACAGCTTCCGTTGAAGCCCAAGCTTCCTCGCGGTTGCAGGGCAGAGGGACGGCGACCCCCGCGAAGGTGCAGAAGACTTGCCTCAACGTTCAGAACATTCCAACCAAGTACTTTGTCTTGGTCGCAAGTAGCTCTTGGCAAAACGGGTCGCACTAATGCTCACAACAGCAGCGATGTGGTTCGTCCAATCAGTCCATGCCTCTGAATGCGTCACCGTGACGAGCAACAACGATCCAAGTCGTGATGGCATGGTCTGCAAGCGCGTCGCCAGAAGTAGCACCAACGGGATTGGCTTCTGGAGGTGCTGTCCTCAAACAGACGCGACAAACGACTAACCAATCAGAAGGACCAACGGCAACCCCCACCCCTGTCAGGCACTCAACCCAAGCACCCCTGACGGCGTTAGCATTGACCAGTCAGAATTTCCACTTCGATCATCATCCGGAGCTGCCACATATCAGCGCCTTAACAACTGAGCTTCTTTAGGCTATTGTTAGTAGAAGAAAGTTGTGACAGCAAAATCAAAAACAATCAGTTTCAACCCACAGAGAAGGACTCAAAAAGGAGTCAGCATCTCAGACAAGCTGAGGCCTTCTTCCAACAGGCTCAAGCCTTGATTGAAAAAAGCGAAGACTGGCATGGCTGCGGATCTCTCATTCTCAAGGGCCTATCGGAAGAGCGCAAAGCGCAGAACTCTGGAATTCAAGTGATGAACATGATTCGAAAGCGTCCTAAAATACGCGTTGAATTCAGCTTCCGAAGCTAATTGAACACCTGGCCATAGCAGGCAGTAACTTTCTTTATTGAAATATCCTTTGTGCCAATTATTTGCTTGCGTTCACTAGCATTTGTCGCACGCCATTAGCCTAAAAACAAGAGGAAACAGAAAATTTGAGCGGCTGCCGGCACTGAAAAATGCTTTGATGACCAAGACTTGTGATTCAGATCACCTTTTTTGAGGATGATCTCTGAGAAATTCAACAAAAGATCAATCAACCCATGGCTGCCAAATTTCTGAACAATGTCCGTGTGATCTGCAAAGCGGGTTGCGAAGAGTCATTCATTTCGGCAACACAAGCATGGGTCAACCCTGAGGGAATGTTGGATGCCTATTGGGCCAAGACCGGGGAGCGGCGTTACTGCTTCGTGGGTCTCTGGGAAAGCGAAAAGAGCCTTGTAGATGCTCGGCCCCAGATGATTCAGCATCTGAATGATGTGCGTGATCTCCTCGAGGAGCTATCGCCAGAACTTGGCGTGACGGATCCCGTCTCCGGCACTGTTGTGACCCACAAGGGTTGATCAGCATCAACACAGTTTTCAAGGTTGCAACGCCATCAAGACTCCGCCCTTGAGGTCCTGGGTTCAAACTCCATTCACTTCACCTACTTGCCCATGGTCAGATTGGTGGGCCTGAACGACAGCGAATCTCGCTTTGCAACAAAGTCTCTCGGTGTCAAGGTTGCTTTGTTCTGATTCTTCGAACTGCTGATCTGCAATCTCGATCAGGAACGTGCCTTTTGAAATTTGGTGGGGAAAGGTTTCGTTCCCTGCCTGCTGAGCCTTGCTGTGATGGACCTTCTCATCATTCCGCGGGTCAGGCGCAGACTGCGCAGGTGACCAGGACACGTCCCCATGTCGATCGAAACCCTGGAGCAAATCGTGGCTGTGCTGGTCACGGCGGGGCTCGTCGCCGGAAATTTCCTGATGTTCACCCCCTGGCGCGATGGCCACGATCCACGTGAGCGCTGGCCCGCCCACAACACCAACGATCAGCTCTCGGCAAAGTGGGATTCAGCCAACCGCTGCAACAGCTTCAGAGATTCCAGAACCTCCAAGCGTTTCTGCGCTTGAGCCAGCATCGGCTTGCCATGGGGCACACAGGAGTCGATCAGGGAGGCGGCCTCTGAGGCTTCCGCTTTGACCCAGGTAAGGCAGCGGTCGATCTGCTGAGCCACATTGCCCTCCTTGAGGGCACCGGCATAGTTCGGCCCGGCAATGGCGAGGAGCAACAACCGCAACGCCTGATCGGCGCTCTCCTGATCGGGGGGCAATGCGTCAGTCATCAAACACCGTGATGCCGCTGGCCTGTTCCTCGAGATGGGCAGCTCGATCCAGCACCGCCTTCAGGACCTCTTCAGCAGATGGATCCAGATGGAGTTGGTGCAAGGTGAACGCCACATCCCTGGTGGAGGTCAGCACTGCTGGGGACACCTGCTCAAGCGGAATGGCCGGCTCTCGGCGGCGCCGTTTCTTGTTGTCGGCCTGCGTTCCCGCGTCTTTTGCCATCTCAACGAAGTGCCTCCGTTCATTCTGACTCCCATCGCCATGTGATCTAGAGCACAGTCAGTGGCACAGTGACAATCAACACGACATTGAAATCATGCTGCTGACCAGTCCACCGGCCGAAACCCGTGAGTGCAGCAGTTGCGGCAAAACGCTGTCGCTCAATTTCTTCGCGCTCGACACCCGTGAGTGCCGTCGCTGTGAAGCGCAGCGCAGCAGCCAGCTTCAGGCCTCACTTCAGGAGTCGGCCTAGAGCCCCTCAAAGCCGCTGAACAGGGCATGCCGTTCAAGATCCAGGTCACTCACACCTGGCAGTTGCGCCACCACACGACCATCAATCAACACCTGGCTGCCATCGTCAACTGAATAAAAGGTCACCGCACTGACATCAACATCGAAGACCAGTCGATCCTTGCGGGGGTTGAAATCGGTCACCTCCACCAGTGCACCCTGTTGGGCTGAAATCCAGAACTGATCCTTCCCTTTGCCACCGGTGACCCGGTTGCCATCGCCACCGCCGGCAGCCAGAACATCAGCGCCTTTCTTTCCCTTCAGCCGGTTGTCAGCATCGTTGCCAATCAGGAGATCATCTCCCTTGCCACCGATGGCGATCTCAATCACACAAAACCCCGCAGGCTGGCCGAGGTTTCTGCCGTCCCAGTCGTGGGCAATGGTGAAACCACCGAAGACGTCCTCCGCGCGGCTGACATAGCCACCGGCATTGACGTCATCACCAAGGGTCGCGTTGCGCAGATCGATGGTGACAGGAGCTGTGGCACCAGCTGCCGTGATGCGGTCCACCCCGCCGGTGTCCCAGATCGCACGCCACCCCGTTCCCTGGCGATTCTCCAGCGGCAAGGTGTAAGTGTCATCTCCGGAGGCAGCGTCAGGATTGATTCCGTATATCCATTGCAATGCAGCAATATCCAGCGCCCCCGGCGTCTGCAGAAAGCCGTAAGCGTCGATCGATTCCGGAACCATTCCATTACGAGCTCCCTTATCGACGTAGCTGAGCTGTGTGAAGGGGTGGGCGTTCTGGTCAAAATCGCCTTTGTCCCGAAATTCATTCGACCTGTGCGTCAAACCAGGGAAACGGGGTTGATCAAGCAGACCTTTGTCATGGGGATGCTTAAGGCCAATTGCATGACTGAGCTCATGCAAAAACGTGATGCCGTAGAAGCTGCCGGAAGCAATCGAATTCTTGAAACTGCCATCAGCGTTTTGATAGGTCGACCAGTTGATGGCCACCAACCCTTCATCAGAGTCGCTGCCGGGGGTGTAGGCGAAGCCATAGCTTCCTTCTGACTGACGTTTATCGAGGTTGTAATACCAGATTTCCACCCCATCGTCGTTGTCATCTCCGCGGTCGTCGAACTGAAGAGAACAAACCGCAGAGATTTCCTCCATGGCACCCTCCATGAGCTGGCGCTCTTGATCACTCCAACCCCAGGAGGGATAGCCCCCGAACTCACCACCCGGCCGATCAGATGTATCGCTGATGAAGGTGGTGCCGACAGCAGGGTCTGTCGCTGTGGTGCCCCAGCGGAAGCCGTCCGTCAGACCATCAATCCAGGCATTGCCTGAACGAGGTACTTCGATTGCAGTTTTGTAGGCCAAGAGACAGCCGAAGAATTTGGTGTCGGTTTAGTGCCAAAGCCAACAACACCCGGTGACCAACCGACATCATCATCGCAATGCTACGGCTGCCATGCAGACCCCCCGTCCGATCAACGATCCCTCCACTGGTTTGGTGGGTTTGGTTGCCATCCTGCTGAGCGTGCTGCTGCTGCTGGGTCAGTCCTTGTTTATCGTTCCTGCCGGACAGGTGGCCGTGGTCACCACCCTGGGCAAGGTGAGTGGTGGATCACGTCTGCCGGGCCTGAATTTCAAGATCCCCTTCGTCCAGGCGGCCTCTCCCTTCGATGTGCGCACGCAGGTGAGGCCCGAGGAATTCGCCACGCTGACGAAAGACCTTCAGGTGATTGAGGCCACCGCGACCGTTAAATACGCCGTCCGCCCTAACGAAGCCGGACGCATTTACCGCACCATTGCCAGCACCGATCGCGAGATTTATCCGCGCATCATTCAGCCTTCCCTGTTGAAGGCTCTCAAGTCGGTGTTCTCGCAGTACGAGCTGGTGACCATCGCCACCGAATGGAACGACATCTCCTCCCTGGTGGAGCGCACCGTGGCCGAGGAACTCGACAAATTTGATTATGTGGAGGTGCGCGGCCTTGACCTGACCGGCCTGCAGATCGCCGAAGAGTACCGAGCAGCCATTGAACAGAAACAGATCGCTGAACAGCAACTGCTGAGAGCCCAGACGGAGGTGAAGATCGCTGAACAGGAAGCCATCCGCTACGACACCCTCAACCGCAGCCTGGACGACCAGGTGCTGTTCAAACTGTTTCTTGACAAGTGGGATGGCCGCACGGAGGTGGTTCCGGCACTACCCGGGACACCAGGGGGCACACCTCCGGTCATCGTGGGAAGGAAAAACTGACGATCCCTAAGCGTTGACCGTCGATCAACAACGCCTGCTGGAGGAAAGAGATCGCCTGGATGAGCTGCACCGCAGCTACGACGGCGACGCGAAGCTGAATGAGTCGTTTCTGGTGCTCACCCTGGGTGCCAGTTTGATCGCCACCCTCGGCCTTTTGGCCGACAACGCTGCTGTGGTGATCGGAGCCATGGTGGTAGCCCCCTGGATCCTGCCGCTGCGGGTGGCCGTCTTCGCTGTGCTGATCGGTGACTGGCGACTGCTGCCCCGTTAGGCCCTCACCCTGGTGGCCGGAGCCCTCGTCACCACGCTGCTGTCGATGATGCTTGGGCTGATCGCTCAAGCCAATGGCCTGCTGACCGTGGACGCCTTCTCAGGGGAAATCCAGAGTCGGTTAAGCCCGAGGCTCCTGGACCTGGGTATCGCCCTGGCCGCCGGTGCCATTGCCACCTACGCCAAGGTCAACCCCGGGTCCGTGAGTTCCATGGCCGGCACGGCGATTGCCGTAGCCCTGGTTCCACCAGTCTGCGGATGGGGCTGATGCTGGCGGCAGGAGACTTTGCGGACGCGCGCGGTGCCGGGTTGCTCTACGCCGCCAATCTGCTGGGAATTTTGATCGGAGGGATCTCGGTACTGGCCATCCGAGAGCCCTACTTCCGAGACAAGTTGCGCCGGCAACGACGGTCCCGCTTGCCGCTAATGCTGGCCCTGACCTTGGCCAGCTGGGTGGGATTCAAGCTCTACGGCCGCTATGAACAACACCTCTATGCGCTGAAACGAGACTACGCCAAGGTCAGGATCGAAAAGGGAATCAGCATGTACTTAAAGAAGAAAACCCAGACCTTTCGGTAGCAATGATTCCCTGGAACTGGAAAACATCCTGTTTGACTGGCCAGACTACTTGAGCAGCAACCCAACCCCGAAGATTATCCTGGTGGTTCGTGTCACCAACCCAACAACACCAAGCTACAAACAAGTTCAAATTATTCAGGACCTCATCAACAAGAAACTAAGCGAAAAATTTGACGGACTAAAAATGCAGATGGAAGTCCAACGTATCAATGTCAGTGTTGTTTCCGGAAGCGAAGTGATGGATAGCATCAACATCAAGACCATTCTTGATCAAGCTGAATCCCCTGAAGAGACGCTTCAAACCAATCCATCACCTCCAGATTCTCCCCAAGCTGAGGCGTCAAGCGTCAATTAAAACCCTGAAGATCCCGACCTCAGAACCACCCCTTGAATCAACCAGGCTTGCGCAACCGCATCAGTCCCCAGCTGAGGCGTCCCTGCTGGCCACCATCCACCCAGTGGCCAAGGCCCACATCCATCCGATCGAGATAACCGGAACTGATGCTGGTTTCCAGCTGTGCACGACGTAACCGGGTGTCCTGCCGGACCCGGTCGTAGTGACGCACGAGCATCTCAGTGCGTTCATCCCAAACCTCCATCGTCAGGCCAACCGCATCTCCCCAAGCCCTGTATCGACTCGGTGAGGCAAGGTCGGGGAGATGAATACGGTCGAGGATCGGCTGCAGCAATCCCATCTCCACACCATCGGCCGCCATCGGATCGGTGAACACGAAACATCCCCCAGGCTTCAGCAGGCGGGACACCTCGGCCAACACCTTGGCTCGATCGCCGGCATGCAGGATGGCATCCTGACTCCACACCAGGTCTGCACTGGAATCGGCCACGGGCACCTGCTCAAACGAAGCGTCGTGCACCGTGATCTGCTGCTCAAGACCGGCATTAACATTTAGTCGACGATGGCGGTCGTTCTCAACCGCCGAAATGTTGATGGCATGAACCGGTCGCTCACTCCAGCGAGCAAGGCGCCGGGATGCTCCGCCGTAGCCCGCCCCAAGATCCACCACGCATCCGCCTTGAGGCAGTGGGTCGGCCAGCTCAAGCAGGGCATGCACCGTGCGGTCACTGGCCGTCGCGATGGCCTCATCCGGCGTTGCATACAAACCGATATGAATATCCTCCCCACCCCAAACCTGTTCGTAAAACTGATCAGCGTCCTGACTGTCGTAGTAGGTCGCCGCAACGGAATCCGCCGCAGAGCCATTCGTTGTGCCCATCAGCCTCAGTGCATGGTGGTGTCGACGTCGAAGCGATATTCCTTCTCCGCGACGTGAACATAAAAATCGGGATTTTCAAAGTCCCGCTGATAATCACCAAAGCTGGTGATCTGCTGGAAGCCAACCTCAGACATCAGACGACGGACGTAGCCGTAGCGCAACGGGAACATGTTGAGGTGATAGACCCCACCATCACTGAAGGAATAACGGAAGCGCGCCAAACCTTCATCAACATGCTCAGGACCAACCTCCACATCTTTTCCGCAATAGACATTGCCTTTGCCCTGTCGAACGGCCGATCCGCCCTCCAGCAGCCGGTCGTAATTGCGGTGATCAAGAATCAAGATGCCATTGTGCTTCAACACGGCGTAATACTCAGCCAGAGCTTTACGCCGATCCCGCTCCTTGAACAGGTGGGTGAATGAATTACCAAGACAGATCACAGCATCAAACTCGCCGTGAATGTCACGATTGAGAAAGCGCCAATCCGCCTGCGATGTCCTCAGCAGCTGATCACGGTTGCGAGCATTGCGAAACGCCCGGGCCAGCATGTTGGGGCTGCCATCCGCACTGACCACATCAAATCCTTCCTCCAGCAATCGGATGGAGTGAAAACCAGTTCCTGTGGCTACATCCAGAACCGAACGGGCACCGTGCTCCTTGAGCAGACGGATAAAGAAATCACCCTCCGCTTCAGCCCGTGCATTCCAGTCGATCAATCGATCCCAGCGATCGGTGAAGTCTTCGATGTACTCCTGCTGGTAGTGATCCGTCTCGCGAACCGATTCAGGAGATTGTCCAAAACGCTGCTGATCGTCCTGCGTTTGCAATGGATGGTTCTGCGTTGACGTCATTCCAAATCAATTCGAAGTTCAAACAGGCTCCTTGACGTTCATTAAGGCAAGGACAATCCAAACCCGAATGAATAAAATGAAGCCTTTGTGATCTGCAATCACACGACTGAAACCTAGACACAGCCTGGCTGGTTGTCAGTGATTGAGAGAACAATCGGCCACCAGCAGCACAGTTCAGACCACAAGACCCACTGCCGCGCAGGCAGACGCAGGGAATATTTCAACATTCAAAAATCGAGCTGAGCATGCCTAACATTTCATTAGCGGGTGTTGGGCTGGCATGAATGAGCCGATCCGCCTCCGGGAGGTCTGGAAAAGTTTCGGCGGCAGGCCAGGAGCGTCGCCAGCCGAACTACTTCAGTCCTCTGAAGCCAGGGTTGCTGTACAGGACGTCTCCCTGGAGATCAGGGCCGGGGAGATGTTTGTGGTGATGGGGCTGTCCGGATCCGGCAAGTCCACCCTGTTGCGCATGATCAATGGCTTGATCAGCCCAAGCCTTGGGGTTGTTGAGATTGAAGGGCGACCGCTGCAGCAGTTCAGCCGAGGCGAACTGCGTGCCCTCAGGCGGCGCAGCATGGCGATGGTGTTCCAATCCTTCGCCCTTTTTCCGCAGCGCAGCGCGCTGGAGAATGCAGCCTTTGGGCTTGAAATGGCCGGCGTCCCCCGCCGCCAACGCCTGGCCAAAGCTCAGCAGGCGCTGGAGCGGGTTGGCCTCGGTGGGGATCTGCACCGCACGCCGGATCAGTTGTCCGGCGGCATGCGTCAGCGGGTCGGTCTGGCGAGGGCTCTGGCGTTGGATCCCCCCGTTCTGCTAATGGATGAAGCCTTCTCGGCGCTGGACCCGCTGATCCGTGCCGATATGCAGGATCTGCTGCTGGATCTGCAACGGGAACACCGGCGCACCATTGTCTTCATTTCCCATGATCTGGATGAAGCGGTGCGGATCGGCGATCGCATCGCGTTGATGCAGGACGGACGTCTGCTGCAGTGCGATACAGCGGAAAAGCTGTTCCGCACCCCCGCCGAGCCGGCGGTGGCTGAATTTTTCCGTGGTGTTGATCCCGCTGGCGTCCTCACCCTTGGAGCCATTGCCGAGCCATCGCCACTGACTGACGGATGGGATCCCAAGGATCCCGACCTCACCGTGCTCTCCTCAGCCATGCTCCTCAAGGAGGCCATACCGATCGTCACGGCCGCAAACAGGCCTGTGGCGGTTGTCGGCAACGATCACCATCTGATCGGCTCGGTGTCACCCAACACGATCCTGCGGGCGCTTAGTCGATGAGTGAGCTCTTCAGTCAGCTGTGGCTGGCACAGGCCAGCGAAGCCGGGGCGGTGGGCGCGACAGCCGACAGCATCGTGAGCTGGCTAATTGGCAACGGCGGTGCCCTGTTCAGCCTGATCAACACCGTCATCTTTGTGCTGACGGCGTTCGTCGAACAGCTGCTGAATGCACCCGCCCCCTGGCTGCTCGCACTGCTGGTGGCACTGCTGGGGCTCTGGCGTGTGAGTGCCGCATTCGGTCTTCTCAGTCTTCTCGGTCTGAATCTTGTGCAGACCATGGGCCTGTGGGAGCCAATGGTCAGCAGCCTGGCCCTTGTGCTGACCGCCTCCCTGCTGGCCCTCGCGATCGGTCTTCCTTTGGGTGTGCTGGCTGCCCGTCAGCGAAGCATCTGGCAGCTCACCCGTCCGCTGCTGGATCTGATGCAGACCATGCCGGCCTTTGTATACCTGATTCCTGCCGTGATGCTGTTCAGCACCGGCGCCGTTCCTTCGGTGATCGCCACGTTGATCTTCGCGATGCCACCGGTGGTAAGGCTCACCGTTCTGGGCATCCGCCAGGTTCCGGCTGATCTGATCGAGGCCGGGCGATCCTTCGGCTGCTCCGAGTGGCAGTTGCTCACCAAGGTGCAACTGCCCAACGCTCTTCCCACGCTGATGACCGGCGTGAATCAGACGATCATGCTGGCCCTTTCGATGGTGGTGATCGCCTCGATGATCGGTGGTAGTGGGCTGGGTGATGTGGTGCTGCGGGGCATCCAGCAGCTGAACATTGGCCTGGGCTTTGAGGGAGGCCTGGCCGTGGTGATCCTGGCGGTCATCCTGGACCGTCTCAGCCAGAGCCTCAGCACACCCCCCAGCCGATCCGCGCGGGATCGGGTCCGCAGCCTGGCCACGCTTTGGAGGATTCGATGAACAAGTTTCAGCTCTGGCGACGACGCAGTGTGCTGCTGGCTGGCTTGGGTCTGGCGGGTGCCTCCCTGCACAACCTGGCTAGCCGCCCTGAAGCCGACACATCCGCCCCGGCGACGGACACGCCTGGATCAACGTCCCAGGTTCAGTCGAGCAACGACCGCAACTCTGCCGGTGCCCCCTTGAAGCTGGGCTGGTCGCCTTGGGCCGATGCCGAAGTGGTGAGTCTGATGGCGACCCAGCTGATCGAATCGGAGTTGAATCAACCGGTGGAACGGGTGATGGCCGACATCGGCATCCAATACCAATCCGTGGCCCGCGGCGATCTGGACCTGATGCTGATGGCCTGGCTGCCAGGCACCCATCGGGATTACTGGAGCAAGGTGCGTGATCGAGTGCTGGATCTCGGGCCGATGTATTCCGGCCGGCTTGGCTGGATCGTGCCCGACTATGTGCCAGAGGAGGTGATTGCCAGCATTGAGCAACTCCAGGATCCGCAGCTGGCGGCTCGCTTTGATGGCAGGGTCCAGGGCATCGACCCGGGGTCTGGCCTGAACCAGGCCTCACTGAAAGCCCTGAAGCAATACGGATTGACGTCTATGGAGCTGGTGGCGTCCAGCAGCGCGGCCATGGCTGCTGTGTTGGCCCAGGCGATCGACGAGCAACGCTGGCTGATCGCCACGAGCTGGACCCCCCACTGGATGTTTGCCCGCTACAAACTGCGCTTCCTTGACGACCCCAAGGGCAGCTTCGGAGCAACAGAACGCATCCATGCCGTGGCTCGGCAGGGCATGGATCAGCTGCATCCTGCGGTGACAGCGTTCCTCAGCCGCTTCCATTTACCTGAGAGCGACCTGGATGGCTTGCTGCTGCAGGCCCAGGAGTCATCCGCCGAGACCGCGGTGTCGACCTACCTGGCTCGCCATCCCAATCGGGTTCGCTACTGGACGACAGGAAAGATCTAAAAAGCACGAAATCGCATTTATATCGAGTCAATATCAACTCGATACCGTGCCTTTTAGCGCCGGAGATCAGATCAACCGTTCATCAACCCCCTTTGGCCATTGAGAGCGGTCTCGATCACGCAGCATCTCGAAATCGTCAAAGCTGAACCCTGGGCCGACGCAACAGCTCACCAGAGTGAAATCTCCCTGACTCCGGGCTGCCATCCAGACCCCCGCCGGAACCCAGGCCACGGGCTGATCCTCACTGATCACCTGTTCATGGGGTCCGTCTGCAGCATCGGAATGCTGGAACAGGCTGAGGGGAGCGCCACTAAGGAAGGTCCAGATCTCATCACCACCGTGAACGCAATGCCAGCGACTCACATCCCCGGCACCGAGCAGAAACAGCACGGTCGTGATGGCACTGCGTGGTTGGCCATCGGGCCTTGTGACCTGAATGGAGCTCCGTTGCACTTCCCTGTACCAACCGCCTTCGGGATGAGGCTGCAGCCGCCAACGGGCCACAAGGGAGTCCATCAGGTCCAACGCTGATCAGAACGCAGGAAGCCAACGTTGGCACAACAAAAAGCCCCCACCTTGCGGTGAGGGCTTTCCGATTCAGTTGATCTGAATCGTTACTTGATTCCAGATCAACCGATGGCAGGTGCCTGCAGAGCCACAGGAGTGGACTCAGCAGCAGCCAGGTCGAGGGGGAAGTTGTGAGCGTTACGCTCGTGCATCACTTCCATGCCGAGGCCGGCACGGTTCAACACGTCGGCCCAGGTGTTCAGGACGCGGCCCTGACCATCAAGGATGGACTGGTTGAAGTTGAAGCCGTTCAGGTTGAAGGCCATGGTTGACACGCCCAGGGCGGTGAACCAGATGCCGACAACAGGCCAGGCAGCCAGGAAGAAGTGGAGGCTACGGCTGTTGTTGAAGGAGGCGTATTGGAAGATCAGGCGACCGAAGTAACCGTGGGCAGCCACGATGTTGTAGGTCTCTTCCTCTTGGCCGAACTTGTAGCCGTAGTTCTGGGACTCGGTCTCGGTGGTTTCACGCACCAGGGAGGAGGTCACCAGGGAGCCATGCATGGCGGAGAACAGGGAGCCACCGAACACACCTGCAACACCCAGCATGTGGAAGGGGTGCATCAGGATGTTGTGCTCAGCCTGGAACACCAGCATGTAGTTGAACGTGCCGGAGATGCCCAGGGGCATGGCGTCAGAGAAGGAGCCCTGACCGAAGGGGTAGACCAGGAAAACTGCAGAGGCAGCAGCGACAGGTGCGCTGTAGGCGACGCAGATCCAGGGGCGCATGCCCAGGCGGTAGGAGAGTTCCCACTCACGACCCATGTAGGCGTAGATGCCGATCAGGAAGTGGAAGACGACGAGCTGGAAAGGACCGCCGTTGTACAGCCACTCATCAAGAGAAGCAGCTTCCCAAATGGGATAGAAGTGCAGGCCAATGGCGTTGCTGGAAGGAACAACAGCACCGGAGATGATGTTGTTGCCGTAAATAAGGGAGCCAGCGACGGGCTCGCGGATGCCATCGATGTCAACCGGAGGAGCGGCGACGAAAGCGATGACGAAGCAGATGGTGGCAGCCAGCAGGGTGGGGATCATCAGCACACCGAACCAACCGACATACAGACGGTTGTTGGTGGAGGTGACCCACTCGCAGAAAGCCTGCCAGCTGGAAGCGCCGGAGCGCTGCTGGAGGGTGGTGGTCATGAGAACGGAAAGAAGTGTTCCCGAAGGAACGGTTTAAGGAAGGGCAGGTGTGCCCTGCCTCACACCAATGTAACGGAAGGTTGAGAGGTGTGTTCGGTTATTGCGGCAAGCGTTTTGGGCAGCCCTGTCAGTGACTGGCCAGCTCACAAAGATTTAAGGTTCTGGTGTTGTCCGGAGCCCGTTTTGGTCCTGATCCGCTGGCTCCATGCTGGACGTCGTCTCGAGGAAACAGTTCCTCTGGAACTGGCTCGCCATCGACGCAATGAACTAGAGGCTCAAGGTGCCACCATTTATTGGAGTGAGCGGCTGGTGCCGACCGGTCTCAACTGAGAGGCTGTAGCCAACGTTCCTGCGTCGGATGAAACGCTGTTATTTCGCGCTGTCATTCATGGCTTTGAGCTGCCTGCTTCTCAGCGGCTGTGTTTCGAAGCCATCCTCCACCGGCGCAGACAAGACCAGCCAAGCCGCCCTTGAGCAACTCGAACTGCGGGTTAATCAACTGGAGCGGAAACTCAGCGCCAGAAGCCCTGGCAACGCAGAGATCGATCAGAAAGTCCCTGCCGGACCGCTTCAGTCCCTCACCCTTCGCCTGGGGACGGACGACGATCGTCTGCGGCTGTACTGGGCTGATGGTCAGTCGAGTGATCTGCTCTGCAGTGAGGAAGGCAAAGGTGTCTGGGCCTGTGGTTAAGCCACCCCGAACCGATCAGAGTGGATTAACGCCATTCGCCGCGCCGATGCGTCTGATCAGCCTTCTGCTCGCAGCAATGAGCCTGGCCGCTCCCACGGCCCAGGCCCAGACGCCATACACCCACGCCCAGACCAAAGCAGCCAACCTGGCCAGGATGCTGGCCGAAAAGCTCAATGGTGGTCTGCGTCTGTATCGCGCCGACCGCTGCATGTACGTCACCCGTGGTGTGGACTGCCTCGTCTCTGCCGACGAGAACGGCTACAGGTTCAGCTTCAAAGGAGGGGCGCCGGGATGGCAACAGCAAAGTCCCCCTGACCCAACCCTCGAAACCGAAGTACTGATTTCTATCGATGGCGATGAAATCCTCGATGTTCCCTACAACGGGCCGCTTCGCTGAGGCTCAGCCCATCAGCTGCTCCAACGCCTGACCCCAACTCGGATCGATGGGCCAGACCTCCCGGCGGGTCAATGAAAAGGCGATCCTCTTTTCGGCATAGGCCGCCTCATTGATGAACACGGGCCAGGTCTCTCCTCCATCCACCTCAAGCGGCACCGTGCCTCCGCGAGGCAGTTCAAACATGGCCGCTCCGTCCATCAGCGGCCGCCAGTCCTGTCCCTGCAGCTGTGGATGAACCATGGCAGCTGCACAATCCCGTTGATCACGCGGCAGATCAACACTGCCGAGGTGACGATGCACCACCAGGTTGTGGGGGTCCCGGCCCGTACCCGCACGCGCCGCGGCCAATTCCCGACAACACGTCTCGAGGGCGATCCGGGTTTGGCGCACCACCCGTGCATCCAGAACCCCCTGAGGCACGGGCCCCACTTCGATCACCAGCCCGCAGGGCCACTGCTCCACCAGAAACCCGGTCTGAGCGGCATCGGCCTCATGCAGATAGATCGGCAGTCCAAGAGCCCCTTGCACCCGTGCAGCCAGTGCCAGATCGGCGGGGCGACGGCCGTACACGACCAGGCAGCTGCCCATGGCTGCTGTGGTGCTGTGCAGGTCCAGGGCCACCCGGCAGGGGTTCGCGCCGTCGGGGCCGTGCCAAGCGAGGAGCTGCCGGGCGCGCTGCAATTCCTGCTCCTGCTCCCCCTGATTCAACAGATCCGCGGTGAAGCAGCGGTTGAGATCTCGGTCGACGTAGCGACGGTTGGCTGTGCGAGCTTCGGGATTGCCGATCTCCAGAGCCAGAGAGAGCCCCGCGGCATCCAGCAAATCTTGCTGATCACGCCACTGGTCCACCAGCCAGGCCCCATTGATTTCGTTGCCATGGGTGCCACCCACCACCAGCACATCGCAGCGGGTCATCTCAAGCTTCTGAATCCCCTGACTGAAGCATGGGAAACGGCAAGACTGAAGCCAACAGCAACTGAGCATGGCCATCCCCCCGGCTCTTGTGATCGCCGCCCGGCAGGGCTGGCAATGGCAATGGCAGCGATTAATGGGAGGCCTGGGGCCGGCTGATGCGGAGGGGAATTACCAGCGACCCAGCAGCGATCACCTGAGCGCCAGCGTTCCATCCTTTGTTCTCTCAACGCTTCCAGAGCAGCGACGCCCCCTGTTGATCCTCGGAAGAAGCTGTCCGTGGGCCCACCGCACCTGGCTGGTGCATCAACTGCGGCGACTCGGCAGCAGCGTTACACCGCTGATCGCCAGGGCCGACCACCGCGCCGGCCGATGGCAATTGGATCCCCCCTGGCAGGGGTGTCACACCTTGCTGGAGCTGTACCGGCGCTGTGGTGCTCCCCCCTCGTACCGGGCCACCGTGCCGGTGCTGGTGGATCCCAGCGGGCCTCGGATCCTCGGCAACGAAAGCGCTCAATTGGTGGAGCTGTTCAACGAATGGCCAGCACCCGATGGGGCACCGGATCTGGCAGCTGCGCATCAACGAGGGGAGATCGACCGTTGGCAATCGCTGCTGCAACCAGCCGTCAACGACGGGGTCTACCGCTGTGGATTCGCCCGCACCCAGGCGGCCTACGACCTCGCCGAAACAGACCTCTTCAACGCCCTCCAGCAAGTGGAGCAGGCTCTTCAAGATGGTCGCTCCTGGCTTTGCGGCGATGAGCTCAGCCTGTCGGATGTTCGCCTGTTCCCCACCTTGATCCGCTGGGAGGTGGTTTACGCCCCTCTGTTCGGCTGCAGCCGCCGACCACTTTGGCAATTCCCCAATCTGTGGCTTTGGCGGCAGCGCTTCCACGCGCTTCCTGGTGTGGACGACACCTGTGATGCCAAAGCATGGCGCCAGGACTATTTCGGGGCCTTGTTTCCGCTGAATCCCGGCGGAATTGTTCCGGCTGGACCTGACCTGAGCACACTGGTGCATGCCGGCATTCCCAGGCCATGACCACGGCTGATCCGCAATTTGAGGGGGTCTACGGCCCATACACAATCACCGAAGCCGACCGCAATGAGGTGCAGCGCTATCGCCTGGCTCTGCTGACCACAGGTCTGGCGCTGCTGGCGGGGATCCTGCACTGCTGGCTGCTTGGTGCCCGCTGGGCATGGGTCTGGATCCTGCCCATGGGCATCGGTCTCGGGCTGGCCCTGCTCTGGATTCACATTTACCTCCGCCCCCTGCACCGAGCGCTTCAGCTGTTCTGGCTGACGGGCTGCCTGGGCTGGGGAACGCTGCTGATCAGCGCCGGTCCGCCCCATGCCCTGCTCACCCTGGCGGATCAACGGCTGTGGATCGTGGCGATCGGGCCCGTGTTCGCCGCCCTGGCGGGCATCGGCTTCAAGGAGTTTTTCTGCTTTCAGCGCCTGGAAGCTGTCGGCCTCACCCTGTTGCTGCCTGTGGCTCTGCTGGGCCGACTGGTCGGCCTGATCGACCCTCACGTCTGCCTGGCGCTGATGGCGGTGGCTGCTGCTCTGCTGGTGGTTCTCGCCCTGCGCAAGTTCGGGATGGACGCCGCCGCTGATGTCGGCGACAAGAGCGTGTTTGCTTATCTGGACGGTCAACTGTCTGCGCGCACCTCGTGAGTCTGATCAGCCTTGTGGGTGCCGCCAAGGACTTCGGCATCCGCACCCTGTTCGCCGATCTTGAGCTGCACATCGGGGAAGGTGAACGGCTGGGGCTGATCGGCCCGAACGGTGCCGGTAAGTCCACCCTGCTGAAGGTGCTGGCGGGTATGGAACCACTCGGGGCGGGAGAACGGCGGTGTTCCCCCAGGTTGCGGGTGGAGCTGGTGGGTCAGGAGAGTCGTGTCACCCCCGGCCTGACCGTGCTGGAGCAGGTTCTGGAGGGCTGTGGTGCCAAGCGCGACCTGTTGCTGCGCTTCAGCGCCCTCAGCGAGGCATTGGCAGCAGCCCCAGAGAACGAAACACTGTTGTCCGAACTGGGGCAACTGAGCCAGCGCATGGACGATGAAGAGGCCTGGAGCCTCGAGCAGCAATGCCAGGAAGTGCTGCAGAAGCTCGGCATAAGCGATCTCCAGCGTCCCATGGCGGACCTCTCGGGGGGCTACCGGAAGCGGGTTGGCTTGGCCTCCGCCCTGGTGGCCTGCCCGGATGTGCTGCTGCTGGATGAGCCCACCAACCATCTGGATGCAGCCGCCGTGGAGTGGTTGCAGAGCTGGTTGGACCGCTACCCAGGGGCCCTGGTGCTGGTGACCCATGACCGCTACGTGCTGGATCGGGTGACCAGCCGCATGGTGGAGGTGGACCGAGGACGGGCTCGCACGTACCAGGGCAACTACAGCACGTTCCTGCAGCACAAGGCGGACGAGGAGGCCTCGGAAGCGTCCTCCGCCGCCAAATTCCGTGGTGTTCTGCGCCGGGAGCTGGCCTGGCTTCGGCAGGGACCCAAAGCCCGCAGCACCAAACAGAAAGCCCGCTTGCAGCGCATCGAGGCCATGCGGGAGGCCCCCGTCCAGCAGGGGCGCAAAATCCTGGAAATGGCCAGCGTCAGCCGCCGCATCGGCAAGCTGGTGATCGAGGCCGAAGCCGTGGGAGTCACCGCCGATGGCCAGCCCGACGGCAGGCCCCTCCTCAGAGACTTCAGCTACAGCTTCAGCCCGGAGGATCGCATTGGCATCATCGGGCCGAATGGCAGCGGTAAGTCGACCCTGTTGGATCTGATCGCCGGTCGGCGTCAGACCACGTCTGGCGCGTTGCGGTTGGGAGAAACCGTGCACATCGGCTACCTCGACCAGCACACCGAAGCCTTCACCGAGGGGGAAGGACTGCAGCGCAAGGTGATCGAATTCGTTGAAGAAGCCGCCAGCCGCATCGAAGTCGGCGGAGAGCAGGTCACCGCCTCCCAATTGCTGGAACGATTTCTCTTCCCCCCGGCTCAGCAGCACAGCCCCCTGACCAAGCTGTCCGGAGGCGAGCGTCGGCGTCTGACCCTGTGCCGGATGCTGATCCAGGCCCCGAACGTGCTGCTGCTGGATGAACCCACCAACGATCTCGACGTCCGCACCCTGAGCGTTCTGGAGGACTTTCTTGAAGACTTCCGGGGCTGCGTGATCGTGGTGTCCCACGACCGGTACTTTCTCGACCGCACAGTGGATCGCCTGTTCTGCTTCGATCAGGGTCGTCTGCAGCGGTTCGAGGGCAACTACAGCGGCTTTCTCGAGCAGCAGCGCCAGCAGGAACGGCAACGGACCTCAGCGCCGTTGCCCACGGTCAAACAAGACAGCCGCCAAGCCGATGCCAAGTCATCGACGGGCCCGCGGCGGCGCAGTTTCAAGGAAACCAAGGAACTGCAACAACTCGACCAGCGCCTACCGCAACTGGAGGAACGCAAGGCGGCCCTCGAGGAGAAATTGGCCGGTCATGGCACGGATCTCTCGCAGGTCAGCCGCGAATTAGCGGAGCTGATCGCCACCATTGAGGCTGCCGAAGAGCGCTGGCTGGAACTCAGCGAGCTTCAGCCCTGATGTCAGCGAACGATTGAAAAGGGTGTCTCGGGAGCAGGAACGAAGCATCGGCCGTAAGGTAGCCACGGCAGAAAGGTGTTCCCATGAAATCGATCGACGAGCACATTCAGAAGGACAAGACCGACATCGAAGCAGCCAAGGCAGCTGGTGATGAGGCCAAGGTGCGTCACCTGGAAGGGGAACTGCACTCCCTGGAGGAGTACAAGGAACACAACCCCGAGGACAAGCACGACCCCACTCCCCTCGAGTTGTACTGCGACACCAACCCGGAAGCTGACGAGTGCCGCATCTACGACGACTGAACCTCAGTATTCGTCGTTGTAATCAGAGGGGCTGCCGGTGAGGCTGCACACCACAGCCTCTTGATCTTTCATGGCGCGGACCTGAGCAATCGGACGCCCCATGCGTTTAAGAACGGCGATTTCCTCTTCCGTCTGACAACGGGCGATTACCGATCCCTTGTCATCCAGGCAGGTGTAGAAGGTCATCACGAGGTGGTGGATCACTGTTCCGTTATGGCGGCGCTGAGACGTGTTCACAACCACCGATGTGGTGGCCGACACGATTGCCACCCGATTCGTCTCTAGGCGATCCCCAATTCCGTCCAGACCCGTTGCAGCAGCTGATCAAGATTGCGTCCCATCGCCGCTGAGATGCAAAGGGGAGCACGTCCACTGGCCTGTTCAAGCTCTTGGCTGAGTTCAGGGAGCTGCTCGTTCAGAAGTAATTCCTGCTTGTTCAGCACCAGAAGGCGAGGACGGTCCACCAGGCCATGGCCGTAGGCCTCCAGCTCCTTCTCCACCACCCGTAGATCGCCGACGGGATCATCGGCCCCGGCATCGACAACGTGAATCAGCAAACGGGTGCGCTCGATATGACGCAGAAAATCGTGTCCCAATCCGGCGCCCTGGGCAGCACCAGCGATCAATCCAGGAATATCGGCAAAGACCGTGCCGTCGCCACTGGGGCGTCGCACCACGCCGAGATTGGGCACCAGGGTGGTGAAGGGGTAGTCGGCGATTTTGGGGCGAGCGGCTGACAGGACAGCGATCAGAGTGCTCTTTCCAGCGTTGGGCAAGCCAATGATGCCCACCTCCGCCAGAAGCTTCAGTTCCAGCTGAAGGGGCCATTCCTCCCCATCGCGACCTTCGGTGAATTTCTCCGGCGCACGGTTGCGATTGCTGAGGTAATGGGCATTACCAAGACCGCCGCGGCCGCCGAAGGCCACGGTCAAACGCTCGCCGGGATCGGTCAGGTCCCCAAGCAGGATGCCGGTGGTGAGATGTCGCACCTCGGTCCCGCAGGGCACCTTGATCACCAGATCCCGACCCGAGGCTCCCGTGCACTTGTTCGGGCCACCTCGCCGGCCGTCATCCGCGGCGAACAACCGTTTGTACTTGAAGTCGAGCAGGGTCTGAAGGTTGCTGTCCGCCTCCAGCACCACAGGCCCGCCATGACCTCCATCACCTCCGGAGGGTCCACCGGCCGGCACATATTTCTCGCGACGAAACGCGGCGATGCCATCTCCACCGCGGCCACCGCGCACCGTGATCCGTGCCTGATCGATGAACTGCACGGCGCCACGCGATGGATCCAGCTCTCAACCCTAAGATTCAGCCGCTGCTGAACAGCCGTTGGCCGGCGTCCGTTTCGAAGCCCTCAGCAAGACCTATCCCGGACGCCGTGGCTCGGAGCCCGTTCCGGTGATCCGTGAGCTGGACCTCAGCATCGAGGACGGTGAATTCCTGGTGCTGGTGGGACCGTCGGGGTGCGGCAAGAGCACCTTGCTGCGACTGCTGGCCGGCCTGGAGAGTCCCACTGTGGGTGAAATTGTCATCGGTGAGCGCCCCGTGAGCCAGGTGCGGCCCGGGCGTCGCGACGTGGCCATGGTGTTCCAGAGCTACGCGCTCTATCCGCACCTGAGCGTGCGCGACAACCTCAGCTTCGGGCTGCGACGCAGCCGCCATCGCAGCCTGCCTCAGCAACTGCAGGATCAACTCAGCCAGCTCAGCCGCGGACTTCCCGCA
Source organism: Synechococcus sp. A15-24 (assembly GCF_014280195.1). Classification (NCBI taxonomy): domain Bacteria; kingdom Bacillati; phylum Cyanobacteriota; class Cyanophyceae; order Synechococcales; family Synechococcaceae; genus Synechococcus; species Synechococcus sp. A15-24. The sequence continues at coordinate 1,706,304 of NZ_CP047960.1, forward strand.
TTCCTGAGGGTGCGATCCCCGCGAGAGGAGCTGATTGAACAGCGCGTCCACACCGTGGCCCAGGCCCTGGAGCTGGAATCACTCCTCGACCGCCTGCCGAAGGAGCTCTCCGGCGGGCAGAAACAACGTGTTGCCCTGGGGCGGGCCATGGCGAGAAAACCGGCGGTGTTTCTGATGGATGAACCGCTCAGCAACCTGGACGCCAAGCTGCGCAACAGCACCCGCACCCGCATCGTTGACCTGCAGCGGGAGCTGGGCACCACAACGGTCTATGTGACCCATGACCAGGTGGAAGCCATGACGATGGGTCACCGCATCGCCGTGCTCAATCAGGGGCGCCTGCAGCAGCTCGGAACCCCGATGGAGCTCTACCGGTGGCCGTCCAATCTGTTCGTGGCGCAGTTCATCGGCAGCCCACCGATGTCGATGCTTCCCGTGGTGATCGGCCCAGGCGCCACCCTGCTTCTCGGCCCCAAGCGACTGTCGGTTGAGGGGCCTCTGGCAGCGGCCCTACCGGCATTGGAAGGCCAGACGCTGACGGCGGGCCTGCGGCCAGAGGGCTGGCGTGTGGCGCCGGCCACGAACCGCAACCTGCCGGCCTCGGTGCTTCATTGCGAAGTGCTGGGAAACGAGCAATTGATCAGCTGCCGCCTGCACGACGGAGACCACCTGGTGCAGGTGCGGACGAACCCCGACTTAACGGTCAAACCCGACGATGTGCTGCATCTGGATCCTGAACCCAGTGGCTGGCGGTTGTTCGATGCAAGTGGAGAAGCGATTGCACGGCAGGATCCCGGCGCTGACGCTCCAAAGCTGCCCAAGCTGAGCTGATCAGCGCTCCATCAGGTTGTAGGCCCCGTTGGTGTCGTCCTCCTCCTCACAGACCTCCTGACCGGAGGGTCTGATTGGTCTGGCACTCAGCCTGGCTTGGAGCTGGGACAACAAGGGAACCGATCAGCACGATCAGGACCACCGAGATCGGATTGATCACCACAACTGCGCGGCTGACGTTGATATCAACGTACCCACACCACACTGCAACCTCTTCCGCCATCCCCCTGCTCGGCGTCGGTGACACGCTCGACGTAGGGCACCGTCTCCAGCCAGGCCCGCAGCCCTCGCTTGAGCTTGCCGGTTCCAATCCCATGGATCACCCACACCGGTCCATTGGCCCCACGCAGCTGTTCCTCCACAGCGGCCTCCGCCTCATGCACACGCATGCCACGCACATCCAGCGTGTTGCGGCTGGTGCGCACCTGGGCACCGGACCCCGGGTTGATCCGAGCACTGACCTTCACGACCGGCTTAGCGGGCGGCTCCGGCTTGCGGCCATCGAGGCTTTCCACGCCAGATAGCTCCACCGTGCTGCGCATCACGCCGCAGCGCACGGTGAGCTGCATGCCGTCGTCCGAAATCGCCAGCACCTCTGCCGCCTTGCCCAGGGCCAGCACCCGGATTCGCTCGCCGGGTTCTGGTCTCCAGCCAGGCAGGGGCTGACGCCGTTCCAGTTCGGGGCGGTGACGGTCCTCCAGCCGACGCAGGCGCTGTCCGGCCCGCCGTGCTGTTTCCCCATCGGCGCGATCATCCCGAAGGCGCCGGATCAGGGATCGCACCTCCTTCTGACCATCGCGGATCGAGCGTTCCAGCCGTTGGCGCCCCTGCTCCTGGCGTTCGGCCGATTGTTGTTTCTCCTTCTGCCATCGCTGCAGCAGTTCGTCGTGGAGCAGCTCCGTGCGGGCCAGCAAAGCGGCAGCATCCTCCGCCGCCGCCTGCTGCCGCTGCCGCTGTTCCTCCAGACCACGGATCACACTGTTGACCTCTCCATCAGCAGCGGGCGCCAGCAACTGACGCGCCTCCTCCAGCACCTGGTCATCCAGGCCGAGACGGCTGGCAATCGCCAGGGCGTTACTGCGGCCTGGGATGCCCCAGAGCAACTCATAGGTGGGGGAAAGGGTCTCGGCGTTGAAGGCCACAGAGGCGTTCTCAAAGCGGGCATCGTTGTATTTGAGAGCCTTGAGTTCGCCGAAATGGGTGGTGGCGATGGTGAGCCGAGCGCGGTCGGCGAGGGCCTTGAGCAGAGATGTCGCCAGGGCCGTGCCTTCACTGGGGTCGGTACCGGCCCCCACCTCATCGAGCAGCACCAAGGCGGGCGAAGGGCCGGACTGCAGCGCCTCCAGAATCCGGCCGATCCGCTTGATGTGACCGCTGAAGGTGGACAGGCTCTGTTGCAACGACTGTTCATCGCCGATGTCCGCCAGAACCTGGGCACACCAGGGCAGGGTCGGCATCCCTGCACAGGGCAGCAGCAATCCCGCCCGGGCCATCAATGCCGCCAGACCGATGCTTTTGAGCGTGACTGTCTTGCCTCCGGTATTCGGACCGGTGATCGCTACCACCCGCAAGTCAGCGGACACCTCCATCGAGATCGGCACCACCGCCGGCCCGCCAGCACGCTTGTGCTGCCAGACCAACAGCGGATGGCGCAGGGTCTCGAAACGGAACGGTGCCGCGGCGGAAGCCTCCATGCGGGGAGCTGTGCCGCCGAGAAAGCGGCCATAGCGGCCTCTGGCCAGGGCCAGATCCAGCTGCAACAGGATCGACACCAACTGCATGAGCACAGGGTGATCGACCGCGACGGCCGCGCTGAGCTCGCTCAGCACCTTGCGTTCCTCGTCCCGGATCCGACCCTCCAGATCGGTCAGTCGATTCCCGATGGTGAGCACGGAGCGGGGTTCGACGAACACCGTGCTGCCTGAGGCCGAGCTGTCGTGAACCTGACCCGGCACCTGTGCCACTGCGCCAGCTTTCACCGCCAGCACCGGGCGGCCATGGCGTTGGGCGATCACGCTGTCCTGCAGAAAGGGCGCCAGGCGCCGCAACAGATCCTGCAGCTTGTCGCGGCGTTCCTGGCGCAGGCCTTGCCATTGCTGACGCAACCCCGCCAAAGGGGCACTGGCCCGATCGGCGATGCGACCGCCCTCCTCAATGGAGAACTTGAGCCGTTGCTCCAGCTCCGGCAACGTCACCATCGTGTCGATCAGCGCCGAACAGGCAGGTCTGAGCTCAGGCTCATCGATCTGACGGCGCAGACGACGGGCAGCGGCCAGGGTCTCAGCCACCGCCAGCAGCTCCTCGCCGGAGGCCACGCCCCCCTTGCTGCAGCGCAACAGCACCGGTGTGAGGTCTTGCACCCCGCGGAAACTGAGGCCTCCTTCGGTCAGGTCATCGAGCACCGCCATCTCGACGGTCTCCGCCAGCCGCTGCCGGCTCACCTCCAGGGTTTCAGGCATCACGAGGTTTCGAGCCGCATCACGCCCCATGCCGGTGGAGGCGAAGCTCGACAGGTGGTCGCAGACCCTGGGCCACTCGAGCAGATCCAGGGTTTCCTGGACGGCCCGATCGATCCCCCTTGTCGGGTCAGCGGCAGTTGGAGGGAATGCCACCGGGGGGTTCATAGAGCATTTCCAGCCAGTTGCCTTCAGGATCCTTCAGATAAAAGGATGCGGTTCCGTCACGGTGATCGTGGACGGCACCGACGTGCACGCCTTCAGCCTTCAGACGATCGTGCACACGATCCACCTCCTGGCGATCACGAAAATGAAAGGCGAAGTGGGGACCTGCGGCTTTGTAGCCAGGCCCGAGCAGGGCCAGTCCGTCCCGGCCTTCACCCGCTTCCAGGTAGCACCAATCGTCGGCCTTCCAGACAAGACGCATGCCAAGCCCCTCGTAAAACGCCACGGCACGGGGCACATCCTGAACGCGGATAGCCACATGACCTAAACGATCAACCGTTGTCATCTGCAGCCGACGTCGATGTGCATTCTGAAGTGTTGGGCTGTCAGACCGCTCAGCCTTGACGCAGCCATTCCGCGGCATCACAGGCGTGATACGTGAGGATCAGATCCGCACCGGCCCGCTTGAAGCTGAGCAGGGTTTCGAGAACCACGGCGCGCTCCTCGATCCAGCCGCGTTCGGCGGCGGCCTTCACCATCGAATACTCCCCACTGACGTTATATGCAGCAATGGGAAGCTCCGACTCATCGCGCAGTCGATGAATGATGTCCAGGTAGGCCAAACCCGGCTTCACCATCATGATGTCGGCGCCTTCCTGTTCATCCAGCTGGGCTTCCGTGATGGCTTCCCGGGCATTGGCGGGGTCCATTTGATACGTGTCCTTGTTGGTTGGAATCGGCTTGCTGCTGGCAGCACGGGGGGCCGAATCCAGGGCTTCACGGAATGGCCCGTAATAGGCCGAGGAGTACTTCGCGGTGTAACTGATGATTCCGACGTGCTCGAACCCTTCGTCGTCCAAGGCCTCACGAATGGCCCCGACACGCCCATCCATCATGTCGCTAGGGCCGATCAGATCAGCACCGGCTTCGGCTTGAACCACAGCCTGTTTACAGAGCAATTCGATCGTCTCGTCGTTGAGGACGACCCCCTCTGCGCTGACGATGCCATCGTGACCATCGCAGGAATAGGGATCTAGTGCCACGTCAGTCATGATCGCCATCCCCGGAACCTCCTGCTTGATCTGACGGATGGCTCTGGGAATCAGGCCATTGGCGTTGAAGCACTCAGCGCCGTCTTCTGTTTTCAAGCCCTCGGAAACCTTGGGGAACAGAACGATGCAACGGACCCCCAGGTCCCAGGCGCGCTGAACTTCTCCGGTCAGGGCCGCCAGACTCCACCTACTCGCCCCTGGCATGGCACCGATGGGTTCGACGTCGGCGCCCTCATGCACAAACAGTGGATAGATGAAATCCGCTGCAGAAAGCTGATGTTCCCGCACCATGGCGCGCAGGGCCGGTGTGCGTCGTAAACGACGGGGGCGGTAGGTGAGCTCCATCGGGATCTATGTCCAGGCGGCGATCGTACGGCCGAAGCCTCAGAGGGCGGCGGAGCGCAACCAGTCGTGACGTGGATTCTCGGAGCGTTGCTCGCGCAACTTGTTCAGCAACTCCTGTTCGTCTGCAGTCCAGGACGACGGCATCTTCAAAGCCAGGGTCAACAGCAGATCGCCGCGACGTCCTTTCAGAGGCCAACCCTTTCCTTTCAAGCGCAAACTTCGACCGGGAGCCGTACCAGCTGGAATCGACACCTGCGCTTCGCCATCAGGGGTCATCACTGTGACGGTGGCTCCAAGAGCCAACTCATCGAGGCTGACCGGGAGATCCGCCTGGAGCTGCTCTCCATCCAGCCTCCAGACCGAATGCTCCTTCACATTGAGGTTGAGGTAGAGATCCCCCCGGCGCCCAGTACCAGGCTGCAGATTGCCCTTCCCCTTGAGGCGCAGGCGCGAACCGTTCTTCACCCCGGCAGGGATGCGTACCTGAACCCGTTCGTTGTTCACCGACAGAGCACGCTCAGTGCCGCGAAAGGCTTCTGCGAATGAAATGCTCACGGTTGCTTCTGCATCCAGATTCACTGGAGTGCGAGCTGCTGCATTCCCCCTAGGGAACCCTCCACCAGGAAAACCACCGCCTGGAAAACCACCACCAGGGAAGCCGCTGCCCTGAAAGCCACCAGCTCCAGCTGGACCGCCGAACCGACCGAGAAGATCGTTGATGAAATCGTCGAAGTTGCCGTACCGACCGAAATCCACATCCATGCCCGGCCCCGCTCCACCCGAAGCACCGGCCTGATTCCAGTACTGGCCGAATTGTTCATAACGACGACGCTTGTCGGGGTCCGACAACACCTCGTAAGCCTCGCTGATTTCCTTAAAGCGGGCTTCGGCACTGGCATCACCTGGGTTCACATCCGGGTGGTATTGACGGGCAAGTTTGCGGAAAGCGCGTTTGATCGCATCGGCATCGGCGCTGCGATCAACCCCCAGAACCTGGAAATAATCCTTGTAACCGCTGCCTGCCATGGTTCCTAACCCGTTTCTGCAGTGTCTCAAGCCCTGGGACATGCGTGTGGGTTCCCCATGGAGGGAAGCCCGAACGCGATGCCACCACTAGCGTTTTTCAAAGAATGCTCGAAGAGTGATGCGGTGGAGCCAAGCAGGATCAATCGCAGTGATCGCTCTGGGTCTTGGTGCTGTGAGCCCACCATTCCTCGCCCAGGAATGGACCGGCAACATCAAGCAGCCACAACAGGCATCAACCGCCAAGGCGCTCAACCTTTCTGAGCACTTGAGCAAGATTGGTGCACGATTTTTCGGGGCATGGACCTGTCCTGCCTGCGTGCGCCAGATGGAGCTGTTCGGCAAGCAAGCAGCTGTTCTGGTTCCCTATGTGGAGTGCCGGATGCCGGAGCAACGCCCAAACGAAGCAGCTGCCTGCCGCGAGGCAGAGGTGCGGGCCTATCCCACCTGGCTGTTGCCAGACGGACAAAGAAAGGAGGGAGTTCAGTCGATCGACGAACTCAGCCGTTGGAGCGGTCTTGACTAAGCGATGTCATTGATTCATGGCTTGAACACCCGCAATCTGCGGGGTGACCTGCTTGGGGGGCTGACCGCAGCCGTGGTGGCTTTGCCTCTGGCTCTGGCTTTCGGCAATGCAGCCCTTGGTCCGGGTGGAGCGATTTACGGCCTTTACGGGGCCATCGTCACGGGATTTGTTGCAGCACTGCTCGGGGGGACCCCGTCCCAGGTGAGCGGGCCGACTGGGCCCATGAGCGTCACGGTGGCAGGAGTGGTCTCCAGCCTGGCTGCTGTCGGTGTGTCCACAGACCTCTCGGCTGGCGAGATGTTGCCGTTGGTGATGGCTGCCGTTGCCATCGGCGGCGTCTTCGAAGCAATGCTCGGCGTACTTCGTCTGGGACGGTTCATCACCCTGGTGCCCTATTCCGTGGTCTCTGGGTTCATGTCGGGGATTGGCTTCATCATCTTGATCCTGCAACTGGGACCATTCGTTGGTGTGACCACAACGGGGGGAGTCGTCGGATCTCTGAGCACACTGGCCGAATTGCCGTTGCCGAATCCGGCAGCGATCAGCATCGGCGTGATGACCCTTGCAGTGGTCTTCCTCACACCAGCACGGATTCGCCAATGGATGCCATCACCACTGTTGGCCCTGCTCATCGTGACGCCGTTGTCGATGTTGATGTTCAACGACGACCGATTGCAGTCGTTGGGGGTTGAACCGCTCAACCGCATCGGCGCCATTCCAGAGGGGGGGCTCCGTTTTGTCCTTCCAGACTTCAGTCAACATCTGCCGGAACTGCTCAAAGCAGGGATGGTCCTGGCTTTGCTTGGAGCGATCGATTCATTATTGACGTCTCTTGTGGCCGACAACATCACCCAGACGAGCCATGACTCCAACCGAGAGCTGATCGGTCAGGGCATCGCGAACACCGCCTCAGGACTGCTTTCAGGACTGCCTGGTGCTGGAGCCACGATGCGGACGGTGATCAACATCAAGTCGGGAGGAAAGACGCCGCTGTCAGGCATGACCCACTCCGTGGTGCTGCTGCTTGTTCTTCTCGGGGCAGGATCCATGGCTGCGGAAATCCCGACAGCCTTACTGGCTGGAATCCTGATCAAGGTGGGGCTCGACATCATTGACTGGGGCTTCCTGCTCAGGGCCCATCGGCTTTCGGTCAAAACCGCTGCGTTGATGTACGCGGTGATGTTGATGACCGTGTTCTGGGATCTGATCTGGGGGGTGTTGGTTGGCATGTTCGTCGCCAATCTGCTGACGGTGGATGCCATCACCCAGACCCAGCTGCAGGGGATGGATGAGGACAATCCAATCGATGGAGGTGTAGCCCTTGGGAGCGACCTCAGCATGGAAGAACAACGACTGATCCAGTCGTGTGGCAATCAATTGATGCTGTTCCGTCTGAAGGGGCCCATGAGTTTCGGTGCCGCCAAAGGGATCAGCTCACGCATAGGGCTAGTCAGCAACTGCAGAGTTCTAATCCTCGACATCAGCAACGTCCCCCGAATGGGGGTGACCGCAGCACTCGCACTTGAACGCATGGTGGAGGAAGCTCAGGCCCTTGGCAGGTTGACCTTTGTCGCTGGCGCAAATCAGCGGTTACAGGAGCGGCTGAAAAAATTTGGAATTACTGCACTGATGACAACAAGGCAGGAAGCACTTGAGCGATCTTCAGAATACATCTCAAGGTGAAAGCCAGGACGGAAGCGCCATTTGTCAAGCAACATCAGCAACTGCACACATCAAGCCCACCCATCACCGGAGCTGGCCAAATGCTGCTATCTAGAGATGGCTTAGTTCGGACGATCCGATCGAGCTTGGAAGGATGGGCAGTCATCTCCGGAACAAACCCTGCATCGATTTATCAAATGACGATCAGCTCACCTCCTGCCCTCTCATCACTACAGGGCAATCCACTCGAGCCTCAGGGGACTCACTTTCGTCGATACATAGGCTCCCCTCATCCCTTTGGAAGCACTGTTGAGGCCGATGGGGTTAATTTTTCTCTTTACAGCAGCAGCGCAACAAGCGTTCAACTGCTTATTTTCTCCAAACCAGACGATCTGGAGCCAGTAAAAGTCATCGATCTGGATGGCAGAGATAATAGAAGCTTTAACGTATGGCATACCTTCATTGAAGGTGTTAAGCCTGGCATGGGCTATGCCTATCGTGTCGACGGCCCTCGGGAACCTTGGAACGGACAGCGCTTCGATCCAGAAAAGGTGTTGGTCGATCCATACTCCAAAGGCAATTGCTTAGCGCTATGGGACCGGGGAGCTGCCTGCATGCCAGGCGACAACCTGCACAAATCCATGCGCAGTGTCGTCATCGACACCAGCAATTACGACTGGGAGGGTGACGCACCGCTGAAAAAACCAATGGCTGAGACCATTGTTTACGAAATGCACGTCGGCGGCTTTACGAAAAGTCCAACAAGCGGTGTCAAGCACCCAGGCACGTATCTTGGACTAATCGAAAAAATACCCTATCTCAAGGAGTTAGGGATAACGGCAGTCGAGCTACTACCCGTTTGCAGTTTCGACCATACCGATGTCACCAAAGTCCATGAAGGGCGCAAGCTGGTGAACTATTGGGGCTACAGCACAATGGGTTACTTCGCCCCTCACCAAGGATATTGCGTCAGCTCAGATACAAGCCAACATCTCAACGAGTTCCGCGACATGGTAAAAGCCCTGCATCAAGCAGGCATCGAAGTCATCCTTGACGTTGTCTACAACCACACTGATGAAGGCAATCATCAAGGGCCAACATTCAGCTTCAAAGGAATCGACAACTCAACATATTATTACCTCACTGGTGCAGACGGATCTCGGGAGTTTTATTACGACTACACAGGTTGCGGTAACACCTTTAACTGTAACCACCCTGTTGGAGAAAAGCTGATCATCGACTCGCTTCGATTCTGGGTCGAAGAAATGCATGTTGATGGATTCCGTTTTGACGAGGGGTCGGTGTTGAGCCGGGGAGAGGATGGAGCACCACTCGAGCATCCCCCAGTCGTATGGTCGATTGAACTCGACGACTTACTTGGTCAGTCCAAGGTCATCGCAGAGGCTTGGGACGCCGCAGGCCTTTACCAAATTGGCTCATTCCCTGGCGCACGCTGGGCCGAATGGAATGGGAAATATCGAGACTGCATTAGGAATTTCATCAAGGGAGAGCCTGGAATCATTGGGGAGGTTGCTGGAAGAATCACTGGCAGCGCTGATTTGTATCAAGGTCGCCATCACGAACCAACAAACAGCGTCAACTTCGTGACGGCTCACGACGGCTTCACCCTGTATGACCTGACTGCTTACAACGAAAAGCACAACTGGGCCAACGGTGAAGGCAACAATGACGGAATCGATGACAACTGCAGCTGGAATTGTGGAGCTGAAGGGGAAACAAGTGATCAGTGGATCAATGATTTACGAAAGCGCCAGGTCAAGAATTTTGCGACCATCCATATTTTGTCGATCGGTGTACCAATGATTGTCGCAGGCGATGAATTCATGCGCAGTCAAGGTGGAAACAACAACACCTACTGCCACGACAATGAAATCAACTGGTTTGACTGGAATAAGATTCAACAATCAGAGAGCCAGGAAATGATTCGGTTCTGGTCAATGATCATGGACAAGAGAAAGAGTTACATTGACCATTTCAGGGGAAGATATTTCGAAGGGGGCAGCAACCGTTTTGGTCTTTACGACGTGTCCTGGCACGGCACAAAATTAAACAGTCCGGGATGGGACGATCCAAATGCATTGTGTCTGGGAATGACTCTTGGCGACACCGCCGAAGACACTGATCAAACAAACAATATCCACGTCATGTTCAATATGTATTGGGACGGCGTTGAATTCGAGATACCTCAGGCTCCTGGCCTGAGGTGGTATCGAGCCATCGATACCGCTCTTCCAACACCAAATGACATCCAAACTAGAGATCAACAAGTAGCCGTTGATGGCAGCACTTATCTCGTAACTGGAAGAAGCATTGTTGTTCTCGCTTCGCGAGAAACAAACTGAATTCTCAGTCAATTCCGCCTCAACAACAATTCCACCATTTCCACATTCCTAGCCATGACATCCAAAAATCAACTGAACTTTCCCTTCTCAGATCTCGTCGCTGGTTACATTCGCAGCGTCTCCTATCCAGAGATCTTTGACTGCAAGGGGATGGTCGAAGTGGAAACATCCGATGGGAGGATGTATACAGTAAAAATAACCGACGCATGTTATGCAGAACTAGTACGTAACTTGGGAGAACCCTTTCAAGTTGCTCCTGACATTAAACAGATCCTCGTCGAGGATCGCTTTGTGCACGTCTATGGCCTTTTCTACCCCGAAGCAGACAGTCTCAAGTTTGAGGCGAAGCACATGTTGCTCTTCGGACGTGGCAAAGAAGATCTGCGCTTTGAAGATCAAAACTGGTGGATTCATCAAATCCAACAACTACTGAACTTCTACCTGGAAGCACAGTTCAAGGTGGTTGAAGGTGAAGCGATTGACTTCAAAAAATTCCGCACCGACCTGAGTGCTGAAGGTAAGAAACAGGATGGTGTTCAGAATCTCGATACGATCTCACGTTTGGTGTACGGCTTTGCAACGGCCTACATGATCACGGGCGATGAACGTGCTCTGGAAGCTGCCACAAACGGCACTGAGTACATGCAGCGTCACTTCCGCCATCAAAACAAAAGTGAAGGGATCTGCTACTGGTACAGCCAGATCGACATCCAGGACGATGGCAGCGTTCGCAAGTACATGGGATCGACAGCCGGTGGTGATGAAGGCGGCAATGCAATCCCTTGTTATGAGCAGATCTATGCACTGGCCGGGCCAACACAGACATGGCGACTGACGGGTGGAGAGTCCATCCGCCACGACATCGATGACACCATTGCATTCCTGAATCGGTACTACAAAGATCACGGTCCCTACGGCGGCTATTACTCCCACGTTGACCCTGTCACCTTCGACGCCAAGGCCGAGTCACTGGGTGTGAACAAAGCCAAGAAGAACTGGAACTCCGTTGGAGACCATGCTCCGGCATACCTGATCAACCTGTACCTCGCTACGGGAGAAGAAAGCTACGCAAAATTCCTGGAAGATACGTTCGACACGATCTGCGATCATTTCCCCGATTACGGCTACAGCCCCTTCATGAACGAGAAGTTCTTTGAAGACTGGACGCACGATCTGAAATGGGGAATTCACCAAGCACGCTGCGTTGTTGGCCACAACCTGAAAGTGGCGTGGAACCTCACGCGCATGCACAGCCTTAATCCCAAGGAGAGCTACAAAACTTTTGCGCACCAGATCGCTGATGCCATTCCTCCGGCCGGTTGCGACAACCAGCGGGGCGGCTGGTACGACATGATGGAGCGGACCTTGAAAGACGGGGAAGAGCACTACCGCCGTGTGTGGCACGACCGAAAAGCGTGGTGGCAACAGGAACAGGGCATCCTGGCCTACTACATCATGGCTGGCGTCTACAACGACAAGCCCGAATATCTGCGCTTTGCCCGAGAAGGAACAGCTTTCTACAATGGCTGGTTCCTCGACTACGAGTCTGGCGGCATCTACTTCAACGTTCTAGCCAATGGACAGCCCTATTCCCTTGGTTCTGAACGTGGAAAGGGCAGCCACTCCATGGCTGGTTACCACTCGTTCGAGCTCTGCTTCTTGGCGGCGATCTACTCGAACCTGCTAGTCACAAAACAGCCAATGGATTTCTTCTTCCGTCCTGATCCACAGGGTTGGCCTGATAACAAACTGAGGGTTGCACCTGATCTGCTCCCAGCTGGCAGCGTTGAACTGGCTGAAGTCTGGATCGATGACAAATCTTTCTACGACTTCGACAAGTCAGCCATGATCGTGAATCTTCCTGATTCCGACAAACCACTTCGCGTGCGAGTTCGGATTGAACCTGCAGGTCTTGGATTCAGTGCAGATCTGATGAGTTACGAAAACGGTATCGGCCGCTTCGCGCTTGATGGTGATCTCACAAAATGCAAACTGCCGCTGTTCAAGAAAGAGCTGGAGAAACTAAGCGGTTTGGCAGGTGTCGTTCTTGACATGACCAACCTTAAGACAATTGATGATACTGGATGGAACTATCTGTTGTTCACCAAACAACAACGCGGTGCCTCATTCAGCCTTCAATTAACAGGTCTCAACAGTGAAATCAACCAATTACTGAAAGATGCTGAATTGGACGAAGAGTTCCAAGTAATTTGATAGCCATTTTAAATCCACTTAAAAACAATGTGCTGAGTCGAGAGGCTCAGCACTTTTTTTAGCCAAAAACATGATGAATAAAAATAGCCTAGGTGTGAAAGCAGCTCAAGCGGGGGATTTGGCGAAGGCAGAATTTTTATTTAAACAGGCCTACGAGGAAGATCGATCCAATCAAGGAATATTTCAAAACATAATACGCGTCATGCAAATGAGGGGAGACATAGACGGACTAATTGACTACTACGAACAAAAGCATAGAAGTTACAGCCGGGACAATGCAACCATGAATATTGTGATGCAAATCTCGGAGATAGCACTACGAACAGGGCGGCAAAAAAGAGCAAGGAAGATCCTTACAGATCGCGCCAATCAAGGAGACTACAGCGCGGCAATCATCGTACCCTTAAGCGAACTACTATTTGAAAACAACGAACTCGAGCAAGCGAAAATTATACTTATCAAAGCGATAGAAATAAACAGGGAAGACCCTTCACTTTTAACAAATCTCGCGGTCATCGAGACAGAACTAGGCAATTACCAAATAGCAGATAAACTCTACAGAAAAGTGACCCAAAAAAGACCAAATGAATTTCTAGGCTATTACAACTATAGTAAGTTCAAGCTAGCCATAGGCAACCCAGACGAAGCCAATATTTTACTAAAAAAAGCAAATTGCATCGTACAAGACACAGAGGAATCAAAAGAATTACAGAAGCTGATCAATGAATACAAAGGCAATCTTGAGTCAGAACTAGCAGAAGTGTACGCGTATATCGAAAGCAAATCGTGGGAAGCAGCATACAAAAAACTCGAAGCATGTGGAGAAATGAAGTACACAAAGAAATGGTTGGCGGCAGCGTGTGAATTGCCAGAAAACCGCCAAAGAATGCTTCAAGTGAACAACATATGCGATCCAGAGGTCGTCGTAAAATGCCATCAACTGCTGCAAGCAAATGAAATATTGATACAGGATCTGATTGCAGCCATCAGAGAGGAATCATCCCTGGCCTGGAATCGCGCAGACAAGCCAACAACGGGCGGGTATCAAACATACGAACTTCTAAAGGACTCAAAGAAAAAGTCAATCATCCAATTAAAGAAAGAAATAGTAAAAGTTATTGCTGAATCAGGAAATGAGGTGATTCACCAACAACTGGAGAACAGCCTAAGTGGGTGGGGTGTCATTCTTAAGCGTGGAGGCTATCAGAAAAAACATACGCACACTGACGCCGAACTCAGCGGGGTTATTTATCTTCAAACAACGGAAGAATCCAACGGAGAGGGATGCCTCATGTTCTCAGGGCATAAAAAGAAGATCGTTAAACCACAACCAGGAATGTTGGTTGTTTTCCCAAGCCATTTGCCGCACGAAACGATCCCTTATAACGAAGACTATGAAAGAATTTGCATCGCGTTCAACGCAACGGGCAAGCTCTCATAAAGAAACTTGCCCGATGTAGAGCGTAAATCAGAGTTTGTTGAACAGCATCAAATCATTGATATCGTCACGAATTTGATTGAGAGCTCCAAGACCAGTAATCAATTGAGATACAGAGGAGCCGCGAGCACCTGCAAGAGTCATTTTGTGATCAGCCACAAACGTAGCAGTAAACCGCTCTTCAGAAGGCTTAATCATATCTATCAAATCAGATCCACTGGTTAGGGCTGCCAAGAAACCAGGATCCGAAAAAACAGTCTCTCGATCGAGTGCCGTTGCAAAAGCAATTTCAAAGCAGGCATGGTAGTCCTTGCCAGGCTTTTCGACATGCTCTACACCTTGAGCGTCAGGGCGGGAAAGATCAATTTCGTCAAATAAATGATAACGCAACTTAGAAACCTCCTTCAAAGAGGAAAGCGAGGCCATCAATTGATCTGAAATGTAGGTACGGAATTGATCTACAGATGCAGAATCAGCCTTGCGAACCATAACGTGGTAACGAAGCTCTGAGATCGAACCATTCGGATACGGCTCCGAAAGATTATCAATCAAGGTAACCGTATTACCCAATGATGTCGTGTAACCAATTGCTTTGCTGAAAATATTATGCTCATCGTCCATTAATATCGTGGAGGCTTGGAACCAAGTCGCACGATCTTCTACTGAGGAGAATGTCAGTTCAGCAACCCCCATAAATTGATCTTCATAGAGTGTGTTGACAGGGCAACCATCGACGACAGGAAACAGCCCACCCTCATATGGTGAGAGGTGGAATTGCCAATATTCCATTTGGCCAGGCAACCGAGCGCAGACCGGCCCATGAACATCACGCCAATAGTCGTCAAACTGAGCAAGGGTAATGCCGTCACGCTTCCAAAGCGGAACATAAAAAACGACCTCGGGCGAACGCGGCGTGGATGGCATGTGCAAGAAGAATCTTCTGAAAGTTTAGCTGCAACACACTAGGCAGGCAAAAAGTGGTGCAGGATCAATACAGAAGAATGATGCATCTACGTAGTCAACAGATAACGACACACCAAGGCCGTCTAGGGTGTAAAGAGAAGCTGACAAAAGGATTAAGCAGTTGCCACGCAAAACGGTCAGAACTAGGATTGGTGGAGCATCTAACTTAAAATGCAGTTTTACAGTGTTGATAAGGAAGAATCACCATCTGCCCTAGGCCATTACCTGCAAGGCATTCAACATTTTGGAATAACCACTCCCGACCTCAAAAAGTCTCTGACCTTTTATATCGATATCCTTGGAGGACGATTGGCGGTCGGAGGTGATGGATTTTATGGTGTTGAATTACATAATCTACTATTTCAACAGGATGAATTAAAGGCAATACAAAATGACGTTAGCGCTGAGGATTGCGGAATCCCGGACCTAAGAGATGGGAACAAAGACGCTCTGGATGTGCGCTTTATACAGTTCGGCAACACAACCCTAGAGCTTTTGCATTTCAGGCAAGCCCAACAAGATCAGTGGGCGCCAAACGTATACAAAGCAATATCTACAAGTGTAGGATTTGCGAATGTATCTCACCTATCGTTTTTCCTGAGATCCGATGTTGATGTAAATGAATTTGCGTTGAAGCTCGAGGCGGAATCGCACAAAAGAGGGCTGACCGAGGTCAAAGTTCATCGCAAACAACAAGAGACGTCGGGTGAAGCCGGCTCTAAGGAATTTGCGATTGACAAATTTCCTGATTCATTCGATGGCTGGTGCTTGATCTATGTGAAAGGACCGAATGGCGAGCAGCTTGAGTTTAACCAAGTGAGATCGATCTGCAAAGACAACTTCAAGGAAGCCCAGCAACAGTACAATCGCCTCAACGGTACAGATTACTCGTGGCCGCAGGGATAAATAAAAGCCAAAGCGCTCTATAGGAAATAACAAATTTTTATTATAATCAATGTGGTCGCATTGTTAGGGCATGGCTAGTGTTGATTAGATGCAACTGATTTCATGAATCTAGCGAATGCCTACATTATTGGTTCGGAAAATCACTCGTCATGGAGTCAAAATTTCGATCCGGAAGCTTACCTTAAAGTCCTCCCGCAGCACGACAAAAAGCTTGTTTACACAAGCCCCTGGCTTGAATGGCAACAAGGGAACAAAAACTACAGAGACGGCATCTATTCAGAAGAAGGGCCCAACGGAAGTTATTACTCGAGCTGGGGACCAGAGTCAGACGTCCTGGATGTCGAACTTACGCTGTCAGACCTCAACGAAATCACGATTCCAGGATTAGGAGTACTAACGCGTAGTACTGCAGACAATGGCACAGCCTACGACGATGGCTTTCAAGCTTACAACGGACTCATCCCTGGTCCACTGCTTGTAGTAGATCCGGGAGACACGCTCAAAATTAGGCTTGTCAATGACTTAGAGAACAGAAGCGGGCTTGAACTTGCCGCTGACACCAATTTGCATACACACGGATTGCATGTAAGTCCACAAGGAGCTGGGGATAACGTTCTAGTTTCACTGTCACCTGGTGAGTCCTGGGAAACTGAAATCAAAATCCCTGAAAGTCACTTTGTTGGCCCCCAGTGGTACCACCCACATCTTCACGGCGCAACCAATTTACAAGTTTCAAATGGCTTGGCGGGGACCTTACTTGTCCTGGCATCTGAGGAAGAGGCTGAAGATCTGGACAAATTCAGCCCAGTGGATAATTCCTTCTACTGGATGGCAGTCCAAACTCAATCACTGCTTCAAGAGGAACGGCCTGCATCGGATACAGATCCTCTTAATCAGGATCCAAATGGGGGAGCCTACAGAATTGGAACGCCACCTATCTATACAGAAATAAATGGAATCAAATATTACACCAAATCAGATGCAGCCTACATTGGATATAACTTCAAACCTGATTACTATTCCCCGATAACACCAGGAGGGGATCCATCGGGTACTCCATTTGCCTACGGTGGAGGGCTTGCAGGAACCCCAACAGAAAATGTCATTCACACTGTTAATGGACAATACAATCCAACCCTCGATGTTGAGACAGGGGCCTGGAATGTATTTGGATTTTTAAATGAATCAGTCAATTCCCACTATGTCATTCAATTAATCCGAGAACATCAAGGTGAGTTGTCCCTAGAGGACTTCCAAGTGATTGCGGTTGACGGTGATGCTGCCGGAGTCGTATCTCAGAGACTGCAATTCGTCACTGAAACCCCTGTAATGGCACCAGGTAATCGAATGACTGTTCAACAGGCATTCACCGAACCTGGAACCTACTACTTTCTAGCTAACGGTACTGAAGAAATCCTGGGTGATCTCGCACCTGAAGTTGCCAACACGAGCCTGACCAATGCGTTTGGTGCACCAACACAATTCCAGGGGATCCATGATGGCCATCTGATCTGGGGAGCTCAAGTACTGGCTACGGTAGAGGTATCTGGTGATCTATTTGAAGAAAGACCACCAGCGCCGGAGCCAATCGACTATTTACTGGAGGAGGCACAAGAAATTGATACCTGGGTAGCGGAAACCAAAGATGCAATCGAGCAGGGATCAATTAAGCAGAGAGAATTTGAATGGAATGCAAATTATTCAAGGGTTGCGGGGCCAGGAATAGATGACAACGACCCGTCAACATTTGAAAACATGTATTGGATCAATGGCCGATGGTTCGGCCATTCTCCAAGTGAGCAACCTGTGGTTGCCATGCCAATGCTGGGGACCACAGAAGAATGGACTCTTGAGAACAGCTCACTTGGTTATGGTGCTGTTTGGGGTGAATGGCATCCATTCCACATTCATCAGAACGACTTTGTAGTCACTGAAATCAATGGCATCGATGTCGAAGATATACCATCATACCCAGCAAACCAACTGGTAGATACAGTTACACTCGCCGGCGCATATATACCTGGTTCAGCCACGGAAACAAATCCATACGGCACGCCAGCATATTTCAACCCGATAACAAACAGCACCAATGATATACCACTCAACTTTCAAACAAAGATATTCATGAAATTCGAAGATTATCCCGGAGCCTATGTTAATCACTGCCATATTCTATTTCATGAAGATGCAGGAATGATGCAAGCAGTAAAAATCATATTAAACACCGATTCGAATTACATCGGATCAGAAAGACAAGATTCAAATCCATCATTCAGGATTGGAACGTCGATGATGGATGATTTTTCCATTCAAGCGTTCGGACCCAGAATCAAAAAGGCAAATATTGCCATCGGTGATATCAACTATGGCAAGTACTTCAAAAGGGAAAAGCTCGCCGAAACATTTGCAGGGGGGACTGAGGGAGAATCCGACAACATTGCAGACATAGCCATCGTCAGCAATCGTGTACAAAGAAATAAAGCAGGATTTGATATCAAGCTATACGACGGAGACTCAGTCAATCAAGCTGTAACGGGATCCTATAAATTAAAGAAGGATCAAGGTAAATCGGCGGAAACCACACTTGCTGGAGACGAAAACCTACTCACAACAATCAAGGCCTTTGCTAAGAAGAAGTCGAGAACACTGAGGTCATCGGTTGCAATTGGTGATATCAACGGTGATGGACATGGTGACATCATCATTGGAATTGGAGGTAAGGATACGGAGCCATTGATCGAAATCTACAGCGGAAAAGATTATGAAAAGCTCGCCAAAATCAAGCCGTTTAGAAAAAACAACTCTAAAACAACGGTTAACATTGCAGCAGGTGATATTAATTCTGACAATTTTGTAGACATATTGGTCGGCCAAGGGGCAGGTGGAATGGGCATGGTCGAAGTTTACGATGGACGAGCTATAACATCAGTTGTCAAAAATAATGATGGCAGCAATATCGATGCAGCAAAGACTCAAGATGTAAATCCATACAAAGGCAAAAAAGTCGCAAAGGTGACGGAGGCATACGCAGATATGTTCCATCCCTATGAAGGATACACAGGTGAAGTTGATGTAGCCGCAGGCTATATTCTGCCAAGACCGAATGCATCAGAAGATAAAGGTCAGATTGTCCAGACAAGCTATGCAAACTTCACAACACTTGCAGTTGATATGAAATCAAGCGAGGAAAACCCCTCGATCAGAAGCTTCTTCTATACCGGAGGAAGTGCACACGCCAATAACAGCAACTCCGCAGACGAAAGTACTGATGACAGTGGTGGATCACTGCCTTCACTCGCTGTATCCCTGAATATTGAGAAAAAAATTAATAGTATTAACAGTACTTACTTCGATCTCTCGAACGCCCATGATGATCGAGGGATGAGCGGTCTTATCATCACAACCAAAAAGGGTGAGGAGTTTCTTCACTACATTGAGCCAACAACCGTGCAACAAGGAGAGTTCTCCATCATGGACACTGTGGCAATTAATATCACACCAAACCAATCCTTCATAATATAAGTTAGAAAATGTCTGGCCAAGTAAAGGAATAGAATAAAATAAACCTTATTACCCGCAAAGACAAGCTTCAGGTTATTATTATAAATATCTGCAATACATTCTCAAGACTTGGCTAGTGTTAATTAGATGAGGCTTGCCCCGTGACTCTTAATGATGCATACATCATTGGTTCGGAAAATCACTCGTCATGGAGTCAAAATTTCGATCCGAAAGCATACCTTAAAGTCCTCCCACAACATAACCAAAAGCTTGCCTACACAAGCCCATGGCTTGAATGGCAACAAGGGAACAAAAACTACAGAGACGGCATCTATTCAGAAGAAGGGCCCAACGGAAGTTATTACTCGAGCTGGGGACCAGAGTCAGACGTCCTGGATGTCGAACTTACGCTGTCAGAGCTCAACGAAATCACGATTCCAGGATTAGGAGTACTAACGCGTAGTACTGAAGACAATGGCACAGCCTATGACGATGGCTTTCAAGCGTACAACGGACTCATCCCTGGCCCACTGCTTGTAGTAGATCCGGGAGACACGCTCAAAATTAGGCTTGTCAATGACTTAGAGAACAGAAGCGGGCTTGAACTTGCCGCTGACACCAATTTCCATACACACGGATTGCATGTAAGTCCACTAGGTGCAGGCGATAACGTTCTATTTTCGCTATCACCTGGGGATGCATGGGAAACTGAAATAAAAATCCCAGATAACCACTTTGTTGGACCTCAATGGTATCACCCCCACCTTCACGGAGCAACAAATCTCCAAGTATCAAACGGGCTCGCAGGAACACTTCTAGTATTAGCTTCAGAAGAAGAAGCCGATGATATAGACAAATTTAGTCCAGTGGATAATTCTTTCTACTGGATGGCAATTCAAACACAATCTCTGCTTCAGCAAGAGCGACCAGCATCTTCGAATGACCCACTCAATCAAGATCCAAACGGTCTCTCATACAGGATAGGAACACCACCTGTATTTACTGAAGTTGACGGCACAAAAGTATTTACAAAATCGGACGCAGCGTACATAGGTTACAACTTTAAGCCCGATTATTACGACCCTACTCAGCCAACAGGCGACCCATCAGGTACCCCATTTGCGTATGGAGCAGGGATAGCTGGAACACCAACAGAAAATATAATTCATACAGTTAATGGCCAGTACAATCCAACCATTGACGTAGAAACTGGTCAATGGAATGTTTTTGGATTCCTAAATCAGTCCGTTAACTCTCACTTTGTCATCCAACTTGTACGTGAATACAAAGGTGAGTTATCGCTTGAGGAATTTCAAGTGATCGCCGTTGATGGAGATGCAGCAGGAGTAGTTTCGCAGGCACTGCAATTTGTTACCGAAACACCAGTGATGGCTCCCGGCAATCGAATGACAGTTCAGCAAGCTTTTACAAAACCAGGTAAATATTATTTTCTTGCAAACGGAACAGAAGAAATCCTTGGAGAGTTGGCCCCAGAAGTGGCAAATATAGCCCCTATGAATTTATATGAAACTCCGAGTATTGAGTTCAATCCGGATTTTGTGCCGAGCGATGTTCAAGGTGCTCTCTACGCAGGAGCAGAAACATGGAACGAACTTAGAAGAGAGGTCTTTGAGGGACCTCTTGATCTATCTGGAATGCATTTCCCTCCAACATGGGATCTACGAGGATACGATCTGACAAATGTAGATCTAGATGACTCCTTCATGGGTTTGGTGAATTTGACTGATGTTGACCTAAGAGGATCAAGTCTGAATAATGTCAACCTAATTGGTGCCAACGTAACCAATACAAATCTTTTCGATGTTGATCTAAGCGGCGCTCTTTTACCGGGTGGCATTGATCAAGCTTCTAACGCTAAATACGATCAAGACACATATCCATACCAAGGAATTCATGATGGCCACCTAATCTGGGGCGCACAAGTTCTCGCAACAGTAGAGGTAACTGGTGAATCAATATCAAGCAGACCTGCCCCACCAGAACCAATTCAATACTTGCTTGAAGAATCAGAAAAGATTGACACTTGGGTAAGTGATACAAAAAATGCAATTGCCAATGATAATATAAAAAGGAGAAACTTTATTTGGGATGCAAACTATAGTCGGCTCCAAGAAGAAAATAGAATTATAGATGACAATGATCCGTCAACATTTGAAGACATGTATTGGATTAACGGAAGGTGGTTTGGGCATTCGCCAAGTGAGCAACCTGTAGTTGCGATGCCAATGCTGGGGACCACTGAAGAATGGACTCTTCAGAATAGTTCCATAGGCTTTGGTGCAGGTGCTGTAGGAGAATGGCACCCATTTCACATTCACCAAAACGATTTTGTTGTCACAGAAATCAATGGCATAAATGTAGAGGATATACCATCATATCCAGCCAACCAACTTGTCGACACAGTTACACTAGCTAGTTCTTATGTTCAAGATTCAGCTACTGCAAATAATCCCTATGGCAGCCCAGCATATTTCAATCCGATCACTGATAGCATAAATGGGATACCTCAGAATTTCGAAACCAAATTATTCATGAAGTTCGAAGATTACACTGGAGCATATGTTAATCATTGTCATATTCTCTTTCACGAAGATGCAGGCATGATGCAGGCAGTGAAAGTAATCCTCAACACTGACTCGAACTATATTGGCGCTGAAAAGCAAACCGGTAAGCCCACACTCAGGCTAGGATCATCAATGGTGGATACTTTTTCAATCGATAACAGCGATAACTTTAGCAAAAAACTAAACATCGCAATTGGCGATATCAATTTTGGCAAGTTCTTTAGCATGGACAAACTCAGTGACACCTTTAAAGGTGGTACCAAGGGGGAATCTGATAATATCGCAGACATCGCAATTACCGGAGAAAAGATTGCGAGAAATGAAAGTGGTTTTCAAATAAATGTATATGATGGAGACTCAGTAAGTCAATCGGCGACAGGCTCATATAAATTAAAGAGAGATCAACAAAAGCAGTCCGAAATAGAATTGTCAGGTGAAGATCATCTTCTAGCAACAATCAATTCCTTTAGCAAAAAGAAGTCCAAATCAATATCCTCGTCACTGGCAGTCGGAGATATAAATGGTGACGGACACGGGGACATAATTATTGGGATTGGTGGGCCCAAAACAGACCCTATGATTGAAATCTATAGCGGTAATAATTTCGAGAGAATGGCAAAGATAAAGCCATTTTGGCGTTATGGCATGAAAACAAGCATTAATATCGCCTCTGGAGACATTAATTCAGATAATTTTGTTGATATTCTTGTTGGCCAAGGTTCTGGAGGCATGGGGATGGTGGAAGTATTTGATGGGCGCGCCTTAACATCAGTCATTAAGAATAAACAGGGTAACAACATTGATGATGAGGAAACAGCAGGGATCAAACCATTCAAAGGGAAAAAAGTTGCGCAAGCGACAGAAGCATATGACACTATGTTTCATCCATTCCCTGGATATACAGGTGAAGTAGATGTAGCAAGTGGTTATATTTTGCCACGCCCAAGCTACGATCTCGATGATGAAATTTCAGAACAAAAAAAAGATCAAATCGTGCAGACAAGCTATGCGAATTTTACAACACTCGCAGTTGATAAGAGATCAAGCGAAGAAGACCCCTCAATCAAAAGCTTCTTCTATACAGGTGGAAGTTCGCATGCGAATCACAGCGATACCGAACAATCACGTGCTGATCACAGTGAAGGATTATTGCCATCTCTCGCAGTATCTCTAAATATTGACAAAAAAATCACTAGCATTAACAATGCATTCTTCGATTTGTCGGACGCGCTTGATGATCGAGGAATGAATGGTCTAGTCATCACCACTAGAAAGGGTGAAGAGTACCTTCACTATATAGAGCCAACAACAGTCCAAGAAGGTGAGTTTTCTATCATGGATACTGTAGCAATTAACATCACACCCAGCTAGCCCAATTTAGGCCAAAACACTGTTGATAGAGGACGCAATCATAAATCATTAAAAAAATCCAAGCCAAAAGTGTTGGCTTGGACTTTTTTGATCAAGTCATACTCGGATTCGAATTATACGGTTACGAGCTTCAGAAGCTCTTGTGAAGCAAAGACATCACGAACGAAGGTCAGCTGCTCACTCTTGTAGTAGCAGCCGCCACGATGACCACGACGAACCCAACAAACACTACCTTTCGCGATTTGCTCATGGGTTGCATCATCCAGACAGATCCACTCAAAATGGGTGAACTCACCCCAGAACTGCACGATGGGCCAACACATCGTTACGCCAGGCTGAGCAATAATTGCCCACCAGTGCTTTTCCCGCTGCTGCTGCTCAGTGATGCCATGATATGGACCATCCTGACAGTGATAGACGAGATCCGGACGATACTCCTTGGTTAACAAATCGCCCCGACCCTGACGGAGAGCTTCACAATGTGTCGGCCAAAATTCACGATTTTCAGCTTCAATCTGTTCAAGGGTGTAATCCGGACCGATGGCAGGTAATGAGACCTCCTGCATATTGCCAATTTCGTCTGAACGCTTGATCAGACTGGCCTTCATTTCATCGCTGACAAGACCGACTCGTGAATAGTCGGCAGTCAGGCCTTCGTAGTAGTTGCGGCGCGTCATGGAATTGTTTAATCAATTTTAATCAGCTCCAACCAATGGCTGAAGCTAACACTTGAAATATAGCCTTCGCAAAGAGGGCGCGCAGCAAGAAAATCAGACCTGTGGCACGTGACACATAAACGATCGAATCGAGAACGAGCAAGAAAAATATTGGTGGCGCTTAGACAAGATCCATGCTTCATACAATATATACGAGGAATCCAAGACATTAATTACCCAAGGTTCTAATGGTCTCGTAAAAATATGCTCTGTTCCAAGAGGGAAAGCTATAGTGAAAATGGGGGAGTCAGGTGTTCCTGCCGACTCCGCAAAACAATTTAAGTTTACAATCATGTTACTCAGCTCACATGGTCCAGCGAAAGGAAGAGTAGGGGTCTTCATCGAAGATCACTTCGATATGACGGAATATCGAATCTTCAATCGCCGTTTTCCTGCTGCAGGATATGAATTAGAGTACATCTCAAATCTTTGGGGCAATCCAACACTTCAGTTTGGCTCTAACCCAGATAACGGATGGGTTGAGGAGCACATAACAGTCGCTAAAGATGTTGCAGATATCAATCCTACTGACTACAAGGGTTTTCTCCTCATTGGAGCGTACGCCACGGATCGCCTGAGGTATTCAGTTAAGCCTGAAAAAGGAAAACCGAATGATGCACCCGCCGTTGAACTTTTAAGGAAGATCAATAAAGCGGATGGTGTCAAGATTGGTACAATTTGCCACTCACTTTGGTTGCTTTGCGCTGACCGTACTCTACTTGAAGGCAAAAAAGTAACGTGCGCCCACAATATCCTATGCGATGTTGAAAACGCAGGCGCAGAAGTTCAATACGGGGATGACGGAACTGCTGGCAGCTGTGTTGACGGCGACTTAATATCAGCCAAGCACCCTGCATTTACAGATGAATTGATTGATTTGTTCCTCAAAGAAATTGAAACTTGAAACATTTGGGCAGGGGCAAGCTTTAAACTAATTGCCCCTCGCAAAGTCAGGAGTCAATCACGATCCGTATTTCTCTTTTAGCTCGTTAAGGCGTCCAAATCCACCGGCAGCTTTATTAAAGCCGCAGTAGACGCAGGCAAACAGAAGAATTTCCTCGATTTCCTCAAATGTAATCCCTTGCTTTAGGGCCATAGTCACGTGGGCTTCAAAAGGAATACCTGGGCCACTGTACGATTGATTTGCGACGTCTAGCAGAATCGTAAACATCGCTTTGGTCTTTTGATCAATCAAGGAATGACCCCAGGCCTCTCCAGCAACACGTACACAAAAGTCCCCAAATTTGGGATTGACTCCGTTCAGCGCTTCTTGGAGTTGAGCATCACCAAGGACGGCATTTTCCTTGAGATCCATAATAATGACAGGCGACAACACATTTTAGCACTCGTGTCGAGTAGTTGCACTGATTCGTCAACGGCTGAAGATCTGATTTAATTCTGCGTACTTGTGAGCTGAGATTAATGAAAGGAGCCTCGGCGAAAGGGGAGCCGCCTGATAAGCCAAACTAACTACAGATTACAGCTAGAAAGCAAAAAATTAAAACCCAATTAGAGCTGGCAATCTAAAGATACCGTCGGCAATTCTAATTTCAGACTGAAACGGTAATCCATATTACCGATTGGCATCTCCATGGACGTGCATTAACACATCGTGAAGCGAAGAGACCACTGCCTCGGCAATGGCTAAGGTTTAGATGGTTAGCAATCAACATAGCCTAATCCGGCGACCTTCACAAGCTCACAAACTAAAGGTATTTCATGACCGACGCAACCTATCAATGGGAATGGCCGCACACCCTGAAGTGGCCAAAGTTCAACAATATGGGGGAAAATGTAGACACTCTCAAAAAACTTTTTCTCGCCGGAGAAGCGCTAAATGTCAACAACTTTATCAAGTTTTTTGCGGACGAATGCTACTACCAATTTGGTAACTTTCCTCCTGCGAGGACGCCTCAAGAGATCAAAGCTGCATCACAAGGGTTCATTGAGTCATGCGAAGGACTACACCATCGCATCCTAAACATCTCCATTCCAAGCGAAGATACATTGCTTGTTGAAATGGTTGTGACCTACATCTCGCATAGTGGCAAGATTGTCACGCTTCCATGTTTTGATATCGTCAAGTACGAAGGAGCATTGATCAAGGAGCTAAAAATATTTATGGACATCAATCCTCTTTTCCAGGATTAATTTTCAATTTCTCGAAACACACTCCCATCCAATTTCACTATCAATGATGTCAAACTCTGACACAGTACGCAGTCTTTTGAAGATGTTTGAATCCTTCAATGTGGAGGGATTTTTAGAACTTCTCACTGAAGATGCCGAGTATCGATTCGGTAATTATCCTGCAGCCGTTGGGCAAGAGAATATTGCCGCAACAATCAAGGCTAGTCACCTTGATGCAATTTCGGGGATTTCTTTTGAAATCAAATCCCTATACGAACTTGAAGATACTGTAGTAACGGAATTGATTTGTAACTATTCCCTCAAAAAAGGTGGAAATTTACCGCTTCCATGCCTTGATATATTTAAGTTTCAAGGCGGGAAGGTTTCTGCTATGTTAGTTTTTATGGATGCAACTCCGCTGTTCACAGCATAAAGAATTTAATTCTAAATCAATCCTATTATCACCCAATTAGCTATGAATTCCGCACTTGTAACTTCTGTCAAAGAGGCTTATGCAGCCGTTGAATCGAACGACATCTCAGCGTATGTTCAATTCTTTACTGATGATGCTATCTACAAAGTAGCAAATTTCGACCCCGTCGTTGGGCCTGATGGCATACGTGCCTTGGCAGAACCACTTGTCGACATGTTTGAGTCCGTGACTCATGACATCACGACGATTTGGGAGGTCGAAAACACAGTAATTTGTGAAATGAATGTAACGTACAACCGCAAAGATGGCAAATCAGTTACGGTTCCATGCGTCGATGTCATCCACTTCAGCGACGGGAAAGTCAATGAATTGAAGGCATATATCGATACTTCACCAGCCTTTTCCTGAACAACCTGCATTGAACAAAATGGCATCTCTAACACTACAGCATGCAACAACGTTTCTTGGCGGTGCGGCGAATTTAGATGAATATCTAAATTTTTTCGCAAATGATTGTACTTATCAAGTGGGAAACAATCCCGTGATCGTTGGGAAAGAAGCTCTCGGGCAAAGCTACGGTCGATTTAAAGGTATGGTTGAACGAGTTGAACATGAAATCCTATCGTCGTACGAAAGCGAGAATATTGTGGTGATAGAGCTTAATGCCACATACCACAAGAAAGACGGTAAAACCGTAACCATTACATGCTTGGACTTGTTCACTATAATTGACCAAAAAATTAAGTCTCTACAGGTATTTGCAGACCTCAGTCCTCTTTTTAAATAAATCATTGCCTTTAATCATCAATCTGCATCTTTTAAATCCATGATTTCTCAACTTCGGAAGCTCTCCAATCAAATTTCTGCATTTGTTTTATCACTTGTTCTTTTCTGCTTCTCATTCCCTCCAAATGTTCACGCAGCTACATCGACAAGGGTGGTTCAGGGAGATAAAATGAATATGGGTAAGGGCGAAGTTTGGACGTGGACAGAAGTCGAAAAGGGTACCGGCACACCGAGACGGTTGGGGATCACCCTGACCAAATCCGCTCTGGACGGACTTCCCGCTGATGATGAGAAGCCCGAGAAAGGGACTCTGAAGCTAAAACTCATCGACGGAAGTCCGTGGCACAATTTTGAATATGAGATGCTTTTTCCTAAAGAGGCTGATCGTACCGCCTACAACCACATGGGGTTGAATTGGAACCCTGAAGGGCATGGACCCCTAGAGGATGTCTTCTTTGAACCTCATTTAGACGTGCACTTCTATATGGCGACCACGGATTATCGTCATTCAATTACAAACGACAGCATGGTCGATCCCGACACTGAAGATCTGCTGGTACAAAACATTGAACCACCTAGAGATTTTCTTCCTGAAGGTTATTATCGTGCCCCAAATACCTCTGAGCCGAGGATGGGGACCCACTATGCAGACATGAGCTCAGATCAACTCAAGCCACACAATTTTTCTAATATATTCCTGTTCGGGGGGCACAACGGCAACATCGTATTTTGGGAGCCTATGCTGACCAGAAAATATCTGCTCTCTAAGCCCGACTTCTCCGCCAAAATTCCCCAGCCTAAGGCTTATCCAGTGAGCGGTTATTATCCTCTTTCGTATAGCGTCAAATACGATACGAAGCGCGATCTCATCAATGTATCTCTTGATGAGCTCACGTTGAGAGCTGCATCTTATCCAGGTAATGTATATGGAGTTGACTCTTGCTTAGACTCCAAGATGGTCGACATAATTTTTACTCACAAAGAAGCCAAGCCAAAGGATTTGCAAATTCCAGCAAAATGTCAGCCTCTTGTCCCGATGATTAAACGAGCACTGAGCTGAGGATTGGCACTTTTTAATATTGTGCAGCCCATTGCTTTACATAAAGCAATGGGCTGCACAATGCCATATACATAATTCGCTATAAATGGGGGTTACAGGGTTTCTAATTTCACTCGTCGATTAAAAACCTTAAGGAAAACCGTCTTCGATTCGTGACATATTCATACATGTCGTGTCAAGTCAGTGTCTATCTCTACAATAAATAAGATTGAAACCGCAAATGCGCAACCTTTTCATAAGCTCGACTCTTCTAGGTACCTGCTCAGCATTGCTCATCTCCAACGCCAATGCCGATCAAGTGCATCCTGCAGACTATGCATACCAAGATCTAGATGCCTATATTGAGCCCACGGCTGATCAACTTGACCAAGTCACTTCTGTAGATCAGTTTTCTGATGTTCAACCTACAGATTGGGCATACCAAGCAATAATAAATCTTGCCGAAATATATGGGTGCGTCGCAGGCTATCCAGATCAATCACTACGGGGGGATCAAGCGATCACACGTTACGAAGCAGCTGCACTCTTGAACAACTGTTTAGATTCTATATCTGAGGTTACGGATGAAATCAGGAAGCTAATTTACCTTTTTGAAACAGAGCTTGCATTAATTCGGGGCAGAGTTGATGGATTAGAGGCCAGAGTAGGAGAATTGAAGGCAATGCAGTTTTCTCCGGTCTCGAAACTCAAGGGAGAAGCTAGTTTCATGATGGGTTCCATCAAACATGGCGGAGACGTTAGCGACAATATTGCTGGCCAATTGTATTCAACTAGGCAGGATGCTTTCCATATGATACAAAGTTTGAGGTTGGGTTTTAAGGCAAGTTTCACCGGAAAGGATTATTTCCTTGCCCAGCTTCGTACAGGTAATGCTTCCAATTCTGCATTTAATACCTTCAACCCTGCCACTCCTTTCTACAAGTCCACGGTGCCTCTTGCAGCTCTGGACCGCGCTTTCACTCCCGTCGGAGGGGACAATGTCTTTAATCTGGAGCGGATGTACTATAAATTTCCTCTAGGCAATGACTTCACAATAACTCTGGCTCCGAAGATTATGAATATGGGGTTGTGGGCGAGCTATCCGTCTGCCTATGGCGTGCGTGGAGATTACATCTTAGACTATTTCAGTAGTTTCGGTACTCCTGGGGTTTATAACAAAGCAGTAGGTGCTGGCGGAGCTGTTACTTGGAGAAGCAAAGCAGGAAATCCATTCATGACTTCTCATTGGCTTGCCACTGTCAATTATCTGGCCATCTCGGGTGAAGTATCTGGGGAGTCGGGAGGCTTCATGAGAGACCAATCTCGCGGGAACATCGCAGCTCAATTTGGTTATCAATCACCTCTATACGGGTTGGTTCTTGGTTACCGGTATGGTCAGAACGGTACAGATTTCCTACAAGGCACAAAAACAACCACAAGGCACCAATCATGGTTGGAGTACGGCACAACATCTGATTCTCACAGCTTTGCCGTCAACGCTTGGTGGAGGCCACAGGAAACAGGCTGGATACCATCACTCAGCGTGGGATGGGGGGTCAACACGCTGAACAATGATGACGTGAGTGATCCTACATACAATGAATACGACCGAGGCGTCCGAAAAGTGAGCGAATCACAAAGCTGGATGGTTGGCCTTCAATGGGATGACGTTACAGGCATTAGAGATTCCCTGTCCTTCGCCGTTGGTCAACCAACATTTGCGACAGCCTTGGCTGACGGCTCCACTCCTGATGATGGAAATTACATCATGGAACTTTGGTATCGCTATCCCTTTTCCAACCACATTTCAATCATGCCAGGCCTGTTCTACCTAAGCAGACCATATGGACAACTAACGCAGGGACGAATGGATACCTTTGGCGGAGTGGTTCAAGTGAATTTCACATTCTGAAGCTTAAATCCCAACGACTTTAATCTGATTCACAACCCACCTTCCAACCATTTCTTCAATTCCTTCTCCGATGTCTGATTTCACCCCTGTTCATGTTCCCCTTGATGGAGACGACTTTATCGTTTATGGTCCGACAGTAAAGCTCAACAAGCGAGCTGGATTCGAAGAATCAAAAGGTAGAATTCGATCATTTATGGTTTTCGATGGAGATCTTGACACTCCATTGGACATCGGAATGGAGTTCAACAAGGCAGCTCTGAAAAATTTGCCTGGATCCCTTGAGAATCGTCAAGACCGGGGTGATTATCTTGCGGGCGAATTTGAGATCGAGCTTGCGTATCCAGAGAACAGTACTGTTTTCAATCTACTGACGTGGACGTGGGTTGCTGGTCCTAATGGAACTCAAACTGACGGCCATGGACCCGACGGAGTTTACGACGTCGATCATTTCGATTTTCACTTTTACTTAAATTCTCAAGAAGTTAGAGATACCATTAATGTTTTCTATTCGCCAGATGAATACGCGAAGGCGCAGATTGCTCCCCCTGTTGATTTCTGGCCAGAGGACTACAAGCGTCCGGTCGACGCCTTCATGAATGGAATCGGAGTAGCTCCAGGCGATGGAAGTCACTGGAATAATGTACTTTATCCCGAATTTGAGCAGGTTGACAACGACGAGATCTACCAGTTCTTTGAGTCCAGTGGCGTTCCCTTTGGTCCTGATCAAAGGACTGTTCAGTATGGCGCCTATGACGGGCACATGACGCTTCTCGAGCCGATGACAACCCGAGACTATCTGCTCTCCAAAAAAAGTTCGTCAGACTCGATTCAGCAACCCGATAAATATTTTAAATCTGGATATTTTCCTAAAAGCTACGAAATTGATTTTGTTAAAGGAGATGATTTTCCATATAAGGTCTATTTGAGTGATCTTGAATATCACGAGGCCTCGACACCACCGGAGAGGCGCAATGAACCTCCAACTGAAATCCTAATCGATAATAAAAAAATATATAATAATGTTGAATACCTTAATTTGGTCGGTGTTCTTGAGACCGTTGATGAGCATGGTCCATTTCGGAAAAAAGACGATCACGTTTATGCGCTTCCATTTGGAATTCCTCCGGTCCTGGTGGACGATGCTGAGGGCCGATTCATTGTTAACGGCAACCAAATTCTTATCAATGATGATCCTGAGCTTGAAGCCGGTGAAACATATACAATCAAAGTTAGAAGCGTTGACTCAGGCGGTTTAAGTGTCGTGGAAGAAATTGAAATAGAGGTTGATGATCTAGGAGGACCCTCTAGCCCAACTCCTTCGAAGCAGCAAAGGAAGTTACTGGATGGATCTGATACTTGGAACATTTATAGGCTTTCAAATCCAGACAAAAAAGTTAAACTTAAGAACACTGATCTACCTGGCATCGTATCTAGCATGGCAGGTCCAACATCGTTTGACCTGAGTAAAGCATTGTTGGATGATGCAAATCTAAAAGGCAGCATTCTAGAGAGTGTGAACCTTCGCAAGGCTCAGCTTCGTAATGCCAATTTATACGGTGCGTACGCTTTTGCAGTTAATCTCTCGAAAACAGATCTGCGTAACGCAGACCTGCGCGGAGCAGACCTGAGTGCAGCAAATCTCAGGGGTGCTGATCTCAGAGGCGCTGATCTCAGAGGTGCCTTCCTTACAGCTGGCGCAGACTTAACGAATGCCAATCTTGAGGGTGCGAATCTCAACGGTGCCGACCTAATTACAGCCAATCTGACGGGCGCAAATTTCACTGATGCGACAACAAAGAATGCATCTTTGAGGTTTACGACTGTGGACGATGCTGTGTTTGATAATGTTGATCTCTCAACCGTCAATGCATTTGGAGTTGATTTTGATACAGCTGCCAGTATTGAAGACACGATCCTTCCCGAGGGAAGCACCTACACAGATCTCCAAGGTGCCTTGTTTGCTGGAGCAGACACTTGGAATGAACTGCGTCGCGAAGTCTTTGAAGGTCCCCTTGATCTCAGTGGGATGGACTTTCCACCGATTGGTTTTGATCTGCAAGGCTACGATCTGACAAACGTCACACTTGACGATTCCTACATGGAATTTGTCGACCTGACAGGAGTTGACCTGAGTGGATCCAGTCTTCGAGGAGCAAATATGTTTGGCGCGACGCTGTCTGAAGCAAACCTTGAAGATGCTGATCTAACTGGTGCATTTCTACCCGGCTCGATTCACGTTGAAACCAATTACAAAGATGCAATACTTGACAAGACAGTGTTTTCGGGAGCTGAAGTTAATGGAACTGATTTTACTAACGCAAGCTTTAAAGATGCTGATATTCGATTTGTGAACCAAGCAATTTCCAGAGAGATTGCTATGGGAGATTTTGAACCAGCCAACTTTACCGGTGCTGATTTAAGTGGATCCAGATTTAGGGCCTCAATTTTCAGAGGATCAACTTTTACTGGGGTTGATTTTTCTGAGCTTGAAGACGTTACTGCTACGGACTTCTCCGAGATCACGATTTAGACCAGTTATTACCTGATCAACCCAGTCTTCGACTTTCCTTCTTGCCTCCCTTGGCAAGAAAGATTTGAAATGTTATTCAAAACAAAATACTAACTCAAGCGTGCCATCTCCAAAGGGATCAATTCATCATATTCCAAGTCTCCCTTCACTTTTAGTAGGATATCTCCTGCATCGATTCCATCGTAAAAATCCGGAGTGTTTGCTGACAAGATCCCTTTGGTTCGCTTCTTATTGATTTTGAATATCAAATCAGCATCGGAAATTCGCAAGGCCTTAAATTCTTTTTTTGATCTAGATACACCTAGGCGTATTCCCTTCAACCTAGCTGTTGCCGAGGCGAGAATGATGCTTTCGCCTTTTTCGAAGCTTAGATCTTTAATCTTATCCAAACGGCGATCACTCAATGTGGCCATATCTAAATCGAGGACAAATACATCTTTTCCGGCTTTTCCTCTAGCCTCTTGACCTTTTCCAGACAAGGTAATGATATCTGCGTCAGAAGTTCCGATTAGCTTGCTCCCAAGTGTCGGCGATGATATAGCCCCATCGGTTGGGGGCATTTTTGACTTGGCCAATGCAAATAACTCCATGGCATCATTATCACCATTATTTTGATTGACAACTGGATGATCATGAGCGCTGGAGGAGTTGTTTAGCCCTGCATTGATCCATCCATTTCCTTGCCCGATTGACGACCATGAACCCGAACTTGGCACCCCTGTTATGTGGAAGAGCGGACCACGGTTTTGGTCTTGCCAACCACCTTTTTGTTTCAGCGGCCTCATGCTTTGAAGGTGGATCAGGGGCAATTTATTTTAATACCGAAATCAATCACAGAACGCAATCGAACAGAGGTGTGACCGAATAAGAAAGACATTCCCAGCCTGGCTGCGATCGCAAATCAGTAGAGTGCGCTTCAACTCGGCCTTCGAGCATTGATCACGTCTCAAACTGGATACCAACCGAATGCATCCTCACATCGTTCGGGGCGCCAAGTTGCCCTTGAAGAGCCTGCGATTCATATATGGCCAGTTCCGCCAAACGTTGGGTGACCACCTCTCGCGGCCAACGGGATTCTGCAAGCGTCCAATAAAGGCCGAAATGACGTGCCTCGCTCAACAACAAACCGCCATAGAGCTCACGTAGATCTGGATCAGAGCTGTGCTCAGCAAGCAGGGCCATCCGCTCGTGTGAGCGCGCTTCGATTAATCCCGCCACGAGAAACGAATCCAGCATGCGCAATGGCTCCACCTTCCGGATGTGTTTTGCAAGTTCTGCTCCATAACCAGGGGAGGGCAGCGGCTCCAGATAGCGACCACGGGCCTTGATCAGAGCCAGAACCTGCTCAAAGTGATCGAGCTCTTCACGGGCCAGAGGACTCAGCACTTCTCCGAGACCAGGCTCACAGAGGTAGCGAAACATCATCTGTACAGCTGATCCAGCCGCTTTTCGCTCGCAATGGGCGTGATCGATCAGCACCTCCATCGGACGGGCATTGGCCTGTTCGACCCAGCTCCAGCTGGTGGGGGCGTTCAACCAGCGGATGGACGCAATGCTTTTCTGCGGTGTGCTGATCATTATCAGCCCTCTCGCAAGTGTTGGATCAAGCCCTGAAGGGCCAGGGAATAGCTCATGGGACCGAAGCCGCAAACCACGCCAACAGCGCGATCAGCCAGGTAAGAACGATGCCGAAAACTTTCACGGGCGTGGGTGTTGCTGAGGTGCAGCTCCACGTAGGGAATCGCTGCCCCCAGCAGAGCATCCCTGAGCGCAATGGAGGTGTGGGTATAAGCGCCGGCATTGATCAGAATCCCCTGGCTGGATCCCACCGCCTGATGAATGCGCTCCACCAGTGCCCCTTCAAAATTGCTTTGGAAGCACTCCAGCTCTGCCCCAGCAGCGGTGGCCTCCTGCCTCAGTCGATCTTCAATTGATGAAAGCGTTCCGCTGCCGTAGATCCCTGGCTCACGCTGGCCCAGCAGATTGAGGTTGGGTCCGTTCAGCAGCAGCAGGTGCATGGCCGCAGGCCCGTATCACATGGGTCGATCGTATCGATTCGGTCATGAGCGTCACACCTGCTGGTAGGTTCTTCGAGTGTGGTTCGGGTCGGTGCCCGAGTGGTTAATGGGGGCGGACTGTAAATCCGCTGGCTCTGCCTACGTTGGTTCAAATCCAACCCGGCCCATCCTCCACATGCCCTTGTAGCTCAGCGGTAGAGCACTCCCTTGGTAAGGGAGAGGTCTCGAGTTCAAGTCTCGACAAGGGCTTTCATCCCTGCAGATCCACCACCGCCGACTGTGGTGCCAGGAAACGCCCATCACACGTTCCACTCGTCCAGATCGTGGAGGTCCCTGGCTGTATTTCCAGGCTTTGGGAGGTGCTGCGGTTAACCCAAATGCTTAATCCACTTGACGTTCTTCCCAGCAGTCCGTCGCGTCCAGTCGGCTGCCACTGCAGATCGCCGCGAATGAGATTGGGGTGGTTTCGCCGGAGATCAGCCAGGCCAGCAATGGTTGACCTCAGATCCGCAGGCCAGGGTTCACCCCAGGGAAAGGCTTCACGGCAGGCGGGTTCCGGGCCCCCCGACTGCTCCGCATCTGGACCACCGGCCAGAGCCGCTTCGGTGCCGTAGTACACGCATGGGGCCCCCTGCTGCAGGAAGAGCAGCAGCAGGGCTAGTTTCAGAGCCTTCACGTCCCCATTGAGGCTGTGGAGTGCCCGAGGAACATCGTGGCTATCGAGCAGGTTCATCTGAGCTCGATTCACAGCTGGCCGGTACCAACCGGACGTGGTGCTCCAGATGTCGATCACTTCCTCGCTGCTGAGGGGGTTGAGCGGATACTCCGGATTGCGATAACCCTGCCGTAACCGATCTCCAGCAGCCCATCCCAGGCTGCTCCAGCCGAGGCGGTAATTCATCACCCCATCAAAGTGCTCGCCCTGCAGCCACTCCCGGGCATCACCCCAGATCTCACCCACGATCCAGGCATCAGGGTTGACCTCGCGCACCACGCGACGGAAATCCACCCAGAACTCAGCTGGCACTTCGGCCGGCACATCCAAACGCCATCCATCGATGCCCCGTTCCAGCCAGAAACGACCCACCTCCAACAAATGGTCCCGCACTGCGGGATTGGCATGGTTGAACTTGGGCAGATCAGGCACGGCCCACCAGCAGTCGTAGCCGCAGTCCTCGCCCTCGGCCGGATATGGCTTTACAGGCCAGCGGTGCACATGGAACCAATCCCGGTAGGGGGAATCCTGGCCGTTCTCCACCAGGTGATGAAACGCCCAGAAGCCGCGCCCGCAGTGGTTGAACACACCATCGAGCACCAGCCGCATGCCCCGCTGGTGTAAGGCTGCGATCAACGCATCCAGAGCGTCATTCCCCCCCAGCAGGGGATCCACCTCGAAATAGTTGTAGGCGTGATAGCGGTGGTTAGCGGCGGAGCTGAAGATCGGCGTGAGGTACAGGCAGCTGATGCCCATGGCCTTCAGCTGATCCAACGCCTCGATAACCCCGTAGAGATCCCCCCCTTGAAAGCCCTGCTCACGGGGATCACTGCCCCAGGGCTTCAGCTCCAGATGTTGCTGGACCTTCACCTGACCACTGCGGCGGAATCGATCTGGAAAGATCTGATACACCACGGCATCAGCCACCCAGGCCGGTGGGTCGTGGAAGGGCGTGGAGGACGCCATGGCCTTTCCAGGAAGCAATCCCCTCGCTAGCAGGGAAGAAACGAGTCGGCCATGGCAGATCAGCCTCTCCTGTTGGCGCTGGATCAAGGCACCAGCAGCTCCCGAGCAGCGGTGTTTGACGCCAAGGGCGACCTTGTGGCCAGTGCAACGGCTCCCCTGCCTATTCAGTACCCCGCCGATGGCTGGGTGGAACAACACCCCGGCGACATCTGGAACAGCCAAAGGCAGGCACTGCAGGATCTGCACCAACAGCTCAGTGAGGCGCAACGTCTGGCCGTGGTGAGCTGCGGCATCACCAATCAACGCGAAACCACGGTGCTCTGGCGTCGCAGCAGCGGTAATCCCTGCGGACCGGCCCTGGTCTGGCAGGACGGTCGTACAGCTGACATCTGCCAAGGCTGGAAAGCAGACGGCCTCGAAGCCGCGTGGTGCCAGCGCACCGGATTGCTGCTGGATCCGTACTTCAGCGCCAGCAAGATCCGCTGGATGCTCGAGCACCACCCCGAGGCAGCAGCCGCTGCGGCCCAGGGCGATCTGTGCTTCGGCACGGTGGAGTCGTGGCTGCTCTGGAACCTCACGGGAGGACAACGCCACGGCAGTGACATGAGCAATGCCAGCCGCACGCTGCTGATGGATCTCGAGCAGCGTTGCTGGATGGATGAATTCCGCGAACAGACGGGTCTTCCTGCGAACGCACTCCCGGAGCTGTTGCCCTGCCGTGGGGAGTTCGGCCACATCGCAGCGGAGCTTCCCTTCGCCGGATTGCCCATCCAGGCCCTGCTCGGTGATCAGCAAGCCGCGACCCTTGGCCAGCTCTGCCTGCAGCCTGGCGAAGCCAAATGCACCTATGGCACTGGGGCCTTTCTGGTGATCAATACCGGCGACAGCATCCGCCGCTCCAGCGCCGGTCTACTCAGCACCCTTGGCTGGACCGATGCCAGCGGCACACCCACCTACTGCCTGGAGGGCAGCCTGTTCAATGCAGGAACTGTGGTGCAGTGGCTGAGGGACGGCTTGCAGATCATCGAGCAGGCCGATGAGGTGAATGCTCTGGCGCAATCGGTGCCGGACAGCGGCGGGGTGATGCTGGTGCCCGCCTTCACCGGTTGGGGGACCCCCCACTGGGACCCACAGGCCCGCGGTGTGCTGGTGGGGCTCACGCGAGACAGCAACCGCGGCCACATCGCCCGAGCCGCCCTGGAGGGCATCGCCCTGTCAGTGGCCACCCTGGTGGAGCTGGCGGGAGAGGCACTCGGCCATGACCTGAGGGAACTGGCGGTGGATGGGGGAGCTGCCGCCTCCGATCCCTTGTTGCAGGCGCAGGCGGACAGCACCGGCCTGCCGGTGCGCCGTCCTCGGAACCTGGAAAGCACAGCCCGCGGCATCGCTTTGTTTGCGGGTGTGCAATGCGGCCTGATCCCCGACCTGTCCGCCATCGCCGACCACCGGGAGGACGATGTGCAGCGTTTCGAACCGCAGATCAACACCGAGCGGCGCAGGCATCAACGTGACCGCTGGAATGACGCCGTGAACCGCAGCCTGGGCTGGCATGGCTGATCACAACGTTGACCTGCTGGTGATCGGTGCCGGTGCCAGCGGTGCTTCGGTGGCCATGGAGGCCGTGCGTCGGGGACTCACGGTGGCGTTGCTGGATGCCGGCGACATCGGCGGTGGCACCAGCTGCCGCAGCACCAAGCTCCTCCATGGCGGAGTCCGCTACCTGGAACTGGCGTTCAAGACCCTCGACCTGGCCCAGCTGCAGCTTGTCCGAGAGGCACTGCTGGAGCGTGGTCACTGGCTGGAACAGGCGCCGTTTCTTGCCCACCGGCTGGAGCTGGTGTTGCCCACAGACACGCTGTGGGGTCAGTTGTACTACCAGGCTGGGCTCGGTCTCTACGACCTTCTGGCCGGCCAGCAACGCATCGGTCGCAGCCGTGGCATCAGCCGTGACGCCTTGCAGGAGTCCCTGCCGATGCTGAAACCCGGCCGGGGAGGGGTCGCCTATAGCGATGGGCAGTTCGATGACGCTCGGTTGAATCTGCTGCTGGCAAGCACCGCCGAACAGGGAGGAGCCAGCCTGCGCACCCGCTGCCGAGTGGTGGGATTTGAGCGGTCAGCGAATGGGCGTCTGAGCGCTGCCATCAGCGAAACCGACACGGGGATACAGGAGCGCTGGGCCGCTGGCGTGATCGTCAATGCCACCGGAATCCAGGCTGATTCAATCCGCCAGCTGGCCGATCCACAGGCAGCCCCGCGCATGCTCACCAGCCGTGGCTGCCACCTTGTGCTCGAGCAGAACCTCTGTCCTGGTGGTCTGGGGCTGCTGGTGCCATCCACAGCGGATGGACGCGTGTTGTTCATGCTGCCGTTCCACGGCCGCACCTTGGTGGGCACAACCGATGCCCCCTGCTCCATCGATGCAGCCACGACCCCAACCGACGAGGAGGAGGACTACCTGCTCGGCTATGTGCGCCAGTGGTTCCCGGCCTTGTCCGATCCCACGGTGACCAGCCGCTGGGCCGGAGGGCGGCCGTTGCTCCGCCCTGCAGGAGACAGCCTGGACAGCAGCCGCGTGGTGCGGGAGCACGAGGTGGAGCAACTGCCCTGTGGTCTGGTCAGCGTGATGGGGGGGAAGTGGACCACCTGCCGACCTATGGCCAACGACACCCTGCAGGCGGTTGCCGCCCAACTGGGTCGTCCCCTTGGAGTGCCGCAACCCCTCTCTCTGCTGGGGAGCGCGGACACGCCGTCAGAAACGCGACAGCTGCTGATGAAGCAGGCCGGCCAACTGAAGGATCTGCTGGCGGACGGGCCTTTAAGGAATCAGCAGATCGCTCACCTGCAGAGCAACCATGGTCTGCAGGCCCTGCCGATGATCAGTCGGGTCGATCCGGCTCTGCGCGAACCGCTCAGCAGCGTGATCCCCCTCTGCCAGGGAGAGATTGATCACGCCATTCAAAGCGAGCATGCCCGCAGTGCCAGCGATGTGCTGGCCCGGCGCTGCAGGCTGGCCATGGTGGATCTGGCGGAGGCCCGCCGGCTGCAACCCATGGTGGAGGAGCGACTGGATCAGCTCACAGGCACGGCGGTCTCCACCTCGCCGATCAACCACCAGTTGATGCCGTAGGGAGGCAGGTTCACGAACCATTCGCGGCTGGCCAGCGGGAACTCACAGCCCCACATCACCTCGCGAGTCCGCAGGCCCTCCCAGGCCGTGAGATCCAGGCTGAAAGAGGCGCCGGCGGCCGTGACATTGCCCGCCACCAACACCGTCATGGCCTCAGTCGCGCGGACGTAGACCAAGGCACCGGGATGGCTGCACGGCAACAGCTGGAATGATCCATGGGCGAGGGCCGGCAGCAAACGCCGGCAGGTGAGCATGCGGCGGTGCCAGTTCAGCAATGAACCTGGCAGCTGTTTCTGTACCTCAACGTTCACAACTCGGTAGTCGTACCCAGGAGCTGTGATCGGGGGAAGCACCAGCAAAGGGTCGGGAGCCGAGGAGAAGCCACCGTTGCGGGCAGGTGTCCAGGCCATGGGTGTGCGGTTCGGATCCCGATCCCGTAACCCCGGCCAATCCCCCATCCCCAGCTCGTCGCCGTAGTAGAGGCAGGGCATGCCTGGAAGACTGTAAATGAGTCCGTGAAGCAATCGGTTGGAGCGGGGGTCGCCATTGAGCAGCGGTGCCAATCGACGGTTGATGCCCCAATTCAGCCAATGCCCCTGCCCTTGGGGCAAGCCCACCCGGATCGACTGGATCACCTCGTCGGGAATCAGGTGCCCATCCCCCAGCCAGAGCTCGTCGTGGTTGCGCAGCGGCAGGGCCCAGCGCGGGCCCTCCACCGCCTGTTCCGCCTCGTTGAGACAGTCCCCGAGCTGGCGGGTACTGCCGGACGCCACAGCAGCGAACAGATGGGCTGTGAGCACGAAGTTGAAGGCTCCGTGCAGTTCGTCCTCCGCCAAGTAGGGGGCTGCCTCTTGCACGGGTTGGATCGCTTCCCCCAGCAACAGCACTTCTCGTCCCATGGCATCCACACGAGCCCGCAGACGCCGCAGGAAGGCATGGGTCTCCGGCAACCCTTCACAACGAGTCCCCTCCTGCTCAAACAGAAACGGCACCGCATCAAGGCGAAAGCCGTCGACCCCACGCTCCAGCCAGAAGTCAACCACCTCGAGCATGGCCTCCTGCACCCACGGGTTGGCGTAGTTGAGGTCGGGCTGATGGCTCAGGAAACGGTGCAGGTAGTACTGCTCCGCCACTGGATCCCACTCCCAGTTGGACGCTTCAAAGTGCCGGAACAGCACCGGGGCGTCGCAAAAGCGGGATGGGTCGTCGCTCCAGACGTACACATCCCGTTCAGTGCTGCCCTTAGGGGCCCAGCGGGCTCGCTGGAACCAGGGGTGAAGGTCGCTGGTGTGGTTCAGCACCAGATCGAGAATCACACGCACGCCCTGGCTGTGGGCTGCCGTCAGAAACCGATGGAACGACGCCAGATCGCCCAGGTCAGGGTGAATGTCTTTGAAGTCGGTGATGTCGTAGCCACCATCCCGTAAGGGAGATGGGTACGTGGGTGTCAGCCAGAGCGTCTTCACCCCGAGCCAGCGCAGATAGGGCAAGCGCGAAGCCAGACCCTTGAAATCGCCGATGCCATCACCGTTGCCATCGGCGAAGCTGCGCACGATCAGTTGATATATGACCGTGCCGGTCCACCACGGCATGGTTTGGCTCATCCCCCGGATGCCGCTGCACCACTGCTAGACCCGACAGGCCTAATCGTCAGCCCTGTGACCCTGTCCATCGACGAACTCCGCCGCATGCAGGACAGCGTGGGGCGTGGTCTCACTCGAGCGACGACCTGGCGACAGGAGCAACTTCAGCGCCTCAGCGACCTGGTCGAGCAGCACGAACAGGAGGTGCTGGCAGCTCTGGCAGCGGATCTGGGCAAACCACCCACCGAGGCCTTCTTCGAAATCGTTGCGCTGCGCCAGGAACTGAAGTTGGCCCAGCGCCAACTGCGCCGATGGATGCGCCCGAGGCGCGTCTCGGTGCCTCTGGCCCAGCGCCCTGGCCGAGCGGATGTGATCCCAGAGCCCCTGGGCTGCGTCCTGATCATCGGCCCGTGGAACTATCCCTTCTCCTTAACCCTTCAGCCCCTGATCAGCGCCCTTGCAGCCGGAAACACGGCGGTGCTGAAGCCATCCGAACACGCACCAGCCGTTGCGGCCTTGATCAGCCGCCTGATTTCAGAACACTTCGATCCCGAGGTGGTTCGAGTGGACCAGGGGGATGGAGCGGTCGCGGCGGCGCTGGTGGCCCTTCCGTTCGATCACATCTTTTTCACCGGCGGTGGCGCCATTGGCCGCAAGGTGCTCGAGGGGGCTGCGGCACATCTCACCCCGGTGACACTGGAACTCGGCGGTAAGAGTCCTGCCCTGGTGCTGGAGGGGGCGGATCTGACCGTGAGCGCAAGGCGGCTGATCTGGGGCAAGGGCCTCAATGCAGGCCAGACCTGCATCGCGCCGGATCACCTGATCGTGCAGCCCGGGCTGAAGGCAGAACTGCTGAAGGCCATGGCTTCAGCCCGCACCGAGATGTACGGAACCGACCCCCTGGCGTCGGAACAATTGGCCTGCATCGTCAACGACCGCCAATTTCAACGTCTTGAAGCTCTGCTGGACAAGGCCCAACAGGAGGGTCGCGTCCTGATCGGCGGAGAGATCAACCGTGATCAACGGCGCATCGCTCCCACGGTGATTCGTGTCGACGACCGTCAGGACCCCCTGATGGCCGATGAACTGTTCGGCCCCCTGCTGCCGGTGCTGGAGCTGGCGGACCTCCCCCAGACCCTGGCCGAGATCCGCCAGGGTCCGAAGCCCTTGGCGCTTTACCTCTTTGGAGGCAATGAGGCGCAGCAGCAGCAGGTGCTGGAAACCACCAGCTCCGGTGGGGTCTGTCTCAACGATGTGGTGATGCAGGCAGGCGTGCCGGACCTGCCCTTCGGGGGCGTGGGCGGCAGCGGCATGGGCAGCTATCACGGCCAGGCTGGCTTCGACACCTTCAGCCATGCCAAGGCTGTACTGCGACGCCCCTTCCGATTGGATTTCAAGCTGCGCTATCCCCCCTACGGCATTGATCTCAACCTGCTGAGGCGGCTGGCTGGATGACGTGACAGTAATCCCGAAGTCCCCAGCTGCTGCAGTGGCTCTTGAGGGCTGGCGCTTTAACTCAGGCACCGTATCTTTCTAGCAATTGCTGGGGATTCATGGGTATGAAGTTTCTCGCTGGTCTTGTACTGATGACGGCCCTTGTCCCCTTATCGGCCACAGCCGCAACGGTCACGGTGCAATCCGGCGAGACGCTTTCGGAAATCGCTGACCGTTATGGCGTCAGCACCCGCCAACTCATGCGCCTGAACGGACTGCGCTACTCCGACCACATCGAAGCAGGCAGTCGACTTGAGGTCCCTGGTCCGCAGGTGAGTGCGGGCCCTGGCCGCCACAGGGTTCAGCCAGGCGACACCCTGGACGACATCGCGGCTCGATACCGCGTGAGTAGTAGGGATCTGATGCTCGTGAACGGCCTGCGCAACGCCAACCACGTAGAGGTTGGACAAACGCTGAAACTGCCCAGCAACGCGGTGATCGCTCAAGCCAAACCGAAGCCGGCTCCGATTCAAGTGACGTCAGGGGCGAGCGAGCACACCGTGGGGCGCGGGCAGACGCTCACCCAAATCGCCAGGGCCTACCAACTGCCGGTGGCCACCCTGATCGACATCAACGCCATCAGCGATCCGAACAAGGTGAATGTGGGCACCACGCTCTACCTGAAATCCACGACACAACCACTGGTTACCAGCAGCGGTCCATCAAACTCCACCACTCCAAACACCACGGAGGTCAAGGCGGTGGTCAAGGCGGAGCCCAAACTCAAGCCCGAGCCCAAACCCAAGGCAAAGCCTCAACCTCAACCCACCAGCACGACGACTCAGGCCAAGGGCAAAAGCAAGCCAAAGGCTCAACCACAACCCGCAACGGTGGTCGCCAAAGGTGCTGACTGGCGCACCTATGGCCCACTGCAGGTGGATTGGGCCAACTGGCAGCCGATGGGAGGCAGCCAGGTTGTACCCAGCCTGAATGCTGAAGGCCAGGCTCTTTACCTGGCAGTGAACTGCGACGCCGGAAAGCTGAATGTCACTGGAGCGGACGGAAGCTGGAAGACGTGGTCATCACCCAAGAGCAGTTTTGAGAAGGATCTGGTCAAGGACCGCTGTCAGGCCAAGGCTTGAATCAAGCGGCAAAATCCAAAGGCCAAGGACGCTCCAGGTAGCGGCGACCGCTGTCCCGCAGTTGCAGTCGCTGGACCCCGTCGTTGCTTTCGCGGATGAGCTCTTCCTGCACAAGGCGCCGAGCCAACCAGGTCCAGCGCTCCCCCTGACCGGTTTCGTGGAGGGCCAGATGCTCACCAAGGCGCCGCATGTCGGTGCCATCGAGATCATCCAGATGCGTCAACAGCGTTGTCACCTGGCGGGACCAATCCTTTCGCTTGGGTGATGCGGAGCACCGATCACAGCGTCCACAGGGATCCACCAACTCACCCACCGCTAACAGCAGCGCCTGCTCACGACACATCTCCCCTTCAGCCACCGCCTCCATCCGACGCAACTGCTGCTGAGCCAGATCCAAACGATGCCGCTCATCGGGGGTGGTTTCCCGTCCGGCGGCCGCCTGCATCGCCCAGCCCATTCTAGTGCGATCCCCAGGGGAGAAGAGCACCAGGCAACGGGCCGGCTGACCGTCCCGCCCAGCTCTGCCGGACTCCTGGAGATAGCCCTCTGGTGTGGAAGGGAGGTCGAGATGCAACACCAGACCCACATCACCGCGGTCCACCCCCATACCGAAGGCCACCGTGGCCACAAGCACAGGCCTCTCCTGCTCCAG
This sequence comes from Synechococcus sp. A15-24, assembly GCF_014280195.1. Lineage (NCBI taxonomy): Bacteria > Bacillati > Cyanobacteriota > Cyanophyceae > Synechococcales > Synechococcaceae > Synechococcus > Synechococcus sp. A15-24. Next base: position 1,750,888 of record NZ_CP047960.1, read on the forward strand.
GAACTGCGTCAGTGCGGTGTGACGCGTGGCTGGTTCCAGACCAGCGTGATACGGGGTCGCTTCCACAGACTGGCCCTGCAGGCGCTCAGCCCAATGCTCCACGGAGCGACGGGTGCGGGCGTAGATCAACGTTGCACCACGGGACTGCTCCAGTGCCTCCAGCACCTGCGGCATCGGATCGCGCGGCCGCCGCTGCATGGCATAGCGGAGGTTCTCGCGACGGGCGGAACTGACCTGCACCAACGGACTGCGCAGGTCGAGCAGCCGCAGGATGTCGGCCCGCACGCGGGGGGCAGCCGTGGCACTCAGCGCCAGCATGGGCACCCCAGGACAGAGGCGGCGGATCAGGCCGAGGCGTCGGTAGTCAGGCCTGAAATCGTGGCCCCAGGCGCTGATGCAATGGGCTTCATCCACGGCCAGGGCCACGAGGCGTCCCTCAGCGGCATGGGTTTCCAGCAAGCGCTGGGTTGCTTCTCCCTGGAGGCGCTCAGGTGCCAGGTAAAGCAGCCGGAGGCTTTCATCCCGCAGCGCAGCCATCGCCTGCTGGCGCCGGACTGGATCAAGGCCCGCATGGAGGCAGGCAGCGGCGATGCCCCGACGCCGCAGCTGCAGGACCTGGTCCTCCATCAATGCCACCAGGGGTGAAATGACCACCACCAGGCCCCCTCGGATCAGCGCAGGCAGCTGGTAACAAAGGGATTTGCCCCCTCCGGTGGGCAATACAGCCAGAGCATCCCGTCCGCTCAGGACGGCTTCCACCACAGGTCGCTGACCTGCCCGGAAGCGAGACCAGCCGAAATGGGCGTGGAGAGCGGTCTCGAGCGAATCCACAACCACCAGATCTAGCGGCCCTAGCGTAACGGCCACAACATCTGGCGTCAGGCCAGCGGTGGTGGCTCCAACTGATCCGGCGCTTCCTCCACCAGCTGCAAGCGCACGTTCTTGCCCCCGGCCAACTCCCCAAGGGACACCCGCAACGTGGCACCACTGAGGGACTGCAGAGCATTCAGCACATCCCTGAGATACGGCGTGCTGCTGCCGCTTTCCACCCACAGCCGTTCCTGAAGCCCCCCCAGCCGCCGCCAGGAGGTGTGCAGCTTCAGCACCGCAGCTTCCAGGGCCTGGGCCTGTCCCACGGCATCAGCCAGCAGACCCAAAGCATCGAGACGCTGCGCTTCCTGCATCGCTTTCTCGAGATCCAGTTCTCCCTGCTGAAACGCCCGGACAGCCACGCCGGACTCGGTGGCTTTGGTGATCCAGCGGGCCGTGCTGGTGACGTCCTTGATCCGGTCCAGTTCCGGCTCATCCCGCAGAACCTTGCGCAGATCCTCCTGCTGGGGTTCCGGCAACTTGGCCAGCTCTCGCACCAGCGGAGCCACCACCCTGGGAGGCAGCAGATTCTCCTGGGTGCGCTGGCGGATCTCCTCTGGCAGCAGCGGACTGGTGGCCGCAGTGAATTCGTCGGTCAGCCGCCGCACCTGCTTGCGGGTGATGTCCTGCCCTTCATTCGCCGCTTCCGAGATCATCAGCTGAACCTCAGGAGCCGCCTGAGCCGTTTCCATGAAGGCGCGCTTGGAGAACTGATTGACGCTGGATTCCTCCAGAACCCCCTCGCTGAACATGGTCTCCGCCGATTCAGCCAGCTGGATCAGTCCGTAGGCACGGGTTTTGCTGATCTCCCGCTCCCGCAACCACTGGAGGAAGCCGGCACCACGCCCCTCGCCACCGCGTTTTTCCCGGTCACGCACCGACTTGAGAATGCGGCCACGCCAGATCTCCGTCTGCAGATCAAAGCGATCGCACACCGCCCAGGCCTGCTCCAGCCGGGCGAGGAACTCCATCGTGCTGATGTCATCGCGGTCCGGATCCGGCAAATCCAGCTGCAACGCGGGGGGGTCAGGCACAACAGAACTGGTCAAGAGCGATGCACAGGGCAGCGGGACGACATTCTGTGACGCAGGCGGTTCGTGCCCCAGTCCAGGCGATACGCTCGCGATTGCATCCCTTTCATGCCCAGCGATGGCGATCTCCCGCGGAGCCAAGGTGCGCATCAAGCGTCCCGAGTCCTACTGGTTCAATGAAGTCGGCACCGTCGCCTCGATCGACACATCCGGCATCCGCTATCCGGTCGTTGTGCGTTTCGAGAAGGTCAACTACACCGGCATCGATGGCACCGACGGTGGCGTGAACACCAACAACTTCTCGGAAGCTGAGCTCGAGCTGGCCTGAGGCCATTGCCGGAACTCCCTGAGGTCGAGACGGTTCGCCGAGGTCTGGCGGACCGTCTCTCTTTGTTTGAAATTGAACGCGTCGAGGTCTGCCGCTCGCGAGCGATTGCCAGCAGTGGTGGCGTGGATGCCTTCCTGGTGGGACTGACTGGTGCAAGGGTCGGAACCTGGAGCCGGCGCGGAAAGTACTTGATGGCAGCGCTTGAACCCGATCGCGGGATCTGGGGGGTTCATCTGCGCATGACTGGGCAGTTTCAGTGGATCGAGGAGCCCAGCACTCCCTGCACTCACACCCGCGTGCGCTTCTGGAACCCCCACGGCCACGAACTGCGCTTCGTTGATGTGCGGAGTTTCGGCGAGATGTGGTGGGTCCCTCCCGACGTGGAGCTCACTGTTGGAATCCCGGGGTTGGCGCGGCTGGGACCGGAACCGTTCAGCGAGGCCTTCAACGCTCTATACCTCAAACGGCAGCTCAAGAACAGCAGCCGCCCGATCAAAACAGCACTTCTCGACCAGGCCCTCGTAGCTGGTGTGGGCAACATTTATGCCGATGAAAGCCTGTTCTCGGCGGGCATCCCCCCGCTAACCCCTGCTGGACGGCTCACTCTTGCCCAGCTTGAGAGGTTGCGCTCATCCCTGGTGGAGGTGCTCACCACCAGCATTGGTGCAGGCGGCACCACCTTCAGTGACTTCCGTGATCTGGAGGGCGTCAACGGCAATTACGGAGGCCAGGCCTGGGTGTATCGCCGAGGGGGAGAGCCGTGTCGGCGCTGCGGCACGATCATCCGACGGGACAAGCTGTCTGGACGCAGCACCCATTGGTGCCCGACCTGTCAGGGCTGACGATCCAGGGGGAGAGCCTGCAACGCATCGCGATAAGGCGGGCGGATCACACCGAACTCGGTGATCAATGCCGTGACCAGATGGGCCGGGGTGATGTCGAAAGCGGGATTCCAGGCCGCTGCGCCAGGTGCCGCCAACCGCTGGCCCCGGTGCTGGGTGATTTCCTCCTGGGGGCGTTCTTCGATGGTGATGGCATCACCATCCGGTGTGCTGCGGTCAATGCTGCTGCCGGGAGCGCAGACGTAGAAGGGAATGCCGTGGGCACGGGCCACCAGGGCAAGGTTGTAAGTGCCCACCTTGTTGGCCACATCGCCGTTGGCCGCCACACGGTCGCACCCCACGAGCACGGCATCGACCTCCTGGCGGCGCATCAGAAGACCGCTGGCACCGTCGACGATCACCGTGCACGGCACACCAAGACATCCCAATTCCCAGGCCGACAGGGCTGCTCCCTGGAGGCGGGGCCGTGTTTCATCCAGCCAGGCGTGGCGAACCACACCCCGAGCATGGCCAGCAGCGATCACCCCCAGTGCGGTTCCAACCCCTGCCGTGGCAATCGCGCCGGTATGGCAGTGATGGAGGACGCGACTCCCTGAAGCGAGAAGACCAACGCCGTGGTCCACAAGGGTCTGCGTGCGGGCGCGATCGTCCGCTTCCAAAGCAGCTGCCACGGCCGCGAGCCCCTGCGGATCCACCTGGTCTTGGGCGGCAGGGGATGCCTTCATCCGGTCCAGAGCCCAGCCGAGATTCACCGCGGTGGGGCGGGAAGACTTCAGCACGGAAACGGCCAGATCGAGATCCTCGTTGGCCTGGGCAGCCAACACGACACCCCATGCCGCCGCAACCCCGATGGCAGGGGCACCCCTCACCGCCATGGTGGCGATGGCTTCGGCCACATCACGCCATTGATGCAGCTGCAGGAAACTGACCTCCTCAGGCAGCCGCCGTTGATCCAGCAGTTCCAGATGATCTCCAGTCCATCGAAGGCTGGGGGGAAGCGTCAACGGAGTGCAGCTGCTGTTTCCTGTATAGAAGATGGAGGAGGTGCATCCCTTGGACGACGGCCGCTGCATCAGATCTGAGCTGATCGAAACGACGCGACGCTTGCATCAACGGCGTTGGTGCGATGGCACCGGCGGCAACTTCAGTGTTGTGCTGCAACGGGAACCACGTCGACTGTTGATGGCCCCGACCGGTGTGGACAAAGGTCGATTGGAGGTTGATGACTTGATCGTGGTCAATGAGAGCCAAGAGATTGTCGAAGGCAACGGCCGCGTCAGCGCTGAAACTGCCCTGCACCTGGCCGTTGTTAGGGAAACAGGCGCAGGCGCAGTCCTTCACAGCCATTCCATCGCCGCCACGGTGCTGTCGCGAACCCATCAAAAGATCGGTCACGTCACCCTGGAAGGATGGGAAATGCAGAAGGGATTGGAAGGGGTCAACACCCATGCGAGCCGCATCAATATCCCCGTTGTAGGCAACAGCCAATCCATGGAGGTTCTGGTGGATTCATTCCTGCCTCACCTTCCAGCCCAATCTCATGGAATCCTTGTGGCAGGCCATGGGTTGTATGCCTGGGGAACAACACTGGCCGACGCCGAGCGTCATCTTGAAATCTTGGAGTTTCTACTGGACGTGCAACTCAACGTGGCCAAAAGCCAGCAACCATGACCATTACTCATTTACTTCTTGATATCGAAGGAACCACGTGTCCGGTCAGCTTTGTAAGCGAGGTGCTGTTTCCCTATGCCAAGCAATCATTATCCAACTATCTGAATGACCACCAGGAAGATTTAGATCTCAAGAATATCCTGCTAGCAGCAGAGCGGGAATGGGATGGAGATCCATCACCAGAGAGCATCAAGCTTCGCCAAGCCACCAGAAATCAAAACCTGAACTTCATCGATTCCATCAAGGTTTACTTTGAGCACCTGATCAACGTTGATCGCAAGTCAACAGCCCTGAAAGATCTTCAAGGAAAGATCTGGGACAACGGCTACAGGAAGGGTGAAATCACAAGCCATCTTTTCAACGAAACCACCGAGTGCTTGAAGCGTTGGCACCGCAGACCCCGATCGCTATCGGTGTACTCATCCGGCAGCATTCAGGCCCAGAAATTGCTGTATCGGCACACCAATGATGGCGATCTTGAGGACCTCTTTGATCATTGGTTTGACACCCACACGGGCAACAAGAAGGAGTGCGCAAGCTACCGGAAAATTGCCACCAAAATCAGCACGAACCCCTCAAAGATATTGTTCATCAGCGACAATAGTGACGAATGTGACGCCGCTGGCGCGAGCGGCATGGAGACACTGTTCAGCCTGCGAGACGGGAACCCAGATCAAAATCCCCGGAGCCACAGAGTGATCAAAACTCTCAACGACGTGGATGAATATCTATAGACAAATCCCAGCAGGTCAAGGCTAGGAATCAATCGTTCAGCAAGGCACAAAAAAACCACCTCGTGACGAGGTGGTTTCTTCGTGGGGAGGGATGTTGGCCGAAACGGCTCAATCATCAACTCCCTTATTGAGGAATGTTTTACCTGGCATTGAGCTATTTTCTCAGGGGGCTACCCCCCAAATATCGTCGCCGCTGATGCGTTTCACAACCGAGTTCGGGATGGATCGAAGTGGGACCACACCGCCATGAACACCAGGATAAAAGTCATTCCCAAGGTGTGAACCCTGAGAACTGCATAGGATCTGCAACCGTAGTTGCGCGTCTGAATTAAACAAAGAATGTTGTCTTCAGGCAAGAACCAAAATGTTGGTCAAGCCCTCGGTCTATTAGTACTCCTCTGCTGCATCCATTACTGGACTTCCACATAGAGCCTATCAACGGGTGTTCTCCCCGTGACCTTACTGGGTTACCCCATGGGAACACTCATCTTGAGGTGGGCTTCCCACTTAGATGCTTTCAGCGGTTATCCACTCCGCACATGGCTACCCAGCGTTTACCGTTGGCACGATAACTGGTACACCAGAGGTGCGTTCCTCCCGGTCCTCTCGTACTAGGGAGAAATCCTCTCAATGTTCCTACGCGTACACCGGATATGGACCGAACTGTCTCACGACGTTCTGAACCCAGCTCGCGTACCGCTTTAATGGGCGAACAGCCCAACCCTTGGGACCGACTTCAGCCCCAGGTTGCGATGAGCCGACATCGAGGTGCCAAACCTCCCCGTCGATGTGAACTCTTGGGGGAGATCAGCCTGTTATCCCTAGAGTAACTTTTATCCGTTGAGCGACGGCCCTTCCACTCAGAACCGTCGGATCACTAAAGCCGACTTTCGTCCCTGTTCGACTTGTGGGTCTCACAGTCAAGCTCCCTTCTGCTTTTGCACTCGTCAGCTGATTTCCAACCAGCTTGAGGGAACCTTTGCGCGCCTCCGTTACCTTTTAGGAGGCGACCGCCCCAGTCAAACTGCCCACCTGATACTGTCCGCTCCCCGGATGACGGGTGAACGTTAGAACCCTAGCTCTGAAAGAGTGGTATCTCACCATTGACTCAGTAGCACCCGCAAGCACTACTTCAACGTCTCCCACCTATCCTGCGCATTCAGAGCCCGGGCACAATACCAAGCTACAGTAAAGCTTCATAGGGTCTTTCTGTCCAGGTGTACGTAGTCCGCATCTTCACAGACAATTCTATTTCGCCGAGCCTCTCTCCGAGACAGCGCCCTGATCGTTACGCCTTTCGTGCGGGTCGGAACTTACCCGACAAGGAATTTCGCTACCTTAGGACCGTTATAGTTACGGCCGCCGTTCACCGGGGCTTCAGTCGCCAGCTTCGCTTACGCTGACCGGCTTCCTTAACCTTCCGGCACTGGGCAGGCGTCAGCCCCCATACATCGTCTTGCGACTTAGCGGAGACCTGTGTTTTTGGTAAACAGTCGCCAGGGCCTCTTCACTGCGACCACCTTGCGGTGGCACCCCTTCTCCCGAAGTTACGGGGCCATTTTGCCGAGTTCCTTAGAGAGAGTTACCTCGCGCACCTCGGTATTCTCTACCACCCCACCTGTGTCGGTTTCGGGTACTGGCAGTTATGCCTTAACGGGTATAGAGCTTTTCTTGGAAGCATGACGTCACCAACTTCGCTGCCGTAGCAGCTCGTGCTCACGCCTCAGCTCGGAACGTTTTCACCGCTCCTCGACGCCTCGAACGCTTGAACCAGTAACCAACATCTGGCTTGGCTAGCCTTCTCCGTCCCTCTTCCCAAAACATAACCGGTACAGGAATGTTGACCTGTTATCCATCGACTACGCCTTTCGGCCTCGCCTTAGGTCCAGACTAACCCTCCGCGGACGAGCCTGCCGGAGGAACCCTTAGGGTTTCGGTGCATGGGATTCTCACCCATGTTTTCGCTACTCAAGCCGACATTCTCACTTCTATGCAGTCCACGCCCGCTCACGCTAACGCTTCGCCCCACATAGAACGCTCCCCTACCATAAATCCGCAGCTTCGGTACAACACTTAGCCCCGTTCATTTTCGGCGCAGGATCGCTCGACCAGTGAGCTATTACGCACTCCTTTGAGGATGGCTGCTTCTAGGCAAACCTCCTGGTTGTCTATGCAATCCCACCTCCTTTATCACTTAGTGTTGATTTGGGGACCTTAGCTGGCGGTCTGGGCTGTTTCCCTCTTGACCATGGAGCTTATCCCCCACAGTCTGACTGCCTGACTACACACAGGGTATTCAGAGTTCATCTCGATTTGGTACCGCTCTCGCAGCCCGCACCGAAATGGTGGCTTTACCCCCCTGCTGGAGCATCAGACGCTACGCCTCAACGTATTTCGGGGAGAACCAGCTAGCTCCGGGTTCGATTGGCATTTCACCCCTAACCACAGCTCATCCGCTGACTTTTCAACGTCAGTCGGTTCGGACCTCCACTTGGTATCACCCAAGCTTCATCCTGGCCATGGTTAGATCACCCGGGTTCGGGTCTATAAACACTGACAAGCGCCCTATTCAGACTCGCTTTCGCTATGGCTCCACCATTTCCGGTTTAACCCGCCAGTGCCTATAAGTCGCCGGCTCATTCTTCAACAGGCACACGGTCACCCTATGAGTAGGACTCCCATTGCTTGTAGGCTCACGGTTTCATGTTCTATTTCACTCCCCTCCCGGGGTTCTTTTCACCTTTCCCTCGCGGTACTGTTTCGCTATCGGTCACACAGTAGTACTTAGCCTTACGAGGTGGTCCTCGCGGATTCACACGGAATTTCACGTGCTCCGTGCTACTCGGGATACAGCTAGCTCAGTTCAGTTTTCGGTTACGGGGCTTTCACCCTCTGTGGCGTGTCATTCAAACACTTCTCCTAACATCCCTGATACACGTTGCTGTCCCACAACCCCGATACTCGAAAGTATCGGTTTAGGCTCTTCCCCGTTCGCTCGCCGCTACTTAGGGAGTCGTTTTTACTTTCCTTTCCTCCAGCTACTAAGATGTTTCAGTTCGCTGGGTTGGCTCGCACCAGCCTATGGATTCAGCTGGCCGTACTAGGGGTTGCCCCATTCGGAAATTCCCGGATCAAAGCGTGCTTCCAGCTCCCCGAGACTTATCGCAGGTAACCACGTCCTTCATCGCCTCTGTGTGCCAAGGTATCCACCGTGAGCCCTTTGTAGCTTGACCAATTAATCTCCTGAACGCTTACCGCCGTTGAAAGCAGATTTTCAAGTTTTAATCATCAACTTTCGCTGATTCCTAAAACAAGATCAAACTCTGATTCGCTCGACACGAATCAAAGAACGCTCAAGAGTCTCGGCTCTTGCTCAAAAGAATTTTCATTGTTCTAGATCTAATCTCCCTTTCAGAAAATTAGATTTAAAACAATGCATCTGTAAGATGCTTTGTTTTTCCAGACTTACCTATGCAGTTGTCAAGGTTCTGCCAGACTCCAAATCCAATGACCAATCTCTTGATCACTGAACTCGAGCCCAGCATCTTATCAACCAAATTCATTCAAGTAAACTAGTCTACTTCAATTTGGAATGACAGGAAGCTGGGGTCATCCAGCGGACACATCTAAATCACACTTCACAATCGAGTGGTTCTCCATCTTTCAATGCAAAACCGGAGATTGAGTTCGGTCAGTGGAGGTTAGGAGACTCGAACTCCTGACATCCTGCTTGCAAAGCAGGCGCTCTACCAACTGAGCTAAACCCCCAACACCGAATGGGCCATCCTGGACTTGAACCAGGGACCTCACCCTTATCAGGGGTGCGCTCTAACCACCTGAGCTAATGGCCCAGGAAAACTCAACCCTTGTGGGGTGTGACCTAGACAAAGTTTAGGAACTGATCATCTCCACAACACGCATCAACATCTCTGTTAACTCTGTTGCTTCAACGCTGAGGTACCGATCGACCTAAGGTGACAGGATTTCGGCCTAAGAATAAAAGTACTCAGGCATCAAAATCATTGTGTTGTCTCCCTGTTAGGAGGTGATCCATCCGCACCTTCCGGTACGGATACCTTGTTACGACTTCACCCCAGTCATCAGCCCCACCTTCGACGTCCTCCTCCCGAGGGTTGGAGTAACGGCTTCGGGCGTGGCCAACTTCCATGGTGTGACGGGCGGTGTGTACAAGGCCCGGGAACGTATTCACCGCAGTATGCTGACCTGCGATTACTAGCGATTCCTCCTTCACGTAGGCGAGTTGCAGCCTACGATCTGAACTGAGCAACGGTTTATGGGATTTGCTTGTCCTCGCGAACTTGCTGCCCTTTGTCCGTTGCATTGTAGTACGTGTGTAGCCCAGGATGTAAGGGGCATGATGACTTGACGTCATCCACACCTTCCTCCGGTTTATCACCGGCGGTCTCTCTAGAGTGCCCAACTTAATGCTGGCAACTAAAGACGTGGGTTGCGCTCGTTGCGGGACTTAACCCAACATCTCACGACACGAGCTGACGACAGCCATGCACCACCTGTCACTGCGTTCCCGAAGGCACTCTCTCGTTTCCAAGAGATTCGCAGGATGTCAAACCCTGGTAAGGTTCTTCGCGTTGCATCGAATTAAACCACATACTCCACCGCTTGTGCGGGCCCCCGTCAATTCCTTTGAGTTTCACACTTGCGTGCGTACTCCCCAGGCGGAACACTTAACGCGTTGGCTACGACACCGAGGGGGTCGATTCCCCCGACACCTAGTGTTCATCGTTTACGGCCAGGACTACAGGGGTATCTAATCCCTTTCGCTCCCCTGGCTTTCGTCCATGAGCGTCAGTGATGGCCCAGCAGAGCGCCTTCGCCACTGGTGTTCTTCCCGATATCTACGCATTTCACCGCTACACCGGGAATTCCCTCTGCCCCTACCACACTCAAGCCCAACAGTTTCCACTGCCATGATGGAGTTAAGCTCCACTTTTTAACAGCAGACTTGAAGGGCCGCCTGCGGACGCTTTACGCCCAATAATTCCGGATAACGCTTGCCACTCCCGTATTACCGCGGCTGCTGGCACGGAATTAGCCGTGGCTTATTCATCAAGTACCGTCAGATCTTCTTCCTTGATAAAAGAGGTTTACAGCCCAGAGGCCTTCATCCCTCACGCGGCGTTGCTCCGTCAGGCTTTCGCCCATTGCGGAAAATTCCCCACTGCTGCCTCCCGTAGGAGTCTGGGCCGTGTCTCAGTCCCAGTGTGGCTGATCATCCTCTCAGACCAGCTACTGATCGATGCCTTGGTAGGCCTTTACCCCACCAACTAGCTAATCAGACGCGAGCTCATCCTCAGGCGAAATTCATTTCACCTCGCGGCATATGGGGTATTAGCGGTCGTTTCCAACCGTTATCCCCCTCCTGAGGGCAGATTCTCACGCATTACTCACCCGTCCGCCACTAACCCGAAGGTTCGTTCGACTTGCATGTGTTAAGCACGCCGCCAGCGTTCATCCTGAGCCAGGATCAAACTCTCCGTTGTAGATCAAGTCCTTTTGATAATTTTCATCATCTCAACTTAATTTGCGTCACCCATTATTCAGCATTCGCTGGAAACAGTTGAGGCCTCCTTCCCGCTGACACAGAAAGGGTTCTTAAGAGTGCACATCTAGATTTCTCTATCTATGACTTTCCAGGATCTCAGATCCGGTTGTTGCTCCACATTGCGCACACCGGCAACAGAAAGGATCGTGAAAACCTTCCCGTTGCAAGCACAATGCTTCGACGCAACGAAATTTTTTGACGGGACCTCACACCTTCATCGCTTCTTCATTCAATCCCTCACCTGACCTTTCGGCTCGGTTCAGAACCAAACGCGATGAAAGCGTCAGTTCCTAAACTTTTCAATTGTCCAGGTGCGACCAGTTCCCTAGCCCCTTCCTTTCAGAAGAGTGGTAACTGATCAACGCGGCCTCTCGCGACCGCTTGAAGAACTTACAACACCGTGGGATCGCTCCCTCTTGGTCTTGCAAGTGACCCAAGACACTTCAAGGCTTTCGCCCCTCAGGCTTCGGTCTTGCGCTCTCACCTCTCGGCTCCTGCACAAGTTAAAATCATACCACTCCTTACGCCCACGGCGCAACTACAGACCATCCAAAGCATCTGCAGAGTTGCTTCCACTGGCGAAATCCATTGCCACACCTAGCTTCTGAACAGAGGAGACCATGTGGATGGCAGGGGGTTTCACGGAACAGAGTCAGCGCTTTCGCCCCAGTTCCAAGGAAGAGCATGTGGTGCAAAAAGCTGAAGAGCACTTCGAGCGCACCCTGATCACCATTCGTGGAGAGCTCGCCGGCAGCGTGGCTGCCCTGGAACATCCCAGCGATGACGAAGCCCTGAACTACGGCGAGATCTTTCTCAGGGACAACGTTCCCGTGATGATCTATCTGCTGCTGAAGCGACGGTTTTCGATCGTCCGGCAGTTCCTGACGGTGTGCCTGGATCTTCAGAGCACGAGCGTGCAAACCCGCGGCGTCTTCCCCACCAGCTTCGTGGAGGAAAACGAGGAACTGGTGGCCGACTACGGGCAGCGTTCAATCGGACGGATCACCTCCGTGGACGCAAGCCTCTGGTGGCCGGTTCTCTGCTGGATTTACGTCAAACGCAGCGGAGACACGGAGTTCGGCCGCAGTCCAGAAGTGCAACGGGGTCTGCAACTGCTCCTGGACCTGGTGCTCCACCCCAGCTTTGAAGGCACGCCGGTGCTGTTCGTCCCCGACTGCGCCTTCATGATTGATCGCCCCATGGACGTGTGGGGCGCACCGCTCGAGGTGGAGGTGTTGCTGTTTGCAGCCCTACGCAGCTCCATTGAGCTGATGGAGCTCTGCCAGCGCCACGAAAGCAGTGTGCTTCTTGAAGAACGGCTGCGCCTGAGCCGTCGCTGGATGCATGACCTACGTCAGTACCTGCTGAAGCACTACTGGGTCACCAGCAAAACCATGCAGGTGCTCAGACGACGACCCACCGAGCAGTACGGCGACAACCAATACCAGAACGAATTCAACGTTCAACCCCAGGTGATCCCTGACTGGCTCCAGGACTGGCTGGACAACCGAGGTGGATATCTGATCGGCAACATGCGCACCGGTCGACCGGACTTTCGTTTTTACAGCCTCGGCAATTCACTCGCCTGTCTGTTCGGGTTGCTGACGGCACCACAGCAACGTGCCCTGTTCCGCCTGGTGCAACACAATCGCCAGCATCTGATGGCACAGATGCCGATGCGCATCTGTCACCCCCCCATGGAGGGGGTGGAATGGGAGAACAAAACTGGATCAGACCCCAAAAACTGGCCCTGGAGCTATCACAACGGTGGGCACTGGCCCAGCCTGCTCTGGTATTTCGGCGGATCGATCCTTCTGCACGAGCGCATCCATCCCCATGCGGACATGCTGCTGATGACGCAGATGAAAACGTTGGTGGAGGAGTGCTACTGGAGCCAACTCAACCAACTTCCTCGCCAGCAATGGGCCGAATACTTCGATGGGCCCACGGGAACCTGGGTTGGGCAGCAATCACGCACTTACCAAACCTGGACCATCGTTGGTTTCCTGCTGCTGCATCACTTCCTCAGGGTTGAACCTAACGACGTGTTGATGCTGCACCTCGATGCCGGTTTGAGCTGAGCAACAAAAAACCCCGACTCCAAAGGAGCCGGGGTCAAGGAAAACATCACGTTTTGAATCAGAACAGGCCGAGGGTCAGTGACTTGTCAATCGGGAGAGCAGCACCAATTCCGAGGTAGATGGTGGTGACGGTTCCGAACAGGAACACAGTCATCGCTACGGGACGACGGAAAGGGTTCTGAAACTTGTTGAAGCTCTCAATGAAGGGAACCAGCATCAGGCCCAGGGGGACAAGGGTCTGGAGAGCGATGCCCAGCAGTTTGTTGGGAACGACCCGAAGGATCTGGAACACGGGGTAGAGGTACCACTCAGGAAGGATTTCCAGAGGAGTGGCGAAGGGGTCAGCCTTGTCAGCCAGCATCGCGGGGTCAAGAACCGCAAGGCCAACGATGCAGGCAATGGTTCCAAGGATGACGACCGGGAAGATGTATAGAAGGTCGTTGGGCCAGGCAGGCTCCCCGTAGTAGTTGTGCCCCATGCCCTTGGCGAGCTTGGCGCGCATCTTGGGGTCGGAGAGGTCAGGCTTCTTGAGAATGTGCATCGGTGAGTCCAGGTGTTGGGTTAACGGTAGGAACGCAGATCACAAGGGACCAGAAATGCCCTGCTTCCGGATCATCAGGAAGTGCATGAGCATGAACACGGCGAGCAGCCAGGGCATCACAAAAGTGTGCAGGCTGTAGAAGCGAGTGAGGGTGGACTGACCAACGCTTTCACCACCGCGGAGCAGCTCGACCATGAAATCACCCACAACTGGAATGGCTGCTGGAACTCCGGAAACAATCTTGACGGCCCAATAACCAACCTGGTCCCAAGGAAGGGAGTAACCGGTGACACCGAAGGAAACAGTGATCACGGCCATGGTTACGCCGGTGACCCAGGTGAGCTCACGGGGACGCTTGAAGCCGCCGGTGAGGTAAACACGGAACACGTGAAGAATCAGCATCAGCACCATCATCGATGCGCTCCAGCGATGCACCGATCGAATCAACCAGCCGAAGCTGACGTCTGTCATCAGGTACTGAACAGAGGAATAGGCCTCGGCAACAGTCGGCTTGTAGTAAAAGGTCATCGCGAACCCAGTCGCGAACTGAATCAGGAAGCAAACCAGGGTGATGCCGCCCAGGCAATAAAAGATGTTGACGTGGGGCGGCACGTATTTCGTGCTGATGTCATCAGCAATGTCCTGAATTTCCAGACGTTCCTGGAACCAGTCGTAAACAGGGGATGAGTTCGCCATGCACAAGCGGGCTCGGGTTGCGAAAGTCTACGCAGCACGCTTCTTCCAAGGAGCCGACCCGACCGTGATGTATCCAACTGTTAACGATCCCTCAGAGTGCCTGCGGCACAGGCGTTCTCACTGGGTCAAGTCCCTTTGTGTCCTGATCCTCGGACTGTTTTTGACGCTTGCTGGCCCCTGTTCGGCCACAGCGCTGAGCGATACCCAACAGTTGGTGGTGGACAGCTGGCGGCTGGTGAACCAGGGATATCTCGATCCCGAACACCTCGATGCCGTGCGCTGGCGACGTCAGCGCCAGAAGGCTCTGGAAAAAAGCATCGTCAGCAGCGAAGACGCTTACAGCGCCATCGACGGAATGCTCTCAGCTCTCGATGATCCCTACACCCGTCTGCTGCGCCCAGACGATTACGCCGCACTGAAGGACAGCACCAGCGGCAACCTCAGCGGCGTCGGCTTGCAGCTTGGCCCCTCCGAACAGTCCGATCGGGTGGTGGTGATCTCTGCCCTCGATGGATCCCCCGCCTCGGATGCCGAGCTCATGACCGGCACGTCGATTCTCGCTGTGGATGGCACATCTGTGACGGATCTGGGGCTAGAGGGCACAGCTGCTGCTCTTCGAGGTGACGTGGGAACGCAAGTGGTGCTGAGCATCGAAGCGGCCGATGGCTCTGCCGATGAGGTCACCCTGGAGCGACGCAGCGTTGACCTGCGACCGGTTCGAACGCGGCGACTGCGCAGCGATGACCACACCTTCGGCTATCTGCGCATCACGCAATTCACCGATGGCGTTCCTGAACAGGTGCAACAGGCGCTGGAGGAACTTCAGGACAAAAACATCGAAGGTTTAGTGCTGGACCTGCGCAACAACTCTGGGGGTCTGGTGAGTTCCGGTCTCGCAGTTGCCGATAACTTCCTCGCCGGCGGCACCATCGTGGAAACCCGCAACCGCGATGGCATCGATGACGCCATCAACGCCAACCCCTCAACCCTTTATGACGGCCCCATGCTGACCCTGGTGAATGGGGGAACGGCAAGCGCCAGCGAAATCCTGGCGGGAGCACTGCAGGACAACGAACGCTCCACGCTGCTGGGCCACCAAACCTTCGGTAAAGGGCTGATCCAGACCCTGACCAATCTAAGTGATGGCAGCGGTCTTGCTGTCACAGTGGCAGGTTATGTCACCCCCAACGGTCACGACATCCAGGGCGAAGGGATTGCACCGGACCGGCAGCTCTCCGATCCAGAACCCCTGGCACACGGTGGTGATGGAGACCGTTGGATCAGCGAAGCCGAGCAGTGGATGGAAGCCCTGCTGGAGCAATCGCCGGATCCCGCTGCCGAATGAGTCAGCGGACGTACCACGACCCTCTCCACCGCGGCATCCAGCTGGATAGCCATCGGCCCGGCGAGGCCATGGTGATGGCCCTGGTCGAGACAGCACCCTTTCAGCGTCTGCGCAGGGTTCGGCAACTGGGGCCAGCATTTCTGACCTTTCACGGCGCTGAATCAAGCCGGTTCACCCATTCACTCGGCGTGTTCCATCTAGCCAGGCAGGCCTTTGAGCGTCTGTTGAAGCTCAGCCCGGATCTCGAACCTCATCGGCCACTGCTGTACGCCGCCGCTCTCCTCCACGACATCGGCCATGGCCCCCTCAGCCACACCGGCGAGGAGATGTTTGGGCTGCATCACGAAAGCTGGTCAGCCCGAATCGCGCAAAACCATCCCCAGATTCAGGCCTGCCTTGATCAAGAGGATCAGGGCACGGCACAGGCCGTTGCGGCACTTCTGGAACACGGCCAGGCGCCCCACCCAGTGGTGAAGCGGCTGGTGAGCAGCCAGTTGGACTGTGACCGGCTGGATTATCTGCTCAGAGACAGCTACAGCACAGGCACCCGTTACGGCCAGTTGGATCTGGAGCGCATCATGGCGGGGCTGACCTTGTCCCCCGACGGGGATCTGGCCATTCATCCAAAGGGCCTGATGGCCGTTGAGCACTACCTGGTGGTGCGCAACCTGATGTACCGCAGCGTGTACAACCATCGCCTGAACGTGGTGTGCAACTGGTTGCTGGAACGGCTTGTGCGCCTGGCCCGGCAGCTGGGTCCTGACCTCGTCTGGGCTGATGGCGTGATGCAGCGCTGGCTCTGGAACGCCGATGAACTCGACCTCGACAGTTTTCTGGCCAACGACGACGTCCGCACCGGGTATCACCTGCAGCGCTGGCAGGAGGAGGGACCACCAGCGCTGGCCAGTCTCTGCCGCCGCTTTCGCGAGCGGGATCTGCTCAAAGCCACGGCCGTGACGCAACTCACCCGGGAGGAGCAGCTGCAGGCCCTGGCAGTTGCCGGTCGGCTGGCCGAGCAACGGGGAATCGATCCCTCCCTGAGCTGCGGACTGCGTCATCAGGAATTGAGGGGCTATCACCCCTATCGAGGGGGACTCAGGCTGTGGGACGGCGAGCAGATGCAAGCTCTGGAAGAGGCTTCACCCCTGGTGGCCAGTCTGGCCACCCCCGCCGCCACCTCCTGGCTGATTCACCCCAGGGAGATCCAGAAGGAGCTGAGGAGAACGATGGACGTTGAATGGGGCTCTTCCTTGACATCCGATCGGTGAAGACGCTGTACCTGCCGGATCAACGGCTTCAGCACTGGCGAGATGCCTTGCCAGACCTGCTGAACACCTGCCCTGTGGGCAGGCTTGGTCTTCACTGCGGAGACTGGTCGCTGACCTGCAGTGACCTCAGAGATCTGCAACGGATCCTGGAAGACTCCGGTCGGCAGATCCATCGGCTGGAGGCCACGGTCGCCGAAACGGTGGTGAGTGCAGCGGCAATCGGACTGGATGGTCGACTGTGTGAAGCGGGGTCTTCTGATGAGGACAAGCCATCGCCTCCTCCGGGAAGCCTGACGGTTCATCAGGGCACCCTCCGCTCCGGAGACCACCTGCAGAGTGATGGCAGTCTTCTTGTAGTTGGAGACGTCAACCCCGGCGCTCGAATCAGCGCGGCCGGGGACGTGTTGGTGTGGGGACGGCTGCGGGGGGTCGCCCATGCCGGCAGGGACGGTGCGACCTCAACACGGATCGTGTCGCTGCATCTGCGGCCGCTGCAACTGCGCATCGCTGATGTGGTCGCGCGCGGGCCGGAGGACCAACCCATTGCTGGCATGGCGGAGCAGGCGCGTCTGGTGGATGGCGAGATCGTGATCGAACCAGCCCAGCCCCAGGCCCTGGCTCGGTCCTGATCAGGTTGTCACCTGCAACACGCTGCCTATCGTAATCAGAACTTTGTGATGACCTCGTGTCGACGACGCGAACAATCCTGATCTGCTCGGGCAAGGGCGGCGTCGGCAAGACCACCACCACAGCCAATCTCGGCATCGCTCTGGCCCGCCGGGGCGCCAGCACCGTGGTGCTGGATGCTGATTTCGGTCTGCGCAACCTCGATCTTCTACTCGGCTTGGAGAACCGCATCGTTTACACAGCTCAGGAGGTTTTGGCGGAGACCTGCCGGCTGGAGCAGGCCTTGGTGAAGCACAAACAGGAACCGAATCTGGCGCTGCTTCCAGCCGGGAATCCCCGCATGCTCGAGTGGCTGACCCCCAAGGACATGCAGGCGATTGTTGCGCTGCTTGAGGAGCGCTTTGATTACGTGCTGATCGACTGCCCGGCAGGAATCGAGGATGGCTTCAAGAATGCTGCGGCCGCGGCCAGGGAAGCCGTGGTGGTGACCACACCGGAAGTGGCGGCCGTACGGGATGCCGACCGGGTGATCGGCCTGCTCAACACCCAGGGGGTTTCCCCGGTCCAGCTGGTGTTGAACAGGGTTCGCCCAAAAATGATGTCGACCCAGGAAATGCTGTCCGTGGACGACGTAACGGACATCCTTGCGCTGCCATTGCTCGGCCTGGTATTCGAAGACGAGCAGGTGATCGTGAGCACCAACCGCGGCGAGCCACTCACCCTCGGCCCCGCCAATTCCCCAGCGGCCCAGGCTTATACCAACATCGCCGGCCGCCTGCAGGGTGAAGACATTCCATTGATGGACCCCGCCAAGGCCCGTCAGGGACTGCGCGCCAAGATGCGCAGGCTTATGCAAACCAAGATCTTCTGAACCGATGACCCTGCAAGATCTGATCGACAAACTGCTGGGGCGTCAGCCTGCAAGTGCCGACACGGCCCGTCAGCGCCTGCAGCTTGTGCTCGCCCATGACCGCAGTGATCTCAACCCTGAACTGCTGGATCAGATGCGGCGGGAGATTCTTGAGGTGGTGTCCCGTTATGTGGAGATTGACCTTTCAGAAGGTGATGTCAGTCTCGAAACCGAGGATCGTGTCACCGCTCTGGTCGCCAATCTGCCCATCCGCCGCACCCTCTGACCTGTTGCGGTTCATTCGTTTCAACGGTGTCTGGGGAATCCTTCGGTCATCCGACCTTGATGCATGTTCTCCGACATTCCGCTCACCCCTGCCGAACAGCGGGTGAGCGCTCTTCTTCTCCAGGGCCTCAGCAACCGGGCCATCGCAGAGCGGCTGGTGATCAGCCATAGCACCGTTGAATGCCACATCAGCCGGGCCCTGGCCAAAACCGGTTGTGTCAACCGGCTGGAACTGGCGCTGCGGATGCTTACGATGCCTTCAACGCCGGCTTAGCTCAGCGGTAGAGCAGCGCTTTTGTAAAGCGAAGGTCATCGGTTCAAATCCGTTAGCCGGCTTCAGAGTGGTCATGGCTTGGTCCTTTCCCAGTCTGTTCCCATTGGCGACCAGACAACAACCAAAGCGCCAGTGGCAGCACCATCCAGCCCAGCCATCCGAGGCGGAGAACTGAAGTGAGAACGGCTTCAAGGGGCTCCACCAGCCAGTGCAGCAGGCCCAGCAGCAGCAGGATGCACCCAATCAATGTCGTCATCCGCCTTCGGTGACCCTCTGAGGCATCACAGCACCCTGGCGCAGCACGTTCCATCGTCCTGAGGACGTCCAGCTGATGACGGTGCTGGCCTGCCCCGAAGGAGGGAGCCAGGGTTGAGGCCCCAACTGAGGAAGGTTGGGGAAGTAGACCGCAGCCTGCTCCGGAGTCATGGCTGCTGGATCTCCGGAAGGATTCGCACTGCTGGTGGCCAGGGGACCGGTGCGGTGCAGCAGCTCGCGACACTGACGACAGTTGGGAATACGGAGTCCGAGACAGGTTCCCCCTGGGTTGAGCGCCTCGAGGACCGCCCCATGGGCCGGAACCACCAGGGTCAGGGCTCCAGGCCAATGCCGCTCAGCCATCCAGCGAGCATCGTCGCGACAGGACGGCTGGGCATGGCGCAGCAACACCTCCGCCGTCGCCCCCAGCAGGATCAATGGTTTATCGGCAGGCCTGCGCTTGAGTCGCCAGATGTCACCAGCATGCGACGGAGCAATGGCGAGCCCTGGCACGGTGTCGGTGGGGATCACCGCCGCACCACCTTGAAGAAGGTGCTCTGCCAGCTCGTGGGAAGCCAGCACCCTGGCTCGATGCCTGCTCATGAGCAAGGGGAGAGCGATCGGCGGGCCAGAGCGAAGCGGTTGACGCCTTCGAGATCTCGGGCCGCACGGATGGAGCTCAAGCCAGCCTGGTTTAACAGGTTGAGCACCGGCGCACTCTGATCGTGGTGATGCTCGATCAGGATCCACCCTCCCGGAGCCAGAGCACGACAAGCTCCCGCCACAACCTCACGGATCGCCTGCAAACCGTCGATTCCACCGGCTAAGGCCAGATGGGGTTCATGATCACGGACCACAGGATCGAGGTTGAGGATCAGGTCGGACGGGATGTAAGGGGGGTTGCAGACCACAAGATTGATGTGTCCCCACCACGGCTCCAGCGGTTCCCACCAACGGCCCTGGTGCAGATGCCACTCCCCCTCGGGAGCCAGAGCCTCAAGATTGGTCCTGGCTAATGCAAGGGCATCGGGGCTGAGATCGACAGCATGGCCCGGGGTCGCCGACATCGCCCGACTGAGGGCAACGGCGATGGCTCCAGATCCTGTCCCCAGATCGGCCCAACGTTCGATGGACATCCCGGCGATCGTCTCCAGCGCTAGATCCACAAGCACTTCCGTTTCCTGGCGCGGGATCAGGGCTGCGGCCGACACCGCCAGTTCAAGATCGCGCCAGGGACAGCGGCCAACAAGATGCTGCAGGGGAATGGCTTGGTCGAGATGATGCCCCCAGATCTGCTCGAGATCCTTCAGCGAAAGCTTCAGCTGCACAGTGCGCTGCGGCTCCACCAGCAGGCGCTGGAGAGACGACCATGACAGCCCCCCGGCGAGGTCCAGAAGCCAATCGAAGTCGACACGACGCCCCCCTCGCTGAAGCTGCCGACGTCGCCAATTCAGCAGCGATGCCCCCTCCAGCTGCTGGGCAGTGGTCACGGCCGACAGGGCTTCCAGAGAAATCCAGACTCACACACCACCTGCCCTGCCAATTCCAGCTCGAGCAGATCGCTGGCCAGGCGACCAGCCGGCAGCTTGAGGGTCTGTTGAAGCTGCTCGATGGAGGCTCCCGCGCCCAGAGCCTTCACAAGAGCAGGGGCCGTGGCATTGGCCTTGTGGCAAGGCCCGGGGCCGAGATGCTCCACAAGCTCCTTTGGAGACAGCAAGGGCGCAGCCGCGTTCTGCAGAAGCCTGTTGCTGCCACGACTGGACCAGCGCCCCGCATCACCGGGGACAACCCAGACAGGACACTGTTGCTCTGCGGCGAGGCGCGCTGAGATCAAAGCACCGCTGCGATCCGGACACTCCACCACCACCAAAGCGCAGGAAAGACTTACTAACAGGCGGTTCCTGGCAGCAAAGTGACCTGGCTGAACAGACTCCCCAGGCTGGCGCTCGCTCAACAACAAACCGTTGCGAGCGACCTCCTCTTGCAGTGCCTGGTGATGCCGCGGATACACACGATCCAGCGGTGTTCCCAGCACAGCGACGGGAACGCCATCAGCCGCCAGACAACCGCGGTGAGCCGCCGCATCGATCCCCTCCGCCAGACCACTGACCACTGGCCAGCCGGCTCCAGCCAGAACACTGCCCAGATGTTCTGCCATGCGGAGGCCATGGTCCGAGGCAGCACGGGTTCCGACCACGGCCACAGCGCGGCGCTGACCCAGCCAAGCAAGAACATCCGCACGCCCCTGCTGATGGAGCACCAGTGGGGGCCGATCAAGCTTGTTCAACCCCTGGGGCCAAATCTGATCCAGGGGGGTCAGAACATTGCTCGGGATCTTGAGCTGGGGGCTGCTGCCGTGCAGCCGCCGGTAACGCTCTACCTTGTCGAGCAGTGGGTCAGGCCAGGAAAGCACCTTAGCGAGGCGTTCCCTGGACCATGCCCAGCAGTCATCGAGGCCCACACCATGCTCAAGGGCAGCGGCCTGTAGCGCAGCCATCCGCGAAGACCCGATGCCCGGGCATCCACTCCAAGCCCACCACCATCCGCGCATCCACGAACTAATACAGATGTATCACTCTAGAGTGTTAGAGGGTCCTCCCTGGAGTGCGGACAGAGCGGGGCGGACGGCCTCTGGAGGCTGTCGAAGCAGCCGCCCACGACCCAGGATCACCAGCTCCACCCGGGCCTCAGCCATGACCCGCCCATCGAGCAAAAAACAGCTCCGCCAGTGCCAGCGCACCCCTGATTGGGACCCACAGTGACTCTCGAGCACAATTTGGTCGCCATGACGGATGGACCGGCGGTATTCCAGGTTCATTGCCACGACAGGCATTTCCACTCCCATGGTCGCCATCGCTGAATAACTCAATCCAGCAGCAGCCAGCGCTTCAACTCGCGCCTCCTCCAGCCAGGCCACATAGGCCCCGTGCCACATCACCCCGGCATGGTCGGTGTGCTGGGGCAACACCCGCTTGCAGAGCCTCCAGGGTTGGGGCGTAACGCTGTCCGTCAGCTTGTCCTGCACTCGGAATCCTGCCCATAGGCTTTCGATCAGGTTGCCGCAACACCGTGTTCAAAAAACTCCTGATCGCCGATTCCGGCAAAGGGCATGTGGAGGAAATGATCCGGATGCTGCAGGACATCCCCTCCATGCGCAGCGCCGCTATGGCACTGCTGCACGTGATCCCTGAACAGAGCAAAGCCGGGGCCGATAGCCATCGCATCGATGCTGAAGAACTACTGGACAGCGCCGTCAATCGGATGGGACTTGAGCGCAGTCTCGTCACACCACTGGTGAGAGAGGGAGACACAAAGCAGACCGTGCTCAAGGTGGCTGAAGAGCAGAACTGCGACCTGATCGTGATGGGCTCACGGGGGCTTGGACGTCTCCAGTCGATCCTGGCCAACAGTGCCAGCCAGTACGTCTTCCAGCTCTCCACCCGACCGATGCTGCTGGTGCGTGACGACCTTTACGTAAGGCACGTCAACCGCGTGATGGTGACCATCGATGGCACGGGTGTGGGAGACGACGCCCTGCGCAGCGCCTGCGAACTGGTGCAGCAGATTCCAGGCGGCACCCTCACGGGTGTTCACGTCATCTCTCAGGAGACAGCTCCAAGCCGTGGCGGCCTCAGCAAAGCCGACGAACTTCTTCAAGCGGCGGCACAACGGGCCCGCAGCTTCGGGGTGGAACTGAAATGCCTCACCGTTCAGGGCAAAGATATTGGCCGGGCGGTCTGCCAGGCCGCAGAGCAGGCCAATGCTGATCTTCTGGTGATCGCCTCCCAGGACCGTCGGCCCCTTGTGGCTCGGGGTCTTGTCGATCTCGACAAGCTTCTGGGCGGATCAGTCAGTGACTACATCCGCGTGCACGCCCCAGCGCCTGTCTTGCTGGTTCGCGAGCCAGAACGCGGCTGAGATCAACCCTCGCTGCGGTTGGTGCCGATGTAGAGGACGATCAGGAAAATTGCCGGAACCAGGATGAACAGGAGACTGGCGACGAATCCGAGATCGTTGGTTTCCATGGCCGCTGAAGGTTTCCAGGCGAAGGTATCACCGGCCCAAGGCCATCGACCAAGACGCTTCAGTCCTCGTCATCGGCAGTAGCAGCCTTGGTGTCCTCATCGGATGATTCTTCGGCCTCGTCTTCGGCCTCGGGGGGTGTTGGCCAGGCCAGAGGTCCGGCAGGAAGTGGCGCCTGACGCGCTGCGTTCAAGCGGTTGTCGGCGTCCGGCAGGCGCACCTGGGGGCGGGTCAGGACCATCACCGACGTCTCCACCAAGGCCTGACAGGCAAGGCGCCATTCGGCCGGACGTCGGCGAAGCTTGTTGTCCTCAACGGGCGTACGGGCCGTCAACGCCTCCTTCCCACCTTCATCGACAACGGAAACGAAACAAGTAATGCATTGGCCACAGCCACCGCAGTTCCCCAGCTGACCTTTCAATCCGTAAAGCTCGATGCCCTCGCGCAGGGCCACCTCCCGCAGGTTTTCGCCCGGATAACACTCAACATCACGACCTTCACGGACAAAACGGATCACCGGCATGGGAGATGTCGTCAGCAGCGGCCACCACTATGCGACCAAGGGTTGCGTTTTGTGAACAGCTGATCGCGATCATTCGTGTCACCGAGCGTTTCAGCTGAGGCGACCTCCCACCGCTCCCAGAGAAGAACCCCTTACCATCGCGAAGTCTGATTGCGTTTACACGCGGTCTTGTCCCCCGAACCTGACCCATGGGATTGCCCTGGTATCGGGTGCACACCGTTGTCATTAATGACCCGGGCCGCCTTCTGGCCGTGCACCTCATGCATACAGCCCTAGTTGCCGGCTGGGCCGGCTCCATGGCGCTGTACGAACTCGCCATTTTTGACCCTTCCGACCCTGTCCTGAACCCCATGTGGCGTCAGGGCATGTTCGTGATGCCATTCATGTCACGTCTGGGCGTGACTGGCAGCTGGGGCGGTTGGAGCATCACCGGTGAAACCGGTGTCGATCCCGGCTTCTGGAGCTTTGAGGGTGTTGCTGCTGCTCACATCGTGTTTTCAGGCCTGCTGATGCTGGCCGCCATCTGGCACTGGACCTACTGGGATCTCGAGATCTGGCAGGACCCCCGCACCGGCGAACCCGCCCTCGATCTCCCCAAGATCTTCGGCATTCACCTTCTGCTGGCTGGTCTCGGCTGTTTTGGTTTCGGAGCGTTCCACCTCACCGGTGTCTTCGGCCCGGGCATGTGGGTCTCAGATCCATACGGGATTACCGGACACCTCGAGGCTGTTCAACCGTCCTGGGGTCCTGAGGGATTCAATCCCTTCAACCCTGGTGGCATCGTTGCTCACCACATCGCGGCTGGAATCGTCGGCATCATCGCCGGCATCTTCCACATCACCACGCGTCCTCCCGAGCGCCTCTACAAGGCTCTTCGGATGGGCAACATCGAAACAGTGTTGGCCAGCGCCATTGCAGCAGTGTTCTTTGCCGCTTTCATCGTGGCTGGAACCATGTGGTACGGCGCAGCTGCTACGCCTGTTGAGCTGTTTGGTCCGACCCGCTACCAGTGGGATCAGAGCTACTTCAAGACCGAGATCAACCGTCGTGTCCAGACCGCCATGGATGACGGTGCAACGCGTCAGGAGGCTTATGAGTCCATCCCTGAAAAGCTTGCTTTCTACGATTACGTCGGCAATAGCCCTGCCAAGGGTGGTTTGTTCCGTGTTGGCCCGATGGTGAATGGTGATGGTCTGGCCACCTCTTGGGTTGGTCACATCGTCTTCACCGACAAAGAGGGTCGTGAACTTGAGGTTCGCCGCCTGCCCAACTTCTTCGAGAACTTCCCTGTCGTCCTCCAGGATGAGCAAGGCATAGTGCGCGCCGACATTCCCTACCGTCGCGCAGAAGCCAAGTATTCCTTCGAACAGCAGGGCGTCACTGCTGAGGTGTTCGGTGGAGCTCTGGACGGTCAGAGATTTACCGATCCTGCTGACGTGAAGCGTCTAGCTCGTAAGGCTCAGCTTGGAGAGGGCTTTGACTTCGACCGCGAGACCTACGGTTCCGACGGTGTCTTCCGCAGCTCACCCCGCGGCTGGTTCACCTTCGGCCACGCCACCTTTGCGCTGCTCTTCTTCTTCGGTCACATCTGGCACGGTGCTCGCACCCTCTACCGCGATGTGTTTGCCGGTATCGACCCCGATCTCGGCGACCAGGTGGAATTCGGTCTGTTCGCCAAACTCGGCGACAAATCGACCCGCCGTCTGCCCGAGGGCTACGTTCCTCCCGCTGGAACACCCCTCAACTGATCGCCTCTCAGGAGACCCTCGATGGAAAGCTTCGCTTACGTCCTCATCCTTACCCTCGCGATTGCCACTCTGTTTTTTGCAATTGCATTCCGCGATCCCCCGAAAATCGGTAAGTGATCGATCCAAAAACCCCGCCACGGCGGGGTTTTTTTGTGACCTTTCCTGGATCCAATTCAACGCACCATCGGCCATCCACAGACGACGTCCACTGACAGGCAAAAAACGACGTAATACCGGCCTTTTCATCAGTCAGTTCAATGTTTAGAGTTGAGAGAGTTCTCTAACTGTTTCAGGCTTGCAGTGCCCTTCCTGCCAAAACACTGATAGCCGGGTGCTCGAATCACGGGCAGCTGATGGCGGCAGAAGTGTGCGCCGGCGACGTGAATGCCTGAACTGTGAGATTCGGTTCACCACCTACGAGCGCGTGGAAACCGTTCCCATCACGGTGATCAAGCGAAATGGAAACCGAGAAATCTTCAGCCGCAGCAAACTTCTGCATGGGCTCAACCGGGCGTGCGAAAAGACAGGCTTGGATGCCTCCCGGCTTGAAGCCCTTGTGGAAGAGCTGGAACTCAAGCTCCAGCAACGCAGTGGACGCGAAGTAAGCAGTGCTGAAATCGGTGAACTGGTGCTGGTGGAGCTGAAACAGATGAGCGAAGTTGCCTACATCCGTTTCGCTTCCGTTTACCGCCAATTCCAGGGCATCGATGATTTCGTTTCAACCCTGGAAACCATGAACCGCAAACCCGGGCCGGGGCATCTCGCAGCCGTGGGCTGAGCCCCACTGATCTGTAGGATTCATAGTTCTCCTTGAACCGTCGGCGGGCGGTTCATGCGAACCACTCGTACTACCCGCATGAGGTAGACCGCCATACCCCCATGTCCGCGACTCCCACGGAAGAGCAGCTTCAGGACGTCCAAACCGCAGCGACCGAAGAGGTCAGCCAGGACGCCGCCGCAGCTGTCGCCAGCGTTGATGAAGCCTTCGAGGCCGCAGAAGATCTCGGCATCCCCGAGGACGTTCCCACCGCTGATGATCCGGGCAGCCGAGCCAGCAGCCACAATCTCGATGACGCGGGATTCACCATTGATGAATTCGCTGCGCTGCTGAGCAAGTACGACTACAACTTCAAGCCTGGCGACATCGTTAACGGCACCGTCTTCGCCCTGGAAGCCAAGGGCGCAATGATCGATATCGGCGCTAAGACCGCTGCCTTCATGCCTCTGCAGGAGGTGTCGATCAATCGGGTGGAAGGGCTGAGCGATGTGCTGCAGCCCGGCGAGATCCGCGAGTTCTTCATCATGAGTGAAGAGAACGAGGATGGACAACTCGCGCTCTCGGTGCGGCGCATCGAATACCAACGGGCCTGGGAACGGGTGCGCCAGCTGCAGAAAGAGGACGCCACCATCTACTCCGAGGTGTTTGCCACCAACCGCGGTGGTGCCCTGGTTCGGGTGGAAGGCCTGAGGGGCTTTATCCCTGGCTCCCACATCAGCACCCGCAAACCGAAGGAAGAGCTGGTGGCCGACTTCCTGCCGCTGAAATTCCTCGAGGTGGATGAAGAGCGCAACCGCCTGGTGCTCAGCCATCGCCGTGCCCTGGTGGAGCGCAAGATGAATCGCCTCGAGGTCGGCGAAGTGGTGGTCGGCACCGTTCGCGGCATCAAGCCCTATGGCGCCTTCATCGACATCGGCGGCGTCAGCGGCCTGCTGCACATCTCGGAGATCAGCCATGAACACATCGAGACCCCCCACTCGGTGCTCAACGTGAATGATCAGATGAAGGTGATGATCATCGATCTCGACGCTGAACGAGGCCGGATCTCACTTTCAACCAAAGCACTGGAACCGGAGCCCGGAGACATGCTCACCGACCCCCAGAAGGTGTTCGAGAAAGCAGAGGAAATGGCTGCCCGCTACAAGCAGATGCTGCTGGAGCAGGCCGAGGAAGGAGAGGATCCGATCAGTTCCATGATGATCTGATTCGCCATGGCGACACTGCTGCTGAGGGGTGTTCCCATCGGCACAATCCAGGGGGTGCTGTTCGACAAGGACGGCACCCTTTCCCATAGCGAGCCGTACTTGCTCGATCTAGCCGAACGACGGATTCAGATCGCTGAAGAGCTCTGGAACTGCCAAGCCCCCTCCCCCAAAGAGGAGAACACGCTCGGGCCGATGTTGCGCCGTGCCTTCGGCATTCAAGGCGAACAGCTGCACCCTGGTGGAACCCTGGCGGTTGCTGCACGACAGGACAACCTCACCACCATGGCCACAGTGTTCTGTCTGCATGGATGCAGCTGGCCCACTGCAATCGCTCTGGCCCAGAGCTGTTTTGATCAATGCGATCAGCAGGAGCACGATCGAAACAGCATCAGTCCACTGCTGGATGGAGCTGAAGACCTCCTGCGCTGCTTGCATTCAAAGGGCATCACCAACGCCATCATCAGCAACGACACCCGTGCAGGGATCCACGCCTTTCTCCAGCATCACGGCCTCAGTCATCTGATCGCTGCCTGTTGGAGTGCCAATGACAGCCCGCGGAAACCGGATCCTGCCGCTGTTTTGAGTCTCTGTTCACGTTTGGGGCTCGATCCTGAAGAGTGCGCCTTGATCGGTGATGCCGAAACCGATCTACAGATGGCAGCGGCCGCTGGCATCCGTCTGGTGATCGGCTACGGCGGTGGCTGGGGACTGACACCCGAACTCCCCAGCGCTACACATTGGTTGGACAACTGGGCGGAGATGGGGCTAGAAGCCGACCCGTAAAGTCCTGCCACAAGATTCCATTCCATGAGCCGTTACGTCTTCACATCCGAATCGGTCACGGAGGGACATCCCGACAAGATCTGTGATCAGGTCAGCGATGCGGTGCTGGATGCTCTGCTGGCCCAGGACCCCAGCAGTCGGGTGGCCTGCGAAACGGTAGTGAACACCGGGCTGTGCATGATCACCGGCGAGGTGACCTCCAAAGCGCAGGTGGATTTCATCCACCTGGTGCGCAACGTGATCAAAGAAATCGGTTACAGCGGAGCTCGGGCCGGTGGCTTCGATGCGAACAGCTGCGCGGTGCTGGTGGCCCTCGACCAGCAGTCTCCAGACATTGCCCAGGGTGTGGACGAAGCCGATGACCACGAGGGCGATCCCCTCGACCGTGTCGGCGCCGGCGACCAGGGCATCATGTTTGGCTACGCCTGCAACGAGACCCCGGAGCTGATGCCACTGCCCATCAGCCTGGCCCACCGTCTCGCGAAGCGTCTGGCCGAGGTCCGTCACAACGGCAGCCTCGAGTACCTGCTGCCCGACGGCAAGACCCAGGTGAGCGTGGTTTACGAGAACGACAAGCCCGTCGCCATCGACACGATCCTGATCTCCACGCAGCACACGGCCGAAGTGGCCGGCATCAGCGATGAGCAGGGCATCCGTGAGCGCATCACCGAAGACCTGTGGACCCATGTGGTGGAACCAGCCACCGCCGATCTGGCCCTGAAACCCAGCCGTGAGGCCACGAAATATCTGGTGAACCCCACCGGCAAGTTTGTGGTGGGCGGTCCCCAGGGTGATGCCGGCCTCACCGGTCGCAAGATCATCGTGGACACCTACGGCGGCTATGCCCGCCACGGCGGTGGCGCCTTCTCCGGCAAGGATCCCACCAAGGTGGATCGCTCCGCCGCCTATGCCGCCCGCTACGTGGCCAAGTGCCTGGTGGCCTCCGGCCTGGCTGAACGCGCTGAAGTGCAGCTGAGCTACGCCATCGGCGTCGCCAAGCCTGTGTCGATCCTGGTGGAGTCCTTCGGGACTGGGAAGGTGTCGAATGCCGAGCTCACCGAACTGGTGCAGGAGCATTTCGACCTGCGCCCCGGCGCCATCATCGAAACCTTCGGACTGCGCAACCTGCCCCAGCAGCGCGGTGGTCGCTTCTACCAAGACACAGCCGCCTACGGCCACTTCGGTCGTAACGACCTCAAAGCCCCCTGGGAGGATGTGGCCGCCAAGAGCGAAGAGCTGGTGAAGGCCGAAGCCAAGCGCATCAAGCAAGGCGCCACGGTTTGACGTGAACGTTGAAACATCGCTGGCGCTCGGCATCGACCTGGGCACCAGCGGTGTTCGCATTGCGGTGCTGAATCAGCAGGGCACGCTGATTTATTCGTCGTCCGCTGAGTACGCCACGGGATTAACAGCCCCCTTGGACTGGGCTGAGGCGTGCCGCGACTTGATCACCCATTTGCCCGCTCAGATCAGAGGTCAACTGGCCGCTGTTGCGGTCGATGGCACCTCGGGCACGCTTCTGGCTTGTCGGGAGGATGGCACTCCCATGGGGCCTGCACTGAGCTACGCCACCGCGTTCCCCGAGCAGACCAGTGCACTCAAACGGCTGGTGCCAGATGGCTGCGCGGCATCCAGCAGCAGCGGCAGCTTGGCGCGAGCCCTGCAGTTGCTGAACCACCATGGCCACATTGATCGCCTGCGACATCAAGCCGACTGGATCAGCGGTTGGTTCCTGCAGAACTGGCAATGGGGCGAAGAGGGCAACAACCTCAAGCTTGGATGGGACCTTGAGCAAGCCACCTGGCAGGGCTGCATCGCTGATCAGTCCTGGAGTTCGGCCTTGCCTGAGGTGAAGCAGAGCGGTGCCGTGCTGGGACGCATCGCAACCGATCAGGCCAGGAATCTCGGCGTACCAGAGGATCTGCTCGTGGTGGCCGGTACAACCGATTCCAACGCGGCGGTGTTGGCCGCGAACCCCGGCGACAACGACGGGATCACCGTGCTGGGCACCACTCTGGTGATGAAGCGATTCACGCCAGTACCGATCCAAGGAGCCGGCATCACGCGGCATCGGATCGGGCAGCGATGGTTGTGTGGCGGGGCTTCCAACGCTGGGGCCGGCGTGCTGCGGCGTTATTTCACCGATGCTGAGCTGGCGGAACTCAGCCGCCAGATCGACCCAGACCAAGACAGCGGCCTGAGTTACCAGCCCCTTCCGGCCCGTGGCGAGCGATTTCCCGTGGACGATCCCAACCTCGAGCCGGTGCTGGAGCCACGGCCGGTGAGTGATGCCCTGTTTCTGCATGGGCTGCTGGAAGGTCTGGCGGAGATTGAGGCCAAGGGTTGGGAGCGACTGACGGAACTCGGGGCGGATCCACCGCAACGGGTGATCAGCCTCGGCGGTGGTGCCCGAAACCCCCAGTGGCGCAAGATCCGGCAGCGGCGGCTTGGCCTTCCCGTGGTGAGTTGCAACCAACCACCGGCCGCAGGTGTTGCCCTGCTGGCCCTGAGTCGGCAGCGGCAGACCGAGTACAAGATGAACAAGTCATAAGATTTTCGCCATACATTCATTACCGAGTTATCAAATGCAATTCTCAGTCGATAAAGGCAAACATTTTGTTGCAAGCTGGCTGAATTGAACTGGTTTCTCAGTTCATAGCTTTATCCTCTCCGATATCAATCTCAATACAGATCAGAAATGATCGCCATCAAGCCGACCCGCGACTTCACGAATCTTGGCCGGATTTCATTCTCCGCCAACAACGCCTCCAAACCCAAACAGAACACTGCAATCAATCGCTACCGAGCCGAACAAGCCCAGGGGGGCTTGATATCGCGCAAAGGCCTGGCTGCATCCTCACAAAACGAGTACAAAGAGAATCTTTGCTCAGCGATGGGGATTGGAATCGGCCCCAGAGTTCACAGCGAATGTCCTTTTAGGAGTGTTAATGATCAATATGCTGCAACAGGGAACGAAGCTCTTGAGGTGGCAATCGAAGCGGCATATCGGCAGGTACTCGGGAATCTTGGACCAACGATCAGTCAGAAATGCATCGAACTTGAATCGCAACTAAAGAATGGGGAGATAAGCGTCAGAGATTTCGTGGCGGGACTTGCAAAGAGTGATCTCTACAGGGAAAACTACTTTTCGAAAGTTTCGCCAATCCGCGGCATCGAGCTGAACTACAAGCACCTTCTCGGTCGGCCGCCGATCAATCAAGCAGAAGTAAGTGCTGCCATAACCCTTATCGCATCCAAAGGCTTTAATGCGTTCATCGATCAGATCACACGGTCTGGGGAATACCTAGAGGTTTTCGGAACAGACACAGTTCCATACCTGCGTGCATGGACATCAGAAGCACGCGCCTATTGTTCAACTTTTGCCAACCTTGCTCGCGTCACTCCTGGCAATGCAAGCTCAGACACTATTGTTGAGCGACGGAGCCAACTGGTTGTTGAGTTCAGCAATGCACGCAGCCTGAGCGAGGCTGGCAACAAATATGAAGTCAGTGGCTTCTCTTATTCCAAAGCAACAAGCGATCCCACCTCTGCGGCATTCCTCAGAATGTACCAATCCAAAACAGCAAAATCCTGGAACTAATCAACATAAACCACCAAAATCCAGGCTGACCAAACGTAGGACTTGCGACACGCAAATCCTACGTTTTCGAAGTCAAATCAGTTATGACTAAAAAACTCCAAGAAATTCTTTCTATTTTTTTGTTTGTAGTGTTGTCTTGCTACGTCGGCTTTAGTGCTGTTCGCTTCGGCTCACTGCTGTGGCAACGCTTGAGCTAACTCCAGCAATTTCCTCCTTAGCAGCAAAATGCCTTCTGATCCTTTGACTCCTGCCGTCAGCGCTCGGATCTGCAAACACATGAATGAGGATCACGCTGAGGCCGTTTTGGCCTACGCCCACCACTACGGCGGAGTGGATGCAGCATCGGCCGCCGAAATGGTGGCTGTCTCCGCAACAGACATGGAGCTGAAGGTGGACGGACAGCCACTGCGCATTCCCTTCGATCACACCCTCACCGACAGCGAGGACGCCCATCGCACCCTTGTGGCGATGCTTCGTGCCATGCCCAAACAGGACGCCTGAGGGGAATCCTTCCAGCAGCCTTGCTTGATCGTTGTACCACCAACTGCTGAAGCTGGGCCGACAGCTGCTGATTCAGCCCACCTGCCGGCTCTGCCGATTCCCCCTCTGTCCGGACACTGAGGCAGACCCGATCTGCCCGCCATGCCATGACCGGTTTCAGCTCAAAAAAGGTGGTCTTTACGGATCGGCACCGCTGCCATGGCATGGCCTCTCGTATTACGACGGTGCTTTCCGCACCCTGCTGCTGCGACTGAAACGCCGTCCTGACGATCGTCAGTTGTCGGCCCTGATCGGTTGCCTGCGAGCAACCCTGCCGATGCCGTATCCAGCCGTGCTCATTCCTATCCCCAGCTGGAAACGCCGGCGGGCTAACCCCTTGCCGGGCTTGATTGCCACAACCCTGTGCCAGGTCCGAACCGATCTGCTGCAGCGCACCCGGGCCAGCGCCGGCCAACATCACCTGAACCGTCAGCAGAGGTTGTCGAACCTCAGCGGTGCCTTCAAGGTCAGCGCCCATCTACAAGCCATGGAGATCTGGCTGGTGGATGACATTCTCACCACAGGGGGCACAGCCCTGGCAGCGAGACAAGCCCTGCTGGATGCCGGTCATCAGGTCTGCGGCTTGATCTGTTTGGGGCGCACCCCCATCCGTCGCCTCCGGCGGTGATTTAAAGTGTTTGTGTCGCGTAGGCGACGTGCCGGGATAGCTCAGTTGGTAGAGCAGGCGACTGAAAATCGCCGTGTCCCCAGTTCAAATCTGGGTCCTGGCATCTTTTGATGCCTAATCTGTCGTGTCATTCATCTCACCTGATGCAGGCACGGATCGGGTGTTCGATAACGCCGACAGCTTTGCGATGGTGTTTGATCGCACCTGGAAGCAGTTGCGATCAAGGGGCAACGGTGATGTGAGTCACGTCGACCACCTGGAAGCCGTGTTCGCGGCCATGGCAGATCATCCCTTTCTGATCAGCTCGCCCGAGATGGCCAGACAGGTTGCTGCCTTCCGGATCCGCCTACTGGAGCTGAGCTGAAGCGATCAAGCGGAGAGCAGGTCGATCTGCGGGTCATCGACGTACTCGGTGTCACCCTCAGCGTCGTCACTGACCGCTTCGTCTTCCACCCGCTCGTCTTCGATCGCCTCGTCGAGATCACTTTGAGGTTCCGATGGGGATGTGTCCTCAGCGTGGAGAGCAACCACCTGCGCCGGAGCCAGACGATCTCGGAGCAGGCGCACCTTCTCCTCACTGGCTGACAGCAACTCGCCAGCGTCATCACTGATGGCGTCTTGATCGTCATCGGCGATCTGGCTCTTCTCCACTTCAGCCAGCCTCGCCTCCAGGGCCATCACACGATCAGCCAGTGTCTCGGCCACTTCACTGAGGTTCAGCAGATGGGTGCACAACTGCTGCTCGAACGCGGTGCGCGGGGAGGAGGTGGTCACCGGGCTGGCCTCGTGTTTAGAAATTTCGCTGATGGTATCGATGCTGAAGCGGCTGTCCACGGGCTGCCTGACAGGCGGTTGATCGCAGGAAGCTGGCTTAAATTCCTGACCCAAGAACGCGGGTGTTGATGTCCAGGCTGAGCAAGGTGCTGAAGATCAGCGCCTGGGTGGCGGCATTCATCGTTGTCGTCGTGCTGCTGCAGCGCTATGGCATTGCACCGCTTCAGGACGCCGTGAAAGGGATGGGGTTCTGGGCGCCGCTCGGCCTATTTCTGCTGCGGGGCGTAAGCATCATTCTTCCGGCCCTGCCGAGCTCGATC
The DNA here is from genome assembly GCF_014280195.1 of Synechococcus sp. A15-24. NCBI lineage: Bacteria > Bacillati > Cyanobacteriota > Cyanophyceae > Synechococcales > Synechococcaceae > Synechococcus > Synechococcus sp. A15-24. The sequence goes on from NZ_CP047960.1 coordinate 1,785,093, forward strand.
TATTCGCTGCTGGCAGGTTCCCTGCTGGGCTTCCAAACCGGATACCTCACGATCACCCTCTCGGATCTGGTGTTCTGCAGCACGGCATTTTTCATCGCCCGTCGCTGGGGTCGTGGTCCGGTGAGCCGTCTGGTGGGGGCCAGCGCGATGAAACGCATCGATGGCTTCAGCAAGAACCAGCTGGAGGGCAACTTCTTTTTGATGACGGGCCTGCTGATGACCGGTCTGTTTGATTTCCTCAGCTATGCCATCGGTATCAGCCGCACCCATTGGCGGGTGTTCGCGCCAGCGCTGCTAATCAGCGTGTTGATCAGTGATTCGATCCTCGTGGCCGTAGGCGCGGGTGTGGCCCAGGGCGCCAGCCTCACCCTGGGCTTGGCTCTGCTCGCGATGTTTGGGCTGGCCACCTTCACAGGACTGATGAAACGGAAAGCAGCGTCCAAGGACGCCCCCCATCCCCCCGTGCACCCAGGCTGATCACAGACAGCAGATCCCTTCACCCGTGCATGTCGAATCACCCGCCAACCAGGCTGCGGTGATTGTTTTAAGGAACACTGGTTACGTTGATGCGATGAGGCCTGTTCTCGATGAGCGCGCTTGCTGATCCGAGAATCGAAGTGTTACAGGATCAGGCCGGGGCTAGTGGTGAACTGGATCTGCCCATCGGCGAAGGATGTTTCCGCATCAACCTGCGCGACGAGAACATCGAGCTCTGGCAAGAGACGCTGGAGCAGCAGAACGCAACCCAAAGCACCCAACTGTTGCTCGCCTGCGAAGAAAGCGGCGGTGAACTGAAGGACACCCGACTCACCTGGGTGGTGGGTTCAGCCATTCGCAGAGCCAGCGCCAACAGCCCCACCGCAGCAGCTCTGTTGTTGCAACAACTTGGCATCCCTGAGCCTCTGACCAAGGCCGCTGTCGATCGTTGCCCGGGGCTTGGTGACGACCTGGTGTGGGCCTTTTATCTAGAACGTCATGGCTGGCTCATTGCCACCCCTGTCGCCGCCATCCAGCCTTGATGGCTGACATCCCTGACTTGGCAGAGCTGATTCGCAGCGCTCAAGTGCAAGGCCTCAGCGGCGACCACTCTTTGCATGAAGAAGCGCGCCAGATCATTGGGGCAGCAGATCAGGAGCATCGCCAACTCAGCCAGGAGGAACTGCTCAGCCTCTGCGCAGCCTCTGGACAGGATGCGTCACTGCTCCGAAGGCTCCAAAACCATGCGGATGACCTGGTGAACCAGGCCAGATGCCACCTGCTGGAGCAACAACCACAGCTCGTGCAGCCTGGCGGAGCCCTGTTCCCCAGCGAACGGGCCGATGCCTGCTGGCGGGACTGCTGGAACTTTCTGCGCGTGATCGTCTATGCCATGGCCTGCCAGCGAAGCAACTTCACAAACCCCACAGGCATGGCAGCGCTGCGTGAGCTGTATCAGCGGATGGACGTGCCAACGGAGGGCCTGAATATCGCCCTCATGGAGCTCAACGTGCTTGCAGCGCAGAAGTTTGAGCGCGGAGCAGATCAGGAGCTCATCAACGCCTGCTTCCAACACCTGATCGAGCGGCTCAATAAAACTGCAGTTAAGAGCTGATAAGAGAAAAAAAGACTCCGTCGGACCACGAGAGGATCAGCCTCTAGGCATTTCCACTCACGGCACGCGCATGTTCCTCCCGCTCCTCGGATATCCGCTCAGTGCACAGAACAGTCGCGTCAGCAACCTGGCCGGTGACAACAGCACCGTCCAGAGCCCGCTCTACGGAACGTCTGCCGCCGGAGATGAAAGCACTCGGGCCGAGATGGACCGCCTGATCGAGCAGGCCTACCTGCAGGTGTTTTTCCACGCCATGCGAAGCGATCGCGAACCATTCCTGGAATCCCAACTGCGCAGCGGCAACATCACTGTTCGCGATTTCATACGCGGCCTTCTGCTCTCCGAGAGGTTCCAGCAGGGGTACTACCAGTGCAACTCGAACTATCGGATGGTGGATCAGGTCGTGGGCCGTGTTCTCGGTCGACCCGTCCATAGCGATGCCGAACGGCGAGCCTGGTCGATTGTGATCGGGGAGAAGGGTTTCACAGCATTCGTTGAAGCCCTGCTGGACAGCAGCGAGTACATGGACAGCTTCGGCTATGACCTCGTGCCGCAGCAACGATCGAGGCTGCTCCCCGGACGGGCCCTCGGGGAAACGCCGATTTACCAACAGTTCCCGCGCTACGGGGCCGACTGGCGGGATGCACTGCAGGATCGGGCCCCAAGCGATCAAGCCGCTCAGATGCAACAGCTGGAGACATCCGCGGCCTGGGTCAACGGCCAGCCTCCGGCCTTCGCGCTAAGGATCTGGCTTGGACTTGCCCTGGTAGGAGTATTTGAACTGGGACGGGTGGTCCTTACGATCGCTTTGGCAATGGCGAAAAGTTGACATGTCAACCACCGGATCTGCACCCCTCAACCTGCGTGAGTGGACGGCACCGGAAAAACTCTTACCAAACGGTTCACCTCTAGTACCCGTTGATGCAAGAGGTGCTGACTGGCACGGGATCGAGCTGGGCGAGCTCGATTTACGCGGAGCAAAGCTTTGTCGCTGCGATTTACGAGGCACAGATCTCAGTCATTGCCAACTTGATGGCGCTGATCTCCGCCTAGCTCGCTACGACAGCCAAACCGTCGTACCTGTTGGTTTCGACTTGAGCAACAGTGGAGCTGTGGGGCCCGGCGCCAAGCTCAACGGTGTTTATCTCAACAGCTCCGACCTGCGAGGCATGGATCTGCGGGGAAGCATGCTGCTTGGCAGCTATCTGAGTGGAGCTGACTTAAGCGGAGCGATACTTGATGGAGTTTCACTGGCCGGTTCAGATCTCCGGTCGTCCACCATGCGGGGAGCAATGTGCCGCGGGACACGATTCGGCACCTGCGAACTCGACATGGCTGATCTTCGCGGCGCTGACTTGGAAGGAGCTGTTCTAGAAACGGTCGAGTCGATCAGAGGCACCGATTTTTCCCTCTGCACAGGGCTGGGCACTCAGATCGATGCTCTGTTGTCCCGATCAGTTGAAGAACTCGATTGCTGGAACCCCTTAACACGCTCCACAACGCGGAACAGCCTTGAATCGTTACGGGCTGCTAGAGCCGATTAGCCCCGGCCTGCCCACATAAAGCCACAAAGCCTTAACCCACAACTGCTTGGGGGCGAGGGAATTTGGCAAAAGGGTCACTCCACGCAACACATGAACACACTTGATTGAGGTTTATAAAGAACACGTTCTGTCAGAACGCTTCTGACGGAGCATTGCATGGCGAAACGTCAGAGCATCCATGCCCTTTGGACCTGCCTCACTTCTAGGGGTCGAACGCTTCTCGGAAGAGAGTGAGGCACCATTCGAGCTGATCCCTGGCGATGACGATGCCCGAAAAGAGCAGATCATTCGGGCGGTGTACAAGCAGGTTCTTGGCAATGCTTATGTCATGGACAGCGAGCGTCAGGTTGTCGCTGAATCTCAGTTCAAGCTTGGAGAGATCAGCGTCCGTGACCTGGTTCGCCGCATAGCCAAGAGCGACCTGTATCGCAGCCGCTTCTTTGAAAGCTGCGCACGTTACCGCTACATCGAGTTGGCCTTCCGCCACCTACTGGGTCGCGCGCCCGCCGACTTTGAGGAAATGCGTGGTCATTCTGAGCGGCTTGACAGCAGTGGATACGACGCCGACATCGACAGCTTCGTGGACTCTGATGAGTATCAAAACGCTTTCGGGGAATGGACGGTGCCCTTTCAACGGGGTTGGAAAACCGAAAGCTGTGGAACCATGCAGGAGTTCACCTGGAGCTTTCAACTGTTGCGAGGCAATAGCAGCAGCAGTCTGAAAGGAGACCTAGCTGGCATCAGCAGCAAGCTCGGTGGTTCTGCTTACCAGAACCGAGCCATCCCCGTGGTCCCACCGTCTTCAACCGAGGCCTTGGGATGGAGCTTCCGTCCTTCCCCAAATCTGCAGGATGCACCAACTCGCCTGGGGGTCGGCGCAGGCGAGCAAGGCCTCACGTATCGCGTGGAGGTCACCGCCTACAGCGCCAACAACGTTCGTCGGATCTCCCGCTACACCCGCAGCAACCGGGTCTTCTACGTGCCGTTCGACAAGCTCTCGGAGCAGTTCAAACGCATCCACCGCGAAGGAGGAAAGATCGCCAGCATCACACCGGTGACCTGAAGCTCCCCTCACTGAAATCACGTACACCAGACCACTTCAAAATCTCACCTGAACAATGGCCAGCAATCAAACATCACTCGGCTTTGGAGCAACCACGAAGTGGGGAGATCCAGTCAGCTTCCAGCGCAAAGGCCAAGCTGGTCAGAAGCCGGCCCTGACTATTGGGGAGTTCAAGAAGCAATCCTGCGATCAAATGGCGATCGGGGTGGGGCCCCGTAGTCACGCCGACTGCCCTCACCGTGTCACAAGCGAGTGCTACAGCCCAGAGGACAATGGTGCTCTAGAGACAGTCATTTCAGCGTCGTACCGACAGGTCTTCGGGAACGCTCATGTCATGAATTTTGAGCGGTGCACAGAACTTGAGGCTCAGCTCAGAGACGGCCGTCTGACCGTGCGTGATTTCATTAGAGGTCTGGCAAAGTCAAGCTTCTACAAGAGCCGGTTCTTCAACAGCGTTGCTCCACAGCGGGGTGTTGAACTGAATGTCAAACATCTTCTAGGGCGCGCTCCGGAAACTCAGGCTGAGATTTCTGCCATGATCACCCTGCAGGCAGAACAGGGGCAGGGAGCCCTCATCGACAGCATCGTCGATTCAGCTGAATACCTCGAGGTATTTGGAAGCGATGTTGTGCCTTATGCCCGCTCTTGGAGTTCTCCTGCAGACCTTTCTACTGCTGCATTCCCGATGCTGGCAGCTCTCGAGAAGAGTTTCGCCGGCAGTGATAGTGCCCGTGGAGGAAGCCCAGCGCTAACCAGAAGCCTGGCCTCCGGCATCGCTCCTCGGATCAGCGTCCCGAGTCAGGCCGTGGGCGTGCGTCCCTCCGCAAGCTTCACTTCTGGTCGTTTCAGCAGCAAAGCTCCTGGCATCACCAGTGGTAATGACTCCGCTCCGCTTCGCGGCGACGCATACGTCACCTTCGGTCTTGGTCAGCGTGAGCAGGAAACATTTCAGCGTTGCCCAGGAGACAGCCCGGATCAGCTCAATGCCCTGATTCGCTCTGCATACAAACAGGTCATGGGTAACCCCCACCTGATGGAGTTTGAACGCGCTCTGTCGGCAGAAAGCAAGTTCATTGATGGTTATTTGAGCACCCGTGAATTTGTGCGGGCTGTCGGCCTTTCAGCTGAATACAAGCGGCGATTCTTTGAAACCAACGCTCCTTATCGATTCATCGAGCTGAATTTCAAACATTTCCTCGGTAGAGCCCCACAGTCTCAAGCGGAGATCAGCGAACACACCAAGATCCTCGCCGAAGGTGGTTATGAAGCTGAAATCTGCAGCTACGTCGACAGCGTGGAGTATCAGAGCATCTTTGGTGAAGACACCATTCCATACGCCAGGATCCTTACCGAAAACGGCCGCTCCCAGGTTGCCTTCAATCGACATCTCAGCCTGGCAGAAGGCTTCGCAGCTAGTGACACGGTCCTGAGCAGCTCCTCTCTTGTCTCCTCCGTTGCCACGGGAATGGTTCCCAGTGGATGGAGTGCTACGACCACCCGAATTAACCGAACTGGAACACAGTCAGGCGCTCCTGATCCCACGAAGAAGCGCTTCCGGATTGTCGTAGCAACCCAGGCAGCTCGGTCACGTCAGCGCACCGCAGGAAACACTTATCTCGTCTCCGGCAAGGACATGTCCAGCCAAATGAAGTACATCCATGCACGTGGAGGCAAAATTGTCTCCATCACTGAGGTGATGTAAGAGCAGATCTAGTCCTGCCATAGGGGGCCGCCTCCTGAAGCGGCCCTTATAGATTTCAAACCCATTCCAGCATCATGACTGAGCCCACAACTCTTGCTTCACAACCCAACGTTGATACCAGTCATGCTGCTGTGGTCGTTCAACAAACGTATCGCCAAGTCTTCGGAAACCGACACCTGATGGAGCTTGATGTCAATAGCTCCATCGAGGCACTATTCATGAATGGTGATCTCACCGTCCAGGGTTTTGTCATGGCCCTCGCGCAGTCTGACACCTACAAAAAACTGTTCTTTGAGACCAATAGTCCCTATCAGTTTGTTGAACTTAATTTCAAGCACCTTCTTGGCCGACCTCCTCATGATCAGGTCGAGCTAATGAATCACGTGAGACTGCTGCAAGACGAAGGATTTGAAGCCGAGATAGCAAGCTATGTCTACAGCGAAGAATATCTTTCAGCCTTCGGAGTCGATCAGGTCCCATACAACCGCGCCTCAGAAAGCATGGTTGGAGGACGAACCCTGAACTACACCCGATCAAGAGTTGTTGATGCAGGTTACGCCGGATACGACAGTGCTGAGCGCCAGTCCAAGTTGCTGCAAAGCCTGTGCTCAGGCAACTCACCAGACGTGGTTGATCGCAAGAGTGTCGGAAACGCCAACTCCTTAACGATCAATTGGACGTCACGCCGCCAGGTTGGAGCCAATCGGCGCGCTGTACAGAAATCGGTGGTCAATCAGACATCCATGTCGGCAACGATTCGCTCGATCCTGTCCCAAGGCGGAAAGATCCTTTCTATTGCGAAGGCTTAATCCTTAGCGCTTTTTCCACAATCCAGACAGGCAAATCAGTCATGATTGCCGAGTGGTCATACAAAGGTGACCCTCAAGAACACATTCACCAGATTCAAATCGGAAACGGTTATTCCCAATGCCAATTCTTCGCCCATTTTCAAGAGAACAACCGACTCAGAACACAGCTTTTCAGCAATCAGTAGCTTCTGCACCAATGGCCATGTCGATGATGATCGATTCAATGGTTAACATGATGCATAGCAATCGCCAGCCGCTGGATGAGCACAATATTAAAAAGTATGACGATTGAGCAATTTGTTGCTCAAAGTGTGGGTAAATGGCGGTCCATGAGATCTGGTCATTCTCTCGCTTTTCAACAATTTGAAGACGTTCTTAGCGAAGTAAGCATTGAATCCATCGAGAAAGACGATTCTGCTGTTCAAGATTTACTCTCAACCGCAACTTCTCATCAAGGACATAGCTCCGACATAGTCGCGCCATTCAGGATGGAATGGTCAGCTGAAAGTGACTGGGAGCCCGAAGATCCATCTCAAGTTTCATCAGGCTCGTGCCTGATCATCCCACTGAAAAAAAATGATTATTCTGGCATCTTGATCAGAAGTGTGGGGTATGCCGAATCAGAATTAGCAGAGTCGACATACCAGTTCTTAGATGATGGCACATTCTTACTTACAACTCACTATGAACAATCAATAGCAGAGGAAAGAATCTGGTTTGTTTCAGACAATGTTCGGTGCAGATCATCTGTGTTGAAGACATCTGCAGGCTCAGGAGTTCTGCAAACTTCATTTGCCTCTGAAGTCAGACGAGTCAAGGCCTAGATATATACATGAGAAATTATTCAGCGATTGCAGACTTTGCCAAGACTCTTGCAGGCACGTTCGATAACATTAATCAAGCACAAGAAAATCCAAAGGATTTCGCACGAATCAAAATTTTTTTTCGACCATTACCATGGCGCATCTTTAGAGGACCAGGTTTTTATTCTGAGCAATGCTATGACTATGCTCCGTGGGATCCCTACCGGCAAGGGATACATCGGCTAGTACTAGATCAGAACTTGTTTGTAATGGAGAATTTTGCCTTTGATAATCCTCGCCGACTTGCTGGCGCTGGATGTAATCCCGAACTTTTGGACGATCTGCATTCAGAATCATTGAAGAGGCGCTGCGGCTGTGCCATGCATTTCCGATCCATATCTCCTGGACACTACGTTGGCAATGTTGAACCCGGGAAAAGTTGTCTAATTCCAAGGGACGGAAAATTGACTTATCTTGTCAGTGAAGTTGAAGTCAATCAAACCTCCTGGATTAGTCGGGATCGTGGATTTGACCCAGAGAACAATGCGCAAGTCTGGGGATCAGAGCATGGCATGCTGCGATTCAAAAAAATCACAAGTTTTTCAAAGGAAATCACTAACGAGTGGCTCGAGCTTAAAACCTGAACAATGGTTGATTATGATAAACAAATGAAAACGTGGATACGTTCACAACATTTAATCTGTGTTGGAAGTGATTTTATTTTTGAAACTGTTGATCAAACTCAATTAGACAAGTTCGAGACTTGCATTAGAGCCATGGGAGGGAGAATTAGAACTGTAAAAGCCGTTGGAAACTGGCCAATGGGGCCTAGACGATCATTCAAGATCCTGCAAGCAACTGCAAGTGTTCCACGACCCGGCGGCGAGGCTTTAGTGACCTACTGGGCCAAAAAGGGAAGCAAAACAACAAGGTACTCTGAGATATCTTCTTGATAATTGAGGCTCATTCATCAAACCATCCCATCCAGGTATCCTGAGTAAAGTCAGTGTGCTTGCTCCACCTTCTTAATATAGTCAAGGAATCGAATTCATATCCCTTAGATGCAGCGATTGCGATCACATCATCTTGATTGAGAGCTGCCTTAATTTCAGCTTTGAGATCAGGATCCTGACGAACCATTGTAATGAATGATTCCAAAGATAAATCTTGCTTTACGTTAGAGGAGGAATCCGTCATACCAGAGACTGCTCAATAGAGGTAATCTCATTGTAGATCAAACTCCATCCATCAGCATGGCACGCCATAAGGCAACCTTCCGAAATGCCCAGGACCAATGCTCAACAGGTACGACAAGAATCTTTGCCAATTCTGAATCACTCAAAGTCTTACGATCCAAAGAAAGATGTAGCTGCCATTCACTTGATGAAAAAATAAATCCCTTGGAAGCTGCATAATCAACAATATCCTGGTCAGTCTTACAAGCCTTCAAACCAGTGGCGATTGAATGGTCATACACAACCGCCTGGATAAATTCGTTAATCGGAAGAGTATTCATTCTCAACAACTCTCAATCCACAAAGCAAAGTTGACCCTTGTACAAATCATTTGAAGCACCAATGGCCCCCCAGGACAACGCAGAAGTCGCCATGGAATATTCTTGTCTAGGACACCAGAATCAACGGTGATCTTTGGTGGACTTGTTGCCTGTTCGTAGGGTATCAATGCAGCACCAGTTAATGCTGGTTCAATTGAATCGACGATTGTTTTCAGCTGATCGAGAGTTGTGATCTCGTTTAACTCGGATTGGACTTCCTCCCGTGCTTGAACGGCAGCGACGAATTCAGAGAGCGCTTGCTCACGCTCAGGGGACACAGGCATCGTGTTGCGACGAACCGATCGAATAGTACCAAAAACAAGTCTTTTCATTTTATTACAGCAACAGCAACCTGAGCCGTCGGAACATGGATATGGAGTAAATTTCGAAAAAACTTTTTGAATCTTACAAGTGAATATTTCCATGCGCATAAACAAATAATCTTGACGCATACGCTCTAAAATTATTCAGGAAATCGAAGACTGCCTTCATCAGTCTCATCAATTCATCCGACCAATTAAAATTATGGCAGAGCGTTTCGACAACTTGGTTGAAGGATTAACAGAAGATCGTGCCATGTCTGTGATTCTGGCCGACCCTGAGACATTGGATCGACCTGTCGACAAATATATGGCTGCGACGAGGTTGGGAGCTAGCGATACTGAGGAATCCCTTGATGTTCTCATTAAGGCAGCAGAATTAAGTCCGGAACATCTGTTTGACCGAATCACACGACGAAAAGCCATTGATGCTCTAGGCCGCAGAAAAAGCACTAGGGCATTACCTACTCTGTTTCGCTCACTGTCTTGCACAGATGAGGCTGCAGTCATTAACGCTGTTGACGCCATCACAAAAATTGGTGCACCACTAACAGAAAACAATCAGGGAAGATTGATCAAGGCACTCGATGGGGAAGATATCCAAAAGCGAGCAGTCATCCAGGCCTTTTGCAGGCTGGAAATCAATAAGGCAGAAGAGGCAATACGCCCACTCGCGAACGATCAGAATCCGCTCGTCTGCGGTGCAGCTAAAGCATATTTAGCAAGAGTGCACAAAGAGACCTCCGGTCTAGATGATCTGGTTCCCCAGCTGATCGATCCCATCGCTGGTCGACGCCGATCCGCCGTCATTGACCTTGGCGATGCTGGTGATGTCACAAGATTGGAGGCACTGGTTACGGCACCTGTGTCCATGTCATTACGGGCAAGAAGCGCTTTCCAGCTCGTCGATCCCAACAAAACATGTCACGTTCCTGATGAATATTCAGAATTAATAACGCAACTATTGCAAGACAACCCACAACATTTAAAGCTCAGACAAGAGTGGGTCTGCCCTGTTGACGCAATTGAAATCGAAAACAATCTTCAACACCGAGACGAAGCACGTCAATACGGTGGGGCTTTGAGCCTAATGAATATGGACAAACGATGCAGAATGGAATTAATTAATGAAATTAAACAAAAATTATGGAGCGACTATGTTACTCACTATTACTTAACATCAGTCATCAGCCTTCAAGGCTTGTCCGAAAGGAGTGACTTGATCTGCCTAGCTCTGGCCGAAACGATCCCTCAGTACACAAAATCGAGGATTGCAGCAGCCTGGGGTTGCCTGAGATTGAGACTGACTGATCAGAAGCCCCTCCTCGAGGAGCTTTCAGTCTCAGCTAACTGGCTACCACTGAAGTGGACCTGCAGGCAGGTACTTAAACAGTTGTCATGATTAGTGTCTTCCTCAGTAACAACCAGGCCAAATGATGTCGTGGTGTTACCGATTTTTCGTTTGTCAACTTGTGTGTCCTGACACGCTTGTCTGGGATTTAGGCAAGAAAAGCAGGGTTACTGTCCATCTTGATGCGGAATGCATCTCCCCAAACAACGTATTCCCCAACCCATGCTCGACGCATTCTCCAGGGCAGCTGTCTCAGCCGATTCCAGCGGCTCTTTCATCGGCGGCGGCGAACTGGCCTCTCTGAAGTCCTTCATTGCCGATGGCAACAAGCGCCTCGACGCTGTTAACGCCATCACTTCCAACGCTAGCTGCATCGTTTCTGACGCCGTTGCAGGCATCTGCTGCGAGAACACCGGTCTGACCGCCCCCAACGGTGGCGTTTACACCAACCGCAAGATGGCTGCTTGCCTGCGCGATGGTGAGATCGTTCTGCGTTACGTCTCCTACGCCCTGCTGGCTGGTGATGCTTCTGTTCTCCAGGACCGCTGCCTGAACGGACTGCGTGAAACCTACGCTGCACTGGGTGTTCCCACAGGTTCCGCCTCCCGTGCCGTGGCCATCATGAAGGCCGCTGCTGGTGCCCTGATCACCAACACCAACAGCCAGCCCAAAAAGATGCCTGTGACCACTGGAGATTGCTCCAACATCGCCGGCGAAGCTGCCAGCTATTTCGACATGGTGATCAGCGCTATCAGCTGAGCCAGAGATTGAATTTCTGCACATCTGAACACCCCCCCTTTTTCATCATGAAGTCCGTCATCACCACCGTCGTCGGCGCAGCCGACAGCGCTTCCCGCTTCCCCTCTGCCTCCGACATGGAGTCCGTCCAGGGCTCCATCCAGCGTGCTGCTGCTCGTCTGGAAGCTGCTGAGAAACTGGCCGGTAACTACGACCAAGTTGCTCAGGAAGCTGTCGATGCTGTGTACAACCAGTACCCCAACGGAGCTACCGGCCGTCAGCCCCGCAAGTGCGCCACCGAAGGCAAAGAGAAGTGCAAGCGTGACTTCGTTCACTACCTGCGCCTGATCAACTACTGCCTGGTCACCGGCGGCACCGGCCCCCTGGATGAGCTAGCCATCAACGGTCAGAAGGAAGTGTACAAAGCACTCAGCATCGACGCTGGAACCTACGTTGCTGGTTTCTCCCACCTGCGTTCCCGCGGTTGCGCTCCTCGCGACATGAGTGCTCAAGCACTGACCGCTTACAACCAGCTGCTCGACTACGTTATCAACTCCCTGGGCTGATTATCAGTCCTTAACGGATTGGTATTTACGACTAGTCGTCTCAGGGGGTGAGCAAATAGCTCACCCCCTTTTTTTTAGCAGTAGCGAGAAAACTTCCTGCGAAGGAAAGAAACTCAACGACTCGATAGCGACATTAGATCGATCGGCGCCAACCCCCCAAAAGACAATCAGCCAGCCAAAGTTAAACCTATCGCAATTATTGTCGATGATTGCTCGAGTGGTTGAATGCAGAAACTTGTAAAACCTGTTTCAAGCCTTAAACCACTAAGGATCCTCCCGCTGTTCTGTCAAGTACCGCCTCAATTCGAGAGCGATCAGAATACTTGAAGGTCTCGACATCATCAATCACCTCCAAATCCTCATCATGCTCACCACACAAACTACTCCTGCAGGTATGTCTGCAGCAAATCGAACCAAATCCGCTTCGTATTCCACCTCCAGCAAAGCTGGAATGAATACTGTTGCCCGAACGGTGGCAGGTTCGATTGCAGAGTTTAAGCGGAACACTTGCTCATCTATGGGTCTCGGAATCGGCCCTCGACTCCACAGTGAGTGTCCATTCGGTTCGGTCTTTGATGAGTATCACCCCAACGATAGTGCGGCGTTGGAGCGCACAATCCGCGATAGCTATCGCCAGGTTTACGGGAACCTACCTCCAACGGAAAATGAGCGTTGCACCTCACTGGAAGCACGCCTCATGAATGGAGAAATAACGGTACGTGACTTCGTCAATGGTCTGGCCAAATCTCCTTTTTACAAAAAAAATTACTTCCACTCAGTCGCGCCCCAGCGAGGGATCGAACTGAACTTCAAACACCTCTTAGGGCGAGCTCCACTTAATCAGGCAGAAATTCAGGCCAGCATTAAGCTGCAGGCCGAACAGGGATTTGATGCTCTCATCGATAGCCTGACGGATGGGGCAGAATATGCCGAGGTCTTTGGTTCGGATATCGTCCCATACGTGCGGACTGCCGATTCTTATGCCGGAATGATGACGTCCTCCTTCAACATGATGAGGGAGCTTGCAAGCACCAAAGTAGCAGTTAGTGACAACGCTCAGGGATCCCGGAGCCGCACCGTTTCACCACTCGCCTTAGCAGCGAGCAGCGCGATTAAACCTGTGACATTTAACTATGTTGCACTTACCAAGCCTGCTCCAAAGCTGCCTCAACAGCAGTACAGCGGTCATCAGCCTCCTAAGCAGACAGACTACGTCGCATTCCGCCCCTTCGGAATCCACTTCTGACCGACCCAAAATGGTCTAATGGTCAGGTCAGAATTCAACACTCAAGTGTGTGATGACCAGCTCCCTTTCAAAAGGGAGCTTTTTTTTGTCCAAGAGCTCGTGGGCGAAAAAGCTTCAAGGAATCAACAGTACAGCAACCGTAATCGATTAGATTGATATGAAGATTGTGCGATGGCCACAGTGCTCCAGGATTTCTCTAATGTCTCGTCACTCAGCGACAGTCAGCTCACCGAAGAAGAAGCGCTTCAACTCGCCAACGAACTAAGTTTGAAATTAAGTGATGGTGAGAAACCAGGGTCTGATGCAGAGTCTCTCAAGAAAATGGTTGCTGGCCTTGGTGATGCTAGAGGAGCCCTAAGACTAACCTTTGCAAAAAGCCTTGGCGCAGTAGGAGACGAGGCTCTACCCATTCTTTGTGAAGCTCTTCGCCAACACCAAAATGTAGTCGTCAGAAGAGCATCAGCCAAAACACTCAATTTGATTGGAAGTAAGGAGGCTCTGCCTTATCTCCTCGAAGCTTTTTTAGAAGACAGTGATCCAGTTGTTCTCGGGTCATCTGCTGGAGCAATGGCAACGATTGGACCCGACGCCATGGACTCATTACTTGGGATCCTGAAAAATCCAGACTGCACACCATTTCAGGTGGGCTTGATTAATCTTGCGCTTAGTTTCATCGGCGCCAAAGCACCTGAGGCATTACTCGAGGCTGCAGAGTCAGACGTGACTGAAGTTCGCGTGGCTGCAATTTCAGCCCTAGGAGATCAAATACAAAAGAGTGACGATCATCGTGCAAAAAATAGAGTGTTCAGAGCTTTAGATGACTGCTCACCAGACGTTAGAGCAGAAGCTGTAACACTTATCGGAAAATCATGTGATGCCGAAGATGTTGAACATATGCTGACAAGGAAACTGATCGACAAAGACACTCAGGTACGAAAAAACACGGCGATGGCACTGATGAAGCTTGAAGCATTTAACTCTGTAGAAAGCATAGAGAAGGCAAAGTCAACAGAAGATGACGAGTCAGTTCAAGCAGTATTTGATGTCGCCATCAACATACTAAGCAGAAATTTGTGAGAAGTTAGGGTCAAAACAATGCACAGAAGGGCACTGAAGAATTTCAAGGATGCCTCAAATACCCCAAGTTCTCTCTTGTAAAGTTAGCGGAGCATTTTCAGTGATCCTGGTAAAAAGCGGATAGATGCTGATAAAATTTGAACATGTAGGTGATCTTTTATGTCGCGCGCTGAATTCATACGCTTTCTTCAGGTCCTGGAAGAAGATTTACCGTTCAGAGCTCTTTTTCAAGAAGCTGATCCCGAGGAAATCCTCAAGCTTGCCGATCAACATGGGTTTATCTTTTCGGATGAAATAAAAGGGCGTTTCCTGAATCGGTGGGCAGGTGTGTATTTCTGCCCATTCGCCAACGATGTGGGAAGGTTATGCCCAAAAATGGTACCCGAGGGATTCAGCACACTGCTGCATTATTCACAAACAACATGTACCAAAGAGGACAAAGTTGAGCGTTTTGATTTTCGTGCTGGAGGCTATTACGAAGGAGTAAAAGCAGTGACTGGATAAAGAAAAGGTTTTAACTCCTTGAATTGAGTAGATTTTGAA